>CAZNOX010000004.1:0-65776 GCA_964574875.1 uncultured bacterium | reverse complement strand
ACATCTTCATAAGCCTTGTGTGAATTCATGCAAACCTCCTTTGGTTACAAATAACTTTGTCTTACAAAGTAAATATAACACCCTTTTCCCTGATGTCAAGTCTTTATCGGAAAAATCTTTTTGAAGAAAACAACTTGAAAAATCCGGAGGAAAAGCTATTCTTATGGACAATGAAATCAAGGAGGTTGTGAAGATGAAGAGAGGCATCCGTATAACTCTGCTGATCTGTGTTCTCTCGGCCCTGTTCGCCTGTTCAGAATCCCATTCCACGTTGACAGTCAAACGGAACGGGACAGTCTCGTATGATTACTCTTTCGGGCTGATGCAGGTGGTCTATGAAGCGGCCCGGAGTAATGATGCCGACCCCTTCCAGACGATCAGGACGAAGCTTTCCGAGAGCGGATTTCAGGTGAGTGATTATCAGCAAGACGGGTATCAGGGAATACGGGCTCATGCCGAGTTTCCATCGATGGAAGCGTTCAAGAGGTCGCTGGACGCCAACAAAGAGCAATTGGGTGCATCTCTGACTGTGGAAACAAAAAAAGGACTCTTCAGATCCATGGTCACCCTGATTGTCAAGACCGATTATTCTGCTGTGGGAGACGATCTTGTGACCAATGATGAAGCAGAGGGCTTTCTGCCTGAGAATTTCACAAAAAACATGAACTATACGTATGCGATCAGGACACCCTACAAGGTCCTCACTCACAACGCGTCCCAGGCGGATGAAAAAGAGGGGCTCTATACGTGGACACTGGATCCCTTCGCTGAGAACCATCTTGAACTCACCTATGAAAAAGTGCATACCGGGATGTGGATCCTTCTGGCTGTTCTCTGTGCAGCTGCAGCCACGCTCATTATCTTCTTTCTCTGGAAACGCGGAATGATCTCGTTTCAGAAAGAACCCCGGTTCATAAAAAAATAGTCTTCGGGCCCTTTTCACCTGAAAAGGGCCTTTCCTGTCTCGTAAAGTTCAAAGCGGTCATCCTGTCCGTAAAAGAGGAACCTGTCCGGAGCTGTCATGATCAGATGAGGATATTCCCAGGGGAGGGCTTCCGGCCAGGGGATCAGCGTCTTCATCTGCCCCCGGGGTGTCATGGCGAAGATCCGTTTATGGAGATCGTCATAACAGAGAAGGAGAGCCTCTTTCCTCCCCTTACCGGGGACAGGAATCAGTTCTGCCCGTGTCAGGAGCGGTTTCAAAGGACTTTTTTGGTAGGGACGTTGATGTGGGCTCAATTCAAAAGAGAAACCGTGCTCCCTGAGTCCGGAAAAGAGAGTCTTCAGATCCTCTGCCCCCCGGCCTCTTTCCCAATAGAGGGAGGGGATGTATGTGAATCTGAAAAACCCTTCTGCCGTATGGACAAGGTCGCCGAAAAATGGATGAAACCGAAGAGATCCTTTTTCAGATGAGAGGGGCGGGTGCTCTTGTCCTGTTGAAGAGACGACTCTGAAAGGGTCTGTCCGGAGAAGAAGGATCTCACCCCGGGCTGAAAAGCTGCAAAAGAGAACAGCTCCGGATGTCTCTCCGCTCCTGGCTGCAATGTGTGTTCCGCGGGGGAAGAATCCACGGCGCGATAACATCAGCGTCTTCCTCACGGTCCCCTGTTCCGTGATAAGGTGAAGACGGTTGCCGTAGCGGTCGGCGATGAGAAATGAATCCGCTGTGAGAGGCTGAAAGGCCGCCGGGCTGAAGATCTCGCCGGCGCTGCACCCTGCCGGAAGCGTGAAGAGTTCTGTTGTGGAAGGGTTCTTCCCTGCAAACGTGGTGACCGAGACTTTCCCGGTGACGATATCCAGCCCGTAGACCCTTCCCTCGAATTGGGCAAGAAGAAGGCGCGAAGCCGGAACATTCCACTCTCCTGTCTTCAGGCGGTGCAGGGAGAGCGGGGTGAAATCGTCGTCAAGAGCCTCTTCATCCAATGCGCATCCGGAAAAGAGAGAAAGGCCCGTGATAATGAGCAGGATCACATGCACAGCTCCTCCTTTTTCCCTCAGAGTAGGATGTGACAGGGAGGAGGACAAGGAGGAAGTGACAGGACGGCCGTATGAAGAGATGAACGGCCCAAGAGAAGACTTGACAGATGTCCGGGATGACTTATCTTCATAAAAGAGAGAAGAGGAGGTTGAGAGCGATGGTCTCTTCTTTAAGTCTTATTGCCGGTTCACTTGTCTTTCTTTATTTCGGGGCGGACCTCCTGGTGAAAGGGAGTTCAAAGCTGGCTCTCCGGCTGGGAGTGGCACCGCTCATCGTGGGATTGACCATCGTTGCTTTCGGGACCAGTATGCCTGAGATGATCGTGAGCCTGAAAGCATCATTCTCGGGGAACAGCGCCATCTCCCTGGGGAATGTCCTGGGATCCAACATCTTCAATCTCTGTGTCATCCTCGGCCTGGCGTCACTGATACAGCCTCTTCGCGTCCAGTCAGGATTGGTCCGGCGTGATGTTCCGGCCATGATCGCCTCAGCATTTCTTATGATCCTCTTTTGTATCGATGGTGTCTTCTCTCCTGGTGAAAGTCTCGCTTTTCTTGCTCTCTTTTTTCTTTATACAGGATGGACGCTTCAACCCGCACTGAAAAAAAAGGAGAAGATCCTCAACGATGAGTTCCGGGACTATCTCGTTCCGTCAGCGGGGTCCCCTCTCCTCTTTATCCTTCTGATCGGAGGCGGGCTGGGGCTCCTTGCTGCCGGAGCGCATCTCCTGGTGGCGGGAAGCATCACTTTGGCGCGGCTCTTCGGTGTGAGCGAAGCTGTGATCGGGCTCACCATCGTGGCCGCGGGGACAAGCCTTCCTGAGCTGGCGACTTCTCTTGTCGCCGCATTGAAAAAAGAACCGGACATTTCCGTGGGGAATATCATCGGATCCAATATTTTCAATACTCTTGCTGTCCTCGGGGGGGCAGGGGCTGTCCGGCCTCTGACAGCCAGCGGGATCACCTGGGCCGATCTGGGGGTTTTTGGCCTGGCCTCCTGTCTGGCTTTTCCCTTTTTCAAAAGCGGGTTCAGGCTCAGCCGCCTGGAAGGAGGGCTTCTTTTAGCACTTTATGCCGCTTATGTGGCCTTTCTATGGCCGAAATGAAAGGAGACCTTATGGATGATCTGAATCTTATCTTCAGCAGAAAAAGTGTTCGCCATTTTCAGCGCGGGAAGGCCATCGATAAAGACAAGCTGAAGCTTCTTGTCCAGGCGGGAATGAGTGCTCCCTCTGCTGTCAATATCCAGCCCTGGGAATTTATCGCCGTGACAGACACCCGGCTCCTTGAGGCCCTGGCAGACAGGCTTCCCAATGCTGCAATGCTCAGAGAGGCCTCTGCTGCGATCATTGTCTGCGGAGACCCCCGAAAGGATGAGCGCGGGATCGCCGACAAGTTCTGGGTCCAGGACTGTTCGGCTGCTACGGAAAATATCCTTCTCGCAGCTGAAGCCCTGGGGCTTGGTGCCGTGTGGACCGGCCTCTATCCCAACCAGGAGCGTATCGCTGACATCCGTCCTCTCCTCTCTCTCCCGGAGAGGATCATTCCGCTCAATGTCATCCCGCTCGGATATCCTGCCGAAAAAGTCCTCCCCAAAGACAAGTGGGATGAAAAGCGCCTTCATTGGGAGACATGGTAGGAAGATGACTGCAGAAACATGGGCGCAGTAATGATCATCCTGATGCCTCCCCGTCTTCTTTTTCTTATCGAAGCGGCGGTGGTCCTCGGCATCATCCTTATGGATAAAACGAAGGAGAAAAATGGAAAAACAGAGTAAAAAACAGAACGAGGCCCTGGAACGGTTTCACGGCCCCTATAATTGCTGTCAATCTGTCATCCTTCCCTGGGCAGAAGCCCTGGGACAGGCTCCTGAGAGCCTGGCTCCCCTGGGAGCGGGATTCGGGGGAGGGATGGGGCGGCTCCAGGAGGCCTGTGGAGCCTTTACCGGGGGAGTCATGGTCTTGGGAGCTCATTTCGCCCATGACAAAGAGTTGTGTTATGAAAAAGTCAGGTCTCTTGGAGAAGCCGTAAAAAAGCGCTTCGGAACTCTGCGCTGCAGCGGCCTTCTCAACATTGACATGAGTGATCCGGATGAGTATCAGAAGGCCCGGAGATCAGGCCTCTTTGAAGAGGTCTGTCCCCGGGTGATTGCTTTTGTCACCGCGTTTCTCGAAGAGGAGATCGGCTGATCTCCCCGGCAAGAGAACCGGTCACCACTCTGCGTTTTCTTTGAGCTTGTCCAGAAGGCCGGCATCGATCCAGTAGAGATCGGAAAGGCCGTTTTGCGGCGAATCGGATGCTGACTGGAGAATCTCATATGTGATTTCGTCGGGAAGAAGGTTCGGATCGGCGTAAGTCATGGCGAAGACGATATAACGGCCGTCCGGGGTCACAGAGACTGATTGAGCGCTGCCGCCGGGAAAATTGACGGCGGGCCCCAGGTTCTGGGGTCTGCTCCATCGGTCATCCTCTCTCCGAAAGGAGACCCAGATGTCTGCCGTATTATGATTCAGATCACTGCCTGCGGAGATAAAGAGAAGATAAGTCCCGCGGGGATCCACAGCACTGTTGAACTGAAGAGGAAGTGTATTCAGAGGCTCAGGGAGTTTTTCCGCTTTGCCGTATCCCGCTCCTTGGGGGAATGCCCTGAACAAGTCGGATTTTCTCTCTCCTCCGCGGGGTGAAGCCGAATAATAGAGGACTCCTTCCTTTGTCAGAGTGGGGTAGTAGACATTATGTCCGTCATTGACAGTCTTCCCCAGGGGGACGGGATCACTCCATCCTTCTGATGTCCGTTGAGCAGTCCAGATATTCTCATATCCCCATCCCTCATGAAAAGGGTCTCCGGGAAGGGGACGTGTGGAGAGAAAGTAGATCGCTGTTCCGTCAGGAGAGAGACACGGTTCCGCATCAAAAAACTTCTTTTCTCCCGAAAAAGAAGCCGCCACGGGAACACTCCATTTGCCCTTCACGCGATGAGTCACCATGATAACAGACAAAGAACGTCCCATCACCGTAAAATAGATCTCATCTCCTTCGGGAGAAAGAGTGAAATCGCGCTCAAAGAGCCCGGTGCTCAGGATTCCCGGAAGGAGAAGACGGGCCTCTTCAGTGGAGGGGGGCGGTGAATCCAAAAGGGACAGGGGAGATGCCGGAGAAACGGTCAGGCCCAGGAGAGCCAGAAAAGAGAAAAGACGAACCATAAAGACTCCTTTCAAAAGTACTTTTTTTATGAGACACATGAGCAAGGCCAATTGTTTACACTCTTCACTCCACGCGAAAAATCAGGTATGCTTCCATTATGGAAAAGATCACAAAAGGAGCTTATCTCTTCACCCGGGACCTGAGGCTGGACGATAACCCGGCTTTGAATGAAGCGCTCATGCGATGCCACGAGGTCCTTCCCCTCTTTATTCTGGATCCCCGTCAGGGAGAGGGTGACAGCAGGTTCAACCGGCATGCCTTTTCATTTATGATGGAGTCTCTGCAGGAGCTTTCAGAGGCGCTGAGCCGGAGGGGAGGAGTGCTCGCCGTCATCCGGGGACGTCCTGAAGAGGTCCTGGACCGTCTTTTGAAGGAGAGCAGGATCAGAGCCCTCTTCTTCCAGAAGGACTATACCCCGGTCGCCGGGGAAAGGGAAAAGGATCTGACAGACGTCTGCCGGAAGCATCAGGCGGAGATCCATATGATTCACCAGAACCTCCTTTTTCCCCCGGGAAGCCTTCTGACCCGTTCCGGAGAGCCCTACCGTGTCTTTACCCCATTTAAAAAGAGAGCCTTTCAGCTTGAGGTCTCTGTGCCGCAGACATGCCATGAGGGACGGTTCTCCTCTTCTTCTCCTGCCGGCAGC
This sequence comes from uncultured bacterium, assembly GCA_964574875.1. GTDB lineage: Bacteria > Macinerneyibacteriota > Macinerneyibacteria > Macinerneyibacteriales > DSCS01 > DSCS01. The sequence goes on along the minus strand of CAZNOX010000004.1, from coordinate 59,949 downwards.
ATTCCACCGGATCGTCTGCAGGAGCTGAAAGGAGACTCCCTGAACGAAGGAGGGCGGATGCGGGGGTTGAAAAGGTTCAGAACATTTCTGGACCGGGGTGATTACACAACTTTGAGGGACTTTCCCGCCCGGGAAGCCACATCAGGGATTTCAGCTCATCTCAATTTCGGTACGCTTTCTGTGCGTGAAGCCTGGCACACAGCCATGGAAGAGCTGGGTGATGCAGAGACATTCCTCTCAGAACTCCTGTGGCGCGATTTCTTCACCCATATCGCCTTTCATTTTCCCCGTGTCTTCCAGGGAAGTTTTCATAAGCGTTATGACGATATCCCCTGGGAGGAGCCGGGAGTGAGGTTTGAACAGTGGTGCCGGGGTGAGACGGGGTTCCCCCTGGTGGATGCGGGTATGCGTCAGCTCAATGAGACCGGGTTTATGCATAACAGGGTCCGGATGGCCGCTGCATCATTTCTCATCAAGGACCTGCATATCCATTGGAGAGAGGGCGAGCATTACTTTGCTGAACAGCTTACCGACTATGATCCGTGTGTCAATAACGGAAACTGGCAATGGGCGGCTTCCACCGGTTGTGATGCGGTCCCCTATTTCAGGATCATGAACCCGTGGCTTCAACAAAAACGCTTCGACCCCCGGGGAGATTATATCACGACATGGATCCCCGAGCTTTCCGGCTTGCCGGCCCATGACCTTCACAGCCCGAGCCTTCCGAAAAAAGGCTATCTCCGTCCCCTTGTGGATCATCGCAGGGAGAGGCTGGAGACTCTGAGCCGGTACCGCTTGACCCCGCTGATCTGAAAGACAATTATCCTTGCTTTTCCCCATTCTTAGGCTATGCTCAGTCGGATATGATGTTTAAGAAAGCCGTCATGACCCTCCTTCTCCTCACGGTGTCCAATGTCTTTATGACACTGGCCTGGTATGGCCATCTGAAAGTGAAAAACATCCGTTTTTTTTCAGAGCTCAGCCTGGCGGCGGTCATCATTTTGAGCTGGAGCGTGGCGCTCTTTGAATACTCGTTCCAGGTCCCGGCGAACCGGATGGGATTTATCGAAAACGGAGGGCCGTTCAGCCTGGTTCAGCTGAAAGTCCTGCAGGAGGCTGTCTCTCTTACGGTCTTTATGCTCATCGCTCTCCTCTTTTTCAAGACAGGAGGGTTTCGGATGAATCATCTCCTGGCCTTTATGTGTCTTATTTTAGCGGTCTATTTTGCGTTCAGGCCGTGAAAGGGGAGACAATGACCATTCGCATCGAAGTGCTTCACAAGCCCCGTATCGACGATGTCCAGCCTATTCTTCCGGAGAACTGGCAGGTCCGTCTCGATAAACTCTTCAGCCTTCATCTGGGCCATCCCTGGTTCAATGCTCTCATCGCTCTTGATGGAGGGGTTCCCGTGGGATATGCCAATACCCTCTGTTTTGGTAAGAGCGGATGGCTGGGAAACATCGCTGTCCTTGAAGAGTGGAGAGAGCGGGGGATCGGAACTGCGCTCACGAAGAGAAGCATGGATCTTCTGGCCCGGCAGGGGTGTGAACAGTTCTGTCTATTTGCCACTCCCATGGGACAGCCTGTCTATGAGAGTCTGGGTTTCAGGGTGGACGGGTATTACTCTTTTCTCTCTGCCGAAAAGGGAGATTTTCATGTTCCGCCGGGAGTGGAGAAAGCCGGGAAAGGGGACCATGCTTTGATCACAGAGATGGATGCTGCCATTACCGGAGAAGACCGGCACAATTTTCTCTCAGCCTACATGAACGGAGCCTGTATCACGCGGGATGCGCAGGGCAAGCCCAACGGCTATTACCTGCCCGCTCTGGGCACAGGAGCCATCGGGGCTCTCGACAACCGCGCCGGAGAAGCCCTGCTGGAAGCCATGTGGGCGGAGAAAGAGGCCTTTGCTATTATTCCCGAAGACAATCAGAAGGCAGTGAATTTTGCCGTGGGCCGGGGGTTCAAAGAGGTGCTCAAAAGCCCTCTGATGAAAGCAGGGGAGAAAAGAGAGCGAAGGATGACAATGATCTTCAACAGGGGCACAGGATACAGCGGGTAGGGATTATGGATTATCAATCACTTTTGGAGCAGGTCTGTCAGGAGACAGAAGTCTTTAAAGGGAAGGGCAAAGTGGCTGATTACATCCCGGCTTTGGGACAGGTGGATCCCGGCCGTTTCGGGATGGCGCTGGCCACAGTGGACGGAAGGCTCTTCACATGCGGAGATGTCGACAAGCCCTTTTCGATTCAAAGTATTTCCAAGGTCTTTACCCTGGCTCTGGCCTTGAAACGGGAAGGGGAAAAGGTCTGGGCGCGTGTGGGGCGGGAACCTTCCGGACATCCCTTCAACTCCCTTGTCCAGCTGGAGCATGAGCAGGGCTTTCCCCGAAACCCTTTTATCAATGCCGGCGCTCTTGTGATCACGGATATTCTCCTCGATTCGCTATCAGACCCCGTTGAGGAGATCCTTGCCTTCATCAGGGGACTGTGCGGTTCTTCAGCGGTTTCAATCGATGAAACGGTGGCCCTGTCAGAGGAAGAAAAAGGAGACCGGAATGCCGCCCTGGCGCATTTCATGAAAAGTTTCGGGAATATCCATCATGCTGTGGGGGATGTCCTGAGCCTCTATTTCAGGCATTGTGCCATAACGATGACATGCATCGACCTGGCCCGGGCCTTTCTGTTTCTTGCCCGCCAGGGCCGCCACCCGGGGACAGGAGAGCCTCTCCTCACACCCTCATTGACCAAGCGGCTCAACTCTCTGATGATGACTTCAGGCCTCTATAACGAGTCGGGAGAATTTGCCTACCGTGTGGGACTCCCTTCGAAAAGCGGGGTGGGGGGAGGAATCGTCTCGGTTCTCCCTGGACATTTTTCAATGGCGGTCTGGGGCCCTGAACTGGATGCCTGCGGCAATTCCCTGCGGGGTATCGAAGCTCTGGACCGGTTAACGACTTACAGCGGCCTGTCTGTTTTTTAAGACTCCGCTTGCTCCTCTTCCCCGGTGAAGAATCCCCTCTCTCTGAACAGGTTCATGATCCGGTCAGGTGATGATTCCCACAGTCCCAGTTTTCGGGAGATATGTTCTGTCCAGGAATAGGTATCGAATGTGAACGTCTCCTTCATTCCTTTCTCCAGGGGGATCATGAATCCTGCTCGACGATAGTAATCCTGGTCAAGATAACCCCGGTCCATGACATCCATGGCGGCTGAGACTTCCTCGTCACTCCAGCGGGGATATTTCCCTTCGATCACTGTAAAAGAGCGGGGGAAACGAGGACGGACAGGAGGATTCTCTCCGGGATATCCCACGGCCAGCGCGACCAGGGGAAAGACACGGGGAGGCAGGTCAAACTCCTGCTGCAGGGCATGAGCAGCCAGGGGAGCTCCTCCGATATAGCAGCTTCCCATCTTCAGACTCTCTGCTGCGATGACCATGTTCTGGGCTGCATAAGCCGCATCCTGAAAGGCAAGAAGAAGGGTCAACAGGTCATTCATGTTCCTTTTCCAGCCCCTGATCTCCATCATCCGTTCGATCTTGTAGAGGTCGGCGCAGAAGATGAACGTGAGAGGGGCATGGAAAGGATTTTTGGCCCTGTCCCTGCGAAAGAGGATAGAATAGGCCTGGTAGGCAAACGGGGCCTGGCGGGAGGCTTCCAGCAGCACTTCGATCTCCACTTCGGACGGTTCCCGGTCTGTGAAGACCCGTATGGACTTTCTGTTCAGCATGAGATTGACTGTTTCATTTTGCATAGAGCATCCTTCCCTTGAGTTTTTTTCTATTATAGGGGTTCCTGTCCCTTATGCAACACCTGAAGAGTCTCTCTCTTTTTTATTGTCAAAGCCTGTTGCTTCCCTTAAAATTGATAATCAAAACAAAGGAGTTGAATCGTATGAGGAAAAAGATCGGGATCACCCTTGTTGTTGTCTTTGCCGTTGTCTCTTCTGTCTTCGGTTTCGATTTCACCGTGAGAGACACCTCTATCTTCACAGGGGCGGAGGCCTCTATCGGAATCGTGATGAATGAGGATTCGGATATGAACATGGTGGGACTCTCTCTCTACTATGCTCCGGCTGCCCTTTTTCAGGCTGGCATCGGGTTTGACGCTTATGAATTCGCCGACCAGGGATGGAAACTGGACGAGTGGCATATCGGCGGGAAAGTCTCTCTCTACAGATCGCTTCTGGCCCTTCAGGGAGGGTATTATTTCTGTGAATATAAAGCCGATTATTATCGTTTTGACCTGCTGGGAACCCTTGATTATGACCAGGCTCTTTTTTCGCTCAATGCCGGTTATGCGGCCTCCACGGGGACAAGCCTCTTTCCTGTGGGAGTGAAAGCTCAGCTTCCTGTGAGCTACACGTCCTATCTCATGGTCTCAGGTGAATACATCAGGGCCACCGACAAAGAGGATGATCAGCTGCATCAGGATTATTGGGAATTCGGAGGGGGAATCGGGTGGGAACTGAGCGATTCCTTTATTCTGGAGTTAAGCGGTTATTATGATTCCACTCTGGGATATGACCATGACAACAAAGTCTATGATGACCAGTATGTGCGCTTTTCAGCCCTTGTGAAATTCAGGCCTCAACAATGATCTCTCTGAGCGGGGCTTGACGCCCCGCTCCTTTTCAGTCTCACACGTTATAGGAACAGCAGTAGTCCAGAAGCTCCTCCACTTCGATGTCGAAGTGGGAATCGGCGGGGACAGTGAATGAATTCCCTTCGCAGACCGTAGCCCAATCGTCTTCGCCTTTGACAAGGACACGGGCTGTTCCGCCCAGGATCTCCATGAGCTCAGATGACGAGGTGTTGAAGTGGTAACGGCCGGGCATCATGATGCCCAATGTCTTTTTGGTTCCATCAGGAAAGAGAAGTGTGCGGCTGGTGACTTTACCGTGATCGTAGATGTTGGCTTTTGCCGGGACGGTGACATTTTTAAACTCCATAGAGACCTCCTTCAGTCTTTCTGGCCGGCGGGGGACACACGGCGGGCAAGGAAAAAGGAGATGGTGTAGCCCCGGGCCAATCCTTTCATCATATAATCCGATTCATGAAACTCATCCATGGCATCCACAGACCAATCGTCACGGACTGGCCGGAAGAGTGTCGAAGCTTTGTCAAGCTGCTCCCTGATCCACTCTTTGTAACCGGGATGGTCGGTCACGATATAGAGAACCGTCTCATCCTCCATGACACCGTGGACAAGACGCAGAGTCTCCTGTTGGACAACACGCCGTTTCCAATGGCGTTTCTTCGGCCAGGGATCGGAGAAGTTGATATAGATGCGCTCCAGGCTGTGTGTACGGGGGATAAGAGCCAGGGACTTCTCCAAGGTCGCATGAAGAAACCGGATATTATCCAGGCCGTGCTCCACAGCCCGCTTCACAGCTCTCTGGACCACGGGGAAAGCATAATCGATTCCAAGAAAATGCTTGTCAGGATATTTCTGGGCCTCTTCGACGAGGAATTCCCCTTTTCCGCAGCAGCATTCGATAACGAGCGGCCTCTCCTTCACAAAAGAGAGAAGCTGTTCAGAAGGCTCCGCTTCTCCGAGGGGAAGGACGTAACGGTCCCATTGCTCCCGGGGAAGCTTGATGGTTCTCAGGCGGCTTCTCACAATTTAGAACCACCCGATAAAGAGTTTGAAGAGAAGCGCCGATGTCCCTGCAGCCAGAGGGACTGTGAGGAGCCATGACAGGGCGATCTTCTTGATAATATCAAGGTTGATGGCCTCAAGCCCCCTGGCCATGCCCACTCCTACGATGGAACCCACAACGGTGTGGCTTGAGGAGACGGGAAGGCCGAAGACCGAGGCAAGGAAAACCGTGGTCGCTGTGGAAAAGTCGATGGAGAATCCGCGTGTGTTGTTGAGTTCTGTGATGTTGTCTCCCACAGTCTGCATGACGCGATACCCCAGCACAGCCACACCAAGGGCGATTCCCAGGCCGCCCAATCCTAAAAGATATTTCGGGATCCCTGCCTGGGCTCCCACGACTCCCGTGGTCACAACAGCGTAGATGGCCGCCAGAGGGCCGATGGCATTGGCCACGTCATTGGCCCCGTGTGACAGGGAGACGTAGCAGGAGGTCACCACCTGCATCCTGCGAAAGATCCCTTCCACAGCCCTGTATTCATCCCCGCGGGGTTTGACTCTTTTGAGGATCAGGAAACTCACAGCGATTCCTGCAAACCCGAAAAGGGAGGACCAGAGGAGAGGTTTGCTGTTGATATCCATGTGGAGCGCTTTGGAGAAAAACATCAGCATGACGATAAAGACCGTGACCCCGATGAGGAATGGTCCCACCTTTCGCGCTGCATTGAGGGGAAACTCCCGGTGCAGGATGGTCCATGAGATAAAACGGAAGACAAGATAGGCCAGGATCCCTCCGAGAAGAGGAGAGAGAAACCAGCTGGAGATGATAAAGAGCATCTTTCCCCAGTTAATGGCCTGCCATCCCACGGCAACGATTCCGAAACCGGCCATGCCCCCGACGATGGTATGAGTGGTGGAGATGGGGAGAGCGAAAAAAGTGGATATGAAAACCCAGATGGCTGCAGCCACCAGGGCGGCAAAAGCTCCGGCGATCATGATCTTGGGTTCTTTGATCAGAGAGGGGTCCACAATACCTTTGCGGATGGTCTCCGTGACCATTTTTCCGAAAAAGAAGGCCCCTGTGAATTCGAGCAGGGCTGCAATGATCACCGCCTGTTTGATGGTGATGGCTTTTGCACCCACAGCAGTGGCCATGGAGTTTGCAACGTCATTGGCCCCGATGGCCATGGACATGACAAATCCGATAACCGCTGCAATGATGAGAACTGTCATATCATCTCCTTTACTTCAAAAAGGCTTTTAAAAGCTCTGCGGTATTTTCCGCTCTGTCGGTGATGTGAACCAGGATCAGGACTGTCTCGCGAAAGAAGATCAGGTCCATGGGGTTGATCTCTTTCTTTTTGGAATAGATCCATTTTCCGATCTCGATGGAGAGATCGTCCACCCTGTTTTCGATGTCTTCGATCTGGACATAATTATTGGCTTCTTTTTTCAGGAGTTTGGAGGCGAAGGAGTAGCTGATGACTTTGCGGACTTCACGGATCATATCTTCCAGATAGTCGATGGACTGGACCACCTGATCCACAAGTTCCATGACTTTGTTTTTGATATAGTCGTCCAGCCCTTCCACTTTGTTGAGGGAGAGTTTTTTGGCCACATCTTCAAAGCGGTCGATGAGTGAATCCTGAAGATGAAGGTAATCCAGGATATCTTTCACAGCAAAGGGTGTCCGGACACTTTGAGAGAGCATCCTTCTGATCTGGAATTTGATCTCGTCGGCGTCACTTTCCCGTTTGGAGATGAACTTCATCCTGTCATGAATATCTTCATTCTGAAAGTAGGCTTCCATGAGAGGTTTGATGAGCCGGCTGATCTCCTCCAGTATCGCGGCGTGTTCGATGAGCAGTTGAATAGGGGTCTCTTTGGGAAACATACGGATAAAAAAAGCACTTTTCATGACTCCTCCTTCACGATACATAGATTTTATGTTAAATTGAGATGATGTCAACACGGATTTCCCGAAGGGGACCCCCTTCGGAGAGAAAGTCTCAGTTAAGGAGGGACCATGGAAGAAGGAAAAAAACTCAAGATCTCATACAGAAACCTGGAGGAGTTTGATGTGACCCCCGTGGTCAACGGGATATTCGGGGGGATCTCCCCGGACGGCCTGCTCACGCTGAACCTCTATTTTGACAGGAAATCCATGCCCACGTCTCTGGAGATCGAACATATCGAGCATCATCTGTTCGGAAATGAAAGGCCCCTTGATTTTGAGGAAAATGCGGATGTGATCCGGGAAGTGGTCGCCAAAGTCGCTCTGACGCCCCGGGCTGCTCTCAACATCGGCCGATGGATCGTCAAAAAGGCCGAAGAAGCTCAAAAGATCATCGACGGAAGAGAGAAAAAAGAGGACCGCTAGTCCCGCCAGCCGTGTCGGGCGGCTTCTTCCAGACGGTCCAGGGCTTGTTTGAGGAGAGGACGGGGAGAGGCGAAGTTCAGACGCATATATCCCCGGCCGGCTTCTCCGAAATCGATTCCGTCATTCAGTGCGATCCCGGCCCGGTTGATGACCATCTCCTTATAATCCAGCCCTCTTGCCATCCACGGTTTAAAGCTGATCCAGGCCAGTGTGGTTCCCTGGGGAAGAACGGGGAATTCCACCCCCGGGATTCGCTGGAGCCGGGCGCTCAGATAAGAGAGATTCTTATAGAGGTAGTCAAGAAGGCTTTCAAGCCATGGTTCTCCCGATGAATAAGCAGCCACAGCCGCTTCCAGGGCAAAAAGGTTGAGAGACGTGAGGTGGAAGCGTTCCAGCACACCCCGGTAGGCCTCTTTCAACGCCGGATCGCTGATAATGATGTTGGATCCATAGAGCCCCGGGATATTAAATGTCTTGCTCGGGGATGTGCAGGTGACAGTCCTTCGGGCAAGCCCCGGATGACTTTGAACTGTGGGCGTATGGCTGTGCCCGGGAAAAACGAGGTCGGCGTGAATCTCATCAGAGACGACGGTGATGCCGTGTTGTTCACAGAGTTCTCCCAGGGCATGGAGTTCCTGTTTTGTCCAGACACGCCCCACGGGGTTATGGGGAGAGCAGAGGAGAAGAAGCTTTGTCCTCGGAGAGATCTTTGTCCTGAGGTCATCCAGATCCATATGATAAGTCCCGTCCGTGCGGTGCAGGGGATTCAGAAGAAGGCGTCTTCCGGCTTGTGTGACCACGGAGAAAAAGGGGGGATAGACAGGAGGCTGGATGATGACTTCGTCTCCCGCAGCTGTAAAGGCCTCCACACACAGAGCTAAGGCTGTAACGATTCCCGGGGTGGTGAGAATATCGTCCTCCGGGACCTCCCACCGGAACCGTCTCACGAGCCATTGCCGGACCGCGTCATAGTAGCGGCGGCTTGTGAGGGTGTAGCCGTAGGCGGGATGGCGGGCTCTTTTGATCAGGGCCCGGGTCACTTGTGGGGGAGAGGCGAAGTCCATATCGGCCACCCAGAGAGGCAGCAGGTCTTTTTGGCGGAAGAGACTCTCTGCCCCGTCCCATTTGACACTGTCTGTCCCTTGACGGCTCACGGGTTTTTCAAAACGGTATTTCACAGAGACTCCTTTCAGTGATACAAGGCCCGGTAGATCCCTTCCAGGGTGATGACCCGGGAGACATACCCTTTTGTCTCGGGAAAGGGGATGAGTTCGACAAACTCTTCAGGAGTGCGCGGGCCGAATTCTTCTTCCCAGAGATGAAGACGGTGAGGCCCGGCATTGTAGGCCGCCAGGACATACTCCTTCTTTGTGAAGGCATGGAGAAGCCTTTTGAGATAAGCGGTGCCCGCTGAGATATTGGCCCTGATGTCAAAAGGGTCCTCCTGTTTCATCCCGGCCAGGCTGTGGAATGTCGAGGGCATGAGCTGCATGAGCCCTTGTGCCCCCGCCCGGGAGACGGCTGTGGGAGCAAAGCGGCTCTCCTGGTGGATGACGCCATAGACCAGAGGAGCCTCTTCCGGGGGGAGTGCACTGTGAAGGCGGACCGCATCTTGAAAACCCATGGGGTAGAGGTAGGGAAGAAGGTCATGTGAAGGCCCTTCCGCCTTCCAGAGATAGCGTGCGCTGAGAATCATCCAGTCGTAATCCTGGTACCGGGTATAGAGGTCCATGAAAAGCGGGAGGTTATCGAAGAAGTGGTCATTGTCAATAGAGAGCTGGATCATCCGGACGCCCTCTCTGTCATCATAACTGTCCAGGGCTTTGAGAAGGGATCTCATTTTCGGGTCTGTCCTGCCACGGGTCATGTGCGGGTCAAAAAGCCCGGGATCCAGAGGCGAAAGGTTCAGAAGCCGTGCGGCTTTGATGTGATAGTAAGAGAGGGGCGCCATGCGGCAGCAGTCCCTGAGGGCCTTTTCCCCCTGCGGTGTCAGTTTGCCGTTCTTCATCCCCAGGACGGCTTCCCAATAGAGAAACCGGGCCCCGGTTTCGGGATGAAAGGCCTTCTCTTCCCTGTTCCAGGCCGAAAGCCACTGTCTCAGGATGTCGAAACGGCGTTCTTCGAGAAGGGTGTCGAACAGAAGGCGGGCCTCGTCTTCGGCAGCCTCGGGATCCAGCAGTTTGAAAAAGGTGAGACTCCGGAGATCGTCTGGAAAAAGAGAGATGAAGAGATGCGCCAGCGGGGAGGGGTATGTCAACTCCGGATCATCCAGCAGATTCGCAAGACGCCGGCGTGTCTCCTCTTCGGGGGAGGCCCCGCTGAAACGGCGGGCCAGGATATAGCCGTTGCTATCGCCGCCAAAAGCCTGCATCTCCCGTGTTGACAGAAAACGGGATGCGGCCTCCCACCAGAAACCGGAATCTTCGAAGCGGGATTTCAGATAGCTCCTGACTTGTGACAAGCTGAGAGGCAGGCGGGCGAGGATATCCCATTCAGGCCCCCGGAGGGAAAGCCCCTCTTTTTGCATAAGGGAGGTGATAAGTTCTTCCAGAGCAGATTTGTGGTTTTCGGGAAGCCGTCTTCGGTAGAGTGCTGCAGACTCCCGGAGGGCCACCTCATTTCGCTCTGCCCGGGCAAGGGCCTCCGTATAAAAGAAGAGCAGCTCTTTGTAGAGGTCTTCTTCTCCCACGAGTTCAAAGAAATCCCGGTAGGTGATGAGGTAGGTGTCCTCTCCCCGGTCGGCCTGCTGCCGCATGAGAGCGAAGTAGTAGTAGTCGTCCAGAAAAGGGTAGAGGGGCAGGATCTCTGCAAGACGGGAAAGAAAGAGGTCATACATAGCCTCGTCTCTCTTTCGGGATGCCTCCATGCCCCTGATCAGAGCTGCAGGATAGATATCGTCATCTCCGCTCACAGAGGAGAAGAGTGCAACGGCGGCGGCTTTGTCACCGTCGTGAAGTCTTTCCAGGGCCCTGGCATAAAGGGGACGGGGCGGAGACGGGCGCCTGATAAGAGAGCAACCGGGCGTATAGAAGAGAAAAAAAAGAAGGAGAAGGAGACTAACGCCAGAAAGGATACGACTCTTCATAGTTCTTTCGGTCTCCCCGGGCCTTGAGGTCGTCCATGCCCTCTTTGTCGATGAGGATCCGGAAGAGGATCCCCGGAACAGTTGAGAACCCATAGGGCAGGGCCGTCATCTCAAGGGGATGGCATCCCTTCTTTTCGGGTGTCCGGCTCTGCAGAGGGGTATCGGATAGAAGAAAAGCTCCTCCGGGATCACGCCCGGTCCACAGAGAGAAGGGCCTTTTGAGAAGAGCACCGTTCTCCATCCTCATCATGAGAGACGGGTCTTCAAGGGCCTCCTCTTCAAAACGGTACAGCGTGTAAGAGGCTTTCAGAAAAGGGGTGATGTCGGTCTGCGAGAGCGGGATGCGGTGGATGACGGGGGAACCGGGAGCGGCCATGGCGAGAAGCTCCGCTTTGAGTTTCTCATCGAGACGCACCTGTTTTGCCAGGATGAAAAAGCGTTTGCCCTCTGATGAATAGAAGAAGGCCAGGGATTGCATCTCTGCTGATAAGAACGCACGGTAATCCTCTTCATCCCGGGAGAGGGTGATGACCTTGTCCAGAAGAAGCAGCGGGGTGCCGTCCCGGTGGAGAGTGAGGACGAGCCGCACGGTATCCGGCCCGCTTTTCATCCCGCCCAGAGAAAGGGGGGCATCGATGAGGTCGCGGACTCCTTCCGGGGGCGTGTCCACGAGGAGAAAAAGACGCCCTCCGGGATCCCGATGAAAGGATCCGGAGAACTCTTTTCCGGAGATCTCTGTAAAGGGGGAGAGGCTTTCAAGGTGTTTCATCGTCATCAGAAGATCAGGGGAAGGCCCGTGACAGTGAAGTAGAGGTTCAAAATCAGACGGAGATAGACATCGATGGCTCCCACAAGGAGAAGCCCCAGGATGATGATAAACCCGTAGGGCGCGATCCGGTTGAAGACCATGGCCTGTTTGGGAGGCAGCAGCAGCATGAGGATATGCGATCCGTCCAGAGGGGGGATGGGAATGAGGTTAAAAGCGAAGAGGATGACATTGATCACCGATGCAATGATGAAGAAAAAGATCATCGGCTGGATCAGGGGCATCCCTGAAAAGTGACGGAGAATAAAGACCAGGGCTGTGAAGAGCAGTGCAGACAGGATGTTGGCGGTGACTCCAGCCAGAGAGACCACCACTTCGCCTTTTTTGAAGTCTCTGAAATTATTGGGGTTGACAGGGACCGGCTTGGCCCAGCCGAAAAGGATGGGGGAGCGCGTCACGATGAGAAGAAGGGGCAGAAGGACTGTCCCGAAAAGGTCCATGTGACGTATGGGGTTGAGCGTGAGCCGCCCCATATAGTAGGCTGTATTGTCTCCCATTTTATAGGCGGCAAAGCCGTGAGCCCATTCATGGATGACAATGGCATAGAGAAGAGCCAGGATCTGCAGGGGGATGATAGCGACGTCATTGATCATGTTTCAAAGACTCCTTTCTTCTGAGTATCCGTTGCATAGATTTTACTGTCGCGGAAGATCTGGAGAAGGTCCTTGTCCAGTTCTCCCTTTTCAGCGCTTTTTTCAAGGATCTTAAAGGCTTCGTCGGATGACATCGCCTTTTTATACGGGCGGTCACTGGCTGTGAGAGCATCGAAAAAATCAGCGATAGCCATGATCCGCCCTCCTATGGGGATCTCCTCGCCCTGAAGATGATGGGGGTAGCCGCTGCCGTCGATCTTTTCATGATGAGCCGAGGCGATCTCGGGAACATTCTTATACTTCTTGATAAAGGGCATGTTGGAGAGGAGTTTTTCAGTGACCAGGACATGATTTTCCATGATGGTCCGTTCAGCGGGATTCAAAGTCCCCCGGGGAATGGAGAGGTTGGCATACTCCTCTTCTGTGATGACCTGCCGGGGGATGCCCATATGATCCTTGAACCGGAAGGAGCGGATCTCTTCGAGAAAAGCCAGGTCTTTCCCGCTCAGGGATTCTCCGGGCTGATTGGCTTTGACGAGGAAATCTTCATACCGGGAGAGGCGCTCGAGCATCTCTTTGGCTGTTTTCTCATTCTGCATCCCTGAAAGTTCCTGGATGCTGCAGTCCTTTCGGAGAAGTTCGATGCGCTGGAGGATCATCTCCAGCCTGTCCATCTTGCATTCGAGTTTCGTGGATTTGTCCATCACAATATCCGGGGTGGTGACTTTACCCACATCATGGAGCCAGGCGGCCATATTCAGTTCTGCCAATTTCTCTTCTGTAAAATAGAGGTCTTTATACCGGCCTTCGGTGATCCCGTTGATCCGTTCGGCCAGCGCCACGGTATAGCAGGCCACTCTGGCAGTATGGTCCCTGTTGTAGGGAGTCCTCTCATCGATCGCGGTGGCCATCACTTTGACAAAGGAGTTGAGCATCTGTTCGATATCTTTGATCAGCTGGGCATTGGTAATAGCGACAGCGGCCTGGGAGGCCAGAGAATAGATGATATCCTCATATTCCGGGGCGAAGGGGATGACTTCTCCTGTATCCTTATTCTTGGCATTGATCAGCTGCAGGACGCCGATGATGGTGTTTTCGTGATCACGAAGGGGGACCACAAGAAAAGACCGGGAGCGGTAGCCTGTCTGGGCATCATACTTCTTGGGACCTGTAAAATCAAATGTGTTGTCCTTATAGACGTCAGGGATGTTGATGATCTCCCCTTTTTTGGCCACATATCCCGAGACATTCTGTTCATGGATGGGGACAGGGGGGAGTTTGATAGGGGTTCCCGTGGTTCCGCCCTGTTTGATCCCCAGAGTATCGTTGTAGAGGATCTCGAAGATCAGCCTGTCACCGCTGACCGAATAGAGAGTCCCCGCATCGGCATTGGTAAAATTCTTGGCCTCTTCCACGATCATTTCCAGGATCTTGGTGATGTTTTTTTCCGAAGTAAGGGAGATCCCGATCTCAGCGAGTTTTTTGATATGGCTGATGAAACTGATGGAGTAGTTTTTGATCTCGTCAGCGACTTTATCCAGCATTTCGGAAAGACGCTGGTCATAGATACTCCTGTTTTCCATACAGGCTCCTTTCACAGATAAAATGACGGCCTGCGGTCTTCGAAGAGAGAGTTTCGAGCAGTCATTCTCTTGTCCGAGGCTTCAACCGGGTCGATTTCAGCAGAACCGAAGGACGGACGTTTGCGGGCCTGTTTGAGGATCTTTCCTCCGGGGGCGCAGATGAGGCTTTGTCCCGTGAAACGGAGGCCGCGCTCTTCCCCTGTCCTGTTTGCAGTGACGGTAAAGATACGGTTCTCCAACGCCCGGACAGGCATGGCTTTCTGACACAGGGGCAAAACAAGGTTGGCAGGATGGGCGATGAGCTGGGCGCCGCGTGAGGCCAGGGTCCGGGCCGCCTCGGGATAGGCCCAGTCGAAACAGATCATGATCCCTGTCCGGACCCCGTTGACATCCCAAACGGTAAAGGGAAGGTCCCCGGGGGTAAAGAGATCTTTTTCATCAAGGAAGAGATGGACTTTCCTGTATTTCCCCAGAAAGAAACCCTGATGGACCAGGACTGCGCTGTTATAAAAACGGTCTCCTTCACGTTCAGCCATTCCCCAGACGATGGTGCTCTTCTTTTCCTGCGAATAACGAAGCATAAAAGAGACCGTGGGTCCGTCGGGGACAGGTTCACTGAAACGGTCCAGCTCTTCGGGAGTAAGGGCATAGCCTGTTGTGCAGAGTTCAGGAAGGACCAGGAGATCGAATGATCTGTTCACGGTCCCTTTCCGGATCATCTCAAGATTGGCATCCCTCTCCCCGAGCCGGGGAGCGAACTGGTAAAATGCTGTGATCATAGGCCTATTCTATCACAGAGAGAGGAAGGATTCAAGAAAACCTTCGCTTGACTCATGCACAGACAGGGCGTATAGTTTATGCAAATCATTTGCGCAAAGGAGTTGTTATGAAGAAGAATCAGACCACCGAGGAGTCCATTGAGAAGATGATGGGTTCCGGGCTGCGTCTCTTTGACGCCGCCGGCCTGGCCCGGAACCTTCCGGGACACCCTGACCTCTCCACGGTCTACCGGGCGCTCAAAAAGCTTGAACAGGAGGGGCGTGTGAACAGTATCGCCTTTTTCGGGCCGAAAAAATACTATTACAGCGGGAAGGAGAACGGGCATTTCCTCGTGTGCAGAGAGTGCCATGAGATCAAGGTCTTTCCCCACTGTCCGTCGAAAAGCATTGAAAAAGAGTTGAAAGAGGAGTTCTCCTATACCATCCAGGGGCATCAGCTTCTCTTCAGCGGGCTCTGCTCTGAATGCGCCCGGGCCCGGGCGAAGCGTCATGAGAGGAGACTCGGATGAAACGCCTGCTGTATATGAGCCTGCTTCTGATCATGGGGGCCTGTTCATCTCCCTCATCCCGCAGCGCAGAGAAACCCCTCCTGTATGTGAGTATCCCCCCCCAGGTGTGGTTTGTGGAACAGCTGGCGGGAGATGGCTTCCAGGTGAAGGTCCTGGTGGGCCCGGGAGAGAGTCCCGCCACATACGAGCCCCGTCCGGGACAGATCGAGGAACTCTCCAGGGCAGCCGCTTTTCTTTCCATCGATGTTCCTTTCGAGAAGGCCTGGTTGCCACGTATCCGGGAACTTTTCCCCCGTCTCAAGGTCTTTGATGTCTCTTCCGGAATTTCCAAAAGGCCTATCGATGATTTTCGGACTCTCATGGGCAGCGGTTCTGAAACAGACGAGGGCCACACCCACGGCCATCTTGATCCTCATATCTGGCTGAGTCCTGAGCTGGCCAAGTCAATGGCGAAAAACATCATGCAGGCCCTCATAGAGATCGACCCTGCAGGAGAGGACCGTTACAGGGAGAGGCTGTCCCGTCTTCTCCACAGCCTCAGCCGTCTGCAGGAGGAGGTCAGAAGCATCCTGGGGGAGGCCCCTAAAATCCCCTTTGCAGTCTTTCACCCCTCCTGGGGCTACTTTTGCAGGGAGTTCGGCCTTGAGCAGATCCCCATCGAGGTCCGGGGGAAAGAACCTGCTCCGCGGGAGCTCCAGGCCATCATCGGCTATCTCAGGGAAAAAGGGGTCAGGACGATCATGATCCAGAAAGAGTTCAGCCGCCACGCGGCCATGCGCATCGCCCGGTCACTTGACGGAGAGGTCGTCACGCTTGATCCCCTGGGACGTGATTATCCGGCTCTTATCAGGGAGGCTGCCCGTGCCGCAGCCGGAAAGGCGGCGAAGTGACGGACAAAGCTCTGGAAAGCCGCGGGCTCTGGTTTGCCTATGACGATGATTTCGTTCTGGAAGATATCTCTGTTGTGGTGGAGAAGGGTGATTTTGTGGCGGTGGTGGGGCCCAACGGCGGGGGAAAGACAACCCTGGTGAAGCTCATCACCGGACATCTCCAGCCCACACGGGGGACCCTCACTGTTTTGGGGGAGGCTCCTGCAAAAGCAGGCTCCCGTATCGGATATGTCCCCCAGTTCAGTACCATGGACGCGTCATTTCCCATCACCGTCCTGGAGGTGGTCCTTCAGGGGTTGTTCAAAAAGACCCTCATCGGGCCTGTCTGGAAAAAGGATGCTGTGGAGGAGGGGTTCCGGTCATTGGCCCAGCTGGGCATTGCCGAACTGGCTCGAAAACGCTTCGGAGAACTCTCCGGAGGGCAGAAACAGAGAGTGTTGCTTGCCCGGGCCCTCATCTCCTCTCCTGAACTGCTCATCCTTGATGAACCCACATCCAGCGTGGATATCGCTGTGGAAGAGGATATCTATGAACTCCTCAAAGAGATGAACCGTGTCATGACCATTCTGCTGGTCACACATGATATCACCTTCGTCTCATCCTATGTCAATAAAGTCATGTGCCTGAACAAAAGGTCGGCCTGTCATGATACCGGCGAGATCGCCCTGGAAAGGGAGGGGCACTCCCCCTACGGGCATAAAGTCACGGAAATACGCCACCAGTGCGGATTGTAGGAGGAGCCATGAACTCTGTGATGTCCCTTTATCTTTTCACCGCCATCGCCGCGCTTCTTTCGGGGATCGCAGCGGGCATCGCCGGGACTTTTGTCGTCACACGGCGTCTGGCCGTGATGAGCGGAGGCCTGGCCCATGCTGTCCTCGGGGGGATAGGCCTGGCCGTCTTCCTCTCCTTCGATCCTCTGTGGGGAGCCTTCGGGGCTGCTTTTCTTTTTGTCCTGATCCTGGTCGTGGGCAAAAACAGACTGAGGGAGAGAGAAGACACGGTCATCGCCGCATTGTGGTCCCTGGGGATGGCACTCGGAGTCCTCTTTATCTCTCTGACTCCGGGATACACCGTGGATCTTCTCTCTTATCTTTTCGGAAACATCCTTCTGGTCACCAGGCAGAATCTCCTGGCACTGGCCCTGCTCGACCTCTTTCTTATCACGGGAGTCTTTCTCTTCAAAAGGCATATCCTCTATGTCTCGTTCGATGAAGAGTATTCCGCCATGCGCGGGCTGCCGGTCAATCTCATGTCCCTCATTTTTCTGGGAGTGATCGCCGTGACCATCGTGCTTCTCACGCGGGTCGTGGGACTTGTCCTGGTCATCGCTCTTCTGGCCCTGCCGGCCTCGGCTGCCAATCTTTTCAGCAGGCATCTGTGGTCCATGATGGCTCTGGCCTCTCTTTTTGCTGTCCTCTTTAATTCAGCGGGACTCGGGCTCTCCTACCTGATGAACCTCCCCACAGGGGCCACGATCATTATCGTCTCCGCTGCGGGATACGGCCTTGCACGGGGAGTGCGGGCTCTGATGAAAAGAAAACGGGTGATGCCGGAGGGATGACTCCCTCCGGCATGGAACGGGATCAGTCGAACTTGACGAAGATCTCCACCGGGTATGTGTTTTTGAGCGCGGTGATGTGATTGTCGTAAAGATGCTGTTTTTTGCTGTTGATGATCTGCTGCTCAAGGTAAGGGAAGAACTCTTTTTCCTTGGACCGGCGGAAAGCAGGGTCAGAGAGAAACTGCTGTCCGTATTGATCGGCGAGATTTTTCATGAGAGCCGGGTTGTTCTCATAAGACTCTCTGATCTCTTCCGGTGTCACGCTGATATCATGAAAGAGAGTCTCATCCACGTAGTTCTGAACCAGGTACTCTTTTTTCATCTGTTCCATGAAAGAGGTATACCCCTCTGATTCACGCAGGTGTTCGGCTTCGATGATCTCACGGTAGGCTTTTCTGATAATGAGGTCGTTCAGCGTCCCGTAAAGGGCGTCGGCGTTTTTAAAGAGTTTCGCCATGGTCTCTTTGTTCATCCATTTGGACAGATCCTCGAGAAAGGCCCGGTTGGTATAGACAGCAGAAGTCTTCTGGATTTCAGCGACGATCCCGTCGGAAGGTTCCGGCGATACTTTTTCCGGATAGACAGCTATCCCGTACTCTTTTTTCAGCAAAGTGTTGTAGACATCATATTTCAACCGCTCTTTTGCCTCTTTGAAGGGGATCCGGCCTGCTTCAGCTTTGTCTGTGACCCGGATGAGATGATAACCGAACTGAGTCTTCACAGGTTCAGAGGAGATCTCCCCCTTGTTCAGGCTGAATGCGGCCTCTTCAAAAGGTTTGACCATCTGCCCGCGTGAAAACCAGCCCAGGTCTCCTCCCTGCGATGCGCTGGGGCCTTCGGAATACTCTCTGGCCAGGTCGCCGAAGTTGCTCCCTTTGGCATTGAGCTTCTTTTTGACAGTGGTGATGAGGGAAAGAGCCTCCTCATCTGTATGTCTGTCGCCCACCTGGATAAGAATGTGGCTGGCTTTGACTTTGGCCGGAGTCTGAAACTGGGTGATGCGTTTCTCGTAAGCCTTTTTGAGCTCTTTTTCGGGAATAGAGGCCTCATGACGGATGTACTCATTGACAAAGTATGTCATCTCCACATCGCTTTTGATCTCTTCCCAGCGGCGGATCACATCGTCGTTCTCGTCATACTTTTTCTCTTTCAGGTCCCGGTAGAGAAGCTCCGTCTCGATCATGCGGTTCAGAATCGTCTCTTTGATACGGTTTTCGCCATACTGCTGCAGGGCCGCAGGATCGATTTTTGTCATCTGTTTTTCCAGTTCAGCAGCGGTAAAGATGCGTCCGTCTACTGAGGCCAGCTCCTTTTTTGCACAGGAGACAGTGAAAAAGATCGCCAGAACGGCTAAAAACGGAATGAATCGTTTCATTTTTCCTCCCTTGTTAAAATGGTTTCAATGGTCTTCATGACCTCTGTGTCGAGTTTTTCTTTGACCTCCAGAGCTCCCATGTTCTCTGATAACTGTTCTTCTGAAGTCGCTCCCGTGATGACGGTGCTCACGTGAGGATTCTTGAGGATCCAAGCAATAGCAAGCTGAGCCATGCTTCCCCCGAGGTCTCCGGCCAGGCTCGTCAGCCGGCGCACCCTGGAGAGCGTCTCTTCAGAGAGAAGTCCCGACTCTTCCATGGTCTTGCGGAGAGCGGGGTTGCGGGCCAGACGGCTCTCTTCAGGAATGCCGTCATTATACTTCCCGGAGAGGATTCCCGAGGCCAGGGGGCTCCAGGTGGTGGTTCCCAGGTGATACCGGTCGAATAGGGGGCGGTACTCTTCTTCCACTCTCGTCCTGACGAGCATATTATACTGGGGCTGTTCCATGGAGGGAGGGATAGCTCCCGATTCACCGCAGATCCGGAATGTCTTTTCCAGGTCCTCGGCACTCCATTCAGAGGTCCCCCAATAGAGCGCCTCTCCTCCGCGGACGAGGGCATCCATGGCCTGGATGGTCTCCTCAAGAGGGGTCTCGGGGTCGGGACGATGGCAGAAGAGAAGGTCCACATAGTCCAGCTGCATCCTGCGCAGAGAGTTTTTCGTCCCTTCAAGGAGATGTTTGCGGGAGAGCCCTGTCTGATTGGGCCCTTCCCCTCCCCAGAAGATCTTTGTGGAGATGACCAGGTCTTCCCGGCGGAATGTCCTGAGGATCTCTCCCATGATGAGTTCGGAGAGGCCCCTGGCATAGGCTTCTGCATTGTCGAAAAAGTTGATTCCTTTGTCAAAAGCGCTTTTCATCAGTTTTCCCGCTGAGACCAGGTCTGTCTGTTTTCCGAAGGTGATCCATGACCCGAAGGAGAGTTCACTGACTTTCAGGCCGGTCTTCCCGAGACGATTGTATTTCATGGGGACTCCTTTCTCTGATCAGGTTCTATAGGGAGTAAACCATGGTAACGGACATGAGTTCCGTCAAAATGAAAAGAGAGGGGATAGATGTCTACTCCTCCGTCCAGCGCATCATAAAAGGCCCGGGCGAAATCCGGGTCACGCTCTCTGTGGGGTGCAAACAGGCTCACGGAAACCGAGAAGATGAAGATGAGGAGGGCCGCTCTCTCTCCCCTTTCGCGGAGGGAGATGAGCTCGCGCAGATGCCTTGTGCCGCGACGGGTGGGAGCATCGGGAAAAAGGGCCCGGGCGCCTTCAAAAAGAGTGCACCCCTTTGTCTCGATCCAGAGCCCTCCGGAAAGGGTCTCTGCGTAAAAATCGAGACGTCCGTGAGGCGCGGAGATTTCAGGTTTGAGGGAACGCAGGGGGCCCAGGGGACTCTCCTCACCTTGCAGAAAAGCCTCTCCCAGGGGACGGTGAAGGGCAGAGTTGATGATGACCCAGCAGCCGGAACGAAAGGCGGCGATGATATCCCAGGCTGTTTTCCGCCCATCTTTTTCGGCAGGCCTCAGCAGAAGGCGGTTTCCCTCTGTGAGGAGTTCAGTGAGCCTGCCGGGGTCATGGAGGTGGGCCGAATGGTCGTCCCCGTTGATGCGCACCCGGACGGTGAACCGGTTGGGACGTGAGAGGAAAAACCCTTCGGTGAGATCCGGCAGAGTCAGGAGCGGGGGAGAAGAAGCCTCTTTTTTCATAAAATCATCATACAAGGTCCACAAAAAAAAGCAAGAAACTTGCAACAGCTCTGAATTTCAGGTAGTGTGAGAGGGATGAGAGAAAAATGGAAAAATCAAGCTGAAGAACTGCTCAAAGGGCTTTATTCTGAAGGGGAGAGTGAAGAGATCATCACCCTGATGGATCATCTTTCAGGGAACGGAGAAGAGCCTTCTTCTGACAGGCCCTTGACCTCTGGTGATGTCTGGCTCATCACATACGGTGATTCCATCCATGAGACCACACGCCCGGGGTTGAAGACTCTTGCAGAAGTCGCCGTGAAGTCGTTTACCCCGCTTTTCTCCCTGATCCATATCCTTCCCTTCTTTCCCTTCTCCTCTGATGACGGCTTTGCGGTTACAGATTATACCAGTGTCCGTTCCGACCTGGGAGGGTGGGAGGATGTGAAAAGGATCGGCGACTCTTTTTCACTCATGGCCGATCTTGTCCTGAACCATATCTCGAGCCGGAGTGAATGGGTCCGGCGGTATCTTGACGGAGACCCCGCGTACAAAGGCTTTTTTATTGAAGCCGATCCCGCCGAAGACCTCTCTCTTGTGGTCCGGCCCCGCTCTCTCCCCCTCCTGACGCCTTTTGAAAAGAGAGACGGGTCCACAGTCTGGCTGTGGACCACGTTCAGCCCCGATCAGGCGGATTTGAATTACGCCAACCCCGCTGTCCTCAAACGGATGCTTGAAGTCGCGGCCTTCTACCTGAAAAGGGGGATCTCCGCACTCCGCCTTGATGCTGTGGGTTTTCTTTGGAAAAAAAGGGGGACATCATGTCTCCATCTGGAGGAGACACACCGCATTGTGAAACTCTTCAGGCTTTTCTGTGACCTGGTCCCCGGGAACACTCTCCTTGTCACAGAGACAAATGTCCCGCACAAGGAAAATATCTCCTACTTCGGAAAGGGGGATGACGAGGCCCATGTCGTCTACAACTTTTCCCTCCCCCCTCTTATCCTCTATACGTTTCTCAGCGGAGATGTCACAAAACTCTGTTACTGGCTCTCCACATTGAGAGCCCCGTCCCCCCGCTGCACCTTTCTCAATTTCACAGCGTCCCATGACGGGATCGGGGTCCGGCCCCTTGAAGGACTCGTGGATGAGGATGAGCTTCAGGAGATGATCCGGAGGATCCAGAACGCCGGAGGGATCGTCTCCATGCGTGATGACCCCCGGAGGGGAGAGCGGCCCTATGAACTGAACATCACCTATTTTGACGCTGTGACTGCGGGACTCTCCAATGACAGCCTGAAAGCAGGAGCTTTTCTCGCCTCCCAGGCCATCATGCTCTTTTTGCCCGGGATCCCTGCTGTCTATATCAACAGTCTTTTCGGTATGGAGAACTGGACAGAGGGCGTGAAGTCCACAGGAAGGGCGAGGACGATCAACCGCTATAAGATCCCCCGCGAGGAAGCGGAAAGGATGATCAACGGAGATGAGGGCCTTCGTTCGGAGATATGGAACCGATACAAAAGGCTTCTCCGGTTCAGGAGAGAGGAGGAGGCCTTTGCTCCGGGTGCTCCTGCGCGGTATCCCCATGCGGGGAAGGGCCTCTTTGCCGTTGTCCGCGGAAAAGGGGAGGCAAGGCTCTTCTGCCTGGTCAATGTCACGGACAAACGCCTGGAGGCCGATGTCTCTCCATTTATTCCCGATTCTTTCGGATTTGACCGCCTTAACGGCAGAGAGCGGCAGGCCGGCAGAAAGGTGGTCCTTTTGCCTTATGAGGTCTGTGTCTTCGGCTCTTCAAGAAGAGATATTTCCGTTGACAGCGGAAGGGGGCATCGATAGAATGGAAGGGCTGTATTCCCGTAATCCCGGTCAATCAATGCGGTCAGAGACAGGAGTGACATGAAGACTCGAATGAGACGCCTCTTCCCTTCACAGGGAGATTTCCTCACAGAACTCAAAAGAATCGGGGTGGACCCCTATGCGCTGGAGATCTTTGAAAAAAAAAGGGAGATCTGCCTGCTCAAGATCGAGGGGTGCCGTATTGAAGCTGCCAACATCATCAAGCAGGATGCTCTCAGTGTCGGGGCTGATGCTGTGATTCCCCGCACGGCCATCTCGGGAAAGCCTGAAATAACCGACGTTATTCTCATGGGAACACAGAGGACCCTGGAAAAGTTAAGTCTGAAGCTGCAAAAGCAGCCCTTCGGGTTGAAAAAGATTGCCGGTGAGCTTACCACCGTTGACACTCCGCCCGCCTCTTTCCGGGCCAGGGGGAAGACCATCAGCTTAGCAGCCCCGCTGGTCATGGGCATTTTAAACATGACGCCTGATTCCTTTTACGACGGGGGACGCCTCTCATCCCGCAAAGCCCTGGAAGAACAGGTAGCCCGGCTCATCGGGGAGGGAGCCGCTATCATCGATATCGGGGGAGAGTCCACACGTCCCGGAAGCCGTGAGGTTTCGGCTTCTGAAGAGTGGGCCCGTCTTGAAAGGCCCCTCGCTCTGATCCGCGAAAAAGCTCCGGAGATCCCTGTCTCCGTGGATACACGGAAAAGTGCTGTCGCCCGAAAAGCGCTGGAAAACGGGGCTGATATCATCAATGATGTCTCCTCATTCACCCATGACCCCGAGATGGCTCATACAGCTGCTTCGTTCGACGCCGCGGTGATCCTTATGCATATGAAAGGGACTCCCGATACCATGCAGGAGGATCCCTGTTACGAAGATATCATGGAAGAGGTCTATACATTCCTTGCCGAACGGGCGGACGCTGCGATACAGGCGGGGATCGCGAAAGACGCCATCCTCATCGATCCGGGGATCGGGTTCGGAAAAAGGCTGGAGGACAACACCGCCCTGCTTCGGCGCCTGCGGGAGTTGAAGTCCCTGCCCTTCCCCCTGGTCATGGGCCTGTCCAGAAAGTCGTTTCTCGGGTCTCTCACCGGGAAAGACCCTGACGGGCGGCTGTGGGGGACGATTGCCGCCCATGCTGTGGCCCTGGGCAACGGAGCTGATATCCTGCGCGTCCACGATGTGGCCGCCGCCCGGGATACCATCGAAGTGATAAGGGGGATCTTCTGTGACCAAAAAGAATAGAAACCGAGCCCTGGCTCTTCTCGGGGCGGCTCTTCTCCTGATTCTGGCCGGCCTTCTCACAGGTGAATGGGACCTCATCAGAAATAACGGCATTTACATCTGTTACGGCTGTATCGGGATCGGATAGTATGAAATGGCTCTCTTTTTTAAAAAGGCGTTTCTGGCAGCAGCTTCTCTTCAGCATCGGGATCAACTCTCATTTCAAGGGTTTTGTTGAAGCCGCTCCCTTTCAGGGGGAGTCAAAAGGGCTTTGCCTTCCGGTGCTCAATTGCTACTCCTGCCCCGGAGCCCTGACATCCTGCCCTCTGGGCAGCCTGCAGTATATGATCTATAGCCAGGGAAGGCACCTCTCTCTTCTTGTCCTGGGGCTTGTGGGGAGTGCCGGTGTCCTGGCGGGACGATGGTTTTGCGGCCATCTCTGCCCTTTCGGGTTCTATCAGGACCTGTTGAAGAAGATCTCTTCTGTCTCCCTGAAGCTTCCCCGTTTTTTTGTTGTTGTGCGCTATCTCATCCTGGCCCTCTTTATCGTCATCCTTCCCCTGGTCCTTCTGAAACCGGCCTTCTGCACCTATATCTGTCCCGCGGGGACTCTGGAAGGCGGCCTGACCCTGGTCTGGTCGCTGAATATCCCGCTGGGCCTTCTCTATTTCTGGAAGGTGGGTCTGCTCATCGTCTACAGCGGTTTTTCTGTGGTCATCCCCCGTTTTTTCTGCCGGACGACCTGTCCGTTGGGGACCATGCTGGGCTTGTTTAACAGGATCAGCCTTTACACCATCCGTGTGGACCTGGACAGGTGTGTCTCATGCGGGGCATGCCGCACTGTCTGTCCTTCAGATATCAATATCAGTGAAGACCCGGGGTCTCCGGAGTGTATCCGATGCGGGAACTGCCTTCCGGTGTGCCCGGTTTCGTGTATTTCCTTTACGCCCCTTGTCAAAAAGAAAGGAGCTTGCCATGACATCTCTCTATAAAATCGCGGCGCTCATCCTCCTGATCCTCTCACCGGTCATCGCCTGGGGGATCATCGGGGGGTTCGACTATGCCGAGAAACTCTTTCAGGACGGGTTTTACGACCTGGCCGTGGAGGAGTACAAGACATTCATCAACGAGAATCCCCAGGACCGCCGGGTCGAGGGCGCTTATGAGAAACTCATCGCGTCGTACTACCATCTGGAGAAGTGGAACATGGTCCTCACTGAAGGGAACCGCTTTCTCCAGCGGTATGACAAAAGCCAGGCCATGGGGGATATTCTCTTTTACATCGCTTCAGCTCTGAAAGAGAGCGGGATGAAAAAACAGG
This sequence comes from uncultured bacterium, assembly GCA_964574875.1. GTDB lineage: Bacteria > Macinerneyibacteriota > Macinerneyibacteria > Macinerneyibacteriales > DSCS01 > DSCS01. The sequence goes on along the minus strand of CAZNOX010000004.1, from coordinate 34,698 downwards.
CTCTTGAGACAGCGGAGAAAGTCCGCCGTTTTTATAAATCCACGCCTCTCTATACAGACAACCTTTTCCTCGCAGCTTCGCTTTACCGGGACGAGGGCCTTGATGATGAGTATATCAAAGCCATGCAGGAGATCATCAATCTCAACCCCCGCGGCGGAAATCTGAAAAAAGCCTATCTCTCTTTGCTGGATTACTCCTATTCGCGGGGAGAGATGGACAAAGCCGGACGGTATCTGGATAAACTGGATGAAAAAGACCTTGATCCCGGAAAATGGCTCTGGTATAAGGCTGATGTGGCCTTCGGACGGCGGGAATATGACCAGGCTCTCAAGGAGTACCAGGGGCTCATGTCCCGCTATCCTGAAAGTGAATACTACTACAGGGCCCTTTACGGGAAGGGACGTGTCTATATGGAGAAAAAGGCCTTTTCAGAAGCGGTGGCCGCTTTCCAGTCTCTTCTTGATAAAAACCCCAACAGCACCATGGCCGATGATGCCCTGAAAGGGAAAGCCGAAGCTCTCCTTGCGTTGAACAGACGGGAAGACGCTGCCAAAGAGATCGACTATTTTATGAAGGCTTATGCCGACAGCCCCCTCTATCCGGATGTGGTCCGGATGGCCCTGGAGATCGAAAAAGGGAAAAGGGGATGGGATGATGAGAAGATCGCGGCCCTTTTCGACCAGCTGACCGGATTTTACCGGTCCCGGCAAAGTGAAGCCGATGTGAAAAGAGTTCTCCTGGAAAAAGCCTCGGTCTTTGAAGAAGGAGGCCTCTATCGGCAAGCTGTCAACGCCCTTCTCGATTATATCACCTTTTTCCCCAGGGATACCCAGGTTCCTTATCTGGTCTTCCGGGTGGGCAGGCTCTATGCTTATGAGATGAAGGATTACGAGAGGGCCATCGCGGCTTTTGAAAGGATCAGCTTCAATACAGAAGGATATGGAGACAAAGCCCTCTATGAGACAGGGCTCTGCTATGAGCAGATCCCGCGGTATGACCGGGCCGTGATGGCTTATAAAACTATCGGGGAGCGCTTTCCCTTCTCTCCCCTGGCGGACAAGGCGCGCAAAAGGATCGATTATCTCAATCGCTATATCATCGCCGATGTCGCCCGGGGCCTTACAGCACTGGACGATCTTCTGGAAGAGCAGATGAAAGAACCCATGGGCGAAAAAGAACTCTACAGAAAGCGCGGGGATATCTTTTTTTCGGTCAAAGACTTCAGCAAAGCCTATGACTATTATCAAAAAGGAGGCCGGGACGACGAGAAGGCTCTTCAGGCGGGAGCCTATGCCCTGCTTCTGGAAAAGGGGACGCCAAGCGAGATCGAATCGTTTTTCAATGCCCGTAAAGACCATCCGGCAGCCGGGGAGGTCTATTCCCAGGTGCTGGCCTATTATGATATGAATGAGAATCTCGAGGAGGAAGATTTTCTCTATGCCTTTTCCCAGTTTCCCGACTCAGTGAGCCAGGAGACAGTGCGCAATTATATCGATTTCCTGATCAGTGAAAAGAGGGAGGATGCCCTGAAGAGACTTGTCCTCCCCCCGAGTGTCACCGGGACTCCCGCCGAGGAATATGCCCGGGCCATGGCCGCCTATGCCAATGCTAATTTCGGAGAGGCCGAGCGCCTCTTTTCAGATCTTCTCGAAAAAGGGGACGAAGAGAATGGGAGCCTCTCCTATTATCTGGCCGCCATCTATCACAAGACAGGACGAAATGCTGAAGCCCGGGAGCGTCTCCTCTCCATCAGCAAACCTTTTGAGTTGAAAGTCAAAGCCAGCCTGCTTCTGTCCAGAATCGCTTTCAGCGAAGGCGACTATAAAGATGTGATCTTCAACATCTTTAATGTGCTTAACAGGCTGCCCGAATATTATAACGACCCGGATGTCATGGACCTCTATTTGGAAGCCCTGATCATCGACGGGCAGACAGATGCCGCCCGCAAAGCCTGCATGATGATCACTGCAGACAAAGGAGAGCTGGCTGTGGTCAAGGGGCTGGCCTGTCTCAAGCTGGGGATGGATGAAGAGGCCATGGCCCTCTTAAAAAAGGCTCAGGGCCGGGAGGTCAGAGCCCGTGTCTATAAAGCTCTGGCGGATCAGGAACGCTGGCAGGATGTTCTGGAGTTTTTCAGGGGCGATGATGCCTATTCGGTGAGCCGGCGGGTGATCGCTCTGACCAAGTTGAACCAGCTGGACGAAGGGCTCGCCTTACGGCGTAAAAACAGTAAAGCCCTCAGAGAGTTTGAAGAGGAGATCTCTTATGTCCTTGGAGAATACACCTACCTCAAGAAGAAAGACGCTGACAGAGCCGCCGATTATTTTGCTGAAGCCGGAGGGACAAAAGAGGTCCTCGATACTCCCTGGAGCCTTCAGGCGGCATTCATGCTGGGGAATATCCGGCTGGGAAAGGGAGAAGCGGACAAGGCTCTTGATGTCTTTAAGCGGCTTGAAGCGAATCCCTCCTTCGAAGGAAAGGAAAAACTCTTCCTCTCCCTGGGGCAAGCCTGGTATGCCCTGGGAGATCAAGAGAAAGCGGTGGACTATTTTCAACGCTCCTATGCGTTCAAGCCGAATCCCGATGCCCTCTATAACCAGGGGCTTCTTTTCAAGGGAGAAGGGGAGACCGGACGGGCCCGCGAAGCATTTCAGCAGATCGTGGACCGCTTTCCGGAAAGCTCTCTCTATTACGGAGCCTATCTCAATATTGTCTACACGTTTATGGATGAGAGAAAGTATGATGACGCCCTGGGACGGCTGACATCATTCATCGACCGGGCTCCCGATTCCCTCAAGATGGAAGTCCAGTACAATATCGGGGACTGTTACTATGCCAGGGGACAGTACCGCGACGCCATCCGGGAGTTTATGAAGGTGAAATATCTTCCGGTCAACACCGATGAAGACTTTCAGTGGATGGTGACAGCGCTCTTCCAGGGAGGGACAGCCTATGAGTCGCTGGGAGAGATGGACAAAGCCGTGGAGATCTATGAGTACATCATCCAGATATCAGGCAGGGAGACGGTCTACAGCAAGACAGCAGCATCGCGTATCCAGGAGATACGCCGGCATTAGGGCTTGCCCGAATGCCGTTCCGGGGGTACAGTAAAAGATAAACGATAAAGAGATGGAGATATGACTGAACGACCCCTGCCTTTTTACATCGGTATTGAAGATACGATCAGCGATATATTCATTACGCTGAAACCGGGCCGCCAGACTGAATGGCCCAGGCTGCAGAATGAGATGATGGAGTTTATCAGCCATCCTGAAAACGCTGCCGGGGATTTCTTTCATGAAGAGGAGATCTTTGATCTTGTGGGAATGCTTACTGATCATCAGCAGCTGATCCTGGAGCATCTTCTGAAATTCGGAAAATTCGTCAATAAGGCCTTTGTCCTTCACGGTCCCTATGCCCGGGACCTGCTCAGCCTTCTCATCGGGTATGAGCAGCTCTACCTCCTCTCGTCGGGGGTACGGCTGGATGTCCGGGATAAATTTGAAAAACCCGCCGTTCTCATCCGATGCAGCAGTGAGAGCATCAGGGTCTTCCCGGGGCCTGAGACCCGGTCCCGGATCCTCTCCTTCGAGGGAGAGAAGTGGTATCTCAGCGGTTCTGTCCTGGCCCGGCTTCTCCCGGTCTACTCGCAGCCGCTCTGGGATACGATTCTGACAAAAGGGAAAGAGTTCCGGGATGAGGAGCTCTTTGATTTCATCGACAATTACCACAACTATTGGAACAGGTATCTCGATTTTCAATGGGACGGAGAGATCAAGCGCCTGGAGATCCATCACAACCAGCTGAATATCGAGTTGAAGCTTGACTACTCCCAGGGCATCATCAAGGTGGATCCCGTCTATCATTACGGGAAGATGGCGTTCACGTATAATGACATCATCAAGAAAGGGCCTTACATCATCAAGACCGTCGAGGACCAGGTCAATTTTATCCGCAGAGACCCGAAAAAGGAACGCCGCCTCTTTCTCTTCTTCTTCCAGTATAACTTTAAATGGGAGGAGGGTTTTTTCGTTCTCAAAGACAATGATGATATCATCGACTTTCTCATCAACGGATTTAAACGGATTCCTTCTGACTGGACAAAGCGGCTCACCCCGGAATTCAGGCAGATCCGCATCTACAACGTGACCATCAAACCCGTCCTGGAGGTCTCCCTTGAGGAAGACTCCTCCTTCACCCTTCATTTCGGGTGCAGCCTGAAAGAGGATTACACTCTGGATCCTGAGGTGCTGAAGAGCCATATCCGGAGCGGAGACCCCTTTATCAAACTCGACAAGACACGGATCTTGAAGCTGGTTAACCTGGAAGAGGTGCGGCAGTTCATGGAGGATTTCAAAACAGCGTTTGCTCTATCTCTGGATAAAAAAGAGAACTTTCATCATAAGATCTACTATCTCCCTCATCTGATCAACTATGTGAAGAAAAACAAAGATATCGAGATCAGGGGCGACGACAGGTTCCGGGCGCTCTATGAGGAACTCATGGATGTCAGGGGGATCAGGAAGATCCCCGTTCCCGAAAGCCTGGAAAAGATCCTCCGCCCTTATCAGAAAGAGGGCTACGACTGGCTTCATTTTCTGCACCGCTATAAGTTATCCGGGGTGCTGGCTGATGATATGGGCCTCGGGAAGACCGTCCAGGCCCTGGCCATGATGATCTCAGTCAAGAGTGCTCTTCCCTCCATGGTGGTCTGCCCCAAATCGTTGATGCACAACTGGGTCAAAGAGGTCAAGAAGTTTACTCCGCACATGAAGTGCGCTGTGGTCGAGGGCAACCGCACCCAGAGGGAGGAGATCATCGCCGGATCTCAAAAAAAAGATCTTCTCATCACCTCCTACTCTCTCCTCCGGAACGATATCGACCTCTATGAAGACCGGGTCTACCACTATATCATCCTGGATGAAGCCCAGCATATTAAGAATTACCAGACAAAAGTGGCGAAAAGCGTCAAAAAACTCGACGCCATGTTCAAGCTGGTGCTCACAGGAACACCCATGGAGAACTCTATCCGGGAACTCTGGTCCATCTTTGACTTCATTATGCCGGGATATCTCGGGACAAGACGCCATTTTGTGGACTATTACGACAAAGAGATCGTCAAAGAGAAGAATGAAGACGTCCTCAACGAGCTGAATATGAAGATCAAACCCTTCATCCTCAGACGGACAAAGGAGGAGGTCCTCACTGAACTTCCCCCGAAGATCGAGCAGATCGCCGTGGTTCCCCTGACGGACGGGCAGAAGGCCCTATACCAGCGTATTCTCGGCGAGATCAGGAGTGAAATATTCGGCCGGGTGGAAAAAGAGGGGTTTGTCAAAAGCCGCATGCATATTCTCAGCGCGCTGATCCGCCTCCGTCAGATCTGCAATCATCCAGGGATGATCTATCCTGAGCTCACAGCGTATGAGGATATCTCTGCAAAGCTGGACCTTCTCCGGGAGATCCTCGCTGAATCCATGGACGGAGGCCACAGGATCCTGCTCTTCAGTCAGTTCGTGAAAATGCTTCATATCATCCGGGATGAGCTGCGTAAAGACAAGATCCCCTTTGAATACATCGACGGAAAGACACCGAAGAGGGTGGAAATCGTGGACAGGTTCAATGACAACAGGGATATCCCGATTATCCTGGTGAGTCTCAAGGCCGGAGGAACCGGCCTCAATATCACCGGAGCCGATGTGGTGGTCCATTTTGACCCGTGGTGGAACCCCATGGTGGAACGGCAGGCCACAGACAGAGCCTACCGCATGGGACAGACCCGGGCAGTCAATGTCTATAAACTGATCACAGAGGGGACCATTGAAGAAAAGATCATCAAGATGCAGGAAGAGAAGAGCGAGATGTTTCACTCTCTCGACTTTACCGATACCGCTTTCATGAAGACGATGTCGTGGGAGGATCTGAAAATATTGTTTGAATAGGAGGCGGAATGAGACGTAGTGCTGTCGTGGCAGGACAGTTTTATCCTGCCGATCCCCGTGCTGTGGAGTCTTTTATCAGAGACGAATTACCCGATGATGTGCAAAAAACCTACCGGGGAGTGATCGTTCCCCATGCCGGATGGGCCTTCTCCGGAGGGATCGCTCTCAGGGCCCTGGCGGCCCTGACCGGGACCCCGGGAGCTGTCATCGTCCTCCTGGGAGCCGTTCACCGGTATGGTGCAGGACGTCCCGCTGTCTACCCGGGAGGAACCTGGGAGACCCCTTTGGGGGACATGCCCGTCGCCGAAGAGCTGATCAAGGCCTATTTCGATGAATCGCTTTTTCTCCATTCCGCACGGGCTCATGAAGAAGAGCACGCCATCGAAGTCCAGCTCCCCTTCCTGAAGTCTCTCTATCCTGAGAGCCGGATCATCCCTGTTTCAGTTCCTCCGGGGATCCAGGGGGGGCTGGAAGACTATCTCCATGCCTTTGAAAAACTCAAAGAGGAGCATCCTGAAACGGTCTTTGTGGCCAGCACCGACCTGACCCATTACGGACTCCATTACGGGGATTCCTCTTTCGGGACAGGCACTGCCGGATATGATCACGTGACCCGCCGTAAAGACCCTGAGTTCATCAAGAAAGTGAACAGCGGATCCTACAGGGAGATCATCCCCTATGCCCTTGCACATCAGTCGGCCTGCGGGCCCGGCGGAGTGGCTCTCCTCTGCGGCCTTTTCAGAAAAGGCTCCATCCGTCTGCTGGAATACACCACAAGCTATGACCGGATGCCGGCGGGCGGCCTCCACTCCTTTGTGACATACGGGTCATGGGGATTACAGGCGTAGCCATTTTCGCACAGAGGGGATATATTTCCGTCCTGCCCTGACCTTGACTCCTTCCGGCCCTTTGAGTGTCAGAGAGATCTCACGGGCGCCGTTTTTCTCCACTTCGAGGATTCCGTGGAAGGCTGCGATCACGTTCCGCCGGATGCGACAGAAATGACGGGGATCCAGACGGGCCTCCAGTTCACGCAGCGTGAAGCGGCAAAAATAGCGCTCTTTTCCCGTATGAAGAAAAACATATTTATCTTCCGCTTTAAAGTAGAGGACTTCTGACGGGTCAAAAAAGCGGATGATCCCTTTTTTGCGGGCAGCCAGGGGAAAAGAGAGGTGCCTGTGAGGGGGATGTCTGCTTCCCTCGATCCATAAACGGCGCCGGAAAAGGGCTCTTGAGAGAGCCCGGTGAAGGTCCCCCGCCTGGAAAGGGGCTGTGAGGAGGCCGGCGCAATTGTAGGCAAACGCACGAGGTGACAGCTCCGGATGGGGTGTTGTGGCGATGACCTGGGACAGGGGGGATGTCTGCAGAAAGAGGTCAGCCCAGAGTGAGGGGCTGCTGCTCAACGGCATGAAGATCACATGGGGCGTATGGCGGGCGAGAACACTTGAGAGCCTTTCCCGGTTCGGGACACGCGGCAAAAGAGAGATCCCCGGAGTCCGGGTCAGCAGAGTCTGAAGGCGTGAAGCCGGATGTCTGTTCCACGAGACGATCAGGACTTCCGTATTCATCATGGGCACTCTCCTTTTTTATACACGTGCACCCCTTATTTGTTGCAAAACAGACGTTCCAAGGGACATCAGCCGCCCGGAATCGATGAAAGAACTTGAAAAAAAGCCTTAAAAGGGTATCATGCTTTTAGACCAAAAGAGGGAGGACCCATGAAATTTTTCAAAAGACTGGCCCTTTACCCCAAAATCATCAAAGCCAGGCGGCTCACCCGCAAGGCCAATGAAGCACTGCGGAAGGGTGATCACAACCGGGCAAAGGATTTCTATCTTCAGCTTGAAGAGAGCCGGCTTGTCAATTACATGATCTTTCATAATATTGCCACGATCTATTTCGAGGAGAAAGACCTGGAGAAAGCCGAAGAGTATTTTGTCAAGGCCACTCAACTGAACCCCAAAAGCATCGCCAGCTTCTCTCTTCTCTCCGAAGTCTATATGAGGCGAAGAGAGTGGAAAAAGGCCGAGGAGGCTGTGACCCGGGCTCTGGAAGCTGAGCCGTTTAACTATTTTATTCAGAAACGCCGGGACAAGGTCTTTAACAAAGAGTGGCGCACGGCTTATGTGAGGTCACTGGAGATGACGGAAAAGGGCGCCCTGGCGGCCCGCAACGGTGATCTGGACAAAGCCAGGAAGGCCTATCAAGAAGCTGTGGGAGCCAACCAGAAAAATGCCCTGGCCCACTATCTCTACGGACTTCTTCTTTATCAGGAAGGCGCGCGCGAACAGGGGATCAGGGAAGTCTCCCTTGCGGTGGAATGTGAACCGGAAAACAAGAATTACGGAACTGTTTTGAACCATCTTCAAAAAGAGATGCGCCAAGAGGCAAGGGAGTAGTCCATGGAGATCTTTGAAGCGCGGGGGGTCATCGAGGAGGCCCTTCCCAAAGTGGAAAAGCTGAAAGAGTTTTTGAAGATCGAGACGGCCCGGAAGAGGGCTCAGGAGATCAAAGACCTCATGACCCGGGAAGAGGTCTGGTCGGATCAGAAAAAGACAAAGGAGCTGGGCCGTGAACTTCGCCTGCTGGAAGACAGGATGGAGCGTTTCTCGGAGATCAGGGAGGCCCTTGACGAGATCATCCTCCTTGCCGACCTCCTTGACGAAGAACCCGACGAAGGGATGAACCGGGAGCTGGAAGAGAACATCACCTCTTTTCAAAAAGAGCTCAAAGCCGCTGAACTCCAGAGCCTTCTCAACGGGAAGAATGACCCCAATAACGCCTATCTGGAGATCCATCCCGGGGCCGGGGGGACAGAATCCCAGGACTGGGCTTCACTCCTCATGAGGATGTACCAGCATTGGGCCGATTACAGGAAATACGGGGTGGAGACCATCGATTATCAGGTGGGCGAGGAAGCCGGCATCAAAAGCGTGACCCTTTACATCAAGGGCCCTTACGCACACGGATATCTGAAAACAGAAAACGGTGTCCACAGGCTCGTCCGTATCAGCCCTTTCGATTCCAATAAGCGGCGCCACACATCCTTTGCCTCGGTCTTTGTCTACCCCGAAGTCGATGAAGAGATCGAAGTGGAGATCAACGAAAAGGACCTGCGTATCGATACGTTCCGTGCCTCGGGGGCGGGAGGCCAGCATGTCAATATGACGGATTCTGCCGTTCGTATCACCCATCTTCCCACGAATATCGTGGTTCAGTGTCAGAACGAACGCTCTCAGATCCAGAACAGGGATCAGGCCATGAAGATGCTCAAAGCCCGGCTCTACCAGCTGGAGATGGAAAAACTGGAAGCAGAAAAAAACAAGCTGGAAAATACAAAGAAAGAGAATGCCTGGGGCAGCCAGATCCGCTCCTATGTGCTGCATCCCTACAAGATGATCAAAGACCACCGGACAGGGGTGGAGACAGGGAATGTCGATGCCGTCCTGGATGGAGATATCGATGAGTTCATCTTCGGGTATCTGGAGTATCTGCAGAAAGAAAAGGGATAAGTCTTTCATGAGCATGATCCATATTGTCCTTATTGCCCTATCGCTGGCACTGGATGCCTTTGCCGTTGCCCTGGCCTACGGGTTCAGCCTGGAGTATTTCAATTACCGCCATCCGCTGATCATCGCCGCCACTTTCGGGTTTTTTCAGGGAGCTATGCCTGTGGCGGGATGGCTGGCGGGCCAGACCCTCGCGCCTGTGATCAAACCCGTGGATCATTGGATCGTCCTGGCGCTGCTCCTTCTGGTGGGCCTTCATATGATCAGAGAAGGGTTCACGGCCGATGAGGTCTCCCGGAGGAGATCACTCACACCGGGAGTGCTTCTGGCCCTGGGTATTGCCACCAGCATCGATGCCCTGGCGCTGGGACTCACCTTCGCCCTCCTTGATGTCTCTATCCTCTGGCCGGTGGTCATCATCGGAGGGATCACGTTTGTGACAAGCTGGATCGCCGTCTACATCGGCCGTGTCTTCGGCCTGATCTTCGGGACAAAGATCAATATCGCCGGAGGGGTGATCCTCATCGGTATCGGAGTGAAAGTCTTCCTGGAACATTACAGAGGAGGTTTCTGATGGTTCGAAGATGGCTGCTTTCTGCACTGCTCCTTCTCCTGACGTCTCTTCTCTCCCCAGCCCGGGAGGCCCGTTCCTTCATCTCCTATGAGAAGGCGACGGACGTGGCTTCAGACGGGTTCAACATCTTTTGCGGGACGGATAACGGGCTCATCATCTTCCAGGGAGCCGACTCCTCTTTTCACTATTCCGGAAGTCAGGGGACACTTTTAGAAGGACATCAGATCCAGATGGTGGCTGCAGCAGAAGAGCTGAGTGAAATCCTTGTCTTGACAGACCTGGGGATCTACAGGAGACGGCCTGATGACTCCTGGGAAAGAATCGGCGACGCTGCAGGCCCTGTCCTGGAGTGGGGATATGATGCCCGGAGGATCTCTTTTAAGACCCGCTCGGGCGGTTTGACCTGGCTGATGGACCGTTTTGAGATGACCCGGGGACTCCAGGTCCCGGTGAATCCCATCCACCGGGGTTCTCCGGATTTTCCTCCCCTTGACCCGGATACGGGACGTCCTCTGGATGTCATCGATTTTGCCATCCTTCCCGGGGGAGACGGGGTCCTCATCACTCGCGAAGGGTATCTGGCATCCTTTTCCTCCTTGTCTGCTGCAGCTGAGGATGACAACGGAGCGCTGTTCGGGCACGTCCTGAAAAGCGTTGTGCCCGACGGAAAGGGCGGCTACTGGCTTTCAGGGGAGTATCTCAACCATTTTCAACAGGGTTCGTTCTCCTTTGAACGTGTTCCGGAACTGGCCGGCAACGTGAATGATGCAGCCATGGCCGGGGGGCGGCTCTGGATCGCCACCGGGAGCAACGGTGTGGGAGCTTATGCCGACAGGGCCTTTCGGACATGGGTCAAGATGGATGCGGGCCTTCTGGATAATGACGTCATCTCTCTTTGTTCAGAGGGGAACGACCTTTTTCTTTTGACAAAATACGGGGTCAATATTTTGAATACGGATCATCCCCGTCAGGTCAGGGATATCCGCGGAATCGACTTTTTTAATGTCAGTGAGTTTGATATCGCAGACGGGATACTCATCCTTTTACACAGAGACCGCCTGGTTCTGGCCGCAAAAGACGGGACAATCCTTCAGAGGCTCACAGCCTCATCCCTGCACAGCGATTTTCTCAACTGCATGACACGGCAGGGGACACGGCTCTATATCGGGGGGAATATGGGGATCATGTGGGTTGATATCGCCTCTCATGAATCGGGTGTGGTCAAGTCTCTCAGGGAAGGAGCTTCAGACCTTCTTATCCATGAGGGAAGACTCTATGCAGCTACGGAGACCGGGCTTTACATCATCGACCTGGATACAGAGCGCTTTTCTGTCATGACTGACGAAGACGGCCTCTGCTCTTCACAGGTCGGAAAGCTCTTCCTCTTTGACGGCCGCATCCTGGCTGTCACCTCTCAAGGAATGAATCTCATCCCATGACACAGGTCCACTTCTCCCGCTCACCTGAAGAGACCATGGACCTGGGGGAGACTCTGGCCGGGGATCTTTCATTCGGGGCTGTCGTCCTGCTGTTCGGAGACCTGGGAGCAGGAAAAAGCGTCTTTGCCCGGGGGATGGCCCGGTTTTACGGTATTCCTGAAAAAGAGGTCCGCTCTCCCACCTTTACCCTGCTCAACATCTATGCCTCTTCACAGGGAGCCGTGAACCACTTTGACCTCTACAGGATCGGGGACTCCGAAGAGCTCTTTCAATTGGGATTTGACGAGCACCTTGAAGAAGGAGCCGTTTCCATCATTGAGTGGGCGGAAAAGGCAGAGATCCCCCCCGGGAGCGCCGCTGTGAAAGTGACCATTACTCTTGTGGATGAGATGACACGGAAGATTATCATTGAAAGGTGAACGATGTATACCCTTGCTGTTGACACCTCACGGTTTTTAGGCGGTGTGGCCCTTCTGCGGGACAATGATCCCCTCATGAGCCTTTCTTTCAACGTCAAAGCCACCTATTCCGAAAAACTTCTCCCCATGATCCATTTTCTCCTCTCTCAAAGCGGACTTCGTCTTGAAGAGACAGGACTTCTGGCCGTGGTCAGAGGGCCGGGCTCCTTTACAGGGCTCCGTATCGGAATGACCATATGTAAAAGCCTCTCCTATGCTTCGGGGATCCCCATGGTGGGAGTCAATGCCCTCGAGGCCCTGGCAGCCGGTTATGCCGTCCGCGACGGGTATTACCTGCCTCTCTTTGATGCCAGAAAAGGGCAGGTCTTCGGGGCTCTTTATCAGAAATCCGCTGCAGGACTCACCGAGGTCATCCCCCCGGGATCGTACGAACCCCGCAGCTTTTTGAGACATGTCCTCGAAAAGACTCCTGATCCTGTTTTTTTGGGAGAAGGCGGGGCCTTCCGGGAGATCGTCCTCTCTCTTTTTCCCTCAGCCGGGGAGGATCTCGGCCGGGAGACTCATACTGACCCCTTCGCCGTGGGGCGGCTGGGGCGCAACCGGTTTCTCACTGCAGGAGCCTCCGATCTTCTCAGCCTGGAGCCTGACTACTGCAGACTCTCAGATGCGGAGATCAATTATGAAAAGAACAATCCGGCCTCTTCATAAACGGGACCTTGATGCGCTCCTGTCCATTGAGAGAGCCTCTTTCTCTCTTCCCTGGACCAGGGAGATGATGGCCGCTGAATTCGAAAAGAGCTATGCGTTTTTTACGGGACTATTCCAGGAGGGCCGGCTGGCCGGTTTCTGTCTCAGCTGGGTCCTTTTCGATGAGGGGCATATTGCGGATTTTGCCGTTCATCCCGATTTCCGCCGGCAGGGAGCCGGGGGAGTGCTGCTGGATGCGGTTCTTGAGAAGATGAGGCAGCGCGGCGCTTTGACAGTCTGGCTTGAGGTCAGGGTGAGTAACCACCCGGCCCGGGCCCTTTACCGATCCAGGGGCTTTATTGAAGCCGGACAGCGTAAAAACTATTATACCGATACCGGTGAGGACGCCCTGGTGATGCAACTAACTCTTGAAAAGGGCCGTAAAAATGATATAATCCAACATGCCAAGGAGGAATGAGGATGATTCAGGGGAGAAACAGCGATGTGGAGTTTAAAAACAGAAAGGTCCATGTTCAGACGGAATTTATGCCGTCGAACAGCACCATTGTCACCCTGATCTTTGATAACGGGGCTATTATCGGCAGCAAGAAAAAGAAACTGATCATCAACGGAGACCCGGACAAGATTGAAAAGAAGATAGAAGAAAAGCTTGTGGAACAGCATAAAGAGGTCATGTCCACCATCAAAAATGCTGAAAAAGACGAATTGGCCCAGGTGGTTCCTTCTGATAACAGTGAAGACCTTATGAATGATTTTCTCAAAGAAGTATTCGGTGTCGGAGATGAGTGAAAAGCGGCTCAATACACAGGCTCTCATCATCATCCTTCTCATCATCGCCGCCGTTATCATCAACTTTATTGCCAAAGACCGTTTTCTGAAAGCTCCCGGGATCGACTCCCTGGCGTTCAGCGGAGAAAAACTCTATGTCCTCGAAGGAGAGGCCATCAACGCTTATACGCTGGACGGGGAGAAATCCATGGGCTTCCAGTTCCGCAACAGGCCGGATGCCTTCTTTTTCCGTGAAAGCGACCCTGTGACCTATCGCAGGGAGACCGGACGTTTTATCGTCTACGACCCGTGGTTCAATGTGAGATCCAGTTTTACCGCAGGCCATTACACCACAGTCACGGCTTTAGGATCAAAGATCTACGGTGTATCTGCCAAAGAGAAGACCATCGAGGTGCTGGATGCCAGGGGGAACCTCCTGGAGACTCTGCAGACTCAGGTTCGGCCGTATGCCCTTTTTCAATGGAAGGGCGACCTCTACTATTCGGAAAAGGGCCGCCACGTCATCTATGAAGCCCGCGGATCGGGGCAGAAGGTGTTTGACCGCATTCCCGGGGACGGAACCATCATCCAGGGTCTGGATCACGGCGGAGCCCTTCATTTCCTCGTTGCCGACAAGGACTTCTTTTCTGCTCGTTACTATGTCTATGACGGAGAAGACGAGGTGCTTCTGACAGCTCCGTCCAAATACTATCTCCCCGCAGTCCTGGCAACATACAACGGTTACTTTTTTGTCAGCGATAATGCCAAGGGGATCATCGATGTCTTTGCCCCTGACCATAAATATATGTGCCGCTTTGGAAACGAAGCCTTCAAAAAAGAACATGAACATCTCTTCAATTATAAAAAGAAGTACCTCTACCTGGGCGTCATCATGAATTTTGTCATTATTGCTCTTTTCCTGTGGGCCCTGGTGGTCTTTTTCATACACCGGAAATCAAAGAGGGGGGCCGGGCATGCTGACACTGAGGGACGGTCAAAAACAAGCCCTGCTTAGACGGGCGCGGCAGGGGATCGCGTCTGTCTTTGACCCCGGGGTCGGGATAGACCCCCTGAACGATTCCGTTTTCAGCGAAAAGAGCGGCCTTTTTGTCACTCTCACCGGAGAATACGGTTTGAGAGGCTGTATCGGCTTTATCACGGGGGTGGAACCTCTGAAAGAGGCTGTGGTCACTTTAGCCAGGGAAGCTGCTTTCCACGACCCCCGGTTTCCCGGGCTTTGCCCTGAAGAACTCGATTCCGTGACCATCGAGATCTCTCTCCTTTCCCCCCTGTCCCGTGTGACGGACCTGAGTCAGATCCGGGCCGGGTATCACGGCCTGGTGATCAGAAAAGGCGTCCGGTCGGGCCTTCTTCTCCCTCAGGTGGCTACGGAGAATCATTGGGACCGGGATCAATTCATCACTCATACGTGTTTAAAAGCGGGATTGTCTCCTGAAGCGGCCTTCCGGCCTGAAACAGAAATCTATACCTTTACAGCTGAGGTTTTTTCGGAAAAAGGGTCCGGATGAGTGAAAAGGATAAACGAGACAGCATGATCTATTACACGCCGGTCACCCATCGGCGCCTGGCTGCCCGGGACCTCTATCCCATGATCTACGGAAACTTTCTTCACAAGGCTTTTCAGGCTCTCCTGGATGACGCCCCGGCCTTCTATGACCTGATCCTTTGCAGAAACAGCCAGAAAGCCGCTTTGAAAAAAAAACTGGCGTCCATCCTCGACATCTCCTTCGAAGAGCTCTCCCTTCCCCTGGACAGAGAGACACGGAATGAGTTTGTCAGGCGTCTCATGAAAGAGGTCTTCAGGCGGCGTCTGGCTCGGAAAGGGCTGGTCAAAGGCTATTTCTGCCCTGGTTGTGACCGGGTCCTGGAGACTTATGAAGTGGATTTTTCCAGAGAGAAACATCATATCACCACATTGAGGATGAATATCACGTCCCTTGCCGACCCTCTGACCTTTTCTGTCACAGATCCCCTCTCTCTTTTGAATGTCAGAGCTCTCGGAGTCCGGAACATGGAGAAGTATGCTGATAAAAAAGGGATCGTCCCGATCCTCGGACATCATGTCCCCATCCTGAAAGTGGATGACATCTCCCGCCCGGAATACTATACCCGTTTCTTCACTCTGGGGAGCAGCGGGGAAGAGGATCCCGAAGCTGAAAACCGGGCCCGTCTTCTCTCCCTCTACAAAAACGATCCTGAACGGCTTCTTGCTGATCTCAACACTTACGGAGCTCTCGCCCAATCCCTTGAGCAGGAGATCGAGGTGGTCCGCTGCAGGCACTGTCATGAGATGGCCGATAACCTCCTGGCCGAACACCTCTCTGTCTCTGAGGATGCCATGGAACAGGTCACGTCAGAACGGCCGAAAACAGGGCCGCTCATCCTGACGTCTCATAAAGGATGGCCCGATTCCCACCCGGCCCCGGTGAGGATAGAATATCGTCAATGCCCTCACTGCGGAACACTCTTTGATGAGGAACCGGTGTGCCCCAGGTGCTCAAAACCCACAAAAAAGGAGACCGCTCTCTTTAATGACCGTCTGAGAAACCTTCTCCTGCCGCTTCTCTGGCGTAAGCCTGTCCGTTTTCTGCTTCTGCATGCCGAAGAGAAAGATTTTGTCTCTGAACGGCTTCTTTTTTTTCAAAAGATTCTTGCGCCCCGGCAAAAGGGAGACCCCGGGAAGACCATAGGCCTGGAATACAGGCAGGGGGCCGGAGACGGGATCCTGCCGGAATCGTTTCCCGATATCTCTCCACTGGCCTTTCTTGACGGGGACCTTCACAAAGAAACAGGACTCACAGACAAGATGATCCTTTCTTTTCTGAACCGTTGGGACCGGCTCTTTTCCCGGCGGATGAAAGGCTCCATGGATGAGGTGGACATCAGGACCGATTTTTATATTGACAAATTGATCCTCACCGCCCTGGAGGAGTTTATCCTCAGGGCCACAGAATCTCTTGAAAAGGGGGATCTCTTCGGTTATCTGGATCACCTGAAGAGACTCATGGGTCTTTTGGATGATCGTGTCTATCCCTTTGTCAAAAAGATCCAGTCAGAAGAAGACCCCGCTGTCTTCAGGAACTGCCTCTATGTCTATCTTGCCGTAAAAACCTGTCTGGCTCCGTTCTCCCCCGCCATCCAGGCTCCATCCGGGATCCCTGCCTACCGGGAGGACTATCACTTCAGCGAAGACCTCCAGAGGGATCATTTTATCCCGGATCTGATCGATACGGTGATGGACGGGAAATCGATCTTGAATATCGGACCTGACGAACCTCTTGAAATATGGATGGCCAATCCCGGCGGAGGCCTGGAGGATACCCTCAACCGGAACATGTTCTATGTCACCCGTTTCCTGAACCTCACAGAACTCAAGTATATAACAGCCAAAGAGATGCCCAAAAAAAGCCTGAAAATGACATTGGATAAGATCAGCCTCTATATTCCGGTCTATGATAAATCACGGGTGACTTTGCGCATGGAAGAGCTTCAGCAGGAGAAGGAAGAGATCAATCAGCGCATTCTCGAAAAGAGGAGCCGGCTCTTTGATTTCGAGTTTTTAAACAAAGCCGCTCCCCAGGTGGTCGAAGCGGAGGAAGAGATTCTGAAAACGCTTCTGGTTGCCAAAGAGAAGATGAACGGGTATATTAGACTGTTAGCACAATTGGAAAGGGAGGGGCGTGATGGCGGAACAAAGCCGATACAAAAAACTTCTTGAGGTGGTCAAGCTGCTCAATGCATCTTTGGACTTCGATAAGACGAAAGCCGTCATCATGGAGCAGGCCAAAGCGGTCTTTAAGGCTGAGGCCAGTTCCCTGATCTTCCTGGACAAAGAGAAGGACGAACTCTATTTCGATGTGGCCACGGGGGAAAAGGGGGAGAAGATCAAGGAGATCCGTTTCCCGGCAGATAAAGGGATCGCCGGCTGGATCATCCAGAACAGGAAGCCTCTTCTTGTGGAGGATGTCTCTGCCGATCCCCGGTTTTTCCAGGGGGTGGATAAAAAGAGCGAGTTTGTCACCAAGTCCATTATCGGGGTCCCCGTATGGATCAACGGAGAGGTCATCGGGCTCATCGAAGTCCTCAACAAAACAGACGGCGGGGCTTTTTCTTCACGTGACTTGAAACTTCTGCAGACATTTGCGGACCTGGCCGCACTCAACCTGAAAAACGCCATGTGGCATAAAGATACACTGGACAAGGAACGCATGGAGGCTGATCTGAGGATCGCAGGAGAGATCCAGGAAAGGCTTCTTCCCCGTGATGATATCTCCATCGAAGGATACCGCTATGTGGCCCGGTACCGGGCCTGCCGCAGTGTCGGGGGAGATTATTACGATGTCCTTCCTTTCGGAGAAGACCAGGTCCTGTTTGTCATCGCGGATGTCTCGGGGAAAGGCGCTCCGGCTGCTCTGGTCATGAGTACACTGCGCGCCTATCTCCATTCGGCCGTCCGTTTCAAGATGTCCCTGGGTGATATCGTGACTCAGCTGAATACATCGATTTTCCGGGACACGGAAGCCCAGCGCTTTGTGACTCTGATCCTCGGGAAACTGGATAAAAAGACCCATAGGATCGAGTATGTGAATGCCGGACATAACTACCCGGCTCTTCTTTCGGAAAAGAGCAATGTCCGTTTTTTGGAAAGCAACGACATCCCCCTGGGGATCCTTGAAGAGTATGATTTTTCTCTTCATACCCTTCTGCTCGATTCGAAGGAGACTCTGGTCCTCTATACAGACGGAATCACCGAATCCATGGACAGCCGGGAGAACCTCTACGGAGAAGAGGCTTTTATCAAAGATCTGGAGATGGGGCCGGGGGAGAGCCTGGAGTTGTTCAGCCAGGCCCTGTTCGACCGGGCTTTTCGTTTCGCCGAGGGGAAGCAGACAGATGACATGACGCTGCTTCTCTTCCGGAGAGAGTGATATGTACCGTCTTCATGTGAGCATTCCCAGCCGGACCTCCTTCCTGTCGGGCCTGGAAGCTGTCTACAGACAGTTCATGTCCGATTTCGCAGATGAGAGCGGCCTGTGTCCCGATGAGATCTTTCTGGCTATTGTGGAAGGTGTGGTCAATGCAGTAAAACACGGGAATGCCGAAGACTCCCGAAAGAATGTGGATGTGGAACTTCTTTTGACAGAAGAGGCACTTCATATTACCATAAAAGACCGGGGGAACGGTTTTCATCCCGAGGCCCTGGCCGATCCCACGCATCCGGATAATATCACGCTTCCCGGAGGAAGAGGGATCTTTCTGATGAGAAGGCTGATGGACAGCGTGGAATACCATTTCACTCCCGGGATGACTGTCCTGGAGATGAAAATAGCTTGCAGAGGAGGATGTCATGGAATGGAGGGTGACAGAGGAGCTTGGTAAAACAGCGGTGGTTTCCTTTTCAGGGAATATCAACGTCAATGATGAACCCGCTGTCATTGAGCTTGTGAGAAATGTTCTCTTGCCCAAGGGATTCATTTTTGTTATTTTCGACCTCAACGATGTGGAATATGTGGACAGCGCCGGGATGGGGTCATTTCTGGCTGCACGGTCTGTCCTGAATAAGATCAGCGGAGAGCTGGCTCTGGCTGCCCCCTCTCACAAGATCGACAAGATCCTCAGCCTGGCCGGGTTCAACAAGATATTCAAGATCTACGACAGTGTGGAGGAAGCCAAAAGAAAGGTTAACGTATGAAGACATTACAGGATCTTTTTCTGCAGAACGGGAAAGCGTATGAGACCCGGAAAGCTCTCCAGATCTTCCGGGACGGGGCGTATGAGTCATTGACCTACGGGCAGTATCTGGACCATGCCCTGAAACTCGGTTCTTTCCTGCGGGAGCTCGGGTATGAGAAGGGGGATAAGGTGGGGATCCTCGGCAACAACACCCCGGAATGGGCCGTGGTCTATGCGGCCTGCATGCTTCAGGGGTTTATCGCTGTTCCCATCGACAGGCTTCTGGGGATCCATGAGATCATCCATATCATCAACGATTCCGATATGAGGGGCCTTTTTGCAGAGGGAAAATTCTATGAGGACACGGCCGGGGCCAAAAAAGAGATGCCGGCCCTCAAAGACCTTTATGACCTCAATCCCTCCGGAGAGACCGGATTCTATTCCCTCTTTGAGAAAATCCGTGAGATTCCGGCCCTTGCCGATATCGATCCGGATGACCCCGCCCTCTTCCTCTATACCTCGGGAACCACCGGGAAGACCAAAGGGGTCATTCTCACCCATAAGAACCTGGTCTCCAATCTGCTCGCCATCCGTGAGCGGCTCCAGATCCAGCCCGAAGACAACCTTCTCTCCATCCTCCCCCTTCACCATGCGTATGAGGGGACAGCAGGCTTCCTGACTCCTATCTTCAGCGGCTCACTCATCACCTTCTCCCCCTCGCTGGCCAATCGCGATATCGTCAAATCCATGGCCGAGACCGGGGTCACCAAGATGGTGGGGGTCCCCCTTGTCTTTGAAAAGATGTATAACTCGATTCAATCGAATATCAGCAAGCTTCCCCCTGCGCGGAAGGCCCTTGTGAAGCTTCTCTTTCTCACAGCCCGGATGCGGCGCCTTTTTGACAAAAGCCTCAACGGGACCAAGGGGATCTTCAAGCCGCTTCTTGAAAAGGCCGGTTTTCAGAATATCGACTTTTTTGTTGCCGGGGGAGCCGCCCTCCCTCCTCACATCAATAAGTTCTTCTTTCTCCTGGGAATCCCCATCATCCAGGGGTACGGGTTGACCGAGACGTCACCGGTTCTCTCTGCAGTCGACCCCCGGGATGTGGATTTT
Source organism: uncultured bacterium (assembly GCA_964574875.1). Taxonomy (GTDB): domain Bacteria; phylum Macinerneyibacteriota; class Macinerneyibacteria; order Macinerneyibacteriales; family DSCS01; genus DSCS01. Next base: position 14,532 of record CAZNOX010000004.1, on the reverse strand, counting down.
TATTCAGTGGGACGTCCCCTGGATGGCGTTACCGTGCGCATCTATAACCCCGATGAGACCGGCGTGGGGGAGATCGTCGCCCGGGGTGATAACATCATGAAAGGGTATTACAAAGAACCCGGAAAGACTGCTGAAGTCCTGAAACAGGGATGGTTTTATACAGGCGATTACGGGTTTATCGATAAAAAAGGACGCATCAATATCAAAGGGCGTCTGAAAAACGTCATCGTTTCCAGCGGCGGAAAAAACATCTATCCCGAAGAGATCGAAGAGATCCTGATCCAGTGCCCCTATATCGAGGAGGTCCTCGTGGTGGGCCGGGATCATCCCGAAGCCATGATCTTTCCCAATATGGAAAAGATAGAAGAGTGGGCCGCGGAGCATAATATCACAGAGATCGACGACGAAAAGATAAGAGAGCTGCTGAAGCATGAGACGGATAAACTCAACAGCCATCTGGCTCAGTATAAACGGGTGAGAAAGATCACCCTCCGCCATGAAGAGTTTCCGAAGACATCCACCAGGAAGATCAAACGCTACCTGTTCATGGGAGATTCTGCCGGCGCTGACGAATAGAGCCGCAAGAGACAGGACAGCGCATGATCGAGATCGTCACCCGGGGCCATCTTCACCATTTTCTCAGGTCCCGGGCTTCACAGCGCCGATTTATTGTTTTTGAGACCATCGATGAGGCCATGGCCTTTGAAGAGCTTCAGGAGGATGCCCTTCTTTTTTACCCCTGGGAGATCCTTCCCTTTGAACCTCTTCTGGGAGACAAGGAGAAGTGCGCCTCACGCTACAAAGTCATCCATGCCATGCTGACCCGTCCTTCCGTGACGGTGATCACATCGGTCATGGGCCTTTTCCAGAAACTGCCGCCCGTGTCTCTTCTTTCTGAATATACCCTGGACCTCTCCCCGGGACAGCGTCCGGGCCATGAGGCGCTTATCCGGAAACTGACCCGTATGGGATATGAGAGAGTCTATGAAGCCCGTTATCCGGGACAGTTCGCCGTACGCGGAGAGATCATCGATATCTTTTCCCCTGTGGAGACCCTCCCGGTCCGCTGTCTCTTCTGGGATGAGGAGATCGAGACCCTGCGCTTCTACAATCCTGATACTCAGATGACAGCCTCTCCCTGCCCTCAGGTTGTCATCTATCCCCTGCATGAGGTCCTCTATGACGAATCCCTGGCCTTTGAGAGACTCAAAGAGAGCATTCCCGTTTTGGAGTTTATGAACCGGGAGGCCTATCCCGGCATGGAGCGTGACTTTCCTCTCATCTATGACGAGTATTCTGCGGTGACCGATTTTCTCGATGAGGGCTGGGATGCCTTTCTCGTGGGGGTGTCCGATCCCCGGGATGTCTTCCGGGAAAAGATCTCTCTCATGGAAAAGGTGGAGGAGGATATTTCGGGTCTGCTCTCCTTTTACAGGGAAAAAGCCGACCTCAAGGCCTTTCTTCCGGTCTCGGTCCGGGAAAGGACAGACGAGGCCGAGGCTGTGCGCGGCCCTCTCAGTGACAAGGAACTGATCCAGAAGATCTCTCTCTGGCAGAAGGAGGGGCTCGCCATCCATTTTTACATGGATAATCCGGGGCAGCTCAAGAGGTTCCGGGACAATTTCAGTGATTATCTCTCTTCTCTTTCGCTTCATGTGGAACCCTTCAGCGGGAGTTATCTCGACAAGTCCGCCGGAGCCGTGCATCTTTCTGAAGATGAGATCCTGGGCCGCTATCTGGAGCATAAGAATATCGAATACGCCGCAGGAGTGAAGAAAAAAGAAAACCTCATGGGTGAGCTGCGGGAAGGGGATTTTATCGTCCATGTGGATTACGGGATCGGGGTCTACGGCGGTGTGGTCAATGAGACCATCGCCGGACGGCAGGGCGACTACGTGGTCATCACGTATAAAGACAACGGGCGGATCTATGTGCCCATCGACCACCTGGACAAGATCGAGAAATATATCGGCGACCAGAAAAGCGTCCGGGTCAATGCCCTGAACGATACCGCCTGGAAGAAGACGAAATCCATCGTCAAAAACAAGATCAGAGAATTCGCCATGGACCTTCTCTCTCTTCAGGCCCAGCGGAAGATGATCTCCGGGATCCGGTTTTCTCCGGACACCTCGTGGCAGAAGGATTTTGAAGAGAGTTTTATCTACAAGGCGACTCCCGACCAGGACCTGGCTGTCCGTGAGATCAAAGAGGACATGGAATCGGAGAAAGTCATGGAACGCCTCCTCTGCGGGGATGTGGGTTTCGGGAAGACCGAAGTCGCTGTCCGTGCGGCGTTTAAAGCCGTTCAGGACGGGAAACAGGTGGCTCTTCTCTGCCCCACCACTGTCCTGGCCATCCAGCACTACCGCACCTTCAGGGAACGCATGGCTGAATATCCCGTCTCCATCGCCATGCTCTCCCGCCTTGTCGCTCCGTCAAAGGCCAGAGAGATCAAGGCCGAGGCTGAAAAGGGCGGGGTGGATATTGTCATCGGGACCCATAAGATCCTCATGGGAAATATGCGGTTCAAGGACCTGGGGCTGCTCATCATCGATGAGGAGCAGCGTTTCGGAGTCCTGCATAAAGAAAAACTGAAGTATGAAAAAAAGAACATCGACACCCTCATCCTGTCGGCCACACCCATCCCCAGGACCCTCTACATGTCTCTCACCGGTATCATGGACCTCAGCCGTCTGGAGACTCCGCCGAAGAACCGCCACCCCATCCGGACACGGGCCATTCCCTTTGATGAGGCCCTTCTCAGGGAGATCATCTTCCGAGAAGTCCGGAGAAAGGGCCAGGTCTTTTTTATCCACAACCGGATCAAGGATATCGAATCTATCAAAGAGAAGATCGATGAGATCACCATGAAACAGCTCAAGACAGATTTCGTCCACGGTCAGATGCCCGCCCGAGAGATCGAAACAAGGATCCTGCGTTTCATGAACAGGGAGACGGATATCCTTCTCTCCACCACCATTATCGAAAACGGGATCGATATTCCCAATGTGAACACCGTTGTCGTCAACGAAGCGGACAAGTTCGGACTCTCCCAGCTGTATCAGATCCGGGGGCGTGTGGGGCGCCGTGAGACCCAGGCCTATGCCTATCTCATCGTTCCCCCCCAGATGAATACCATCGCAAAAGAGCGGGTCAACGCCCTGCTCAACTTTGACTACCTGGGTGCCGGTTTTGAGATCGCCATGCGGGACCTTGAACTGCGGGGCGCCGGCAATATCATCGGGAAAGAGCAGAGCGGGTACATGAACATGATCGGATATGACCTCTACCGCAGGCTTCTGGAGGAGATCATTGCAGAGCTTCAGGGCAAGGAACTTGCCGAACCCGTCAGGGTGACGCTGGATCTGGATATTGCGGCTTTTCTTCCCGATGAGTATGTGGAAGAGGGGTCGCGAAAGATCGAGTTCTACAAAAAGATCTACGGAGCCCGAAACGACGGCGAACTGCGCCAGGTCAGCGATGAGCTCCAGGACCGCTACGGAAAACTTCCGGACGAGGCTGCCGACCTCTTCCGCCTGGCCTCTCTCCGTCTGCGGGCGGAAAAGTGTTCTCTTCATACGGTGGAAGTGCGCAGCAACAAAGCGAGGATCCTCTTTACTCCGGATGCCGATCCCGGAGACATCTTTTCCCTTGTGGAACTGTGGGGACGTCAGATCTCCTTTGATGCTTCCACGCCACGGATCAAGGCTCAGATCTCTGCTGTGGGAACCGACAGCCTCTCCTTCACCGAATCTCTCATCGAAGCTTTGGAGAAGGGGAAAACTGAAGACTGATGAGCGATGCGCCCCGTGCGGGCGCGTGGATTGAAACAGGTATTGGCGGGAGGATTATGTTTTTCACTACAGTCAATTTTTGGAGTAGGGCATGAGTTTTTTTGGTGTGTTTATGCTCGTGTTCATAGTCTGTCTCATTATCATTGATTTATTCTTGAGGTGGCTGGACAAATGGCTGAATAACAGGAGGAGATAATAATGAAGATCGGGGAGCCGGCTGCTGAAACGATGGTCGAGTCTCAAAGGACAATATTTCTTCTTCATAAGTGCTTGAGGAGTGCTGGAGATCTGTTGTCTCGTCTCAAGGATTGAAACTATTCCTGACGGAACTGCCCCTCCCTTTTATGCTTCTCTTTGGGGGGAAAGAGTTTTTCGAACTGTTCCAGGTCATTTGAGTCCACTTGAAAGACCGGGTTTTCCAAATACCTCCCCCGGATCCCCTCCAGCCCCTTCTGGTGAAGTTCCAGGGCCATGAACGCATCGAAATTCTGTCCCTCGGCCGTGGTGATGCCGTAACAGGCGGCATTGACAAAACCGAAGCGGGAGTAGTAGGCCGGGTCTCCGAAGAGAAGGACTCCTCTGTACCCCAGGAACCCAGCCTCCTTAAGGGAGTGCCGGATGAGGCTAGCCCCGATCCCCTGCTTCTGAAACGCAGGAAGGACACTCACCGGGCCCAGGCAGAGGAGATCATGTGTCCCGCCGTCATCACTTTCGACCACGGCGCGGGTGAACATGATATGGCCTGCAAGCCGGCCCTCTGTAAAAGCGACGAAATCAAGGTCGGGAAGGAATGCGGGAGCCGAACGGATCTGATGGACGATGAGATGCTCATCGCAGCCCGGCTGGTAGACATCCCAGAAGGCTTCCCGGGTGAGGTTTTCCGTTTGAAAGTAGTCAGCGGGTGTTTCGCGTCGGATCATGATCTCCATGCAGTCTCCTTTTGTCTGTTTCATCTGCGCTTTCAGAATAGTGAGAAGACAAAGAAAAATCAAGGAAGAAGAGGGGGCAGCCTCTCACAAGAGATAAAACTTGAAATGGAGAGCAGAAAGGGTATAGTACCCGTGTCAGACAACGTTGGGACCGAAGGCCGGAACGGACGGGATGACATCCCGGGCCGGCCCTCTCTGAGAGAAAAACGGGAGGATGATGTGAAAGAAAAGATCCGCGTTCGATTTGCTCCGTCTCCCACGGGGTATTTGCATATCGGAGGTGTCCGGACGGCCCTCTACAACTATCTTTATGCCCGCAGAAACGGCGGGGAGTTCCTGCTGCGTATCGAAGACACGGACCGGGAAAGGTCCACACAGGAATCACTGGATCAGATCCTGGACGCCATGACATGGCTGGGCCTGGACTGGGACGGGGAACTCACCTACCAGTCGCAGCGTCTGGACCTCTACCGGTCACTGGCTGAAGAGCTCGTGGCCCGGGGGAAAGCCTACTATTGCGACTGCACAAAAGACGAGCTGGATGCCCGGAAAAAGGCGCTGGAATCCCAGGGTGTCTTTGTGGGTTATGACGGACGATGCCGTGAGCGTGGACTGAAAAAGGGAGAGGCGTCCCAGATGGTGATCCGCCTGAAAGTGGACAACGGTGAAGACCTCTCCTATACAGACCTGATCAGAGGGGAGATCAATTTCGATTCCAAAGAGATCGATGATTTCATCCTGATCCGCTCCGACGGATTCCCCACCTATAATTTTGCCGTCGTCGTGGACGACCATGCCATGGGGATCACCCATGTCCTCCGGGGCGATGACCATATTATCAATACACCCAAACAGGTGGCCATCTACCGGGCCCTGGAGTATGAGACTCCCCGTTTTGGCCACTTCTCCATGATCCTGGGAAGCGATAAGTCGCGGCTCTCAAAACGCCACGGAGCCACATCCGTGAGCGAGTACCGTCACAACGGCTTTCTGCCGTCAGCCTTGCTGAACTACCTGGCAAAGTTGGGATGGGGGCACGGTGATACGGAACTCTTCACCAAGGACGAACTCATCGCAGCCTTTTCCCTGGAAGGGGTCAACAAAGCTCCCGCAGTCTTCAGCCCGGATAAGCTTCTCTGGGTGAACCAGGAGCATATCAAAATGCTCTCTTACGATGTGATCGCCCCTTACCTGAGGCCTTTTCTTGAAAAGAGAGGGATCGATCCGTCAAGCCGCTCTGAAGAGTGGTTTCGGCATGCTCTGGAGACCCTGCGGGGCAGGGTGAAGACACTGGAGGAGATGGCGGACAAACTCCTTTTCTATTTTGTCGTTCCCGAAGAGTGGGAGGCAAAGGATGTGGCGAAGGCCATGAAGAAATCCTCTCCGGAGCTTCTTCGCGACTATGCGGATGCCCTGGACGAGCTTGATGATTTTTCAGTGGAAAACCTGGAAAGGCATATGACAGAGTATTGTGAAAGCCGCTCCCTCAATATGGGCAGCCTGGCCCAGCCTCTCCGGCTGGCGGTGACCGGGACCACCGTGAGCCCGGGGATCCACGATGTCCTCTGTCTCATGGGGAAGGACGAGACACTGGCTCGTGTCAGGGCCTTCCTGGCACAGTTATAAGGACCCGCAGGTCTCCGAAAAGAGAGCCTGCAGGGGAGGGATATGAAGAGACTGGACCGAAGACGGGTGGAAGCGATCCTTTTCCTCCTCTTCTTTTTTGCTTTTTTCGGTATTCTCGGACGCTTCATGGGAGTTCAGAATATGATCTCCACCATGATGAAGACGGCCTATGCCCTTCTCATCGATACTGTCCTCTACATCATGGCTGTCTCTGTTCTGGCCGGAGCTCTCGGGCGCCTTCTCATCGAATTCGGCGTCGTCCGTCTCCTGGAAGGGGTCCTGGCTCCGTTTATGAAGCCCCTCTTCAATCTCCCCGGCGTGGCCTCTCTCGGGGGGCTCATGACCTTTTTTTCGGATAATCCGGCGATCATCAGCCTGGTCAATGACCGGAACTTCAGCTCCTACTTTAAAAAATACCAGCTGATCTCCCTGACCAATTTCGGGACAGCGTTCGGCATGGGGCTTGTGGTCATCAGTTTTATGATCGGAAAAGGCTTTGTCATCGCCTCTCTTGTGGGATTCCTGGGTGCCGTCTTCGGGGCCATGGTCTCCACACGGATCATGCAGAGGATGATCAGGGGTAAAGTGGAGGAGGAGGAGTCTCGTCCCGTGAGCGGAGATGAGGACCGGATCTCTTTTCGGTCCCGGGGAAGCGTTTTTTTACGGTTCATCAACTCTATTCTGGATGGCGGGAAAAGCGGCGTGGACCTCGGACTGGCCATCATCCCCGGAGTGCTGATCATCTCAACGCTCATCATGATGGTCACCTTCGGACAGCCTGCCGGGGGGTACACCGGGGGAGCTTTTGAAGGGGTTCCGCTCCTTCCCCGTATCGCTCATCTTTTCGGCTGGCTTTTTAAAGCTCTTTTCGGGTTCCAGTCTCCCGAGGCCATCGCCTTTCCCATGACATCCCTGGGAGCTGTGGGGGCGGCCCTTTCCCTGATCCCCACTTTTTTAGCCAAGGGGATGGCCGGAGGAAATGAGATCGCTGTCTTTACAGCTATGGGGATGTGCTGGAGCGGATACCTCAGCACCCATACAGCGATGCTCGATGCCCTGAAGCACAGGGAACTCACATCCAAAGCCCTTCTGGCTCATACCGCAGGGGGAATCGCGGCCGGTGTCTTTGCCCATTACGCTTATCTTCTCGTCTCCTGGCTTTTTTAAGACAATTTCTTTGCAAAACAGCGGGAATCCTGTATCATCACTCTATGAAGCACCGGTTTCTTTTCCTCCTCCTTCTTCTTACGGCTCTCCTTTCGTGTACAGGGCCGCATCAACAGGTGATGAAGACCTCCATGGCATACGGCCACCGTCTTTTTTCTCTGGGGCTGTATGATGAAGCGCTTTTTCATTATCGGAGGATCCTTGAGAGTGAGCATCTCTCCCCGCAGGAGAAGTCCAGGGTCCTGAACAACCTGGCTGTGATCTATGAGATGATGGACGACTATCTGAAGGCACGGGAGACGTACAGAGAGGCTCTGGAGACTGACTCCGACGGCGACATCTACGAGAATTACAAAAGGTTCATGGGAGGATTATGAAAAGAGGGGCCTTCACCGTTCTTCTGCTCTTGTCCCTGGCCTCCTGTGTCCATCTGGACAGAGAGACGGTCTATGTGACCGTTCCTGCCCATTCCCTCTTTCTGGAAGGGGAACGGGTGGCCCTGATCCAGCCCCTTATCCGGGGCCTGGATTCCAAAAAGTGTCATGATCTGCTGGCCTCACTGGGCCAGGGGGTCCTCCCCGGGCGTTTTCAAAAGGCCCCCTACGACTCCCGCTCGGGTGAAGCCCTTCCGTCTCTTTCCACATTATCGCGCCTGGCCCGGCAGGTGGGGGGGCACTATGCCCTTGTGGTGACGGGAGAGTATTCAGGGAAAAACATGACATCGACGGCAAACAGCTTCCCGGACTATTCCGGGACCACACATCACAGAGGGTATTACCGCCTTCTTTCTCTCTCTCTGAAAATCCGGCTCTACAATATGAAGACCCTGACACTCCTGGAAGAGAAGGATTATTCCAGGACATTTGAGACAGCTCCTATCTTTGATATGGAGGAAGCCAAAGAGTGGGATGAGGAGGCGGCATTTTCGGGATTGGCCGACGCTTTTCGTCACTACCTCTTTTATCTGAAGGGGGAGACGAAAGAATCGCCCCGGACATTCTTTACACATTAATCTCTTTTCTGTTCAAGAAAGGCCTTCACGGCCTCCGGGATATTTTCCGACTGCAATATTGCAGATGAGACAGCTACTCCTGCTGCGCCCCTGGACAAGAGAAGAGAGACCTTATCCGGTGTGATCCCTCCGATAGCCACCACGGGAAGGGGGGTCCCCCGGGCGATTTGTTCGAAATCATCCAGGGAGAGAGGCGAGGCATCCTTTTTCGTTGCAGTAGGGAAGAGGGCTCCCGCCCCGATGTAGTCAGCTCCGTCATCACAGCCTTGTAAAGCGTCATCCAGAGAGGAGGCTGAAAATCCGATGATCTTTCCAGGGCCCAGGAGGGAGCGGGCCTTTTTTACAGACATATCGCTGCGGCCCAGATGGACTCCGTGGGCCCCCGCAGCCATGGCCACATCCACTCTGTCATTGATGATCAAAGGGATATCCCATGAAGAAAGCCTTTTTTTCAGATCCAGGGCCCGTTGGATAAAAAGCCGCGTGGAGAGGCCCTTTTCACGAAGCTGGACCATGCTGACACCGTGAGCGGCTGCCTCCATGATCCGGTTCAGGGGATCGGTTGCTGCTCTGTCCGACGAGGCGATGAGATAAAGACGGAAGAAGCGGGAATCAACCATCATAGAGCCTCCCTTCCCGGAGGATCTCTTCCCCCGTGATCATCGTCAGAGCATCGAGGAGGCCCGTCCGGAAGGAGGCGTTTCCTTCAGCTGATTGCGCTGCGCGGAAGGCTCCTGTCCTGAGAACCAGAAGGGCGGCGGCCGCCGCTTGAAGAGGAGAGGTGTCACAGGCCAGATAGAGGCCGCAGAGAGAGGCTGCAAGACAGCCCGCCCCGGTTATGATCCCGGCCATGGGAGACCCGCCTTCCACGGAAAAGAGGGATTCTCCGTCGGAGATGATATCGGTCTGGCCGGTGACCACACAGACCCTCCTGAAGCGTGCAGCGCAGTGGAGTGCGATATCCCGGGACGGATGATGTTCTGTCCGGGCATCTACTCCCCGGGTTCCCTTTCCCAGGCCTGCCAGCCAGGCCATCTCTGAAGCATTCCCTTTGATGACGGAAAAGGCTCCCGTGGACACCAGTGTGCGGATGATCCTGTTGCGGTAAGGGGTAAAGCCTGCGCCCACCGGGTCAAGGACAGCGGGGACCCCCTCCTGCAAAGCACGGCGCCCGGCCCGGAACATGGCTTTGACTCGTTGTCTGCCGGGGGTCCCGGTATTGACCACAAGGGCGTCGGCCCGGGAGGTGATCTCCGCTGATTCCAGGGGAGAGGAGGACATCACGGGAGATCCTCCCAGGGCCAGGACCGCATCGGCGGAGAGATGGCCGGTGACATCATTGGTGATATGATAGACCAGGGGATTTTTCCTCCGGGCGGAGTCCACCAGGTGTGCAGCACCGTTGAGAAGCTCGTCAGCGTGCATGGCTTCCTCCGTTCTGCGTTCCGGGCCCCGGTTCTCCAAAGGGAGAGACAAGGTGGTTGACCGGGCCTGATCCGCTCCCGAACCCGGGGGCCTGCCTGATGGCTTCTGTGATGTAGTCTTTGGCAGTCTCCAGGGCCTGCAACAGGGATAAGCCCCGGGCAAGGCCTGCAGCCACAGCAGAAGAGAGGGTGCATCCTGTCCCGTGGGTGTGTCGCGTGGATATACGGGGAGAGGAGAGAGAGTAAAAATCATGTCCGTTATAGAAGAGGTCGCAGGACACCCTGCTCTCTGTGCCATGTCCCCCTTTGATCAGCACATTCGCAGCTCCCAGCGCTTGCAGGCGTATGGCCGCCTCTCTCATGCCTGTTTCATCAGTGACGGAGAGTCCGGTGAAGGCTTCGGCTTCAGGAATATTCGGGGTGATGAGGAGAGCCAGGGGAAAGAGCCTGGCTGCCAGCAGACGCAGGGCATCACGCCTCAGAAGAGAGGCCCCGCTCTTGGCGGTGATCACGGGATCCAGGACAAGAGCAGGCGGGTGAAAGCGCATCAGGACATCTTCAACCGCCTCGACGGCCTCTCCGGAGGAGAGCATCCCCACCTTGACAGCATGAACGGGGAAATCTTCAAAGACAGCGTCACACTGTGCTGTGATCACCCGCGGGTCTATTTCAGAAACGGCAAAGACACCTGTGGAGTTCTGTGCCGTCACTGCCGTGATCACGCTCATCCCATAGACACCGTAAGCGGCGAAGGTCTTGAGGTCAGCCTGAATACCCGCTCCGCCCCCAGAGTCAGACCCGGCGATGGTGAGGGCTGCCCTCATGGCGTCTCTCCGGAATAGCCCGGATGGAGGGCTTTTTGAAGAAGGGGGAGGATCCCAAGAGCCAGAAGACTCCCTCCTGCACTGCTCAGAAGAAAAGGAGGGATGAAAAAGAGGGCTCCCGCTGTCTTTCCCATGAGAAGAAGGGCTGTGGGGAAAGCCGCGAGGCCTCCGATAAGTCCTGTTCCCAGGATCTCTCCTGCTGCAGCTGCGGCATGTCTTTTGAAGAGACGGAAAGACAAACCCGCCAGGGCAGCTCCGAACAGGCTTCCGGGAAAGGCCAGGAGAGTCCCTGTCCCCAGAAGGTTTCTCAGCAGGGAGATGGAGAAGGCGTTCAGCAGAGCATAGGCCGGCCCGAGCAGGACCGCTGAAAGAACATTGATCGTGTGCTGGACAGGAAAACAGCGGGAAAGTCCCACGGGTATGGAGACAAGAGGCCCGGTGAGGACCCCGGCTGCGATCAGGACCGCCGCAAAGAGCATTTTTTTCAAAGACATCGGATCGTCCCCTTTCTGATGGATGGTTCAGTGTGAGGGGAACAGACTGGATTGGTTGACGTAAGATGTATTTCCCTACGCTGGCATGACCCAGATCAGGTTGAGGGTTAAAGGAGCAGCTCCTTACTCTCAGCCGGACACTCCGGCTCCCCTAATACAGCGTTATTGTAGAGACCCTGTCTCTTTTTGTCAAGGGGGATGCCAAAGAGGAGAAAAGTTGGTATACTCAAAGGGATGAAGGAGGGATTATGAAAAGAATGATCGCGGTCATAGGAAAAGGGGATGCTCTTCAGGGAAGCCCGGATTATGAGATCGCTGAAAAGATCGGTTTTACGCTCATCGAATCGGGATACCGGCTGGTCACAGGAGGGCTCAAAGGCGTCATGGAAGCGGCGTCCAGGGGGGCTCGCAATGCATCGAAACATGAAGATGGTGATGTCGTGGGGATCCTTCCCGGAATCGACAGATCTGAAGCCAACCCCTATCTTGATATTGTCATCCCCACGGGATTGGGGTACGCCCGGAATTGTGTGGTGGCCGCTTCCGATGCTGTCATTATCATCGGCGGAGGAGCAGGGACACTCTCAGAGGCGGCACTGGCCTGGCAGATGAGACGGCTTCTTCTGGCCTGGCGCGGAGCAGACTCAGGATGGAGTTCCCGCCTGGCTGACAGCCCTCTGGACAATCGGGAACGCTTCCCCGGAGGGGGGGCAGACCTGGTCTTCGGTTTTGACACGGCAGGAGAGTGCGTCTCTCTTCTTCAGAAGTCTTTGAGGCACCCTCTTTAAGAGCCTCCTTGTCTTTTTCTAAAAGAGCTGTATATTAAGATTATCCAAACCATAAGGAGGTTGTTGTATGCGTCGAGTTGTTGTCGTGGTTCTTGTTGCTCTATTTATGCTGGCTGCCTGCGGTAAAAATGCGTTTACTGAGACGACGGAAGTGGTGAAAAAAGCTGTGGGTATCGACAAGGCTTTCCTGGAACAGATGGAAAGTGCGGATAATCCCGAGAAAATAGTCAAAGCCATGGAAAGCTATACAAAAGAGCTGGAAGCCCTGGGACCCCAATGGGAAAACGTCTCAGCCCAGCTGGAGACCCTGGAAGGCGAGACCAGCCTGAAAGCCAAAATGGACGGCGGGAAACTCATGATCGCTGCGGGGGAATATATGGTGACCCAGCTCACCGTCTGGGAAAAAGTCCATACATCTCTGGAAGCCTATCCTGAGGATGCCGCTCTCAATGCTGCTGTGGAAAAGCTGGACAATACCGTGGCCAGATGGTTCCGTGACGAAGAAGAGAAAACCGAATAGGTTTTCATTTTCTCCTTGTCAATTTTTAAAAAATAGCGTAAGGTGGAGCGAATAGGAGGTATTCAGATGAAGAAAGTTGCTCTGTTTTTGCTTGTTGTCGTGTTTATCGCGGCTTGTGGAAAAGGAAGCTATCAGGATCTCAGAAGTGTCATGGAAGAGTTTCTCACAGCACAGGAAGCCTATGTCGAAGGCATGGAGAATGTCCAGAGTCCTGAAGACCTGGCAGCGACCATGAATAACTTCGCGGATGCCATCGAAAAGATCGGCCCCAAGATGAAAGAGATGACCGAGAAGTATCCTGAGATCATGAAAGAGAACGAGATGCCCGAGTCTCTGAAAGACCTGGATGAGAGGGGAAAAGCCCTTCAGACCAGGATGCAGAACCTGTCACAGGAAAAGTTCAACGAGTATATTTCCGATGAAAAGGTCCTGGAAGCGGCTCAGCGTATGGGCAAAGCGTTTCAGTCCATGATGTAAGAATGGTGTAACGGACCGCTTTGAAGGCGCATCCCGAAAGGGGTGCGCCTTTTTTTTATCTCATGACGATCTGGCGATAGGCTTCGTAGGATGCTGCTGAGACAGCATTGGAGAGGTTGATGGAACGGGTCTTTCCCGGCATGGGAAGCGAAAGGCAGTGTTCAGGGTCTCTCTTCAGGAGAGACTCGGGAAGTCCGGATGTCTCTTTACCGAAGACAAGGAAGTCACCGTGGGAGAAACGGGCTTCAAAATATGTGTACGGGCTTTTTTTTGTAAAATACCAGAATGTTTCCCCGGGGAAGGCTTTTTCCAGGGCCTCAAAAGAGGGGAAAAGTGAATAGTCAAGGTCGTCCCAGTAGTCCAGTCCTGCCCTTTTCAGATATTTGTCTTCAAGGCTGAATCCCAGGGGCTCCACAAGAAAAAGAGGAATATTCAAAGCCACACAGAGACGCCCGATAGTCCCTGTATTGGGGGGGATCTCAGGCTCTACCAGGACGATGCGAAGAAAAGGGTCATCCATGGAAGATCCTCTGGATGAGTTCCCCGTAAGAGAGGCCGCCTGCCTCAAAAGACATGGGGACAAGACTCAGGGAGGTCATGCCCGGAAGGGTATTGACCTCAAGAAAAAAGTACTCCTCCCTGTTCAGACGGATGTCGAAACGGACGACTCCACGGAGGCCCATTTTTTCATAAAGAAGGAGAGCGTCCCTGTTCATCCTGTCAAGAAGAGATGGCGGGATCTCTGCCGGGCAGATGTAACGGCTCATTCCTTTGCTGTACTTGCTCTCGAAATCGTAAAGCCCTTTTTTAGGCTGGATCTCGACTGGAGGCCAGGCTCCGGACTCATCCACGGTGAGCGTCAGCTCTCTTCCCGGGATATACTCTTCAATGAGGATGTGATCATCCGCCTGAAAAGCGTCATGAAGGGCTTTTTCCCACTGCTCGTCTTTGTCCACCTTGGTCAGTCCCACGGTGGATCCTTCATTGACAGGTTTGACGATGAGGGGGAGCGGAAGAGGGGGCGAAACCGGGCGGGTGGCTGTGTGGGACAGAACGGTCCAGGCTGGAGTGGGGATATGGTAATACGCCATGATGATCTTGGTGAGGGCCTTGTCCATTCCCACGAATGAAGCCCCCATTCCCGAACCGGTATAGGGGATCCGGCAGAGGTCGAGAAGGGCCTGGATATGGCCGTCTTCTCCGGCGCCGCCGTGAAGCATGATACAGACTTTTTCGATCATGTGGGCTTCCAGGTGGGACAGGAGCTGCCTGACCAGGGCGGGGGAAGGAGGGAGAGGGGCTTTTTCCGTCTGTGTCTCGAAATCAGTGAAAATTTCGCTGCGCCCTGTATCGATGAGGAGAACAGGATGATCCTTGTCCAGCGCCTGGATAATACTGTGTGTGCTTTTAAACGAAATCGGGCGCTCAGACGAGTGCCCGCCGCATAAGATGGCCAGCTTCATGAGCCCTCCTTTTT
>CAZNOX010000003.1:0-123270 GCA_964574875.1 uncultured bacterium | reverse complement strand
TAGTCCATACGAACGCCCACATTGAGGATCATGTTTTCATACTCCAGCTTATCCTGCACAAACAGGTTGGCCAGCATGGGCTTCACGTTGAAGTCCGTGGTGTAGTTGGCGCTTGTGGGATAAGAGCAGCTGAAATACTCCAGGTCATGCTTCTGCACTTCAAACCCGACTTTGATCTGGTTGAAGCGGTTCACCTGGGATGTCAGGTCTCCCCTGACGTTGATGTAGGAGGCTTTCTGCTCGGTAAACGCGATGTAGTGTCCGTCGATATAGAAGAGGTTATAGGGATCAAAGACACGCTCCACCGTTTCGGTATAGGGGTCGATGAAATCGCCGATCTCTTCTTCTCCGGACTGGGGCAGGTAATCATCGGAATAATCGAAGTAACCCACCATGATACTGTAGAAAGTCCTCGCATTCAGGGTATGGGTCAGCCTCTGGGTGATCAGGAGGCTTGTGGTCTCGTCTTCCATGTATTTATCCAGGTCATACTTGTAGCGGTGGCTGTAGTATTCCCCCTGGGTAAAGGAGCCGAGAATATCCGTTTCACTTTTCAGCGTAGGCATAAGCTTGCCGCTGAGTTTGAACTGATAATCATACCCGTTGGCTGCCGTATGGGGTGTCCAATACGTCGGAGCCAGGTCTTCGGGAAGATTGTCCACCATGTCCTCATAATCGGGGATACGATGGCCCACGGCATCCCTTTCGGTGTAGCCGAAGGTTCCCATGAAGGCGAAAGGTGTGTACGGAACAGGCCCGGAGATGAATCCCTTGACACTGTTAAACCCGTAGTTCAGGTCCAGAAGCCCGGGATCCACTTTATCGGGCTTGGAGAACATGGCATCGGTCTCAACGGTGACACCGGCGTGGAATTCCTTCCCGCCCTCTTTGGTCACGATGTTGATGATACCGGACATGGCATTTCCGTATTCGGCGTTGAATCCGCCGGTGAGGATCTGCATCTCCTGAACCGCATCAGTGGCCACATCCAGTGCAGACTGGCCGGTCATGAGGTTCTGGACAGAGAAACCGTTGACATAATAACCGACTTCGTTTCCGCGTCCCCCGCGGATATGAAGCCCGCCGACGTTTCCGCGCTCTTCATTGGCGGAGTTCTCGACGTTGTTGGTGGCGTTGGACAAGAGGGCTGCGCCCTTCTGAACCGTTAACACATCGTCAACTGAATCCACGGCCATATTCTTGATCTTGGCCGCATCGACTTTTTCAACTGTGGAAGTATTATCCTTACGGATGATCTCCCTTTTCGCCGTAACGGTGACTTCTTCCGTCCCGGCGATCTTTTCCTGCAACTCAATGGTGACATTGGTGGTACTGTCGGCAGAGATGACCACGTCGGTCACGATCCCTGTCGAGTATCCGACCATGACCGCCTGGAGAGAGTAGACTCCCGGCGGAACCTGGAGGATAAAGAAGGACCCGTCTGCGGTAGCAGCGGCGCCCAGCTGTGTGCCTTCAACCAGCACAGTGGCTCCAGGCAGGCCTTCTCCCGTCGAGGCATCAACGACTTTGCCCCGGATCTTTCCTGTCGTTCCCGCGAATGCGACTGCGGAAACCAATAAAATCACAAAGAGAAAAGACAAGAACCTTTTCATAAAAGAAACTCCTTTCTTTCTATCCACAACAAAAACATCCAACTCCACACACCTCCTTTCGATTTCTCTAATTATTATCAATCTACCTGATATAGTTCATGCAGTCAATATATTTTTTGCTTTTAAATGAATTTTATTAAGAGGAATGAGGGAGTAAAATAATTTATTTTGGCTAGCGAAAGAAAAGCGTCATCTCACGCGGACGAAGGGGACGAGATCGCCGTCCAGCCTGACATAGTAGAGGCCTGACGGATAGCCGGACAGATCGATGCTCTCCCGTCCTGACCACATCTGAAGAAGGCGTCCCCGGGCATCATAAAGGAGGATCTCGACGACAGAGCTTCCGAAATGGAGGGTCCCGCTTCCTCTCAGCGGGTTGGGGTAGACAAGGCGGCGGCTGCCGCTTGCCATGGA
This sequence comes from uncultured bacterium, assembly GCA_964574875.1. Lineage (GTDB taxonomy): Bacteria > Macinerneyibacteriota > Macinerneyibacteria > Macinerneyibacteriales > DSCS01 > DSCS01. The sequence continues at coordinate 121,243 of CAZNOX010000003.1, read as the reverse complement.
CGGTTCGGCGACACTCAGGTTCCCCCGGCTGTCCAGAGCGCCCATGCGGGCCGCGCTCCAGACGTACGGGAACGTCCGGGCTGATGTCAATGCTTCTTCCGCTCCCTGGGAGAAGCGGGCACGACGCCGTGTGGTCACGGTGACACCCCGGTACTCACTGGCGCTTCCCGTGATCTCCACACGCACGGCGCGGATCGATTTCGGGAAGAAGAGAGACACCTCTCCCGTTGCGGAAAACCAATTGTTCTCTTCAAAAGCGGTCCCGTCCTCTGAAACGGAGACAAGGCCCGTCTCGCCGGGAGCCACCGCGTAGGAGAGATGAAGCTCCAGATATCCCGAAAGAGACGTGTCACTGTTTTCAAAGACGGCGGCATCACCGCCGTTTAATGTCACACTCATCCCCGAGACCACGGCCAGCCCGGAATTGTTTTCCAGCAGAGTCAGGTCCAGGGGAAGGTAGAGGAGGCTCTCACCCGCAAAGAGGACATATGTGACAGGCCCGCTGAAGTCATACCAGGTTCCGGGATCCACCGAGGAGTAGGTGCTGTGGCCTTCCACCCGGGGTGATGTGAGCATCTCCGGTGCGATATCCTCTTTTCCGTAAAAGGCAGCCAATCTCTCCAGCCAGTGGGCCGTGATCTCAAATGCAAGCTCGCGGTATCCTCCAAGGCTTGCCTTGAAACGGACATAGTCCGGCGGGAAGAAGAGAGAGACGCCCCCGAAAGAGCTCTCCGAAGACTCCCTGTGCAGGACGGCCCCCTCCCAGCCGCTGAGAAAAGAGGCGTCAATATCCGAAGCATCCACGTCCAGAGTGTTGGCAGGCGTCACCCCGGCAAAGCTGCTGCGCACCCACTCCGAGGGGAAAGACCCCTCCACGGCAGATTCCACAGACGCTCTCCACTGAGGCCCGGAGACCGCTGTGAGAGACCAGGCCGTCCCCTTATTCACAAAAAGGTTGAAAAGGGCTGCAGTCATCTCCTGGGAAGTCTCGGGGGCCAGGGTAAAAAGAGAAGCATAATCAAAGGCGTCGGCGGGCAGATTATGGGCAGAAGCTGCGATCACATCCCCGAAGGGCGCCAGGGCATAGAAATTTTCCACAGAGGCCATCCGGCAGGCGTCCAGAAGAATAAGCGTAAAGCGGTGTCCGTTGAAAACAGAAGAGGCTGTCTTCTCGCTGAAAAAGATCTCCAGGCCGCTCAGAGCGTCCCATGCGATGGCATCAGGGTCTTCCGCCGGGGAGGCGTAGTCAGGATACCAGTTGTTCCCATGTCCCCAGAGGGCCAGAAACGAAGCCCCGCCGGTTCTCCGGTCCTCCGCCCAGTCGAGAAAATCGGACAGCGTTGCCTCATCCCCCATGTCGGCCTGTGTGAGAAGGACATCAGAGGATTCACCCCCGCCCCGCAGGCGCCGGACGGTGGCGCCGCCGTAGGACACCTGGAAGAGAAGCCTGTGGGGGCCGTCAGACGGAAGAGCCTGTGCCCAGCTGTCCAGGGCCTCGGCTTGATCCCCCAGCGTGTTGTTCCCTGAGACATAAAGCAGAAGGTCAAAGGAGAAGAGGAGCGGGGTCAGGAAAAGCAGCCAGATCAACAGGAGGCCGGCCGGCCGTCTATTCTTCATGGACCTCCACCGGGTACTGTTTCATGAGCAGCGCAAAAAGCTCCCTCATGAGATACTCTTCAAGATGTGATTTCCGCACATCCACGGCCGTCCGGCTCCGAACGGTCCATTCCCGCCCCTGGTAACGGACCGTTTCCCCTTCCTGGGGGAAACGGGGCTGCTCCTGAGGGAAGAGTGTCACAAGACGTTTCTCTTTTCCGTCTGTGAGAAAAGCCTCTTCCAGACGGCCTTCAAGCTCTTTGCGCGCCCGGGGCGTATGGGTGTTGATATAATCCCGTTCGTAGACCCCTGCAGCAGCGAGGTCACGGGAGATCTTTCGCAGATAATCCAGTTCATCCGAGAAGGCCTTTTCAAGAAAATGCTCTTCGATATAACGCTTCATCAGGGGAACCCGTTCTTCCGAATCGGGAAGAGCCCCGATTCCGCGGCTGACTTCCCCTACGGTGAAGGTCCGTCCTTCATAACCGCCTGCCTCGTCCTTCTCTTGTCCCTGAAGGGCAACGGCAGGGTCGAAGAAAAACGTGTTCTGAAACTTCAAATCTTCAAATCCCATGGTCATGGCCAGCGCCGACCGGATCTTGAACCGTTTTTCAGAATCCAGGGGAGTCTTTGCGGGGAGGATCTCATGGAGGGTGACATCCAGATACCCGTATTTCGTCTCGATCCCCTTCACCGTGTCCCCGGGTGACGCCTGGGAGAGAAAGAGATCGGCGGGTTCAGGCAGATCCCCGGGAACAAAGAGAACCTTCTCCCTGGCTGTCCCCTGTCGGGGAGTGACTGTATAGAGGGTGTAGGAGATCCTGTAAATGTGATCAAAGTAGGGATCATCCTGAGTCAGGACATCCATGAAGGGCCGCGCTGTCTCCCTCAGGAGATTCTGGAGCACGGTCTTCTTCAGGTCCTGATACGCTTTATCGGCTTTCCCCTCTTCAAGACGGACCTTTTCCGCTGCCTGTGAAGCCAGGGCAAACTCCACAAATTTCTGCAGGGCCATGGACCCGTCATAATCAAAGAGCCGGGAAAACATCTCCACTTCACTTTTTGAATATGTCTGATCTCCCACGGAGAGATACGGCTCCTTCCCGCATCCTCCCAGGATGATGAACACCGCTGCCAGCACCATCATCACACTTCTCTTCAAGACAGGACTCATAACCCCTCCCTTTCGTTCTTTTCTCTTACGGAAGCCATTCTCCTGCGTTCTCAAGGATCTCCTCAAGGCGGCTGGTCCGCTTTCCTCCGAAACGGGCCATATCCGGACGGCCCCCGCCCCCGCCTTCCAATTCTGACGCCAGGCGGGATGCGATATCTCCGGCCTTTACGCGCCCCTTGATATCCTCTGTCACCATCACGACTCCGCTGACCTTTTCCCCCTCTGTCCCGGCGAGGATGACGACGCTTTTTTGAGCGGCCCGGTCTTTGATCCTCTGGGCGGTCTCGGTGATGACTTTCATATCCCCTTCGGGAAGGAGGGCTGTAAAAAGAGAGAGCCCGTTTTTATTGATCCCGGCAGCCATGATCTCATCAATATCAGACGATGCCGACTCCATCTTCAGTTTCTCGATCTCCTTGTGAAGCTCCTTTTCTCTTTTCAGAAGCTGTTCGATCCTTTCCGGCAAAGCCTTTGGTTCAGCTTTCACTGTCCCGGAAAGTTCTTCAAGGATGAGCCGGCTGTCCTGGATGAGATGAATCGCCTCTTCCCCTGTCACCGCCTCGATCCGCCGCACTCCCGCTGACAGGCTCCCTTCGGAGAGGATGACAAAGGGACCGATATCCCCGGTCCGCTTCACATGCGTCCCTCCGCAGAGCTCCATGGAGACCCCCTCTACAGAAACCACACGGACCTGTTCTCCGTACTTTTCCCCGAACAGGGCCACGGCTCCCTTGTCGCGCGCCTCCTGCTGGCCCATCACCTGGGCCGTCACCGGCCTGTTGGCGATGACCGCCTTGTTGACAGCCTCTTCTGCCGCAGCCACCTCTTCCCGGGTCATCTTTGCAAAATGGGTAAAGTCAAAACGGAGCCTGTCCGGGCCGACGTAAGATCCGGCCTGGTTCACATGACTGCCCAGGACCTCTTTGAGGGCTTTATGGAGAAGATGGGTCGCCGTATGGTTCCGGGCTGCGTTGAGACGGGCCGCTCCATCCACCTCGAGCCGGTAGGAGCACCCCTCGTCCAGAGCCTCTCCGCCTTCACTGATCATATGGATATGGACTCCGGCGGCTTTCCGTGTATCTGTGATCTCGATTTTCCCGTCTCCTGTGAGAAGCCATCCCCTGTCACCGGCCTGTCCTCCCGATTCACCGTAGAAACAGCTTTTGTCGAAGACAAGTTCCCAACCTTCGTCTGTCTTCTCCTTGTGGAGGAGGACTCCCGTTTCTTCGCTTGTCTCATATCCCGTAAAGACCGTTTCGGGAAGCCCCTTTTCCACCACGTAGAGGTATCGTTTCTCTCCCGATCCTCCCGCCCATGAGGCACGGCCTCTCTTTTTCTGGTCTTCCATGGCCTTGCGGAACCCTTCATCGTCCAGCTGAAGCCCCTGCTCGGTAAGGATGTCCGCCGTGAGGTCCACGGGAAATCCGTACGTATCGTAAAGTTTGAACGCTGTCCGGCCGGAGAGGAGAGAAGCCCCCTTCTCTCTGAGTATCCGGCACTCCTCCTCAAGAATAGACATCCCGGCATCCAGGGTATCGAGGAAACGCTCCTCTTCCATCCTGATCAGATGCTGGGTATGCTGCGCTGCGGGGAGGAGCTCTTTATAGAAATCTCCGTAAGCAGTGACCACGTCTCCGGCCAGTTTATAAAGGAAGGGTTTTTGATACCCCAGGATCCGCGCCTGCCTCAGTGCCCGGCGGAGGATACGCCTGAGAACATAGCCCCGTCCGTCATTGGAGGGGATGACCCCGTCGGAAAAGGCAAAGACAAGGGCCCGGATATGGTCAGCGATGATATGGAAATGGAGGGCCGTTGTGTCATCATAGTCCACTCCGATATACCCGGAAGCCGCCTGGATCAGGGGTTGAAAAAGGTCTGTATGAAAATTATTCGTCTTTCCCTGGAGGATCGAAGCCAGGCGCTCCAGCCCCATTCCCGTGTCGATGTTCTTTTTCTGCAGCGGAGTCAGTGTCCCGTCAGCCTCTTTATTGAACTGGGTAAAGACAAGGTTCCAGAACTCCACATAACGGTCACATTCGCACCCCGGCCGGCAGCTCTCCTCTCCGCAGCCCGTACCGGGCCCGTAATCATAATAGAGCTCTGATGAAGGGCCGCAGGGGCCGGTCTCTCCTGCAGGGCCCCAGAAATTATCCTTATCCCCGAGAGCGACGATCCGTTGAGCAGGCAGGTACTTGAGCCAGAGCTGCCGCGCTTCATCGTCATCAGTGTGGACAGTGGCCCACACACGCCGGGGATCAAGCCCGAGCCGCTCCACGGCGAACTCCCAGGCGAAAGCGATGGCGTCCTCTTTAAAATAATCACCGAAGGAGAAATTACCCAGCATCTCGAAAAACGAATGGTGACGGGCGGTCTTCCCCACAATTTCCAGGTCACTCTTTTTTCCCCCTGCTCGCAGACATTTCTGACAGGACGCCGCCCGTGTAAAAGCAAGGCGCGCGGTGTCTTTTGCCTGAAAGAACTCCTTGAACTGGACCATCCCCGCTGATGTGAAGAGCAGGGTGGGGTCGTCTTTGGGGATCAGAGGGGAGGAGTCGACGATCCGGTGTCCTCTCTCTTTGAAATAATCGATAAATGCTTGGCGTATCCGGGCAGCTTCCATCTCTCAGGCCTTCCTTTCTTTCTCCATCCTGTCCAGCAGAGCGTTGATGCGCCCGGCATCAAAACCCTTTCCCATGAGAAACCTGAAGAGGGCGGCGCGCCACTCCTGTTTCCCCTTGACTGAGCGGTATTTCTTTATTGCAGCCCGCTCAAGGGCGCGCTCTTCACGCTCCCCGAGGGAAAATTCTGAAGCGATCCGGTCAAAAAGCTCTCCGGGGATCCCTTTCCGGATCAGTTTGAAGCGCAGAGCCCTCAGGCTCTCTTTTTCATTGTAGCGGAGATAATCCTTCACCAGGCCCGGATCGTCCACAAAACCGTACTCCCTCAGCCGGAGGATCTCCTGACGGGCCAGGTCCGCGGAATACCCCCGGTCGAGGATATAACGCTCCACCTCTTTTTCACTCTTCCGGTAGCGGCTCACAAGAGCCAGGACCCGGCTGTGCAGCCGCTCTTCGATCTCGATACGGCGGATCTCTTCAAGAAACTCCTCTGTGACCTCTTTCCCTGTGTAAAGATTGAGGAGAGCCACAGTGTTCTCTTCGACTCCCTCAAAAAACAGATCGTCGACGAAGAGATTGTAACGCGTCTTACTCTTCTTCTGCGGTTCCAGAGCCGTAATCTTCATGATCCTTTCCAAAGAGCTCTTCGCGGACTTTCACTTCGATCTCTTCAAGCATCTCAGGAGCATTTTTCAAATAATCCTCGACATTGTTCTTTCCCTGGCCCAGCCTCATCTCATTGTATGAATACCAGGAACCGCTTTTGTCCATGATCCCGAACTCTGAAGCCAGGTCGATGACCTCGCTGATCCTTGAGATCCCTTCTCCGAAGATGATCTGCACATGGGCGATCTTAAAGGGAGGAGCCAGTTTATTCTTGACGATCTTCACCTTGACTTCATTTCCGATATCGGTGGTCCCGGTCTTCACAGACCCCGTCCGGCGGATATCCATGCGCAGAGAAGAGTAGAATTTCAGCGCATTCCCTCCGGTCGTGGTCTCGGGGTTTCCGAACATGATCCCGATCTTCATCCGGATCTGGTTTAAAAAGACAAGGGCTGTCTTTGTCTTGTTGATGACGCCGGTGAGTTTTCTCAGGGCCTGGGACATGAGACGGGCCTGGAGCCCCATGTGGGAATCCCCCATGTCGCCTTCGATCTCCGCCCGGGGTGTGAGGGCTGCCACAGAATCCACAACGATAATATCGATGGCCGCACTCCGCACGAGGGTCTCCACAATATCCAGGGCCTGTTCTCCGTTATCAGGCTGTGAGACAAGGAGGTTATCGATATCCACACCCAGTTTCCGGGCATAGACAGGGTCCAGGGCATGTTCTGCATCGATAAAGGCCGCCACGCCCCCTTTTTTCTGTGCTTCAGCGATGATCTGCAGGGCCAGCGTCGTCTTTCCCGAGGATTCGGGCCCGTAGATCTCCGAAACACGGCCCCGGGGGATCCCCCCGATTCCCGTGGCATGGTCGATCTTTAACGACCCGGTGGAGATCACATCCACGTCGAGGTGAAAATCCCCTCCGAGGCGCATGATGGCCCCTTTCCCGTAATCCTTTTCCAGCTGCTGAATCGCCTTTTCGAGCATCTTGCCCCTGGCTTCCTGATCTGACATATGGACCTCCTTTTTGAACATCTTTGGGATATTATAACCATTCGCCCCGTGAAATCAAGCGTCTTCTCCAAAGCCCGCCCGGCCCGAAGCTTCTCTTTTGCATAGGGTCTGTATAGGGAAAAACAAGGGAGGGGGGAGTCCCCCCCTCTTCACTAGAAACTGTATTTCAAAGCAAGGCCCACAGAACTTGTATCCGTCCATTCGGCAAAACTGCGGATGGAATCCACCTGTGCACCCAGTCCTCCGGCCATGATCCCCGCAGCGACTTCTTCGGCTGTGGCTCCGCCGAAACCGGCCTCATAAGGCCTCAGGGCATCGGCGATATCCTCGGCCACGGCTGCTGTGGAGAGTGTGCTGTCTTTCTTCCCTTTCAGTCCGTAATAGAAGAGAGACAGGTCCAGCCCCTTCTTGAGAGGCAGGGTGTATTCGGCATGGAAGGCATAATCAAGATTGGCTACAGCATAGATCACAGAGCTGTCGCCTCCGAGATCGGCGAAGTTCGGCGCCAGAGATGCAAAGGGGCTTTCTGAGAGGATCTGGGCCAGGACGCCTTTGGGAAGCCCCTGGAGGCCGTTGAAGTCATCAGTATTGGCTTTGGTGAAATCAGCGCTGAACTGTCCGGGGAGGCCGAGGAACTTTTCAGCGACCAGGCCGTAGGTCCAGAAGGTCCCTTTGATCTCACGGGCTTCGTAGATCTCGCTGGTGGGGATCGCATCCCCTTTGACCATCTGGAAGCCCACATAGGGTTTATATCCTTTGAAGGTATAGGAGAGCTGGCTGTTGTAGATCCTGTGCTTGTATTTTCCCTGGTACTCGTAGATCGTATTGTCGGCATCGGTCTCAGTGAGTTTTGTCCCGCCGGATTCCCCGGCGACAAACTGAACGGCACCGTTAAAACCGAAACCGAACTTCTGAGCTTCCGCCCAGAGGATGGTATTAAGGGCGCTGTCGGCGTTCATGCCTGTTCCGATGAGAGAAATATCCCCTGCGCCACGGGCCAGGGCCACACCGAATCCCGTCTCCGGTGAAAGATGGAAGTCCATCTGGACCATGGGGAACGTGGTGAGTGCCGCGGCGGTATAGAAGATAAAATCCTCATCTTCGGTATCCCCGATATAGAGGTGGGTGTAAGCTCCGTTGGCCGTGGCTTTCACGGTGTTGATGCCCACGGAGATCCCGAAGGGACGCCCTCCCTGCATCTCGAAGGGCCTGTACATGACAAAGAAGTTATTCACTTCCACCACTTCATCAGTCCATTCCCGGTCACTGCTGGCCGGATCAGCGGGATTATAATAATAGGAGACATCAGGGTCATTGGCGTCCACCCGGATCTGAAGGACACCGAACCAGGGAGACGTCCCCGGATTCCCCAAAGAGAAGTTCAGAAGCCCGTGGGCCCTGAAGTTCTGGGACGCCCTGTAATTCGCCCCGGCTCTGTTGAACAACCCCATCTCCGGAGAATCGAGGGGGGTGGCAAAGCCCTCCTGGATCTTTGTGATGATCACAAAGTTTCCCGAAATCTTCAAATTGTCCAAAAATGATTTCATGCTGTCCTCTTGTGCTGCTGCCAGGCCGAATGCGGTGATCAGGACAAGGCAGGCCAGAAAAAACCTTTTCAACATCATATGTACCTCCTTCATAGGCAATAATGATTTATGTTAAGGAGGGGATGAGGATTGTCAAGAAAAAAGCGAATGATGTTCACAAATAATTCGTGATAATCTCCCGGTCACATCAATGAAATATTTAAGAGTTTCGCGGCCATGAGGATGACTCCGGCCACAAGCACCACTTTGATCCAGCGGTCTCCTTTACGCACGGCAAAGACGGTCCCCAGCCAGCCCCCCACCGTATTTCCCACGGCGAGGACAAGCCCGAAGGCCAGATCGATCTTCCCTCCGCGAAAAAAGACAATAAGCGAAGGGATCATGCACAGGAGGACGATCATCACTTTCAGACTGTTGATGCGGATCAGCGACAGTCCCGGAAGAAGGGAGAGGGCTGCGATGATGATAAATCCCACCCCGGCCTGGATAAAACCCACATAGAGCCCGATGAAGAAAAAGAGTCCTGTGAGCAGGGCCCCGGGGCGGACCTCATCCTGTTCCCCCCGGCCGTTTTTTTTCCTTGGAAGGAGAATGAGGGTGATACTCACAAGCATGACGCCGGCGATGATCTTCTGAAAGAGAGCTTCGGGGATCTCCAGGGCGATCCGGGATCCCAGGAATGCGCCGGCCATGGCGGGCCCTCCCAGGATGAGGGCGGCTTTCCAGTGAAAATAGCCGCTTTGCCTGAAACGCCAGACGCTGGAGAGGTTTTGAAAGAGGACGGCGATCCTGTTGGTGCCGTTAGCCACATGGGGAGGAAGCCCGAACATGATGAGCAGGGGAAGGGTGATCAGAGACCCTCCTCCGGCATTGACATTGATAAACCCTCCGGCGGTTCCCGCGATGAGCAGCAAGACAAGTTTCCAGGCCATGGCCTCTCCTTTCACCTCAAACTCTTTCGGAAATCGAAGTATAACAGAAAACAGCTGTGATGTGAAGCCTCTCTTTTCGTTGACGGAAGAGGCCCTTTCGCATAAAATAGACCTTATGGATTCAGAGAGAACGATTCTGAACGATCCCCAGATCACGAAATTCTCCCTCTACGGTTTTTTTAAAAATCTCAAATTTTTCGAGCCATATCTTCTCATCTATCTTCTGGCCAACGGACTCAACCTCTTTCAGGTGGGGCTTCTTCAGGCTCTGATGGAAGGGACCGTCTATCTTCTGGAGATCCCCACCGGCCTTATCGCCGACCATTACGGTCGCAAGAGGGCCCTTGTGGCCTCCTTCCTCTTTTATATCATCTCCTTCGTCCTCTTTTTTGCAGGAGACTCTTTTGTCCTGTATGCGGCGGCCATGGCTTTTTTCGGTATCGGCGAAGCCTTCCGCTCAGGGACTCATAAGGCCATGATCTACCGTTATCTGGATCTCAGGGAGTGGGAATCCTTCAAGACCCTGGTCTACGGCCGGACCCGCTCCTTCTCTCTTCTGGGAACAGCTCTCTCCTCTGTGGCCGCCATCGCCCTGGCCCTCCATCTTCCCGCGCTCAGGGCTATCTTCCTGGCTGCCGTGATCCCCTACCTGGCTGATATCCTTCTCATCCTCTCCTATCCCGGAAACCTGGACGAAGAACGCCCCCCCGTGAAACAGGCGGTGACCCTCTTCTCCTTTTCCGGAGAAGTCTTCCGGTCGCTGGTCCGCCACAGACTCCTGCGCCGGGTCCTCACCAATTCCGCCCTCTTCGACAGTGTCTTCAAGACGGTCAAAGATTATATCCAGCCCATCACCCTTGCTTATCTCACTCTTCCCGCAGCCTGGCATCTTGCCATGGACAAAGAGACCGGAGACAAGGTGGTCCTGGGCCTTCTCTATGCGGCTTTTGCCCTTTTCGGAGCCCTGGCCTCACGTTATGTCCACCGTCTCGTCCCCCGTTTCGGAGTGGCCGGGCTGGCCAACAGGTACGCACTCCTCACAGGGCTTCTCTTTTTCGCCATCGCGCTTCTTCTCGGGCTGGGTTTTTTCTACCCCGTGATCCTGTTCTATCTCCTGCTGAATGTCCTCAAAGACTCCAGGCGCCCTCTCCTGGTCCATGCCATCGGGGACCTGGCTCAGAAGGAGGGCCGGGCCACGATCCTTTCTGTAGAGAGCCAGCTCAAATCCCTTCTCACTGTCCTTTTCGCCCCGTTGTTCGGCCTTCTGGCCCAGACTGTGTCCATCCCCTTCGCTTTTTTTATTCTCGGCTGGATCATGGCCCTCTTGTCTTTCGCCCTGAAGATCAAAGAAACCAAAGGAGGTTCTGTATGAAGAGAATCCTGTTGATGCTTGTCTTCTTCTGCGCTGCTGTTCTGCCCCTTTCAGGGGGGCCGTATGACTTCGGCCTGGGAGTCATCCTGGGGGAGCCCACGGGAATCACGTTCAAATACTGGTCCAGCGACAAGGCGGCTTTTGACGGGGCCCTGGCCTGGTCCTTTTCCAGGGAAGACAAGTTTCATATTCACGGGGATTACCTGTTCCACTCGCTGAATGCCTACACCCTGGACGACCTCCCTTTCAACCTCTACTACGGGATCGGTGTCCGGATCAAGTTCGCCTCAGAGACTCAGCTGGGCGTCCGGATCCCCCTGGGGACCACCTACACCCCCACATCCACACCATTGGAGATCTTCTGTGAAATCGTTCCTCTCATGGACCTGACTCCGGATACCGCCTTCCGTTTCAATGGGGGGGTCGGTATCCGCTACTACTTTTGACCACACGCCCCTCCCGTCCTGAGAGGGGCGCGATCTTTGTGAATGAGACAGCGGGTCAGAAGAGCCCGCTGATATTTCCGTCATCATCGATATCAATGGCTTCAGCGGCGGGTTCCCTGGGAAGCCCCGGCATCCTCATGATGGACCCGCTGATGGGGACGAGGAACCCCGGCCCCGCATTGACGATGATTTCTCGGATCTCAACATCGAAGTTCTCCGGACGCCCCAGAAGCTTGGGGTCGTCGGACAGAGAATACTGTGTCTTGGCCATACAGACGGCCAGATTGTCAAATCCGTTCTTCGTGATCTGCTTCAGGTCACTGAGCGCCTCTTTACTGTAGACCACAGACCTGGCTCCGTAGATCTCTTTGGCGATGGTCTCGATCTTCTTTTCCACGCTGGCTTCCAGGTCATAGAGGAAACGGAGCCTGCTTTCGCCTGACTCGATCACCCGGACCACTTTTTCAGCCAGTTCCACCGCCCCTTTCCCGCCTTTCGCCCAGGCTTCGGTGACGATGATATCATAGTGCAGAGCCACGCAGCAGCTCTTGATGGCATCGATCTCTTCCTGGGTGTCATTGGCAAAGCGGTTGATGGCGATAACCGGTTTCAGCCCGAACTTGACAGCGTTTTCGATGTGTTTTTCCAGGTTGATGAGGCCTTTGGCCACAGCATAGGGGTCCGGTTTTTTCAAGTCACTTTTGGAAACACCGCCGTGGAGCTTCAGGGCCCGGGCTGTGGCCACCAGGACCAGAGCTTCAGGGGCCAGGCCGGCATAGCGGCACTTGATATCCAGGAACTTCTCCCCTCCGAGGTCAAACCCGAAACCCGCTTCTGTCACAGCATAATCGGCATAACGAAGAGCCATCTTTGTGGCCAGGACACTGTTGGTCCCCTGGGCGATGTTGGCGAACGGCCCGCCGTGAATGAACGCAGGGACATGCTCCATGCTCTGGACCAGGTTGGGTTTGAGAGCATCTTTCAAAAGGGCGGTGACCGCTCCCGCGATCTTCAGGTCCTGAACGGTCACGGGTTTTTTATCATAATCATAGCCCACCACGATACGGCCGATACGCGTCTTCAGGTCGGCATAACTCTCTGCCAGGCAGAGCGTGGCCATGATCTCTGAAGCAGCTGTGATATCAAACGACCCTTCACGGGGAAAACTGCTCTTGGGGCCTCCCAGGCCCACGATGATATGCCGCAAGGACCGGTCGTTCATATCCATGACCCGTGGCCAGACGATACGGCGCGGGTCGATGGGGAGCGTTCGCTGATGGAGGGTGTTGTCGATAACGGCAGCGATGAGATTATGGGCGGAGGTTATGGCATGGAGGTCTCCGGTAAAATGAAGGTTGATCTCTTCCATGGGAAGGACCTGAGAGTACCCTCCTCCCGTGGCTCCTCCTTTCATGCCCATCACCGGGCCGAGAGACGGTTCTCTTAAGGCGATGGCCGCTTTCTTGCCCAGGGCAGCCAGCCCCTGGGCCAGCCCGATGGTGACTGTGGTCTTGCCTTCTCCTGCAGCCGTGGGTGTCAGGGCGGAGACAAGGATGAGATGGCCGTCACGCCCTTTTTTATCCAGGGCTTTCAGGCTCACTTTCGCCTTATACGGTCCGAATGTCTCCACATGGTCGGGCTTGAGTCCCAGTTCCGCGGCAATTTCAGCCACAGGCCTGAGTTCTGTCTTCCTGGCAATGTCAATATCACTCATCATCTCCCTCCTTTCCGTAGTTGAAGAGAACCCCTGACAGGAGTTCTCTGTTATAACGCTGGAAATGCTCTTTGATGATGCGGACATCATTATATTGAATACTGGCCTGGACGATCTGTTTGCACTTTTCATAGTCCACGGCGCGGATGATCTTTTTCATCTCCAGAAGATTGGCGGGAGCCACAGAGAGGACATCAAGGTCCATGCCGATGAGAAGGAGGGCATATTCCGCCATCCCCGCCATCTGGCCGCACATGGCCACGGGGATGTTATTCTGATGTCCGTTGTTGACCACCATCTTGATGAGCCGCAGGATGGCGGGATGGATGGGGTTGTAGAGATAGGAGATCTTCTCATTCACCCGGTCCACCGCCAGGGTGTACTGGATGAGGTCGTTGGTCCCGATACTGAAAAAATCGACTTCGGATGCCAGAATATCAGAGATCACCGCCGCCGAGGGCACTTCGACCATGATCCCCACCGGGATCCCTTCGTCGAACTCAGTTCCCCGCTCCTTAAGTTCGTCTTTGGCCTCCTCGAGGACCTGCCTGGCCTGGCGGAGTTCATCTACGCCGGAGATCATGGGAAACATGATGCGGACGTTTTTCAGTTTCGATGCCCGGAGGATCGCTTTGAGCTGGGTCTTGAAAAAATCCTTATATTCCAGGCAGAGGCGGATCCCCCGCAATCCTAAAAAGGGGTTCATCTCTTTGGGGACTTCAAAATGGGAGATGAACTTGTCCCCTCCCAGGTCCGCTGTCCGGATCACCACCTCTTTGGGGTAGATGATCTGAGAGATGTACTGGTAGGTCTCCGTCTGCTCCTCTTCCGTGGGAAGGACATTCCGCATGAAAAGATACTCGGTTCTGAAAAGGCCCACACCATCTGCTCCGTAACTGTTGACCAGGTCGGCTTCATTGACCAGTTCCATGTTGATCTCGAGTTTGATACGCTTCCCGTCCCGGGTCACAGCCTCCTCATTGCGGAGCTTTTCCAGGCTTTTGATATACTGGACATAGTCACGGCGCAGAGCCTGGTACTCTTTCACCGTCTCATCATCGGGATCCACGATCACCCTGTTGTTGTTGGAATCGACGATGATCAGGTCATCCGGACGGACATCACCCAACAGGTTGGAGACACCCACGATGGCCGGGACTTCCAGGGAACGCGCCATGATCGCAGCGTGTGACGTGGTCCCTCCCACTTCGGTCACCAGCCCTCCGATCCGCTTTTTGCCCAGTTCCACCATGTCAGAGGGCGAGATGTTATGGGCCACGATGATGAGATCGGTATGGTCTCCGGCCAGCTCAGGCGCCATCTGGATCCCCAGGTAATTCTTCAGGATCCTCTTGCCCACATCAAGGAGGTCATTGGCTCTCTCCTTTAAATATTCATCGGGCATATTCTCGAAGACCTTCACCAGTCCGTTGAGGGTCTCGGTAAAGGCATACTCCATGGAGACATGCTCTTCGGTGGCTTTTTTGATGGCCTTGTCCACAAGGTTGGGATCGTTGACAAGAAGGATATGTGCGTCAAAGATGGCTGACTCTTCAAGCCCGATCTCATGCTTCACTGTATTCTTGATCTTCTTCAACTCTTTTTTGGTCTTTTCAACGGCTTTTTGAAAAAGGGCGATCTGTTCTTCGAGCTCTTTCTCATCGGCATGGGCCCTTTTGACGTTAAACCCCACTCCCTTGAGCGGAAGGGCATGACCGATTGCGATTCCCGATGATGACGGGATCCCGTGAAAGACTTTCACAACATTACTCTCCTTCCCCGAATTTATCGTTGATGAGGGCTTCGATGGCCTCCAGGGCTTCATCCTCGTCATCACCGCTGACTCGCAGCGTGATGACATTGCCCTGGGACGCGGCCAGCATCATGACACCCAGGATGCTCTTTGCGTTGACATCCTGGTTTTTGTATTCGATGAAGATCTCTGACTCGAACTTTGTGGCCTCCTGGACCAGAAGAGCCGCAGCACGGGCATGAAGGCCCAATTTGTTGATGATCTCGACCTCTTTTTTCAGCATAGTCGTCCCCCCAGAAGTAAAATGATCATTGTCAGCCCCACGATGAGAATATTGGGCATCCTCCGCACAAGAAGAATTATGAACAGAGAAGAGAGAAGAAAAGGCCATCCGTATTCCAAACCTTCGGAAAAGAGCCAAGTGATACCCAATCCCCAAAATACACCCAGCAGAATTATAGCAGTCCGTCTTAAAAAATCCACTTTTTTCTGGATCTCAAGCTTTTTCAGAAAAACGATCAGGGACCGTCCGTAACGGTATCCCACGGTGAGTCCCCGGTACCGGAAAGAGAGATGGATGGTATTGTAGCCGCTCCAATAGAGAAAAAGCCCTGTGAGCGCCCAGGAAAGAGACGGGGCAAAAAAGAGAAAAAAGACAGAACAGAGAATAAAAAAGGGTTTTAGCCCGCCCCAGAAAAGAGAGTCCCCGAGAGCCGCCAGGGGGCCCATGAGTTTCAGTTTGATATTTTCGATCTCTGTGGCCAGCTCCTCGTTTCCTGTCTCATAATACTCTTCTTCCAGGCGCATCACCGCCCCGATGATGAAGGACGCCATGAACGGGTGAGTATTGAAGTAGGTGTTGAACCTGCGGACTTCTCTTTCTCTCTGAATCCCCGCGAACTTCTCCAGACGGGGTTTGAGTGCAAAAAAGAACCCGCTGTTCATCATCTTGTCGTAGTTCCAGAGCGCCTGGATGAAAAAGGTGCGGATGAAGGTCATAATAAAGCCCATAACACCCCTCCCAGAAGCAAGCCCCCGGCCATTCCCCCCAGGAGATAACCGTTGTTCTTTTTGTCATGAAACCTGTCCAGGAGAAAGAGGACGCCCATCACCGGCAATCCTTTCCAGATCATAGCCACATACCCTCCGTGAAAAGAGTCGCCCCAGAAGGACGAGAGCAGAAGAGTCCCTTTATGGATCCCCCAGGACAAGAGAAGGATGCTGGCCCAGTTGGCCAGGACAAAAAGAAGAAGCGATACAGCCCCGAACCGGGAAAACCGTGAATAGCGGCCACTCCGGGAAAAAGAGCGGAAGGCCGATTCCGACAACCCGTTATGGGCCTTCCTGAAGAGATGATCGATCTCGCGTCCCCAGTAGCCTGCAAGAAGAGAGGGAAAGAAGAGAGCAGGAAGATACCACTCTGCACCGCCCCGGTTCAAGAGAACGGCTCCCCAGAAGACCGCCGCGGCGAATCCCGCTGACGGCGGAATCGAGGCCCCCACAGCCAGACGTCCTAAAAAGACAAACTCCAGGTTCATCCCCGCCAGGATCCCCTCCCGGGGCTGCCCGCTGATGAGTCCCAGGAGAGGAAGCATAAAGATGGGTTCTGAAAGCATAAACTGCCCGACATAGGTCACATCAAGGATGAGGATGGACGCCAGAAGCGTGGAGAGAAGATAAAGGGTCATAACAACTGCAAAAAGTCGCTTTTTTTATCGGTGGGGACGATCCGTCCTTCGATTTTGATCCCTCTCCGGGCAAGCTCTTTGATTTTGTCCACATCGTCACAGTCCAGATAGACAGCACGAGTCACCTGGGATTTGCCCGGAGAGAAGCGCATCCCTCCGATATTGAGTTCCTCGATCCGGACACCGTTTCTGGTGAGGTGTTCCACCACATCCGGATTTCTCACAAGGACGATGCTTCTCAACCGGCTGTCCCGGGCCAGCGAAGGCATTTTTTGAACCGCTTCCTTCTCATCCATGATATTCAGACGCAGGTCATAGGGGACACTCATCTCCATGAGTGTCCGGTCAAAATCATTGGCTGCCACATCATCATCGATGACCAGAAGATGGTTGGCATCCAGAGCATTCTTCCATCCCACGGCCACCTGGCCGTGAACCAGCCTGTCATCCACCCGAAACAATAGGATCATGTCATCCCTCTCTTCGTCCTTGCCACTCTTTCTTCATGTCCACAATGGACCGTACACCTTCTTTTCCTATCATATCCCGAATCGCCTCGGGTTGCAATGTCAACTTTGCCGTATGAAACGCGATGATCATGGGAAGGTTCACTCCGGCGTAAGCCCGGATGCGGGGACGGTCCATGTAACGCATGGCTGTATTGGCGCAGCTCCCTCCGTAGATATCCGTAAAGATAAAGATGTCATCCTGATCATGGTCCTCGATGAAATGACGGACCTTTTCACGATAAAGATCGATGGAGTCCCCTGAGTGAAAAGCAAAGAGATGGAAACCGTCCATTTCCCCCATGATCATCTCTGCAGTGGAAAGCAACGACCTCCCCAGGTCCCCATGCGTCATCACCAAAGCAAGAATCATGACTCCTCCTTCCATTGTCCGAAAAGCGCAGCGATCCGTCGGAGCCGTGAGGAGACCCCTCCCTTGGTGAGCGGAGGACGCGCCATCCTCCCCAGCTCAGAAAGAGTGGCTCCCGGATTCTCCAGCCGAAGCCAGGCGATCTCCCTCAAGGGGGCGGGAAGGGATTCCAGGCCCGGCCCCTTTCTGATCTCCTCCAGGAGAAGACGGATCTTCTCATAACCGTCCACCTGACGGTTCAGGTTCGCCATGCTGTAATTTGTCAGGCGCACCGTCTGGTCCTTGTCTTTTTTGAATGCACGGTAACGGGTCAGCCGGTCCACCGTCTCCCGGCCGTTCAGCCGGTCCAGAAAAGCGAAGAGATGGTCCCCGCCTTTGATGAGAAGACGCCCGGGATAGCTGTAATGCTTGATCTTCCATTTTTTAAGGGTCGCCAAGAGGACCCCGGTAAAGGGCCCCGGCTCCCGGATCTCAAGCTGGTACCCCTCTTCGAAATTCACCAGATATCCTTTATAAAGGACCACTTCCCGGACAAGCTGCATGAGGCAGCACTCCTGTGTCACAGAGACATCCGGTAAAAAGCCCTCTTCTTCCGAGAAGAGGTTCAGCTCCTGCCAGACAGAGCGGGGGCCGTAGATCTGAACCCAGTATTTTTTATCGTCGTAGAGGATCTCCAGGTCTTTAAATGAGGGGAAAGCCGCAGTAAAGAGGCGGATGGTCCTGCGCAGCAAAGCGGGGTCTTCTTTTTTGAACTCCACCATGAAACCCCGTCCGGTGATATGAAGAGTGCCATAGAGACGCAGGGCCACTTTCAGGGCTGTGACCAGACAGCAGCGGTTCCGGGGGATCTCGTTTTTGATCTGCTCGCGGAGGATCTCATTGATCTTCATGATTCTGCCGTGTTTTGCCGCGGATCTGTTTGATCATGGATGTGGCCAGCTTCATGGGGGTGTCATACCCCCGTTTTTTGGCATACTCGTTTTTGGCGATGACTTCGATGACGGTACTGATGCTCTTTCCGGGAGTCACAGGGACGGTATACATGGGCAGGTCGATCCCCAAAAGCCTGTACCGCTCCCTGTCGATACCCAGCCGTTCAAAATGCTTCTTCTTATCAAAGAGGACCAGGTTGACCACGCAATCGATCTTTTTCTCCTCTGTCACCGCTTTGAGGCCGTAGAGCTCTTTGATGTCGATGATCCCCACCCCCCGGATCTCGATATAGTGGCGTCCCATCTCACGCGATTCTCCGAAAAGCCTGTTTTTGATCCGCCGGACGAGAATGCTGTCGTCAGCCACCAGCCGGTATCCCCTCCTGACCAGTTCCAGGGCGCATTCGCTCTTTCCGATCCCGCTCTCGCCGATGATCAGGATCCCCTGCTCGGCCACATCCACAAAACAGCCGTGCATGAGGGTTTCCCGGGCAAAAAGGTCTTCCAGGATATCCAGCAGGGAAAACTGAAGTTCCTGATAGGGGAGGGAAAAGAGGAAAATGGGGATCTCGTGAGAGCGGGCAAAGTCTTCCAGGTCTCCGTCACAGTGGACACTGTGCTGGATAATAAACGCCAGCGCTCTGACATCGAGAAAACGGTTGAGGACCTCCTCTTTTTTCTCCCTGGTGAGGGAGTTGAAATAGGCGACCTCCCGCTTTGTCAGGATGATCAGCCTCTCTTCCGGGAAATAGTCCCAATACCCCGCCAGGGCGATCCCCGGAGAGACAAAGATGGGTGACGAGATGGAGCGGTCCAGCCACTCCATCTCACCACGGAATTCAAAGGGAAGGTTATTTTTTTCCAGTTCGCGATAGAGGTCGCGGACAGTGACTTTTTTATCCATGATCAGAATTTGGGATCGATCAATCCGAAATTTCCGTCCTTTCGCCGGTAGATGACATTGACCCTCTTCCGGGCCTCATTGAAAAACACGAGAAAATCATTGTCCAGGAGATCCAGCTCCAGGACAGCTTCATCCACGGAGAGGGGCTTTTTGACATAACGGTCCACCTGGACCACATGTTGCCCGGAGGGGATCTCCACGCCCTCGACAAGGGCACTCTCGGCGATCTCGCCCAGGGATTCTCCGTTGCGCTTTCTGTCCACACTTTTATCTTTGATCTTTTTCAGCTTTCGAGCCAGGATATCCATACAGGCATCGATGGATTTATAGAGGTCGTCTGTCTCTTCAGAGACGTGAAGCGTGCTCCCCGCTGTCTGCAAAGTGACTTCCCCGATATGCCGCAGCTTCTCCACACTGAGGATCACATTGGCCGACAGGATATGATCGTTAAAATGCTCCAGTTTGGTGATCTTTTCCTCCAGGTACTCCTTAATAGCATTGGTCACTTTAATGTTTTTCCCGGTCACATTCATCTTTACAGCCATAAGGCCTCCTTTCGTTCATCGAGCATTTCACTCTCCCGGGCCTGGTAAAACCGTCGCGCAGGCCCTTATCCTGAATTATACACCCGCCCCCATTTTCTGGCAACGGGATATTTAAGCCAGGTGGATCGCCCTTGAAAGAGCTCCCTCTGCGGCTTCAGCCACAGCTTCACTCAGCGTGGGATGAGCGTGGATGGTTTCAGCCACCTCCTCCAGTGAGAGGCCGTTTTCCACAGCCAGAGCGCCTTCATGGATGAGATCAGAGGCATGGGGCCCCATGATCTCCATCCCCGTCACCTTTCCCTCTTCATCAGCGACAATACGGACATAACCCTCGGCCTCGCCTGATCCCAGGGCTTTGCCGTTGGCTGAAAAGGGAAATTTGCCCTCGCGGGCTCCTTCGGATGCCCCCACGACAGCGATCTCGGGATGGGTGAAGACAGCCCAGGGAACAGCATCATAGTTGACCCGGCTCTTGTGTCCTGCAATATTCTCAACAGCCACGATCCCCTCTTTTGAGGCCACATGGGCCAGTTGGGGAGACGCAAGAAGATCACCGATGGCATAAACCCCTTTCAGGGAGGTCTCCATGCTCTCGGAGACGGAGATGAACCCCCGTTCGGTCCTGATCCCCAGCTGTTCGGTATCGATCCCCCTGAGGACCGGCCGCCGGCCGATGGCCACAAGCATTTTTTCCGCCTGGATCACAGTCCCGTCATCAAGGGTGATCTCCCCCGGCTTCACATGATCCGCTTTGCGGGAGGTGTAGACATCCACACCCTTTTTCTTCAGGATGGACTTGAGGCGTGTCCCGATCTTCTTATCCAGTGTGGGGAGGAGAGAGGGCTGCATCTCGATCAATGAGACTTTCGTCCCCAGATGGGCCCATATACTGGCAAACTCCACACCGACCACACCCCCTCCGATCACCGCCAGAGACGAAAGCGGTTCCGTTCTGTCCAGAAGAGCGGTGCTGTCCAGGGTAAATCCGGGAACGTTCAGACCGTCAGGGATGACCGGTTCTGATCCCGTTGCCAGGATGATATGCCTGGCCGTGTAGCTCTTCCCGTCCACATGGACCGTATCGGGTCCGGAAAGCCGCCCTTCCCCGGGGATGATCTCGATCTTCCTTTTCTGGAAGATCTTTTCGATCCCCCTCACCAGCTGATCCACCACCTCGTTTTTTCTCTCCACCATCCTCCGATGATCAATGGAAAGAGTCCCGTCGACCTGGATCCCGAAATGAGAGGCGTCCTGCATCTTTGCATAGAGTTCAGCCATGGCCACATAGGTCTTGGTGGGGATGCACCCCACATTAAGGCATGTCCCTCCCACACGGCCCTTTTCCACCACAGCCACATCCAGGCCCAGCTGGGCCGCCCTGATGGCCGCGACATATCCCCCCGGGCCTGCACCGATGATCATTATATCTTTCATAGTCTCCGCTCCTTTCTGGAAGGGATGCCGATCATCCCCCGGTATTTGTTCACAGCTCTGCGGCTGACCTGATATCCTTTCTTCTCCAGCTCTCCTGCGATCTCTTCGTCGGTGAGAGGATCACTTTTATCTTCCCGGTCCACCATCTCTTTCATGGCTTTGAGGATGAGTGTCCTGGAGACCTGTTCTCCATGAGTGGAAGAGACTGTCCCGGTGACCCCTGTAAAAAAGATCCCCAGCGGGAAGAGCCCGAATTCTGTCTGGACAAATTTGTCTCTCACTGCACGGCTAACCGTGGAGGGATGGACATCCATGACCTCGGCAGCTTCAGCCTGGGTGAGAGGCCTCAGGTGGGAAAAGCCTTTCTCAAAAAAGGGCCGCTGCTTTTGGATGAGTGCTTCTCCCAGCTTCTGAAGGGTCTCCCTGCGCCGGTCAAGGGCTGTTTTGATCATGAGGTAGTTCTGATAATATTTTTTCAGGAATGCTTTCTCATCCGTGCCCATGTCCGGTGAGCGCATCATCTCCACATACCGGGGGTTGATGGTAAAATACGCCAGGTATTTGTCGCTCACGTCTGCCCTGAACTCCCCCTCTCTCCGTGAGATGAAAAGGTCGGGAAGAACCGCTGTGGCGGGGAGGTCCTCCTCGGGAAGCGGACGAGGCAAAAGAGAGCTCAGGATCCGCTCCACACGACGGGCTTCTCCCGGGTCAAGGTCATATCCGTCCAGGGCCTCATGAAAATCCTTGCGGCGGACGGCATCGCTCTTCTCCGTGACGATCTTTTCCAGAAGAGGGTCGTCCAGCCCCCGGGCATGAAGCTGCAGCCGGAAAGACTCTTCCAGTGTCCGGGCGCCCACACCGGGTGGGGCCAAAAGGAAAAAGAGGGCGAGGGCCTCCTCGAAGCTCTCTTCGTTCAGGGCGTGTTTTGCCATGAGATCCGACGGAGAAGCAAGGAAACCGTTTTCATCCAAATGATCAAGAATATCGGTCAAAAGAGTCTTTTTATCTTCAGAGATCCTCGAGAGCCGGATGTCCCTCTGAAGGGATTCTGTCCACTCTTCCGGGCGGGAGAGACTTTCCATGAGGTCATCCCGATTGAAATCACGAGGCAGGTGAGAAGAGGCGCTTCCGGCATAGATGTCCCAGTTTTCGTCGAATCCGCTGGACCGCTCCTCATCTTCAGAAAGAGAAACCTCATCCTGGACAGGGACAGGCTCCAGAAAAGGGTTGAGAGACGCCTCCTCTTTGAGATACTCCTGAAGTTCGATCTGGTTCCTGTTGAGCAGCTCCAGGCTGATCTTCTGCATGACAGTCAGGCTCAGCTGCTGCTTCTGCTGGAGGGAGAGCTCATTTTTCATAACCTGAATTTTTCTCCCAGATAGATCTTTTTGGCTGTCTCATTCTCGATGAGTTCACCGGGAGTCCCCGACACGAGGATCCGCCCCTGGCTCAGGATATAGGATCTGTCCGTGATACTCAATGTCTCTCTGACATTATGATCCGTGATGAGGATCCCCAGCCCCGACGCCCTCAGGTCATTGATCAGGTCCTGGATCTCCCCCACGGCAATAGGGTCGATCCCTGCAAAAGGTTCATCCAGCAGGAGAAACGAAGGGCGGGTGATCAGGGCACGGGCGATCTCCACGCGGCGCCGTTCTCCCCCGGAAAGCATATACCCTTTGCTCCCGCGCACATGACCGATCTTAAAGCGCTTGAGGAGGGATTCCCTCTCCCGGGTGATCAGGTCAGTGTCTGATGTGACCGTCTCCAGGATGGCATCGAGATTCTCTTCCACGGTCATGTCCCTGAAGATCGATGCTTCCTGGGGAAGATAGCTGATCCCTTTCCGGCAGCGCAGATACATGGCCTCGCCGGTGAATTCCTCTCCGTCGATGTGAATGGTCCCGGCATCAGGCTTGATGATCCCCACGATCATATAAAAAGAGGTGGTCTTTCCCGCTCCGTTGGGGCCGAGAAGGCCCACGACCTCACCGGAATTCACTTCGATGGTGACATCGGAGACAACAGGCCTTTTGTTGTAGATCTTCTTCAGCCGCTCTGCTTTGAGGACTCTTTTTTTCAATATTTTACTCTCGGACATGGTTCTCTTCCTTCTCTCCGGCCGTCAGGCCCGTTGCCGAACCTCCGGCCTCTCCTGTGAGCAGGATCTCTTCCGGTTCATGTCCGCTGAAACGGACATCCATGGACTGTCCGTGAAAATGATTGACATTTTCGCCGGTCTCCAGCGACCCCCGGACATCTCCCCGGGCCCGGATCAGATCCAGCCTGTTCTCCTCTCCGAAAAAGAGGCTCAGGTCACGGCTCCGGAGATGGATCGTCTGCTCTTCACCGGTCCACATCATATCACCGTGGCCTGTGATGACAAGCGAAGTGATCCGGCTTCCTTCTTCCAGGGTGATGATCATCTCATCCCCCCCGATATAACGGCCTTCCATGGCAAGATAGGGGATCCCGCCGAGGAGCACGGATCTCTGAGAATCCCCCACAGTCATGGTATCGGCCAATCCCACATAGGAACCGCTTTCGAATATGACATCCTCCATAAAATTCATCTCACCGTCTTCTCTGATCAAAGCTTTCCGGGACGAGACACTCATCGTCTCTCCCTTCACCCTGACATCTCCCTCCAGTTCGGTGACCCCTTCTCTGGAATAAAACAAGAGAGTCTCCGCCTGAATCTCATAGCCGTCTCTTATGATGAGGATATGCCCCTCCATGGTGATCAGGCCGCTCTTCTCAAGATAGACGACCCTGTCCGCCTGATAACGCTCCTCTCCGTTGGCGAAGAGGACATTTCCCTGAAACAGCACCCGGGTCTCCGGAGCTCCGTAAAAGACTTTGGATCGGTCGGCATGGATGAGCTCCCATGATCCGGGAGGCAGCTGTCCCCTGACAGGCTCTGCAGCCAGCAGGAGAAGGGACACCAGCAAAAAGAGACTATTCTTTCCCATGAGGCTGGCTGATCACGATCTCACTGGTTTTCAGATCCACCGTCATTCCCCGGCC
This sequence comes from uncultured bacterium, assembly GCA_964574875.1. GTDB lineage: Bacteria > Macinerneyibacteriota > Macinerneyibacteria > Macinerneyibacteriales > DSCS01 > DSCS01. The sequence goes on along the minus strand of CAZNOX010000003.1, from coordinate 97,062 downwards.
TTCAAGGGTGCTCGTTCCCCGGACGACTTTGACGGGGTCCCGGCTGATGATCCTGTCATCTCCGGCTTTATATTGAACACGTTCTGTGTAGACCGTGGTCTCCCGGGGAATATTCTTCAAAACGACATGTCCCTGGAGGATGACATCATTTGTCTTGAGAGAGATGGTCCCCCGGTCGCTTGTGATGATGTGTTCCACGTCTCCCTGGGGAGAATAGAAGGAGATCTTGATCTTCTCGCCCTTCACCTCCCCTGTCCCGTCTTCATGCTGGACAAGGGTATCGGCAAGGATCTCCCAGACCCGCATTCCCCGGTCTGTGCAGGTGAGGCTCATCCCCTTTTCGAAGACCTGCCCGGGCTCAACGGAGGGGGGCTCCCCTGGGGGCTTCTCCTGTCGTGCACAGGAGAAGGAGGCCAGGATGAGAAAGACGATAACCGTGTGGACAAAGTATTGCTTCATGTCTTCATTATAGTTAAAAAACAGGCGCTTTCAATATTCTTTTCTCTTGTCACTGCAGAGAGAAAGCAGGGCCTCTTTTTCGCGGATCTTTCGCGTGATCTGAAGGATATGGAGACGGTCCAGACAACGCCCCAGTTCCGCCCCGGAGAGACCGAACCTGGCCGCCGCATCACGCCCGTTGACCAGGGGCGCTCCGAAACGCCTGATATCGTCAAGGAGATCTCCCTTCTCCAGCTCTCCGGTAAGACGGCAATAGTCTGAAAGAAGGTCAAGAAGCGGGACAGACGCCTTATGGAAAAGGGGGATCACTTCCCGGGGGGAAACATGGGCAAACGAGAGGAGGGCACGGACATCATCCTGATCTTTTCTCGAGAACCGGAAACGCTTTAAAAAATCAGGCAGGCGGAGTTCCTCGCCGTTTTTTTTAAAAAAGAGAAACATGTTGAGAAGATAGCGTTCGCTCCCACATGGGGGAAACTCCGCAGGGCAGAAACCTCCCAGAGCATCAAAGACCCCGATTTTCGCCATATCACGCAGAAGAGAAGGGGAGACCTGTGTAAAGATCTTGATGAGTTCGTCTTTATTCCGCTCGGAAGAGACTTTAGAAAGCCCGGGAACAGAGGCCCGGGCCAGGTCCAGCGTTTCGGGCTGATAACCGAATCCCAGAGAAGCGGCGAACCGGAAGAGACGGAGGACTCGCAGAGGGTCACGTGAAAAGGAATCGGGCGCAGCCTCTTTGAGGATCCCGGCGTTGATATGGTCAAGCCCGTCCAGGGGGTCATGGAGGGTCCATTCTCCTTTGTCAAGACTCATGTAGAGAGCATTGGCTGTAAAATCCCGATGCAGGGCATCATCAGCGAGGGTCTTTCCCGAAAGAGGTTGAAAATCCAAAATCAGAGACTTGAAACAGAGACGCAGGGTGGAAAACCCTTTATTCCTGAAGGGAATGGCCTTGAACCGCACATGCCGGCGCAGGTCCCCGGCCACAGGATCGAACTCTCCGCCGCTATAGACAAAATCGATATCGTTGAAAGGGCCTCTGTGGAGGATCCTGTCCCGGACAGCACCTCCCACCGCAAAAAGAGAAAGTCCCCGACGGTGGGCGAGTGAGGCGATGAGGGGGATCAGAGGGTTTTCAAAACCCCTATTCCCCTCCATAACACTCCCTGCAGCGGCTCTTCTCCTTTTCAGTCATCCTCCTGTCGGACAAGCACTCTTCACGGGCAAGCCGCCGGCACGCAGCAGCCTGCGGACCCGGGATCCCCCTCTGTTCATAAAAGGAGCCGAAGAGGGTTTCCGCCCGTTCCGGAGAAAGCTCCTGTTCCAGGATAAGATGCCAGAGAGCATACCCGCTGTGGTGAAAGGCCAACAGGGAAGAGTCCCAGAGAAGAGGCACGCCATTGATGACGCCCCATGTCTCCGGGGTGAGGGCCAGAGAGGCCTCCACATCACCGGAGGCTTGCAAAACAGCGGCTTCGTCATGGTCGAAAGCCTTTCCGTATTCCAGGGGGGCAGAGCTCCGGCGGCTGAGGAGCTCCAGATGATCAAGAAGGTCCATCACCTGCTTGTCAGTAAGATCCGCGCTCTCCTCGTCGCAGAGCATCCCCGCCAGACGCTGCAGAAACAGGTGCTCTTTGGTGATCATCTGAAGGTGGAAAAGAGGCTCCGGCAAAAAAGGGTCCTGAGGAGTGTTCTCCCTTTCCAGGATCATCTGTGCCTTTTCAGCACTCATCTGTTTCAGAAGAAGGGTCTCTTTGACCCTGTTTTTGAACTGCACCTGGAGGAAAAGCCCATAGAGCCCCTCCCGATCAAGACAAGGCCGGCTTTTCAATGACTTCACCGGGGCCCCGTAGTAGACCTGGAGAAGGTTCCTGACAAAGGCGTCTCTGATCTTATTCACCGGGGTCTCCCTGTTCAGAAGCTCCCGGCTCTCTTTTTCCGGTGTACCGGATCCCCTCCATCTGAGCCCGCAAAGAGGCCCTGACCCGGCTGAGATACTCTTCACGCACGGCTTTCTGTTCAGCCTCCTCTTCCGGAGTCAGCCCCTCCGTCTTCTTTTTATGCCAGAGGGCGTTGATGCGTTCCACGAGCCGGTCAAACTCTTCAGACATATGGCCTCCTTTTTTCCATGATAAGGAATTTAGAAGGTTTTTCAATGGAGATCTTTCACGGAATAAGAGACGAGACGCTCCTCCTCATAAGTGAGAGCGATGTCAAAGCGTTTCCCCTGAAGGACAAGAGGGGTGAAGATCCTGTCTCCCTCCCACATGGGAAGGGACAACAGATCTTTTTCAGAGACCCAGCTGAGAGTCCCTTCAGGGCCCGAGGTCAGCGGAACCCCTGTAAAACGGGTACACAGAAAGACGAAATCCACCCACTCCCCGCCGAAAGGGGAGCTGCCGGCCTGTGGAAAATGGAGAAACCCCAGAAATTTCAATGTCCTCGCCGTCAGTCCCGTCTCTTCAAGGAGTTCCCTCCGGACACAGTCGGGGATCGATTCATTCAGCTCCCTCTTCCCTCCCGGGGCTACCCAGAACCCCTCATGCATATCGTTTTTCTTTTTATTCCGGTGGAGCATAAGATAGCGTCCCCGCCTTTTCACATAGACAAGGACTCCCATGTTCGTCTTCATAATGCCCTTTCCTGATAAAGAAAGGGAGCCGAAGCTCCCTTCCTCTTATTCGGCGTTATAGGTCACAGACGGCGTGATGGTCCGGCGGAAGATCGCCGTGGCCCCTGTCTGGGACGCCGTGACCAGGATGACCTCGAAACTGATGTTGAAGTTTGTGGTGAATCCGTAATCGATGGTTCCGTCACTCAGTTTATAGGCGTTCAGGGCATCCGGGGGAAGATAGATCTTCTCCCCTCTCTCCCATTTGAAGGGGATGATGGAGAGGAGGACGACCTTTTCCGCAATGATCTTGAAATCGGGAGAGTAGCCCGATGTCCCTGCCAAGTGGGGTTTATAGAGGCGGCGGACAAGATAATGCCACTTGAACCGTTTCCCCCCACGTTGAAACCAGTCTGACTCGGGGACCAGGAAATAAGAGACATGATAACCCACCACAGCGTTGATCACATCGGGTTCTTCGCCGTCCAGCCCGTCTCCGTCGGTATCCAGGCCGTCCCGGTCATTGTCTTCGGCCACTCCGTCATAGAGGATCCTCCCGTCCCCGTCATCATCACGGTATTCGAGAAAATAGGTATCCCTGATCGTGGTATCGGAACCCGAATGGCCGGCTTCATAATCGGCATCGTTGAGCCCCACAGAAAAGGAGATCCCGTTTCTGGGGATCTCGCTGTCACTGTTGAAGTAGAGGGTGTCGATGATGGAATCGTCAAATATGGGAATCGTGGCGGACCCGTCCGTGAGGAGGAATGATCCGTCTGCTGTATGAAACGAGTAGGTCGTCCCCTGATAATCCACTGAATCGGAAAAGAGCAGGGTCTGGTTGGTCTGCTTGAGAAGAGACCCGTCCGGGTTATAGGTCTTGACGGGGACGACATCGCGCATCCCCGTCATGACCACACTCATGGACATGAAATCATTGAGCATGGTGTGAAACCCGATATCAAAGCGCTGTTCCGTCACGATCCTCTCCTGCACCCCCAGGCTCTGTTTGATAAAGACATTGAACAGGTTATACACCGCAATGGAGATAAGCCCCAGAATGGCAATGGTGATAAAGAGTTCAATGAGCGTCAATCCTTTTTTATTCATTCTTTCTCCTCCCCTCTCAGTAATAGAGGAAGCGGACCAGGCTCTTCATAGCTTCGTACCGCCAGTTCTCCGTGGAGATCGCTTCGATCCCGAATCCCAGGAAGAGAAGCTTTGTATCCACACTGTTGGGGCCGTCGTCATGAATGGCAAAATCCCAGGATGAGCCTGACCCCACGCCTTTATAGGCCCAGACACCGGCGGTATAGGCTGTATTGTCCGGATCATACCCGAAGACCAGGCACTGCTTCGTCGCCATGAGATAACCCTCAAGGCCGTTGTAGTCAGTGGTATGGATCCCCGGGTTGGACAGAAGCATCTTTCCTTCCAGCTTTTCTTCCGAGCTGAGGACTTCTCCGGCCAGGTTCCAGCGCTGGGGAACGGGGTCGGTCTGATCGGCATATCCGTCGTAGTACTCCCCTTCCACGGGGTTGAGGAGATAGTGGCGGAGATAGTTGGCTCCCGTCGCCCGGGAGAGGTCGTTGCCGTCAGCATCCTGTTTCATGACTCCCAGCGTCTCCCCGAAGATGACATCGTTGAACATCAGTGTTGTCCCGGTGCTCCAGAGTGTGGCGTTCAGGAGATTGGAGACCACATACGGGTAGGAGGTGAAGTTGGTGTAATCCTGCTTTCCCGCGGCAGCAAAACCCAGCCAGCGCCGGATGAAGAGCTGACGCAGGTCTGTGGTGTAGACACTGGTGGAATCAAAGTTGTGAAAGAAGCGCTTCCCGATGAAAGCCACACGGGGAGGCTTGACGCTGCTGTACTGGCTCAGAGTGACCGTCTTGTCCCCTGTGTAGTGGAAAAAGTCCAGGTCTCCGTTGACCCCCTCCTGCAGTGAGGAGTAGAAGGTCCTGAAGTCGGCATAAGGGGCTGTCATCCAGGAGTGGAGCAGCTGGATAAATCCGTCGGAGAACCCCGGAGGGGAGGCCATGGCGCCGGTGAAGAAGATCACCAGGTCGTAATCGTCAAAGAGCCCGTTGGCATCAGGATCCATATAGCCGATGAGCGTGGACACATCGGTATTCTGAGCCGTCTCGATGATGGTGCAGTCTTCGTCATTCCAGTAGAGAGGGCCGTCATGGAGGGTATAGTAGGGGCTCACATTGTCCGTAGTCCCCGTTTCGTCCGTGTCCATATCAAAGACAAGGACGCGGACCTGCTCCACCTTCACAGGGACCCATTGGCTTGTGATATCCGTGGGAGCCGTCTGATGGGTTTCGGGCGCCGATGATGCATCGGTCCTGTAGTAGTAGGACGTGGTCCCGCTCCCGTCGACGACTTCGATGTAGTAGTAGAAGGTCCCGGGCTGCGAGATGTTCAGGTCGGCGAGTTCATAGCCGAAACTGTCGGCGATGGGCAGCTCCAGGACAGAGGAACTCTTCTCATAGGTCACCAGGGTGTCGGCCACGGCTGTATAGTGAAGCCGGGTGATGGCAATACCGTCTGCATCGCTTGAGTGCCACCCGATGAAAAAGTTGCGGTTGATCTGAGACAGGGCTCCGGACACCCAGTCGGGGTTATAGAGGTACGGCGGCGAGAGGTTGGGGTGGTTGGCCAGCTGCTGGACCGTCACGTCCTCGATAAAGGGATTGTTGGAGGCCGCTCCTGTGGAGTAGGTGAACTTCCAGACGCGGGTGGAGTAATTCTGGGCCTTGTCCTGGGCATAGATCCCCACAAGGACCGCATCCCCTTCTTCCAGGGTGGCCCCTGTTGTAAACTGGAGCGTCACATTATTGACATTGTGTTTGATATAGGCCACCTGAGCGGTAATATCGGTAAATCCGTCCAGGGTGTTCCAGTCCACGACCTCGGAGTCTCCGGGTTCCAGGATCTTGTAGACCACCCGGGGCAGCCCGTTGACCGGATCCACATCCACACCGCTCTCGGTCTCGATCCCGCTGATGATGGTGGAATCGACGATCCGTGCAGCGATCTGAGGTGTGGGGCTTCCCGTGACCGCCGTGGAAAGGGGGTCATAGGGGATCAGGGGATAGATCCGGGGCGGCTTGATGTCGGGTTCGTCCGTCACATAGACTTCCGTCTCCTTGTAATTCACATTCCCGGAGCGGTCTTTGACCACCACCCTGTAGTAGTGGTAGCCTTCGGCCACTTCTTCCAGGTTCACGCCCACATTCATGGTGGAGAAGACATCCGAGGTCTCCTTGTCGATGAGCTGGTGTTTCACCAGTTCCCAGGAGTATTTCATTTCACCGGAGACTTCAAACTCTTTCTTTTCCATGACATAGACACGGTCCAGCCCGCTTGTGGGCACGGTGACTCCCGCAGGGGGATTGTCCTTGGCTGTCACGGCCAGGGTCACATTGGTGGAGGCCACAAAGGTCCCCGGGGCCGGGCTGATCTCGGTCACGGCGGGAGGCTGGGTATCCACGATAAACTCATAACTCCGGGGATCCAGGGAGACGCCGGTATCCAGATCGGGATTCGTCCGGGCTTCGATCTCCACCTTGTACTTTCCGTTGGGGGTATCGCCGTCAATGGTCCACCCCCCGGTAAAGGCTCCGCCGCCGCTGTCTGTCACAGGCCAGGTATAGACTGTGTATTCGTCGTTTGCAGTATAGTTGCTCACCCTGTCCACAGTCGTCCCGTCGGGATCGGTGATGTAGACATGGAGAAGCTTGAAGGGGTCGGCGGAGAAGACCGTCCCCTCGTAATGGGTGACGAAATCATTCTGCTCAAAGGCTTCGTCGATGATCCCGTTATAGTTGTTGTCCAGGCCGTCGGAATCGGCTTCAAGGACATCTCCTCCTGAATAGTCGGTCTTTCCGTCTTCATCGTTGTCCACGGAGTCTTCGTCATACGGCGAGACATTGTCCAGGTTGTTGAGCCCGTTGATGATGTCGGCGTTCTTGCGGTAATCCATGGCCAGGAGGACCGCCGCTTCGGATGTGATCACCACATCGTCGTCACTGATGTCGTTGAAATAGGTATCCACCACGGGTTTATTGCTTTTCACGCCCTTATAGCCCACGGCGGTGGCCCAGACATACTGGTCTTCGGTGATGTTTTTAAAGTGTTCCGCCACTGAGACGGTGATCCTCATGATATTCTGGTCGCTGTTGCTCCGGACCAGTTCATCCTTGATCCCGTCACCGTCGATGTCCGTGGTGTCCTCCTGCATATAATCCAGATTGACGATCACGCGGAGAAGGGTCCCCTCGTCCGTCTTGAGATAATAGGTCCCCGCTCCCCCCGATTCGATATTGTAGAGGGACTCCCCCATCATATACTCGAGGTATTCCGGCGAGGTCTCTTCCAGATACTTCTTGAGGGAGGAGAGGTTCTTCTTGTTGGTCCCGCGGTAATCCCAGTTCTTCAGTTCTGTGAGAATACTCTGGGCGACGTTGAAACGGTCGATGGTGAGCTTGACTTTCCGCTCGGTCTTTCCCACCACCATGATGTAACCCATGACCGAGATAAAGACCACGGCCATGATACTCAGGCCCAGGATCAGTTCGATAAATGTAAAACCTTTCTTATTCATACATCCCCCCTTAATACTCCGCCAGGCCCGCGGGATACGTGGTCGTCACGCGCCAGCTCCATATGGGCTGCACTTCCACCCTCAGGCTGAAGGGCGGCTCATAGGTATAGAGATTCGGATCGTAATTGTAGCTTCGGTATTTGAATCCGTCCCACCAGGTCTGCTGCCCCACATTACTCAAAACGGCAAAGACCTGCTCATCACAGGTCACACTGCCGTAGAGGAACCAGGTTCCCTTCTGCTGGCAGTAATAGGACTTATCCCGATTGTAGTACTCTCCGGACGAGCTTCCGCTGGGGATCTCTCCGTAGACGCGGTGGTTGGCGTAGTAGACGCCCATGGTGAAGATATCCGGAAAGATATCCCCCCCACCGGAAACGGCTCCGGTAAGGACGCCGGTCCCCTCTCCGTCCACACGACGGGAGGGTTCTCCGCTCCAGTCCCCCTGGTAGGGATTCCATTTATCATATTTCAGCTTCCAGGAATAGGCCCCCCACGACTGGATGGAATAGGGCTGATTGAACATATCCGCGGGGATGATGATATCATGCTTGGTGAAGACACCCAGGATATTGGGTTTGTCCATATCGGGCTGGGCGCCGGCCCCGGAGTAGGGCTGTTTGATCTTCCCGCTGTCCAGAAGGTCCTTGTAGAGGAAGGGGATGGTCCCGATATACTCCTGGTAGAGGACATCCCCGGAAAAGACGACATCGTAGTCACAAAAAAGAGAAAACTGGCCGTCCAGGACACCTGTGAGCCCCCGGACTCCCCGGGTCATGTAGATCCCCGAAGTGATGTTCAAGGCCGAAAAGTTTCCCACTGTGGCATTGTAGTAGGTCCCCGTGGACGGGTTCCCGTCCACGTACATGAGAGGCGAACGAAGGTCGGCGATATTCACCGTCACGGCCACTCCCGATCCGCTCCCCTTGGAGACGCCGTTGACAAAGATCTCCCCGCTTGACAGAGTGATCTTCAGCTTCCCGTCTCCGTTGACATTCAACGCTCCCGGATCCAGGTAGATAAACCGGACATCCCCGCCCTGGACGTGGATCCCGTTGGCGTGGGCTTCGCGCCTCACCATGGAGAAGTGCTCATTGGTCTTGGGGCTGATGGGAGGAATGATCTCAGGATGAGCGTTGTCCCCCACAAAAGAGGCCCAGGCCTTCTTATTCTGATGAAATCCCCATGTCCGGATCTCGGAGTTATCGCCCTGAAGATTGATCGTATCGTTCTTATGGGCTTCCAGATAGGCCTTCTGGGCTTCGATGGAGCTGGCCAGAAGGCTCCCGTGAAGATAGAAACCGGTTCCCTTGTTGCTCACGCTGAACTGGTCGTAGATCTTGGCCACGTCCATCTCATACATCTGGGGCGTGAAGACAAAGTCGATATAGTCGTAGGCATGGAGTTTTCCGAAGACATTGTAGCCTTTTCCCACATTGATATGTCCCTTGAAGACTCCCACGCTGAACTCACTTACGGAGATGGAGTCCGATCCCCGCGCCGTGGCGCGGATGTAGGAGACCTTGGGCGGCTGGTCATCCTCGATGACCACGGTGTTCCCGTCCATGCTGAGCTTCACGCCGCGCAGGTCGGTTCCCTTGCAGAAGATATCATAGACGAAATTGTACTGGCTGATGGTATCGTCTTTGTCCGAGATCCTGATCCAGCCTTCAATACGTCCCGAAGGCTTGAGCCCTGACGTGGAGGCGACGGTGTAGTAATCTTCCCGGATCTTTCCGTCAGGCCAGATGAGATGGTCCACCACTTTGATCCAGTAGGTATTGCCGATATCGTCCACAGAGACGGCGGTATAGGTGTACCCTCCCTCTGTGCTGCTGTCGGGGTTCACACTGGATGTGAGGATCGAGTCGTCATTGCTGTGGGCGCGGGTCTCATAATCATAGATCCCGTCTGACCCCGGCGAGTGTGTGGCCTCGTAGAGCCATCGTTTGTAGCCCTTCTGAATATGCCATTTGATCTCATCCAGCGCCATATTGGCATAGTGGAGAGAATACTCTTTCTGCTTGCTGGACCGTGTGGTCGATACATATGAGGAGATCAGCATGGCCAGAGAGGCGATCATGACAGCTGAAATCGCAACCATCCCGAGCGCCATGAGAAAGGCCATACCGCGTCTGTTCATCTTCATACAAAACCTCCTTCTTCCCTTTCCCTTATGGTTAAGCAACTCCCGTGCCAAAGAAGAGGTTCTTCCCCGGTTGTCCTCAACTCCTGAAATAGAAGGAAAATAGGCATTTCCTCATCTGCTGTCATAAATCCGGTTTTTCCCTGAAGTGCACTAAAATTGTGCAATACGGCCCGCCAGGTTGACTTTTACGCGACTTTTTCTATAATAGAGGAAAAGAGAAAGGAGAACCCCTCATGGCGCCTGTAACCCTGAATATCCAAGAGGAGCTGCTCAGAAAGATCGATCTTCCCGGAGACGACGCCGGCAAGCTTCAGACAGTGGTCGCCCTCTATCTTTTGCGGAACGGGGATGCAGACCTCTCCCAATGCGCGCTCCTGGCCGGCCTCTCCGAAGAGGCTCTTGTGGACCTGGCTGTGGCAAAGGGGATCTCTCTGCTGTTTTAAAGGTCAGTTTTTCCGCCGGCGGTCTTCTCCGCCGATACGGACACCCCGGGCCATCTCATGGAGCCTGGAGAGGATCCGTTCATCCAGTTTGTTGACCAGCTCCTGGGGGGAGAGGTCGGAAATGAAGATGGTGGGGAGTTTTTCCTGGTACCGTGTATTCACCAGGGTAAAGACCTTGTCCCGCCCCCACTCGTCCAGAGTCTCGATTCCCAGGTCATCTATAATGAGAAACTCACATTCGGCTAAGTCTTTCAGCCTCTCCTCACGGTAAGATGCCCTGAGTTCATTGAGGAACTGGGGCAGGCTGATGTAGCGTTTCCGCAACAGCTCAAACCGCAGATAAAGAGGTTTCCTCATCAGTTCCATGAGGACGGCCATCCCGAGATGAGTCTTTCCCGTTCCCACAGGGCCGATCAAAAGAAGGCTCTCTCCTGTCTGAAGGACCGTCTCAAAACAGGAGGCATACTTTTTCATGGCCCGGACTGCAGCCTTGTTGCTCTCTTCGACGATGAATTCATCAAAGCCTTTATGTTGAAACCGTCGGTTGATACCGGACTCTTCCATGATGCGGCTGTAGAGATGGGGGCAGAGGGCGAGGCTCTCCCTGTTGGCGTTGTACTCTTCCACGATGATGACTCGTCCCGTCCGTTTGCAGAGGTAACAGCTCTCCTCCCCGTTGACGGTGATGGGCTGAAGGCCGAATTTCTCACGGGCGACTTTGTTGACCCCTTCGTAGAAGGAGCGGAGGCCGCGGACAAAGGACTCTGTGGATTCTGCGGGAGATTTCATGACATATCTCAGGGGTTCCCCGTTGAGGAAAAACTGTTTGTTGAAGAGCTGGTCCACCTGGCTCTTGTTCCCGATCTCATCGAGAAGGCGCTCATGGACTTTCCCGAGGAGCTCTTCACGGTAGGCATTGTATGCGGCAATGGGTTTTCTGTTCTTCTCATGGGCGTGGCTCAGCAAGGGATTATACCCGAAATCTTCGATTTTTCTGCCTGTGGTGAGATAGTTGTAATACTCTCTCAGGGACCGGAAGTCTCCGCTTTTTTTCGTTTTGTCCTCGAGCATAAAACCTCCCCGTTATGCTGGAAGCCTATCAAACAAAGGCCTGAGCGTCAAGAAAAAAGACCCTACGGCTCTTTCCAGCCGCCGTCTCCGATGAGAGGAACGAAGAGACATCCTTCACTCTTCTCTACGACGATCTCTCCGTTGGTCCGCACTGCGCGGACGAGCTGCTGCCCCCACTCAGCGCCCACCGGCATGACCAGGATCCCGCCTTCTGCCAGCTGTTCCAGAAGGGCCCGGGGGAGGAGCGGAGCCGCCGCCGATACGATGATCCTGTCGTAAGGGGCTTTCGGAGGATAGCCCAGCGATCCGTCTCCGGTATAGAGAAAGGGTTTGAACAGGCCCAGGCTGTCCAGGGCTTTCCGTGCTTTTTTCACAAAAGCTTCGATACGGTCCATGGAGTAAAGGACATCACAGCAGTACGAGAGAAGAGCCGTCTGATATCCCGACCCGGTCCCGATCTCAAGAAGCCTCTCTGCGCCGCTCAGCTCCAGCATCTCCATCATCCTGGCAACGATATAAGGCTGAGAGATGGTCTGGCCGCGGCCGATGGGAAGAGGGGCATCTTTATAAGCGCTGTTTTTCAAAAACGACGGGACAAAGAACTCCCGCGGGACGATCCGAAAGGCTCTCAGGACGAGAGGGTCTCTGATCCCCCGGGAGACAAGCTGCTCTTCCACCATACGGTGACGGAGCTTTTCATACTCTTTCAGTCTCCGTTGATCTGCTGGGCGGGAAGCGTCCATACTCTCCTTAAATGTTTCCACTCCGGTTACAATTTTCTCTTGAACCCCCTCACCCCTGATGATACCATAATTTTAGAGACGGGAGAAGATTCTTTTCCCCGTCGCACCAAAGGATGAGGAGGTCCCCATGAGCATGAAAGCCCCCCGCGGAGAACGTCTTGTCATCGCCCTTATCGGCCGTCGTAATGTCGGCAAGTCATCTCTCATCAACGCCCTCACCGGACAGACCATCGCCATTGTGGATGAGCAGCCCGGGACCACCACCGATCCCGTTGCCAAGCATTTTGAGCTCCTCCCCGTGGGCCCTGTCACGTTTTACGACACAGCCGGAATCGACGATGTGGGCACAGTGGGGCAGAAACGGGTCCAGGCCTCTCTCAAAGTCCTCTGGAGAAGCGATATGGCTCTCCTGGTCACAGACGAACAGGGATTGACCCCTGACGAAGAGGCCGCCGTTACCCAGCTTGAAAAGATGGAGATCCCGTTCCTGATCCTCTTCAATAAGAACGATAAGAGCGCTCCCCCGGAGCAATCCCTCTCCCTCTGCAGGGAGAAGGGCTACCCCTATGCCCTTCTCTCCACAGCCACAGGGGCCGGTGTCCCGGAAGCCCGGGAGCAGATCATCGCCCTTGTCCCCGATTCCTACAAGGAGGAGCGTCCCATCATCGGTGATATCCTCAAACCGGCTGACATCGTCCTTCTCGTGACACCCATCGATCCCGGGGCCCCCCGGGGCCGGATGATCCTTCCCCAGGTCCAGGTCCTTCGCGATGTCCTTGACAGAGATGCCCTGGCCTACACGGTGAAAGAGAGCGATGTCACGCGCGCCCTTGAGTCTTTGAAAAACCCTCCCTCCCTGGTCATCACCGATTCCCAGGCCGTCAAGCTTGTCCATACACTCGTCCCGGAGCCCATTCCACTCACCACCTTCTCCACAGCCTTTGCCCGGTATAAAGGCGAACTGGCTCCCCTGGTCCAGGGGGCCCGCGCCATCGACAGCCTTCACGACGGGGACAGGGTCCTTGTGGCTGAAGCCTGTTCCCATCATGCCCAGTCCGATGATATCGGCCGCGTCAAGATCCCCCGCTGGATCAATGAGTATACAGGAAAAAGCATCGAGACGGTCATCGCCGCCGGCCATGATTTTCCTGATGATCTTGAGGAATTCGCCCTGGTGATCCACTGCGGAGCCTGTATGCTCACCGGAATGGATATGAAACGGCGCATCAGACAGTGCCAGTCCCGCGGGGTCCCTGTGACAAATTACGGAGTCGCCATCTCGAAATTTCACGGCGTCCTGGACCGTATCGTCCGCCCTTTCGGCCTTTAACGTCTGCTGAAGAGCGCTTTGAAATAGAGACGCACAAAGGCGGCTGTATCCCGGAACCCCCTGATGGCACTCTTCTCTCCCCTGTAGATGGTCTTCACAGGAATAAAATAAGGGACAAACCCCTTTCGCACCGCATTGATGATCATCTCGCTCTCCATCTCAAATCCGTTTTTGACTGTCGCCACACCAGACAGGACCTCTTTATGGATGTAGCGGAATCCGCATTGGGCATCGTCCACAGAGCAGTTCAACAGCCTGGAGAGCAGGAAAGAGGTGATCCGGTTGGAGAGGCGCCTCATGACCGGCATGGGGGGGCGGCGGAGGTCTCTTTTCCCGATGACAAACAGATGCTCCCGGGCAGAGTCCAGAAAAAGCGGAAGGTCGTCGGGGGCATGCTGGCCGTCACTGTCCAGGGTCACGACCCCGTCATACCCCTGGTCGAGAGCATACCTGAACCCGGTCCGGAGAGCGGCCCCTTTCCCCAGGTTGACAGGATGCCGGAGAATGACCTCCTGCTGAAGAAAAGACGGCAGAACTCCGCCGGGGTCCGATCCGTCATCGATAAGGCAGACATCCACACCCGGCCGCTTCACAGCACTCACAAGGGGAGCCACCGTCTCCCAGGAATTGTAAACCGGAATCACAGCGAGGATCTTCATAGGTCTATTATAGAGAGAGAGAGGAAAAGGAAAAGAGAAAATCGGGGCGAGAGGATTTGAACCTCCGACCACTTGAACCCCATTCAAGTGCGCTACCGGACTGCGCTACGCCCCGATGAAGTGAATTATAGACAGGATCCCTTTGATGTAAAGGGTTTTTTTAAAAATTTTCACAGGTTTTTATGAAACAGAGCTGTCCCGTTCTTTCCCCGGCGCTTGACGCTGTACATGGCGCGGTCCGCCTGAAAGAGGGCCTCCTGTCCCGAAGGAGAGAGAGAGGGAAAGTGTGAGATCCCGATACTGACACTTAAGGTCACCGCGATCCCGTCTTTATTGATGAACTTGTAAGTCCGCAGGCATTCATGGATCTTTTCTGCACACTCCCGGGCCTCTTCGATCCCCTTTCCCGGCAGAAGAAGGATGAACTCATCGCCGCCGTAACGGAATCCGTACTCTTCTGTATCGATGATCTTCTTGAGGAGCTCGGCGAACTCGATGAGCGTGGAGCTTCCGTACGCATGGCCGTAGTTGTCGTTGACACTTTTAAAGTTGTCCAGGTCCATGAACAGGAGCGAAAACGGGTGCTTCTCCTCCTGGAACTCCCCGAGCAGGTCATTGAGTTTCCGGAGATTATAGAGCCGAGTCAGGTGGTCCATGAGGGTCAGGGTGTAGGTCTCCTCCAGGAGATAGGTGTTCTTGATAGAGATGGCGGCATCTTCCACCAGGATCTCCAGAATATTCAGATCCTCCTCGTCAAAGGCTGAACCGTCCTGCTTGTTGATCACTTCCACAACACCGAGAAGGTCGTCACGATAGACGATGGGGACACAGATGACGCTTTTCGTCGTGAACTTGGTCTTCTTATCGATCTTCTTAAAGAAGCGTTCATCTTTCCCGGTATCCTTGACAAGGATACTCTGTCTGTTGGCCGCAGCCCACCCGACGATTCCTGTCCCCCAGGGGAGCTCCACTCCCGTAAGTTTATCCGAAGCTTCGCCCACCACGTATTTGAAGACCAGGACATTCTTCTCCTTGTTATACATGAAAAGCGTCCAGGCTTCAGCATTGACCAGCGCGCCTGCATTCTGCATGAGCTTCAGGAGGATATCATCCAGTTTGAGTGAAGAGTTGAGCATCTTTGCGGTCTCGTTCAACAGGTTCAGCTGATAGACTTTCCTGTTGAGTTTTTCCAGAAGGGTCTCGTTCTCCCGTTCCAGATGATACTGGAAAAAGGACTTCTCAAGAGCTTCGATAAGCTCCCGTTCGGGAAAGGGACGGGTGAGGAAAAAGCGGATCCCCAACTGCATGGCTCTCCGGAGAGCTTTCAGGGAGGTCTCCCTTGCGATGACGATGACGGAGATGGCGGGGTCCTTTTCACGGACGATACGCTCAAGCAGTTCCAGATGCTCATCCAGCCCCGCATCAAGATCCAGGATGACCGCCTGAGCCTTTCCCCTTTGGGCAGCCCCTTTGAGGTCTTTGAGTGTATTGACGATATGGGTCCTGTACCCGTGTTTTGAGACGATGAGGGGAATAGCGTAGAGTTCTTTTTTTTCGGTAAAGATGGCGACAGTCTCACTCATAGGGAGATGATTTCCGCGTTGACATCCCTTCTGTCGATGGTCATGCTGATGAATGAATTGGTCCGGGCGAAACGCTTATCTGTGGGAGAACCGGGGTTAAGAAGAACCTTGCGCCCCTCTTTTTTGATCACAGGGCTGTGGGAATGGCCGAAGACAAGGACATCCCAGTCCATCCCCTCGAAGGCTCCCTCGACTCTCTTTTCCAAACCGCCGGGGGCTCCCCAGCCATGGATCATGGCAATGGAGACATCCTCCACCCGCACAAGACGTTTCACGGGGAGAATCGTCTCCAGGGGGCTTTTGTCCATATTGCCTAAAACAGCATACAACGGCTTCCCGTAGGCTTCGAGTCGTTCATAGTCCTCCATGCCGGTGAAATCCCCGGCATGGAGGATGACATCTGCGTTTTCAATATGTGACGTCACTAAATCCGGTAATACGCGATGATGTGTATCAGAAATAATGACAAGAGATGTCATTATTTTTTCCACTCATTTTTATGCCTGTTCAGACGGGCTTTCTTTTTCCTTTTGTGCTTATTGATCTTCGCTTTTCTTTTTTTCTTGATGGATCCCATGATCTCCCTCCTTTACTATTTATTAACCCTGCTTTTTAATTTCGGTGAGGGCTTAAAGACCGGTACGGTTTTTTCCGGGACTTGTATCTGTTTTTCGGTGTGGGGATTCCGTGCGATCCGGGCGTTTCTCTTCAATGTCTTGAAGGTCCCGAATCCACGCAGTTCGACCTTATCCCCCTGTTCCAGTGCTTCGGATATGGACGATAAAACAATATCGACCATGGTGACAGCATCTTTTTTATTGATGAAATCGTAGATCTCCATTATTTTTTCAGCAAGGTCACTTTTTGTCATATATCCCCCCTCTTCACCAAGACAATTTCAATGCGTCCTCTCGGTCTCACCTGGTAAACATACCACACAGCCCGGGGATGTCAAGATAAAAGGCTTCTATTCAAGAAGTTAAACACCGTAAAATCGCATCAGCCAGGGCCTCCCTCCGGCAGGGGAGCGAAACAGAAGAGATGCAGGAAGGCTGCTCCGCCTGATCCGTCAAAAAGAGGAGCTTTTTCTCCCCCCTTTGGCCGGCAAGGGCCTCGTCATCTGTGACGACGAGGTCCTCTTCCATGGAAAGACGGCCCTCTTCAGCCAGAGCCGAGAGATATTTCCTGACGACTTTGCCCAGTTTTCTGTCGTTGAACACACATTCAATCATAAGGATCCATCAGTTTTGCCAGAGAGGTGTGAAGCCCCGGAACGGCGGCCAGCACATCATCCCGGGCGGAATCCCAGGCCGAACCCCCGAGGCGGCTCACTTGTCCTCCGGCTTCACGGACAAGAAGCACACCCGCAGCCATGTCCCAGATCTTCAGGTCTGTTTCCCAATATCCGTCAAAACGCCCGCAGGCCACATAGGCCAGGTCAAGAGAGGCAGCGCCCATCCGCCTTATCCCTCCGCACCTGAGGACCACCCTCTTGAAGTTCTCTGTATTATTATAATTCTCTTCGCTTCTGTTATAGGAAAAGCCTGTGGCCAGAAGCGCCTTGGAGAGCTCTTCCCGGCCGGAGACGGTGATCCGTATCCCGTTGAGGAAACTCCCTCCTTTGTCGAAAGCGGTAAACTCTTCCTTTTTCAGAGGATCGATGATCACCCCGGCGACAGGTTCTCCCTTGTCCACCAAGGCGATGGACAGGGCAAAATGGGGGACCCGGTGGGCAAAATTGTTCGTTCCGTCCAGGGGATCCACGGCCCAGTAAGTGGTTGTCTTGTCTGAAAGGAACGGCCTGGACTCTTCTGCGACCACGGGCCATCCCGAAGGCTCAAGCCCTCTGATAATAAACTCTTCAGATCTCTTGTCGAAGAGGGTGACCAGCTCCCGCCCCTTTTTCCCTTCGATTCCCATATCCCCGGATGAAAATCCTCCGGACAGGATCCCGGCGGCCCCCCGGCCTGTCTCCAGGCAAAGGCCCAGAACCTCTTTCCATTCGTTCCTCATATCGCCTCCAGGGACAGTATACGTGAAGCGCACGTCTTTTCAACGGATAAAAAAGGCTTGATAATGCAGAGAGCTGAATTACAATGTGAAGGGGAAAGGAGAATCCATGAAAAGAACTTATCGCGGAACAGTAGCCATTCTCACAGGCGGAGGAGATACCTGCGCCCTGAACAGAAGTATTGAAACAATCAAAAATGTCGCCTATCTTCTTGACTACCGCGTCCTGGGCATCTATGCCGGATGGAAAGGCCTTTTGGGAGACGGTTTTGTCGTCGATATCTCGGAGCAGTCCATCAACGGCCATATCGGAGGGTCCATCCTGGGGTCATCCAGGACAAACCCCTATAAAGAGGGACAGAACCGCGTTGACGAAGTCCTTTCCAACATCAAACGTTACGGCATCGATATCATCATCTCCATCGGCGGAGACGACACCAACGGAGTGGCCCAGAGGCTTTACCGGGAACACGGGATCCCTGTCATCGGATTTCCCAAGACCATCGATAATGACATCAAGACGCAGACCATGCACCATCTCCGGAACGGAGAGTCCGTCGAAGCCGCCCTCTGTCCCGGCTTCCCCACCGCTGCAGGAAACATCGTCCAACTCACGGCCTCTCTCCGCACCACGGCCATGACCCATAACCGGATCTTCGTCCTGGAGATCATGGGACGGGACGCCGGATGGCTTCCGGCCTCATCCGCTCTGGGAGGAGCCGATTTTATCCTCGTGCCCGAAGTCCCCATGACCGAAGAACGCATCCGCCGTTTTTACGACCTTGTCCGTCACATGCATGATCATGAACACAATGATATCATCATCGGAGTCTCTGAGGGGGTCCGCTGGTGGAATGAAAAATCCGGCTCCTGTGATGTCGTCATGGAAAGCCGCGAACTGGACGCCTTCGGACATCCCCGGCTGGGAGGTGTGGGAGCGATGATCGCCAACAGGCTTCGGGAAGAGGGGATCAACCAGCCGCGGACACAGGTCGCAGGATACATCCCCCGCTCCGGCCGGATCTCAGAATATGACCACCAGGTCGCCTCAGCCCTGGGGCAGATGGTGCTGAAGATGATCCTTCATGAGCAGTTCGGCTATATGCCTGTCCTGGACCACATGGCTCCATTCCGCGAAGTCGAAGCCTACAATACAAAGGCGATCCCCCTGGCCTCTCTGGGGAACAAAGGATTCCCCGCCGATGTCTATTATGATGAGAACCGCTTCACCGTGACAAGCCATTACAGGGACTATCTCAGCATGATGATCCCGGACGCTCCCAGGCTCCCTCAGAAGATCGAATATTCGAAATTTCTTCCCGGCTGATCACCGGATATGAATAAGAAGGCGGCGGTTGACTACACTCTCAAGCGCCGCCGGCGTCTCTTTCCCGTATTTCGGCGCGATGATGCGGACCCGCCCTTTTTCCCAGGCCGTGGCATAATAATACGTCCCCTCTCCTGACTGAAAGACAATGATCCGCCCGGGCTCTCCGAAGAGGCTCAGGTGAGGATTATCCGAAGTCATCCTGTAGACCCGGACAGGGACACGGTGCCACCCCTTCATGAGCCGCGTCTTCTCCTTCAGCTCACACCCCTCCCCCTCTTGTGATGCATAAGGAGACGGCTTGTTCTCATATCGGGCCGTTTCACACTGATACTTGACATCGACCAGGACCCGGAACATCTCCGCTGCATGTTTCTGTGATGAATAATCCTGAAGAAAAAGATAGAGAAGGCCCACGATCACGAGGTGAAGGAAGACTCTTGAGAAGAAAAGGCGGACCTCGCCCTGCCGCAGGAACAAAAAGAGCCTGGACAGGATAAAAAGGGTGAAGAGAAAGAAGAGAACCCACAGCAGGATATGATTATAGAGATACCATTCCCCGGAAAAAGAAGAGGTGAGAAAGAGATACCCCCGGGCCAGCACTTGACGGAAGATCACCAGGGCGAAGAGGGAGATGACCACGAAAAGACTCCAGGCCACATAATCCTTCTTCTTCTCTTTTCTCGAGACAGGGATGCCCTTCTCCTCAAGGCCCCTGATCAACTCGTGAAGACGGGTAAACATATAGGAATGGAGCTTGAGGACTCTTTTTTTCCCCCTGGAGTGATAATAGATCCTGTAAAACTCACGCCCTCCCACCTGGTGAATATAGGTGATCCGGGCGATCTCTTTATAGGGGATCTTCACGGAGACCCATCCTTTTCTGTAAAGGAGGAATCCTGAATAGACCTTCACAAAGGCAAGGAACTCTCCTGTGAGATGGACGGCAAAGAGAAGAGCCAGGCCGGCAGCGGGAATACCCCCTACCAGCCGGAAAGTCAAAGAGAAGAGAAGAAGGCTGAAGAGGATCTGAACACCGATATAGACGGGATGCTTCCGGGTCCTGCGGTCACGCATGACGGCCCAGAGCGAACCCGGCCTCAAAAGCAGCGATATTCTTCTCCTCGGTCCCTGCAGGGACATTGTGCCTGATCGCCTTCTTACAGGCATCAGGTGATATCATCTCCGTGACCGCTGCGAAATATCCCAGCGCCACGATGTTGGCCGCCATGGGCCGGGCCATAATGCGGATGGATTCTTCGGTAAACGGCGCTGATGAGAGCGAAATCTTCCCGGAGAGGCCCTCGGGGCTGATCTTTCCCCCGTCGATGATGACCACTGCATCGTCATGGAGATGCTCCAGGTGTCTTTCAAGCCCTGACTGGCTCAGGGCCACCAGAGCATGCGCCTTGGTGACTTTGGGGTAGTCCACAGGCTCATCGGAGATGATGACATAGGACTCTGCGATGCCGCCCCGGGACTCGGGCCCGTAATAGACGGTCTGGACGCTATGTTTTTTCTCGTATATTGAGGCAGCTTCAGCAGCAATTTTACCGCAAAGGATCATTCCCTGTCCGCCGACGCCGCTAAATATGATCTCATAGCGCATATCAGTTTCCTCCTCCGGCTTTCTGCACCACAAGCCGGTCATAGGTCTCCACATACTCCGGCCGTGTCTCCTGGCGGAAGATCCCCGTGACGATCTTTCCCTCCAGCTCTTCAGGTTCCATGGTCTCCGCTTTTGCTTTTGAAACCGCGCGGCTGCGGATCCACTCGATCATCTCATAGGGAGATTTCATCTTGTTTCTCTTTCCAAAACGCTCATGGCAGTTGCTCACCACTTCGATAAGGGAGAAGCCTTTATTCTTCAATCCTTCATGGATGAACTTCTCCATCTCCCTGGGGTTCGCCACTGTGGATCGGGCAACAAAAGTCGCCCCGGACCCCATGGCCAGCTGGACGATATCAAACGAAGGGTCGATATGACCGTAAGGGGCTGTGGAAGCAAAATAGCCCTGAGGTGTCGTGGGAGAATACTGCCCTCCGGTCATCCCGTAGATATTGTTGTTAAACAGGACCACGGTCAGATCGATGTTGCGTCTGGCCGCATGGATGAAATGGTTCCCTCCGATGGCGGTTGCATCTCCGTCACCTGTAAAGACGATGACGTTGAGTTCCGGCTTGGCCATCTTGATCCCTGTGGCAAAAGGAATTGCCCGTCCGTGAAGGGTGTGGAGAGAATTAAAGTCGACATAGCCCGTGGCCCTGCTGGAGCAGCCGATACCGGAGACCGCCATGACAGAATCCTTGTCCCAGTTCATCCTGTCAATGGCCCGGACCGCCCCTTTGAGAATGATCCCGTTTCCGCACCCGTAGCACCAGATGTGGGGCAGCTTATCCATCCGTAAATATTTGGCATAATCAAACATCAGAGCACCCCCTTGACCGTCGACATGATCTCTTCGGGAGAGATCATTTCACTGTTGAGCTGGTTCAGGGCGACGATCTTGTCACCTGATATGAATTTCCGGCATTCGTCAGCCAGCTGTCCCTTGTTCATCTCGATGATGAGGACTTTTCGGGCCTTCCGGGCCAACTCTGCCAGGCGTTTTTCGGGAAAGGGCCACACGGTGACAGGCCTGAAGACACCGGCTGAGATCCCTTCTCTGTTCAGCTCTTTACACGCCATTTTTGCGCTCCTGGCCTGGATCCCCACGGAGACAAGAAGGACATCGGGCTCCGAAGCCCCGGTCTCTTCCCATTTTGCCACCTCGCCTTCATGCATGGCGATCTTCCGGAACATCCGGTCGATACTTTTTTGAATGTTCTCGCCGCTCACGTCGGGAAATCCTGTCTCATCGTGAAAAAGCCCGGTCACATGAAACCGGAGGCCTTCGCCGTAATTGGCTGTCTGCGGGACATCGTCTTTTATGGCATAGGGAGCATACTGTGAGGGCTCCCCTGTGATCTTTTTCCGGGGAATGATCTCGATATCATCCCGGATCTCCACCGATTCGTTCATCTTGCCCAGGATCTCATCCATGAGAAAGACCACAGGCTGTCTGAAACGCTCAGAAAGGTTAAAGGCCCGGATGATCTCATAATAGGTCTCCGGGACAGATTCCGGATAGAGCGCGATGACAGGATGATCCCCGTGAGTTCCCCAGCGGGCCTGCATGATATCCCCTTGTGAAGGCCCTGTGGGATGTCCCGTCGAGGGGCCGCCGCGCATGACATTGATGACGACAAAGGGGATCTCGGCCATAATACCGTATCCCAGAGCTTCCTGCATCAGAGAGAAACCCGGGCCCGATGTGGCTGTCATACTTTTGGCTCCGGCCAGTGACCCTCCGATGATGGAGGCGATGGAGGCGATCTCATCCTCCATCTGAATAAAACGGCCGCCTGCTTGAGGCAATAATCGTGCACACTGTTCTGCGATCTCCGAAGACGGGGTAATCGGATACCCTCCGAAAAAGCGAAGGCCGGCCCGGACAGCGCCCAGGGCACACGCTTCGTTTCCCTGTAAAAACTTAATATCTCCCATGATCTTCCCCTCTTACTCTTTTTCTTCTATCTCAATTGCAAAATCAGGACAGTAATTCTCACATTGCAGACACCCGATACACTTGTCTGCGTCTTTGACCGAGGCCCGAAACTCATGATCAGGGCCGATGGCCTTCGTCGGGCAATAACTGTAACATAATCCGCAGGCTTTGCAGAAATCCAGATTGATCTTGATCAGAAATTCTTTTTTGCCGGCCACAATTTCCTCCTTGTTATTCCCAGGTCACCTGCCGCCATTATAATGGGGGAGGGTGATAAGTAAAGGACAATTTAAAAAAAAGCCTTGACCGCTTCGGCGATATCCACGGGAAGGTCGACGACCACGGATCCCGCTTCGCGAAAGAGGGCGACTTTGCTTTCGGCGGTCCCTTTTCCCGCGTGGATGATCGCTCCCGCGTGTCCCATCCTTTTCCCCTTGGGAGCCGTTTTCCCTGCGATAAAGACGGCTACAGGCTTACTGAAATGCTCTTTGATAAAGGCCGCAGCCATCTCTTCATCGCTCCCCCCGATCTCTCCGATGAGGACCACGGCTTTTGTTTCGGGATCCTCTTCAAAAGCCTCCAGGCAATCGATGAACTTCGTTCCGATGATGGGGTCGCCTCCGATCCCGATCACCGTCGACTGCCCCAGCCCGGCGCTGGTCAGGTTATGAACGACCTCGTAGGTCAGGGTCCCGCTGCGGGAGATCACACCCACAGGCCCCGGGGTGAAGATATGTCCCGGCATAATGCCGATCTTGGTCTCTCCCGGGGTGATGATCCCGGGACAGTTGGGGCCGATGAGCCTGGCTCCTTTGGACCGCACAAAGTGGGCCACAGTCATCATATCGGTCACAGGAATACCTTCAGTGATACAGACGACGTTTGTGATCCCGGCTTCCACCGCTTCGATGATGGATCCTGCAGCAAACGCAGGGGGAATATAGATGATGGATGTATCCGCGCCCGTGGCGGCCACGGCATGGGAGACCGTGTTGAAGACCGGGACCCCGTCCACTTCACTCCCCCCCTTGAAGGGCGTGACTCCGCCGACGATCCTGGTTCCGTACTCCAGCATCTTTGCCGTGTGGAACGATCCGTCCCGTCCGGTGATCCCCTGTACAATGACTTTTGTCTCTCTGTTCACAAAAATGCCCATCAGTGTTCCTCCCTTATGCCGTTATAGACCTCTTTGAGCCGGGCGACCGCCTCTTTCAGATCGGTGAAGGCATCATACCCGATCTCCTTGAGGATACGGCGTCCCTCTTTTTCGTTTGTGCCGGTGAGCCTCATCACCATGGGAATCGTCATGGTGCGCTGGGAAAGGGCTTTTTTAAACCCGTTGGCCACATCATCACACCGCGTGATCCCGCCGAAGACATTGATAAAGACCACTTTGACTCTGCTGTTCTTCATAATGATGTCCAGGGCTTCGATGACCTTCTGGGGATTGGACGACCCTCCGATATCCAGGAAGTTGGCGGGCTCCATCCCATGATGTTTGATCATATCCATGGTGGCCATGGCCAGTCCTGCTCCGTTCACCATACAGGCCACGTCGCCGTCCAGTTTGACAAAACTCAGCCCTTTTTCCCTGGCCTCCACTTCCTGCTGTTCATCTTCAGGGACTTTCCGGATCTCCACAAGGTCTCCGTGCCTGAAAAGGGCGTTATCGTCAATGATCATCTTCGCATCAAGAGCCAGAAAAGTCTCATCTTCAAGAAGAACGAGGGGGTTGATCTCCACCATGGCGGCATCCCGCTCCATGTAGAGCCTGAAGAGGTTCTTCACCAGTTCTGTGAAAGCTCTGTATCCTTCTTTGCCCCGTCCGAGAGAAAGGTAGAGCTCCCTGATATGATGCTCCTGGATCCCGGTCATGGGGTTGACCCGGACTTTTCTGATGCTGTCGGGGTTTTTCAGGGCGATCTCTTCGATCTCCACGCCTCCTTCAGCAGAAAGCATCAGGACAGGAGTCTGTGTCTCCCGGTCATAGGTAATACTGAAATAGAGCTCTTTGAGAAAGGAGAGCTGCTCTTCGATGAGCAGGGCATTGACAAGCTCCCCCTTTCCGGCGGTCTGATACGTCTCCAGGGGTTTCCCCAGGAGGTCTTCGGCTGCGGCAAAAGCTTCCTGGGATGTCCCGGCCAGCCTGACGCCGCCTGCTTTTCCGCGTCCTCCGGCAAGGATCTGAGCCTTGACTACACATCTCCCACCAAGACGCTGGACGACCTTGGACAGCTCTGACAATCCCTTCACGACAAACCCTTCGGGAACGGGGACGTGATATTCCTTCAACAGGTGTTTCGCCTGATACTCCAAAAGCTTCATCTTCTGTCCTCCCTCATTGTATAGATATCTCCTCCCCGTACATCCAGTCCGACAAAACAGGGAAATCCGTTCAGTTCCACTCTATAGACAGCTTCCGGGCCGAGATCGCCGAAAGCGCATAACTCGATTGTTTTCACATACCGGGACAGGAATGCCGCTGCCCCGCCCACGGCCACAAGATAGACGGCTCCGAAGCGGCAGAAGGCCTCTTTGACAGCCGGACTTCTCTTCCCCTTTCCCAGGGCTCCCATGATCCCCTGTTCCAGAAGAAGCGGGGTGAAGGGATCCATGCGGCTGCTGGTGGTGGGGCCGATAGCGCCGCAGGCGCGGCCCGGAGGAGCCGGTGCAGGCCCTGCATAAAAAATGAGGGCGTCCTTCAGGGAAAAGGGAAGATCCTCTCCGTCACGGATCATGGACGCCAGACGTTTGTGAGCGGCGTCGCGGGCGGTATAGACAACCCCTGAAAGAGCCAGGGATGTCCCGGCCCCGAGGGAGAGAAGCTTCTCTTTATCTTTTTGCAGGAGGATGGGGATCATAATATCACTCCCGCATACCTGGCCGAATGACAGTTGATATTCACAGCAACGGGGAAACTTGCAATATGGCAGGGCGCCTCTTCGATAAACGTCTCCAGGACGGTCACCCCCTGTCCGAACCCCTGGATCCCCACTCCTGAATTGCTGTTGACAAAGAGGGTGATCTCTTCTTCGAAAGCAGCAAGGTCGCCGCGGGGATGGCGCTCCCCGGGACGCCTGAAGAGAGCCTTCTTGGCCAGCCAGGGGGCTGTGTCAAAACTTCCCCCCAGACCGATCCCCAGAAAAAGGGGTGGACACGGATCAGGGCCGGCGCTCTTCACCGTCTCCAGGACAAAGCGCAGGACCCCCTCTTTCCCCGTATCGGGAGTCAGCATGGCCATACGGCTTTTATTCTCGCTGCCCCCGCCTTTTGCCATAAAATTGATCTCCAGTTCATCTCCCTCGACCATCTCATAATGGATGACCACCGGGGTATTCGTTCCTGTATTGACTCTGTTCAGGGGGCTTTCCACCACAGATTTTCTCAGAAAAAGAGAGGTATACATGGCCGCTGCCGCTTCGTTCAGGGCTCCTTCAAGAGTCCCTCCTTCGATGACCACCGCGGAACCGGCCCGGATATAAAAGAAGGCCAGGCCCGTATCCTGGCAAAGGGGGACCTCATCCTGCGCCGCGGCCTCCATATTCTCCAGGATCAGGCCCAGGGCGTCCCGTCCGGGCCCCTCTCCTCCCGTGTCCGCTTGCTCAAGAGACCGTCTCACTCCGTCGGGAAGATGGAATGACGCCCTCCTGATCAGGTCTTCCGCGGCACGGACCACCGTTCTGTAGGGAATACTGCGGCAGAACATCACGCCTCCCCGGGGTAATCGTCTCGTCCGGAATAGTTCTCGAACCGTCCGTATTCCTTGAGAAAGGTGAGTTTTTTGGTTCCGATGGGCCCGTTTCTGTTTTTGGCCACATTGATCTCCACAGACTTGTCTTCGCTGCCCTCTTCATGATCCTGGTAATAGTCTTCACGGTAGAGGAACATGACGATATCCGCATCCTGCTCAATGGATCCCGATTCCCTCAGGTCAGAGAGCATGGGGCGCTTTCTGTCCCTCTTTTCCACACTCCGGGAGAGCTGGGACAGCGCGATGACGGGGACTTTAAACTCTTTTGCGATCTCCTTGAGATGCCGGGAGATCATGGTGATCTTGGCATTCATGCTTTCGTAATTCTCCACGGTATTCATGAGCTGAAGATAGTCCACGATAACCAGGCGGTACTCCTTCTGCGTAAAAAGCCGGCGAAGCTTGGCTTTGAGCTGGAGGGGAGTGATCCCCGCGGAATCATCCACATAGATGGGGAGCTGTGAGAGCTGCGACCCTGTGGCGTGAAGGCGTTTCAGGTCATCCTTTGTGATATAACCTTTCATGGCTTCATGCCCGCGGATCCGGGAATGCATGAAAATAAAACGGCGGGCGATCTCCTCTTCTGACATCTCCAGGCTGAAGACGACCACGCCTTTCTCTCCTGTCTCGGCCACATTCAGGGCCACATTCAGAGCGAAGGCGGTCTTTCCCATGCCGGGACGGCCCGCCACGATGATGAGCTGGCCCGGCTTGAACCCTCCTGTGATCTCATCCACAAGAAGATAGCCGGTCTCGATATCGCTCTTCGTGACTTTTTTGTCTTTGATGTCTTCAATATAGGTGATCTGGTGAGCCACCAGCTCCTCCAGCGTGGAGAAGGATTTTTTCACCTTCCGTTCCTGGACGATATCAAAGATCCGCTCTTCGGCCGTCTCCAGGATCTTGTCCACGTCGTAAGGCAGGTTTTCAATATCATTCGATGTGGAGACAAGGGCGCTTCGCAGCCGCCGGAGGATATATTTATGACGGATGATATCCATATATCCGTCATAGTTGATGTAAGCGGAACTCTTTTCCCAGAGTGCAGAGAGATATTCAAATCCCCCGGCTTCGTCCAGAAGAGACCCTTTCTGCTTCAGGGGAAGCCCTTCCGGAGTATTCTTCCGTTCACTGAGATAATTCTTCAGGACCACAGGGTCGATCCGGGAGTGGACATCCCTGCGGAAAAGATCCAGAATGGCATAATAGATCAGCTGATGGGGCCGGGAATAGAAGATATCGATATTCTCCCCGAGTTCGTCCAGGACATGGGGAATGATGGTGTTATCCAGCAGAAGAGCGCCCAGAAGGGCGCTCTCTGCATCAAGATCACAGATCTCTTGAAAAACAGTTTTATCAGAGAGCCGTGGGCTGCGGTCCATGAAACCGGCTCCGATTACTGGATGTCTTCCGCTTCCACAACGATTTTGAAGGGAGCTTCAAAACCCTGTGCGAATTTCAGAAGGATATCATACTCTCCGGTTTTGTTGATATGGTCGCCGATGACCAGGTATTTCTTGTCCACGTCGATATTCTGCTCTTTCAGCGCTTCGATGATCTCAGCGGGAGTAACAGAACCGAACAGCTTCCCGTTTTCTCCGGCCTTTTTTTTGAAGGCCAGGGTGATCCCCTTGACCTGATCAAGAAGAGCCTGGTACTGCTGCTCTTTCCTGGTCACTTTGTTTTTCTGCTGCTTCATCACGTGGTCCACAGATTTCTTGGTCTTCTCTGTGTAAGGGACAGCCATTCCGCGGGGAACCAGAAAATTGCGCGCATATCCGTCGCGGACTTTGACGATCTGGCCCACTTCTCCCAATTTCGGGACATTGACTTTTAATACGACTTTCATCTCGATCACCGCCTATGACTTTCTGCTGCTTCTGTAATACTCGACTTTGAAGGGCAGCAAAGCAATCATACGGGCCCTTTTGATCTCACCGGTGACCAGGCGCTGATGTTTGGCACACAGGCCTGACCGTGTCCTGGATGAAATCTTGCCCCGCTCGGTAATAAAATTCTTTAAGATATCTACATTTTTATAAGTAATATCCTTTTCTTTTATTTCACCCGAGCATAATCTGCAGTACTTTTTCTTTCTGAAAAAACGTCTTCCACTACTACGCTCAGCCATTTTTCCTCCTCTGACTTTGTTTAAAAGGGGATGTCATCATCGCTGCTTTCTTCAAAGAACTCCCCTTCGTTGTTCTCCACAGTCTCCTCGACTTTACGGCGGATATCCTCTTCCTGACGGTCATCGGAGGAACCGTTTTTCCGGTTTCCGCTGTCGCCGCCGCTCCCCGAGGAGAGAAACTGGACGTTTTGAGCCACGATCTCCACGACATTGCGCTTTTCCCCGTTCACTTCGTAACTGCGGCTCTGCAGGCGTCCTTCCACAAGAACGGGGCTTCCTTTGGAAAGATATTTCTGGCAATTCTCCGCCTGGCGTTCCCAGACGACCACCCGGAAGAACGAGGCTTCCTGGGAGAAGTAGTCATTCACGGCGACAGTGAGTGTCGCGACTGCTTTCCCCGATCCGGTGTACCGGACCTCGGGATCCCGTGTGATATTCCCTGCGATAAAGACTTTATTCACAGAAACAGCCATATCAGTCTTCCTTTTTCACAAACATGTGGCGCAAAAAGTTCTCATCAATACGCATGATCCTGGCCAACTCGTCCAGAATATCGACATCGGCCATGAACTCCATATAGGTGTAATGCGCTTCTGATTCTTTTTTGATCAAATAGGACAGCCTTTTCTTTCCCCATTCATCTTTCTTCAGGATCTTGCCGTCTTTCCCGGTAATGATCCCTTCCAGCTTCTGAATGAGAGAATCCCGCTGCTCGTTGTCCAATGAAGAACGGGTCAGAAAAACACCTTCATAGATTCTCATCTCTACACCTCCCTTCGGCTTAAAGTCCTGCACACCGTGCAGAACAGGGAGACAGACGCCTCGTTACTTCTGACGGGCGAACTGCCTGTTTATCTCATCTATTTTCCTGATAAAGGTCTCTTTGTCGCGGTCCAGGAGCTTTTTCCCGGTCTCCTGATAACTCTCCATGGTATATCCGGCGTCTTTCAGGATCTTGTCCACGCCTTCCTTGACCACGCCTTCCTCTTTTTCTATATTGTCATAGGTAAAGCGGACGATCTTTTCGTAGGTTGCAAAATAGCGTTCTGTTTCCGCGGCAGCTCCCTCTCCTCCGGCGCATGCGGCCAGGATAAGGGCGGCCATCATGAAAACTCCCAATGTCTTCATGTCTCACCTCCGGCTCTATGATAATTAAAAAACGGCGCCTGTCAATATCAATTGTCACCTTTTATCTTGACACCGCACGCCTTTTCTGTTAGTTTTCCTCTGCGAATAAATAAAAGGAGGAGGATTCATGCCGCATACCAAACAACAGAAAAAAAGAATGAAAAAAGACATACAGCTTCGCCTGCGGAACCGGGCTTACAAATCCCAGGTCAAGACAGCAAAAAAGAAAGTCCTGGGGGCAGAAAACAGGGAAGACGGTCTCAAAGCTCTTGAAAGTTTCTATAAAGTCGTTGATACCGTAGCTCAAAAAGGGATCCTGCATAAAAACAAAGCATCCCGCGACAAATCTAAACTCGCCCGCTACGTTAATTCCCTGAAATAGGGCTTCCCAGTGGCGGGAAGGCTCCCTTCCCGCTTTTTCTCTCTCTTATTTTTTAGGTAAATACTTGATCCCGAGGACAGCTTCTGCCGGCCGGTCCATCTTACCGGCGTCTTTCACCACGTCTTCGCGGACTTCTCTGAACTTCTCCAGTGCCGGGGGTTCTCCCGCCTCCTGCCTGGCAAGCTCAAAGATATATTCAAGGATCTCCGAAAGGCCTTTGAGGACAGCATCGGGCGTCTCTGCTGTCTCGTCCCAGTCGAGCTGGTCCGAATTGAAACGCTCTGTCACTTTGGAAAAGATGACCCCTTCCATATCAGGGTAGATCATCTTGAGTTCTTCGAATTTATCGGTGATCTCCTTCATGGGGACCTGGATGATGGGGGAGTCGAGGAGAAGGACATCAAGGTAGCGGTTGATGGCGTCGATGAGGAGCCCCGCTGCGCTGTTCACGATCTCGTACTTCCGTTTCCGTTTTCTTTTGAAGATGGACGTGAGCATACTTTTATTCTTTTCCACATCCACGCCGCTCTTTTTG
This sequence comes from uncultured bacterium, assembly GCA_964574875.1. GTDB lineage: Bacteria > Macinerneyibacteriota > Macinerneyibacteria > Macinerneyibacteriales > DSCS01 > DSCS01. The sequence goes on along the minus strand of CAZNOX010000003.1, from coordinate 66,590 downwards.
AGTTTCTCTTCCATCCGGCGCTGTTGTTCTTCTTCTGTCATCCGGATATCCACGAGGTTGGCTTTGATGAGAGAGGCCAGTGTTTTGCTGGCTTCCACATTGTCCAGGCTGCTTTTGGCGATGACTTCATCCACCGTCCGTTTCCCGTTGATGAGGGAAAGGACTTTGAGGTCTTCGTTGTTCAGTTTGATCGTATCGATATTCCGCTGTCCTTCATCGATGAGGGTGAGGATGGCGTTTCCGTCGGGGATGGTCTTTTTGACTTCAGACAATTCGTCAGTACGCCGGGCAGCTTCCAGAATAAGGTTCTGCCAGTCGATCATCATGTTTTCCCGGAGAGGCGCTTTATCGTTCTCGAAGACAAACCGGCCCGCACTCCAGGCAAAACAGTGGTAGACGGCCTCTTCTCCTTCGAATTTCCCGCCCTTGGCAGCGACGATCATTCCGTCTTTGAAAAAGATCTCTCCCTGTTCGTTGTTGTGTTCCAGCTTAAGGCATCCTGTCCGCTGGCCCAGCCCGAGCAGCTGGAAAAGGTCGGCGATGGAAAAATCAGCTAACGTCCCCTGTAACGACATGAACCCCCCTTCCTACATATCTTTCAAGAGATTGTTGATCTCGTCACGCAGGGTATTATTCACTTTTTTGATGGGCTTTTCTTCGACTCCGGGGATCTGGCTGACGATCTCGTTGATCTTTCGGATGGTCGTCTCCGTCTCTTCCCTGAGGACACCCAGGACAGTCTTCTGCCCGAATATGGTAATAAGGAGCAGTTTGTTCCCGACGCGGTTAATATCAATATTCTCTGACAGACCTTTATGGAAAAGGACGGTGAACTGCTTTTCACTGAGCATCCGGGCCAGGGCCACTGTAGCGGCAAAATGGCTCGCCGACAGGGAGGCCAGGGCGACGGCGTTGATATTTCCGGTGTATCCGGCAACGGCGATGAGTTCTCCGTTGATATCAACCAGGAATACGCTTTTGGAGGATGTCTTCCAGATCAGCTCTGAAAGGACTTCTTCTAACTGTTCCACCTGTTCGTTTCCGATTTTCATTTTTATCGACCCTCACTTATCGCTTTGAGAACGAGTTTACTTATGGCTTTTAACGTATCAAAGACACCGATCCCTTCCACGGCGATGGCTTCAAAGGAAAGATATCCTTTGGGGTTCAGCTGTTGTTCCAGCTCTTCGGACGTCATGACATTGGCCAGATCCATCTTGTTGTACTGCATGACAAAGGGAATGGTCTCGGGATCCAGATTCTGGCTGATGAGGTTGACCCTGAGATTCTCCAGACTTTCGATGTTCTGCTCAAGCCTCTCGCGCTGAGCGTCCGCGACAAAGACCACGCCATCAGCCCCTTTCAGGATGAGTCTCCGGCTGGCATCATAATGCACCTGCCCGGGGACCGTATAGAGATGGAACCGTGTCTTGAATCCCTGAACCTGCCCGAGGTCCAGAGGTAAAAAATCGAAAAAGAGAGTCCTGTCCGCTTCAGTGGCCAGAGAGACCAGTTTCCCGCGGGCTGAAGGATCGATCTGTTTGTAGACATATTTGATGTTCGTCGTCTTTCCGCCGAGGCCGGGTCCGTAATAGACGATCTTACAGTTTATTTCCCGTGAAGCATAATTGATCAGTGACATGCGTCCTCCTCACTCAGTCTTTAAACAAACTGTCGATCTCATTTTCAATGGCCTGGGTAAACGATTCATCAAGCTTTTTGATCTGGCCGTCAGTCTTGCTCCGTTCCACCATCTCTTTCAAGACATGGGCAAGGTGCTCGACACTTTTTTTGACTTCCAGACGGACAAGCCCCAGGGAAGTCTTGACCACACGAAAAACGACAACCATGATAATCGAACCCGCGACGATGGAGATATGAATGCTGTCCTTGACCCCTTCATGGAAGAGAACGGAAAACTCCGTCTCTCCGATGAGCTTGGCCAGTTCGCTGGTCGCTGCGAAGTTCCCGGCTGAGAGAGATGCGAATGCGGTGGAATCGAACTGTTCCATATTACCCCGCATGGTAATGAGCTGGCCGCTTTTATCCACTAAAAAGACACATTCAGACTTGGAATTCTTCATCAATTCGTCAAGGATGACATTTATCTTTTCGAAGCTGTCTTCATACATGATCAAACCATCTTGCAACATAGGAACCTCCCTTTATCTTTTCAAGTATAGAAGTTGCAAAAACCATTGTCAATATAATTTCCCTAAAAAGGGCTGTTGCCAATTGCTTTGCAACTGGTATCATGGGCAAAAGGAGGCTTTTTTGAATCTCGAGAATTGCGACCTTCACATCCATTCATCCTACTCTGACGGCGCTCTTTCCCCGGAGTCTCTTATCGACCAGGCCCTGGACCACGCCCTTGATGTCATCTCCATCACAGACCATGACACTGTGGAAGCCTATTCAGGAGACATCCACCTCGACATCCGCCGCCCTCTGATCATTCCCGGCGTGGAGATCACAGCTCAGCTCCACGGAGAAGCGGTCCATCTTCTGGGGTACTGCTTCGACCCTCATGACCGGGGGCTGGAAACGCTCCTCCGGAGTCAGAGGATACGGCGGGAGGAGTGGGCCCGCGAAATGTTCCCACAAACTTCGTCCGCTCTTCTTTTCAGGGGAAAGACCCTCACCCGGAAAGAGCTTGTCCGTGAATCCGTTCATCTTTCCGGACGGCGGGGATCCCTGGCAAAGATCCCTGTGCGTAAAGCCATCCGTTCTCTCCATGACGCCGGAGGAGTCGCTGTCCTGGCTCATCCGGGACTCTCCCTCTCTCCTCCCGAAACGTTGGTCCGGGCTTTGAAGCCGCTGGGACTTGACGGCCTGGAAGTCTACTATCCCTACCGGCTCCGTGCGCCGGGACGGTTCCCCGGGCGGAAGGAGGAAGAGGCCTTCCACGCCTTCCTGCTCTCCCTGGCGTCGAAATACGGCCTCCTGGCCACAGGAGGTTCCGACACCCATCACCGGCGTCTCCAGGGCTGGTCTCTTGAAAAAGTCCCGTCCCTTCCTTGTCTTTTTTCATGACGGGATTTATATTTATCCATGAACGATCATGCCTCCGGGCCTCAAGACCTCAAGACCCCTGTGAGGGCAGTCTGCCCCCGCTGCGGGACAGAAAACTCCTTTATCCCCGCAAGGACTCCCTACCTCTACTGCCGCCATTGCCACTATGTCTATGCCTGGCTTGACACAAACGGACGGCTTGTCATCGAGGGAAAGAGCCTCTCTCCGCGGGACCCTTCTGATAAATAGGTTGCATCTTCAGCCACTTCTCATTATCCTGAATCCGAAGGAGGTTCTCATGGATGATTATAAGATCAAGGATATCGGCCTTGCCGACTGGGGCCGCAAAGAGATCGCCCTGGCGGAAAAAGAGATGCCCGGGCTCATGGCCCTGAGAGAGAAATACAGTGACAAAAAACCCCTGGCCGGAGCCCGCATCGCCGGCTCTCTTCATATGACGGTCCAGACAGCGGTTCTCATGGAGACACTGATTGCTCTGGGCGCCCAGATCCGCTGGGCATCATGCAACATCTTTTCCACCCAGGACCATGCCGCAGCGGCAATGGCCCGGGCGGGGATCCCTGTCTTCGCCTGGAAGGGAGAGACCGAAGAGGAGTACTGGTGGGCCATGGAACAGACGCTCTTATGGCCTGACGGAAAGGGGCCCGGCCTTCTTATCGATGACGGCGGCGACCTCACGGCCTTTGTCCACGATAAGCACCCTGAAATGCTGGACGGGCTCATCGGCCTCAGCGAAGAGACGACGACAGGGGTCCACCGTCTCTACCAGATGGCCCGGGAAGGCCGCCTGAAAACCAGGGCGATCAATGTCAACGACTCTGTGACCAAATCCAAATTCGATAATACATACGGCTGCAGGGAATCCCTGGCCGACGGGATCAAGCGCGCCACGGACATCATGATCGCGGGAAAGACAGTCGTGGTCTGCGGATACGGCGAGGTGGGGAAAGGATGTGCTCAATCCATGCGCGGGTTCGGTGCACGGGTCCTGATCACCGAGATCGATCCCATCTGTGCTCTTCAGGCCGCCATGGAAGGGTTTGAGGTCACCACTCTGGATAAAGCCCTCGAGAAGGGTGATGGGGATATTTTCGTCACAGCCACGGGGAACGTCCATGTCATCCGTTACGACCATATGCTCAGGATGAAGGACCGCGCCATTATCTGCAATATCGGCCATTTCGACCATGAGATCGAAGTCGCCCCCCTCTTCAGCCGCCCCGAAGTGACCCGGAACACCATCAAACCTCTGGTGGATCAGTTCTTCCTCCCGGGGGGAAAATCGGTCATCCTCCTTTCGGAAGGACGCCTGGTCAACCTGGGAAACGCCACGGGGCATCCCTCCTTTGTCATGAGCGCCTCATTTACCAACCAGGTCCTGGCCCAGCTCTCTCTCTATACAGAGACATCTCTCTATGAACCGGGACAGGTCTATATGCTCCCCAAAGAGCTGGATGAAGAAGTGGCCAGGCTCCATCTGGATCATCTTGGTGCCGGCCTGACGCAGCTCACAGAAGAACAGGCCCGTTATATCGGGGTTCCGGTCAACGGCCCCTACAAACCGGATCATTACCGTTACTGAACGACGATGAAAGAAGTCCTCGCTCTCAACGGCAGCCCGAGAGAGAAAAACACCTTCACGGCACTCACCCGCCTGAAGGAGATCCTGGAAAAGGATCCCGGGGTCCGGGTCCTTCCTGTCTCCCTTTCAAAGCTGAGCATCCTTCCCTGCACAGGATGTATGGCCTGCCTCATCCGCGGAATCGAATTCTGCCCCCTGGACGATGATCTCCTGCAGCTTCTCAGCCGGATCAGAGAGGCCGACGGCCTTATCCTCGCTTCTCCCGTCTTTGTCCTCAATGTCCCGGGAACGATGAAAGACTTTATCGACCGCCTGGCTTTCCTCTGCCACAGGCCGGCCCTCTTTCATCAGAAGGGCTTTGTTCTGGTCACCGTGGGAGGGTACGGCGGTCAGGATGTCTCCGATTATCTGAGAAAGGTCCTCAGGACATGGGGCCTCTCCGCTGTGGACGGCGCCGTTCTCACGACCCCTCCGGAAAAGAGCCTGACTGCGGTTCAGAAGGAGAAAAACAGAGCTGCGCTTGAAAAAGGAGCGGCCCGTTTTTTCGGTCATCTCACAAAAAACACTCCCCCTGTCCCCTCCTGGGGACAGGTGATGCAGTTCCACATGCAGCGGATGATCTTTACACAGCCCAAGGCCGCAGAGACCTTTCCCGCCGATCACCGCTTTTTCTCGAACCTGAAGGGGGAGCCCTGGTACACAGAGGCCCGGGTCAGCCTGTTGAAGAGAGGAGCAGGGACTCTGGCCGAATCCCTGCTCCGTAAAACTGTCCGTTTCTGAGCGCTACATGAGCGCGAGGAGGGCGTCGATCTCTTCACCGATGAGTGAAAGGGACGAACGCCAAAAAGCGACATCGCGTGTCTCGATCCCCGCAAGGGAGGCCACATCACGGACATTCATGCGTCCCGTGGCCCTGAGAAGCTCATCATAGCGCGGGACAAAAGCCTCTCCCTGTTTCTGATATTCCGCGTAGAGCCCTTTTGCAAAGAGAAGCCCGAAGGTGTAGGGGAAGTTGTAGAAATGTCTCCCCGGCATATAGTAATGGGGTTTATTGACCCACATGTAGGGATGCAGTGAATCGGGGTCAAGGCCCTCTCCATAAGCTTTTTTCTGGGACTCTTCCATGATCTCCTTCAACTCCCTCACAGAGACTGAAGCCTCTTCGCGCCGGCGGAAGAGTTCTGTTTCAAAGAGGTAGCGGCTGTAGATATCCACCACGATCTGTCCGTACCCGGTCACGGCGCTTTCCAGGACAGTCATCTTTTCCCCGGGAGCCAGTCCCTTGAGAAGAGCGTTCTTCACAATGGTCTCGCTGAAAATAGAAGCTGTCTCTGCAAGAGGCATGGGATAGCCGGCATTGAGAGCGGTCTCATCCTTGAGACAATGGCCGTGGTAACCATGTCCCAGCTCATGGGCCAGGGTGATGACATTTTTCAGGCTGTTGCTGAAATTGGCCATGATCCGGCTCTGGCCGATGGCATGAAGGTTGGAACAGAAGGCTCCTCCTCTCTTTCCCTCCCGGGGTTCAGCATCGATCCAGTGTCCGTCAAAAGCTTGTTTGGCAAAATCACTCAGCGCCGGGCTGAATGTCCCGAATTTCTCGATGATCAGGCTGCGGGCCTCATCATAGGAGATATCCTTGTCGCTCTCGCCCACAGGAGCAAAGAGGTCATAGAACTTCAACCCGTCCTGATCTCCCAGGGCCTTTGCTTTCGCTTTGAAATAAGTGCGGAAGCGGGGAAGGGCCTCTTCCACAGCGCTGAGCATGGCGTCAAGGGATTCCCTGTCCATGCGTGAATCCTCCAGTGTCATCTCCAGAGGAGAGGCATAGCCCCGGATCTCGGAAAGGGTCAGGATCTCACCTTTGATGGCGTTGATCGCCGCTGCTGAAGCATCCTCGATCTTTTCGTAAGCCTTCAGTTCTCCCTGGAAGGCGGCTTTCCGCTCTTCACGGTCGCGGGAGTGAGCCATGTTCCGGGCCACGGTGAGAGGGACACGCACACTCCCCTGCGGGCGCTCCACATCCACCATGAGGTTGGCAGTGAGGAGGTTCTGCAAGGTGCTCCAGGCCCGTCCGCCGGTGTTGGCCAGCCTGGCGGCCAGGTATTCTTCCCTGTCTTCCAGGATCCGCGCGGCTTTGGCCTTCATCTCACCGAGGATAAACGCATGCCCCTTCAGAAGGGCGCTTTTCTCCGTAAGAGCCTTCACATCGCCGGACTCCCCAAGCCAGCGCTGAAACCGGACTTCGGGGACACGGAGCTCCACGGCTTTTTTCATGATACGGTCCATGACCGCCTGGGCGGTCTCATTCTTTGTCTCCACACTGAGGGTCAGCGAAGCGTAGGAGAGCAGCCGGGAGAGGTGGTCCCGCAGGATATTGGATCTGGACAGGTAGCCTTCGGCGATCTCCGCAGAAGTCAGTTTTCTGTCCTGAAACTCGGTCCACCGGGCCATATCCTCGATAAGCCGGTCCAGCTCAGCCATGTCTTTATGAAAGGATTCAGAGTCGAAAGATTCATAGAGGGGTGTCAGATCCCATCTCATTTTTTGTGCCATAATGACCTCCTTTTCTCCCATTGTATCGGGAGAAAAGGAGAATGCAAGGAATATCCTTACGGAGAGCGAAACATCAATCCAGAAGAGCCTCTTCCCCCTCCTCCATGAACTGGTTGGTGTAGAGGCGGTAATAATATCCCTTCTGGAGAAGGAGCTCTTCATGTGTCCCTGATTCGGTGATCACCCCTTTTCTGATCACCAGGATCCTGTCCGCATTTCGGATCGTGGAGAGTCTGTGGGCGATGATGAAACTGGTCCGTCCTTTTAACACCGTGGTGATGGCCTTCTGGATCAGAGCCTCTGTTTCTGTATCCACTGACGATGTGGCTTCATCCAGGACAAAGACCGCCGGATCGGCCAGGATAGCCCGGGCAAAGGAGACCAGCTGTTTCTGTCCTGTGGAGAGGCGTCCACCGCCCTCTCCGACCTGGGTCTCGTATCCCTTTTCAAATCCCATGATAAAGTCATGGGCATTGACCAGCCGGGCGGCCTGCCTGATCTCATCATCAGAGGCATCCAGCCTTCCGTAACGGATATTATCAGCGATGGTCCCGCTGAAGAGATGGGGTGTCTGGAGGACATATCCCAGGTGGGAGTGAAGCCACAGAAGGGATCGTTTCCGATAATCCGTCCCGTCGATAAGAACCGATCCCGAGGTGGGCTCATAAAACCGGCAGGCCAGGTTCACGATGGTACTCTTCCCGGATCCCGTCTCCCCCACCAGGGCCACCGACTCTCCGGCCCTGACAGAGAGATTGAACCCTTGCAAGACATGTTCGCCCTCCTTGTAGCGGAAACTCACATCTCTGAATTCGATGGCTCCCCTCACCGGGGCCCAGTTCTCCTTCCGGGGAGTGAAGTTATCTCCGTATACAGCGGCGACATCCGGAGTATCCTTCAGCGAAGGTTCCGTGTCGATGAGCCCCAGGACGCGTTCTGCTGCAGCCTGGGCGTTCTGCATCTCCGCAAAGATCCCCGCCAGGGCCATGACCGGGTCAAAAAACTGGACCGTGTAGGAGATAAACATAAAAAGTGTCCCGTAAGTCAGCGCACCCTCCAGGACACGGGCCCCTCCGTAATAGAGCGCCAAGGCGGTGCCGATGCTTCCCAGTGTCATCACCACGGGAAGGAAAAGCGACGAGACCACGGCGGCACGTACTGAGGAACGATACATCGTCCCCGTGAGAAGCCTGAACTCCCCGAGGTTTTTCTCTTCAAGCACCAGTGTCTTCGTCGTCTTCGCTCCGGTGATCCCTTCATTGAACGCCCCTGTGATCCGGGAGTTCGTCTTTCTGACATCCCGGTAGCTCTTCAGGATCCTTCTCTGAAAATAGTAACTGATCAGCCCCAGGAGAGGAACCACACAGAGGGCAAGAAGGGTCAGCTTGATATTCAGTACGGCCATGAAGACCAGCATGACGGCCATGATGGTCACAGCCCAGGCCACATCCACCATCCCCCAGGAGATGATCTCCCCCAGCCGGGTCACGTCTGAGGTCATCCGCGCCATGATCCATCCCACAGGCGTCGTGTCATAATAGTCATACGACAACTCCTGAAGACGCCGGAACGCCTTTTTCCTGATATCGTAACTCAGCCCCATCTCAATGCGTCCTGCTGTCCTGATAAAGGCCCAGACGGCCAGGGCCTGCAGAGAGACCACGACGGCATAGGCCAGTGCTACACCCCCAAGCCCCCGGAAGGTCCCCTGTTCCACAAAACGGTCGATGACGATCCGGTTGAACTGGGGGTAGAGGGCATCCGCCCCGGCGCACAGGATCATGAACAACGCCAGCAGGAGGCACTCTTTTTTATAGGGCCGGACATAGTCCAGCAGCTTTTTCCACAAAGCCATATCCAGCTGTCTGGAAAATGTCGTTTCTTTATGAGGTGTACTCATGGCCGCTCCTTCCGTTTTCATCTTCTCCCTCCATGACAAGGGACAGTTCTTCGGCCAGATCGTTCTGCAGAGCCGCGATCCTCTGATAGAGTCCCTCTGCTGCCAGCAGGTCCGCATGGGTCCCGGCCTGGACGATCCGGCCCTTATCCATGACCAGGATCAGTTCTGCTTCGGCCAGAGTGGTGATCCGGTGGGAGATAATGATCGTCGTTGCTTTCTCTTTTCTCATGGCGAGGGCCTTGCGTATGGCCGCGTCCGTCTCTGTATCCACGGCGCTCAGCGAGTCGTCAAAGATCAGAACGGGGTACGGGGCCATAAGAGTCCTGGCCATGGCCACACGCTGTTTCTGCCCGCCGGAGAGTGTCACTCCCCGTTCACCTACAGCTGTCTCATAACCCTTCTCCATCTCCATGATCACTTCATGGATGGCTGCATCCCTGGCTGCAGCATGGACATCCTCGTCCCGGGGAGACTCTTCCCTGATCCCGATATTCTCCCTGAGTGATTTCGAATAGAGAAACGGCTCCTGGAGGACAAGCCCCACATGACGCCGAAGCCAATCCCGCCGGATCCGTTTCACAGGAGTCCCGTCAATAAGGATCTCCCCCGTTTCACAGGGATAGAGGCCGGCGATGAGATGGACGAGTGTCGATTTCCCGCAGCCTGTAGGACCCAGGACAGCGACTGTGGCCCCCCGGGGGATCCTGACCGAGACATCCCTGAGGACCTCACAACCCTCGTCATAGGAAAAGGAGACCCCCTGAAAGACGATCTCCCCCCTGATGGGAGGAGTCCCCGCTTCGGGGTGGTCCTCTTCTGCGGGTTCTTCCAGGATCTCCATGATCCTCTTCACCGAGACAAAGGTCTTTCCCATATCTGTGAGGATCCGCCCCATCTGCCGCACAGGCCAGAGAAGGCGTCCTTCATAGAGGACAAAGACAGCAAGCGTCCCCACAGTCATCCCTCCCTGGAGAGCGACGGCTCCGCCCATGAAGAGGACAAACCCGATCTGAAGAAGGCAGAGAAAGTCAGACACCCCCCAGTACAGGGCCAGAAGGGCGATGAGACGGTAGGTCAGTGACTGGTACTCCCGGTTTCTGAAGTCAAAGCGCTCCTCTTCATAGCACTGACGTCCGAAGGCCCGCACGACCCTGACCCCGGTGAGGTTCTCCTGAAGGGTTGTGGAGAGGCGTCCTTCGGCTTCATCCGATTGTTTGAATGCCCCTTTGACTTTCATGAAAAAGACAAAGGAGAAGAGAAAGATCACCGGAACCACAGCCATGGCATAGAGTGTCATCCCCTTATGAAGCTGGATCATAAAAGAGAGGGTGAGCCCCACCATGAAAAGGGCCCGCCCGATCTCCACGAATTGCGAGGCCACAAATTTGCGGATGGTCTCCACGTCTGATGTGGAACGCTGCACCAGGTCTCCTGTCTCCGCCCTGGTATGATAGGCGTAAGGAAGCCTCTGGATGTGGTCATAAAGCCTTTCACGGATCCCCCGCGCCATGGATTCAGCAGCCATGGCGGCCCATCTCCCTTTGAGATAGAGGAAGACACCGCCTCCCAAGGAGAGGAGGATAAAGAGGCCCCCTGCTTCCGGAAGAGAAAGGGCCCCGCCGAAAAGGCCTGTAAACAAATGAAGGATCCCTGCAAAGAGAGGCGGGGCAGCGACCTCTTTGCCTCCGATGACCGTATCAATGGCATACCGGATCACCAGAGGAGTCAATAACCCGAAGAGGGTGGCCGCTCCCATGGCGAGGATAGCTCCTGTATAAAGCAAGCGTTGTCCCTTCATAAACAGATAAAGGGAGGAAAAGGTGTTCTTCATCTTATCTCCTTATGGATTCTCTCTGAAGTGGTATCAGGACAGGGAAAAATCAATATGAGGTCATAGAAAAGGTGATCATTGTTCTCCTTTGCGAAAACAAGTCGTTTCAACAGTCAAGTGCCCATGAGACACCGTCCCCCCCTGAAAAGTTTCAATTCTTTTTTTTATGAGTCAGGTTGATCAGGAGCCCTGCAATGATGAGAGCCGTCCCGAGGAAAAAGAGAGGGTGATATTTCTCCTTAAAGAGAAGAAAACTGGCTCCCATGGTGAGCGGGAGTGATGCGTAGGCGATGATGCTCCCCCGTGTGGGATGAATATACTTGAACCCGTAGGACATGAGAAGCTGCCCCGCAAGGGAGACTGTCCCCACACCGGCCAGCATGGCAGCAAGCGGCCAGGAGAGGAAGACAGCCGATCCCGCCCAGGGAGCCGTGAAGGCCAACCCGAAAAAGGCGGCCGCCAGGTAAACGATGACTGTATGATTGGATTCCCTTGATTTCTGGAGAAAATGGATGGAGATCCCTGCAAACAGGGCGGACAGGAGGCCCACTGCATCCCCCAGGGGCCCGAAATCACTCTTGTCGTGAAAGACAAACCAGACTCCGGCTCCGCAGAGAAACAGGCTGACCACGTGGCCGGCGTTCATCTTTTTCCCGAAAAAAAGCGCCCCTGTCACAGCGACAAAGAGGGGATAAGTATTGAAGAGGAGGGTCGCCCGTCCGCTTGATGAGAGGCTGATGGCGACAAAATAGAGGACCATGGATCCTGCCCCGAAAAACCCCCGGAGAAGCCAGGTCCCCGGATCCTTCACGCGGAACCGCCGTCTCACGGCGTAGAGAAGTCCGAAACAGAGGAGGATCTCCGTTCCGAATCGGAAAAATGCGATAAAGGCTCCGGAATAATGAAAAGAAGCCGCCTTGACCGCCAATGCTGTGAGGCTGAAGAAAAAGGCCGATAAAAAAAGAGAGGCCTCTCCCCGGTGTTTCTGCCAGGCGGGGATCATGCTCCTCCCGTCCCCATGGCTTCCAGCGTCAGCGTGACCGCTTCGATCTGAAGCGAGAGGGACATGGTCGGGCGCTGTCTGGACTCACACCCCTGTTCCGGAAGAGCCGGAAGATGCATGAATCCGGCCATGAGAGGAGGACAGGACCGGTTGGCGTACTCCATGAGGAGATAAAAGATATGATTACAGAGAAAAGCTCCCGCAGAAAGAGAGACGAAAAGAGGGATCCCTCTCTCACGGAACGCTGAACGGATCCTCTCAAGAGGCAGCGTGGTGAAATAGGCTGCAGGGCCGCCGGGAGAGACAGGATCCCCGCTGCGCACGACACCCCGGTTATCGGCCATGGAGGCATCATCCAGATTGAGAGCCACCCTTTCCAGCTCAGGGGCGCACCTTCCGGCAGCGACACCCAGAGAGAGCACCCCGTCAGGCTTATGCCGGCGGAGCAGGGCCATGAGTTCGCTTTCCGCCTCTCCATAAGCCACGGGGAGACATCCTGTGAAGATCCGGATATCACCCAGCTGAGCAGGGAGTCTTGTGATGACTTCCCGGGACGGATTGATTCCATCCCCGCCGAAAGGTTCAAATCCCGTGACGAGAATTTTCATAGGCCCTCCTTTATGTGAGAATAGAGAGCCGCTCAGCAGCCGTCAAGGACTCTTTTCCCTTGAGAAACCCCTGTTTTGTCTCTATAATAAAGTATGATGCACCGATTTCATCGTTTTTCCTGGAGAAGAGATGCCCTGAAAACAGCTTTGATCTTCCTTATCGCGGGTTTTCTCTGGATCCTCTTTTCCGATTACCTGCTGAGACTCCTTTTTCCCGTCCCGGCGCCCCTTTATATCAAAGGGCAGCTGTTCAAGGGATGGTTTTTTGTTCTGGGCACAGCCCTTCTCCTCTTCCTTCTGTCGGCTTCGAACCTGCGGAAACGCGACCTTCTCCATCAGCAGATCCGCCGGGCAGAGGAGCACTACCGCTCTCTTTTAGAGCTTCTTCCCGACCCCCTCCTTGTCCTGGATGAGAGCGGATGTATCGAATACGCCAACTCCTCGATGAAGACGATCCTGCATTCTTCCGGTGAGGAGCTCCACGGGCGTCCGGTCTCCGAGGTCTGTCATTCTGATATTTATGAGGATCATCTCTGGGGCTACCTGAAGGATCTGAAGGAGGGGACCCCCGCCTCTCCCCTTTTTCTCACTCTCTCCGCAAGGGACGGCGGGACACTCTATGCCCTCTCACGCTGGCGAGTCCAGCGTGATGATTCGGGCCGCCTCACGCATGTCATCGGAGTCATGACTGACTTGAACCGTCTGTTAAGGGCTGCAGGAGAACCTCCTGCAGAACTCCGGTAAAAAAGGGAGAAGCTCAGACAAAGGCCAGTGAACTCGTTGCATTGAGAGACAGGAGCGCCTCCCCTTCCAGGAAAGCCCCCTCCCGGAAGAGGTCCCCTCCCAGGGCAGCCACCATGGCGGCGTTATCCGTACAGAGCCGGGGCGGCGGAATAAACAGAGGGACTCCGTAACGGCCGGCAAGAGACGCGAACTCCTTCCGAACCCGGCTGTTGGCGGCCACGCCTCCGGCGATGACAAGAGGATAGGGCTTTTCCGAGGAAAAGAAGAGGTCCACCCTCCGCGTCAGAGCCAGGACTGCTGTCTTCTGAAAAGAGGCACAGACATCTTCTTTTCTCACAGCCGGGTCGGAAGCGATCATGGTCCTCACGGCTGTCTTGAGGCCGCTGAAACTGAAATCAAGAGGATTGTCGCGGGGGACGGGGACAGGGAATTCAAGAGCATCCTCATCCCCTTGTGCAGCCAGACGGTCCACAACAGGCCCTCCGGGGTATCCCAGCCCCAGCATCTTGGCCACCTTGTCAAAGGCCTCCCCCACGGCGTCGTCCCGTGTCTGTCCCACAAGCTGGTATTGCCTGGGGCTCCGGACAAGGACCAGGTGGGTATGCCCCCCGGAGACGATAAGCCCGAGAAAGGGAAAAGGAAGATCCCCGAAATGAAGCATATTGGCGTAGAGATGGGCTTCCACGTGGTGGACCGGGACCAGGGGTTTGTTCCAGACATAGGCCAGCCCTTTAGCCGTGTTGACTCCGATGAGAAGCGCTCCCACCAGGCCCGGGCCTTGCGTCACCGCAATGGCATCGGCCTCATGCAGGGGCATGCCCGCCTCTTTCTCCACAGCATCAAGGACTTCGAAGATCTTGATCACATGGTTCCGGGAAGCGACCTCGGGAACGACTCCTCCGAATTTCTGATGGACTTCCTGGGTGTGGATCACGTTGGAGAGGATCGTCCGTCCGTCACGGACAAGAGCAGCTGATGTCTCGTCGCAGGATGTCTCGATACCGAGAATGATCATGGGCCTTCCTTTTTCTCCAGGGCTTCTCTGGCCTTTGTGATCACCCGGTCATCCCTGGTGAGAAAGATCCTGGCCGCCTCTTCTCCCCGGTCACGGTAGAGGAGACGGTAGCGGATCTGCCGGGTGAGTTCTCCGGCGATAGCCGTGAAGATCTTTCCCTTCCAGTCCGGGACATTCTCTGTAATGAGTTCGGCATTGATCCCGTTTCCCAAAAAGTGTTCTTTAAAGTCATATCCCTTTTTTTCAAGATAGGCGCGGAAAGAGGCAAGCAGAGCATCATCCCCGGCATCCGGGCTGACATCTGTCCGATCTGCAGTAAAATCCTCGATGGCCCCTCCCCTGAGAAGGTCCGCCAGCTGAACGGGATACGGCGGTGTCTCCACGGCGATATCGGGTTCGATCCCTGTCCCGTCCACACAGACACCCCCGGGGGTATAATAGTGGGCGATGGTCATCTTCAGCGCCGAGCCGTCTCTGAGAGAATAGATCCTCTGGACAGACCCCTTCCCGTATGTCTTTTCGCCGATGACAAGGCCCCGTTTCAGGTCTTTGACCGCGCCGGCCAGGATCTCCGAGGCGGAGGCCGACCCGCGGTCCACGAGGAGCGCCAGCGAGATATCGGCGTAGGGGGTCGGGTCTGTGGACCGGTATTCTTCGAGAAGGACCCCGTCACGTCCGCGGGTGGAGACGATGACATCCCCCTTGGGAATAAAGAGGTCCGCAATGCCGTAGGCGATCTCCAGGATCCCCCCCGGATTGTAACGGATATCCAGAATAAGGTTTTTCATTCCCCTGGCTTTGAGATCGGCCAGGGCCCTGGTCATCTCCTCCAGGGAATTCTCCTGGAAATGGATAAACCGGATATAGGCCGTGGTGTCGTCGATCATGAAGGCTCCTGACAGGCTGGGCAGTTCGATCTTGGCCCGGACGATCTCAAATGTCAGAAGTTCGGGAACACCGTCTCTCTGAACACTGACGCGGACTGTTGTCCCGATATCTCCCCTGAGCATGCTGATCACTTTTTCAAGAGAGAGCCCCACGGCAGACTTTCCGTCGACCTCCACGATCTTATCGCCGGCCTGCATCCCCATCCGATAGGCCGGGGTCCCTTCAATGGGAGAGACCACGACGACAAAATCACCTTTCTTGTCGATGCGGATCCCCAGGCCTCCGAAAGAGCCTTCGATATCCGTGATCATATCACGGCTCTCTTCGGGTGTGAAAAAGGCCGTATGGGGGTCAAGGCCGTCAAGCATACCCTTGACAGCCTGATAAGCCATATCATCATCACGGATATCGCCCGGGTCCACATAATGGTCACGGACCATGGTATGGACATCATTGATCATGGCCAGGCCTTTAAAAAAATCCCCGGCTGAAAAGACCAGGTTCACGGAAAAAAACAAGAGTAATAAGACTGTAACAGCCAATAATGCTTTTTTATACATGTTCACTCCTCCCGCTCTATTATACGTCCCGCCTTAAAATAAACAAGCATTAACTCAACACCCGGACCCGGCGAGATGTTCCTTTTCCCTTGTTATCCTTTTCTCCCCTTGTATAATGGAGGGAGCTGTTTGTCCATCCTATCCGAAAAGGAGTCCTGTCATGACCGCTGACGCCCAGACCATGCGTGACCTTGAGCTTTTCGAGTCCACTGACGGAACACCCGGAGTCTTTGCCCTTTTTGACTACACGAAGACGGACAAAGGGCGGGAAAAACTCCGCGCTCTGATCCTGGATGACCTCCTCACCCTGGAGCAGGTGGAAGACAGACAGTCCACGTTCCGCTTTTTCCGTGACCTGGACGGCCAGGCCCCCCCGGTCCACAAGAACCAGTTTTTGTTCATCACCCAGTATTTACGCTCAAAACTTCCCATGATCCGCAACAGGAGTCCTTTTCATATGGCTGTGACATGGCTTCGCCTCTCCCTGCGCCACAAGGGGACAGGGCTTTTCAGCAACATGGAGTTTCTCACAGAAGGCGTGACCCTGATCACCGGCTTCGTCCGGGCTCTGGAGAAGTTCCTTGAAACAATCCGCTCGGCCGACCTCCCCCGTGAAGTGGAAGAACTGGCGGGCCGCATCGAAGAATCCCTCATCCCGGTGACAGCCCATATCTCCCGGCTCACCCCTTCCGGAGGGCATCCCTTCCGCCTCCTGGCCGCCGACCGGTGGCTCAGGACAAGGGGAGGGTTCTATATCGACACCCTCACCGACGCCTTCGCTCTTCTCGACGCCTTTTTTTCTGTAGGGGCCACGATAAAGCGCCACGAGATGTGTTTCCCCGAGATCATCGAATCCGACAAGCCGTTTTTTTCTGCCCGGGGACTCTATCATCCCTTCCTTTCCCGTCCTGTCACCCAGGATTTTCAGACACCGCGCTCCTTCCTTTTTCTCACCGGGCCTAATATGGCGGGAAAGACGACCTTTTTGAAAGCCCTGGGGATCAGCGTCCTGCTGGGACGCGCCGGGTTCCCGGTCTTTGCCCGCCACTGCCGTATGGAACTCTTCCAGGGGCTCTTTACCAGCATCAACACCGAAGACAATATCCGAAAAGGATACAGCTATTTTTTCAGTGAAGTCCATCGGGTGAAAGAGGCGGGAGAGCTGCTTCAGAAAACAAACCGTATTCTTTTTATCTTTGATGAGCTGTTCAAAGGGACCAATATCAAAGATGCCTATGATGCTTCCCGGATGGTGATCGGAAAATTCATCCTCTGGCAGCGCAACCTCTTTATCCTCTCTTCACATCTCATCGAACTGGCGGAAGAATCCAGGGAGAACCCTGCCATCGCTTTTTACTATTTCGACTCTTCTGTTGTTGACGGCCGGCCTCTTTTCACCTATAAGATTAACGAGGGCGTCTCCCGGGAACGTCTCGGTCTTCTCATCCTGCAAAATGAGGGGATCCCGGATCTCCTGGAGCCTCCATCCTCTTCAAAGGAGTGATATGATGTACTACTTTTATGACTGGACGATGATCCTGCTGGTCCCGGCGATCCTTCTCTCCCTCTATGCGCAGATCAAAGTCAAATCCACTTTTGCCCGCTATGCCGGGATCCGTTCTTCCCAAAACATGACGGCAGACGCTGTCGCCCGGGATATCCTTCTCAGAACTGAAGTCGATGTCCCCGTGGAGCGGGTCTCCGGCCGTCTTACGGACCATTATGACCCTCGTCATAAAGTCCTGAGGCTTTCTGATGCTGTTTACGGCCAATCCAGCATCGCCGCCATTGCCGTGGCTGCCCATGAGTGCGGCCATGCTGTCCAGGATGCCCGGGATTACTTCCCGTTGAAGATCAGGAACGCCCTGGTCCCTGTGAGCACCTTCGGATCCAACCTGGCCATTCCCCTGGTCCTCTTCGGTTTTATTTTCCAGTTTCCGCCTCTGGTCAATATCGGGATCATCCTCTATGCGGCAGCGGTCTTTTTCACGGTCATCACTCTTCCCGTGGAGTTTGATGCCTCCTATATGGCCCTGCGGGTCCTCAAGAAAAGGTCCTATCTTTCCCCTGAAGAATTGACCGGTGCGAAAAAAGTCCTCAAAGCGGCCGCCCTGACTTATCTTGCAGCGGCGCTGGCTGCACTTATGAACCTCCTCCGGCTGATCCTTCTGTCAAGAAGACGGTAAAGGGAAACAAAAGAGAAAACGGGAAGAAGGGGGCAAAAGCCCCCTTCTGTCAATACTCGAAAAGCATGGTCTTGACCTGGACCCCCTGAACCTGGCAAAGGTCTTTTTCCAGGGCGTCCCACTCCTTTTTATCACCCACAAGCTCGAGAATGACAAATCCCTTTTTATCACAATAGTCTTTAGAGACTTCGTGCATTCCCAGCCGGGTCTTAATGGAGCAGCCGTATTTTGTCAGGATCTCCTGAACTCTTGTGGCTTCGCTCACGCGGTCTGTGAGGAGCAACCCCATGATCATCATCTGTTTCATAAAACCTCCTTTTCTTTTGTCATTATCCTATTTTACAGATAGAGACAAAAGGTGTAAAGTATGATTTCGCTTTTCAAAAAAAAGAAGTTGCAGTACCATAGGGCGGGAGGAAACGATGTACACCTATTACAGAGGTAAAGTGGCCTATGACGGGACCGCCTATAAAGGCTGGCAGCTCCAACGCAGGGGGATCTGCACCGTGCAGGGCATGGTGGAAGAGGCCTTCAGCGGGATCTTTGATACAGACCGCATCAAGGTCCAGGGGGCCAGCAGGACAGATTCGGGCGTTCACGCCCGGGGGCAGGTCATCCATTTCAGGGCACACAAAGAGATCACCCCGCTGAATGTCCTGCGCGGAGCCAACACTTTTCTCCCCCGGGATATCAGGATCCTGGAACTGGACTACTCAGACCGGTCTTTTCACCCGATCTTTTCGGCATTCGGAAAACACTACTCCTACTCCTTTATCTATCCCGACGACCCCCTGAAAAACCGGTACGCCTACCGGCTTCCCCACCCGGCTGATTTTCTGCGCATGGAAAAGGCTCTTTCCCTCTTTACAGGGGAAAAGGATTTCTCCGCTTTCCGGAATATGGCCAGCCGGGATCCGGAAAAATCTCCTGTCTGTCATATCCGCTCCTTCTCTCTTGAACAGGCCCCGGGGGTCTTCACCTTCCATATCAAAGGCAACCGTTTTCTTTACAATATGATCCGGATCATCATGGGAACGCTTCTCTATCTCGGGCTGGACAAACTCAGTGAAGAGGATATCGTGAGGGCCTTCGAGACGGGAGACCGCCACTCTGTGGGGAAGACCCTGGCTCCCGACGGGCTGATCCTTGAAGAGGTCTACTATTCGGATGATTATTGAATCTTTTTGACGACGACTTTGGATGTCTTCTTCCGCTCGAACTGTTTCATGAAATGAGAGATGAAAGAGAAACTCTCAGCCAGGTTCTCATCCTGGACGAAGATATCCTGGGGGACCTGGAGACGGGCAGGGGCGAAGTTCCAGATGGCCTTGATCCCCGAAGAGACAAGGAGTTCTGCCACAGACTGGGCTGCCGAAGCCGGTGTGGTGATGATCCCGATCCTGATATTGTGCTTGGGGACAAACGAACGGAGCCTCGATACAGGCTGGATCGCGATCTTCCCGATCTTCTCTCCGATTCTGGACTCATCATTGTCAAAAAGCCCGATGATCTTCAGCCCGTAGTCTTCAAACCCTCTGTATTCCGTTATGGCTGTCCCCAGATGGCCTGCTCCCACCAGCAGGGCCTCGTTGAGATTGAAATAACCGAGATAATGCGCCAGAGTATTGCGGAGCTCTTCAGCATTATATCCCACACGGGGCTTCCCTCCGATGTCCAGGTACATCATGTCCCGTCTGACCTGAGAATCGTCCATGCTCAGGCATTCGGCCAGATAGACGGATGAGATGTAGGGCTCCTCATATTTATTCAAAAAAGAGCTGGCGACCTGGTAGTATTTGGGGAACCGCTCCAATGTCGGCCTGGGGATCTGTTTCTCCATGGCGCCTCCTTTCGTGCTCCCGTTCACGATAGTATTATAGCGGATATCAGAGGAGTTTCAAACGTTTTTTAGGTATTTTTTTATTTTTTTCGCCAGAACGGGACCGATCCCGGGAACCTTCGCCAGGTCGGATATTTCCGCTCTGCGCACACCGTCAAGGTTTCCGAAGAAGTCCATGACCAGGCCGGCTTTGCTCTTTCCCAGCCCGGGGACCTCTGTCAGGGGATTGCTCAGGCTTTTGGTGCGCTTTTTTCTCCGGTTGTAGCTGATGGTAAACCGGTGGACCTCATCCCTGGCCTTCATCAGGAGAAGCCGGGCTTTATCATGGCCCTCTGCACGGAGGGCAGCCCCATCCTCGCCGATGATGCGCTCTTCGGCTTTGGCCAGGCCCACCACTGGAAGAGAGACTCCTGCGCGGGCCAGGGCCTGGGCCGCAAAACGGACCTGGAGAGCCCCTCCGTCGATGAGGACAAGATCGGGCAGAGCCCCTTTTTTGTAACGCCGTTCCACGATCTCCCCGATCATGCGGAAGTCGTCAGGGTGTTCTCCCTGAAGGGAAAATGACCTGTAGAGAGATTTCTCGAATCCTGTCCTGGTGAGCCGTATGCATCCGCCGGTAAACTGTTCTCCCCCGTAATTGGAGATATCGAAGGCATCCAGGCTGTTGATGGGCCCGATCTGAAGAAGCTCTTCAAGATCATCGAAATATGTGCCCGGATCCATGAGAAAATGTTTCCTCAGAAGAAAGCGGGCGTTCTCTTCACACCGGGCGACCATGCGGGACTCCTCCTCGCCGGAGGGCTGTCTTATCCGGACAGCCGTCTCCTCCCGTCCGGTGAACTCGTCTTCTATCTCAGGGATCCCCTCGAAAAGGTCATTGACAATGATCCGGGGCGGGATGGACGGCTGGGCTCCGTAATGAAGCCGGATGAACGCGGCGAAGAGAGGGCCGGGAGCGTCCTGGCTTTCAAAGACTTCTCCCGTCTGCTCCACCACCTTCCCGTTTCTCACGGAGAGGAGGTAGACTGCAGAGAGCGACCCCACAGATGAGAGCGCCATGGCATCGTAGTTCTTCCCGTCTGCTGTCTCCATATCGGGCATAAAGAGGAGCTGCTTGAGTCCAGTGAGCTGTTCCCGGCACTGGGCTGCTTTTTCAAACTCCAGGCGGAGGGCATGATCCCTCATCTCCCTTTCGATCCGGTTGAACAGGTCTTTCCCCTTCCCCTTGAGGATCTCCACGATGGAGGTGATATTTTTCTGATACTCCTCCCGGGTGACTCTCTCTTCGCAGGGGCCTCCGCATCGTCCCAGATGGTACTGAAGGCAGACATGCTTTGGGATTGTCCTGCAGTGACGATAGGGGAAAACCGCTCTCAGGCGTGACAGGAGTGATTTGACCGAGGTGATGGAGGTATAGGGCCCGAAATACCGTGAACCGTCTTTCCTGAGTGTGCGCGTGGTTGTGATCAGCGGAAAGGGTTCCCGGGTCACTTTGATATAAGGATAGGTCTTCCCGTCTTTCAGGTCCACATTATAGTGGGGCTGGTTCTCCTTGATGAGGTTGTTTTCCAGGACAAAAGCGTCTGATTCTGATGCCACCACAATATATTCCACGTCATCCACATGATGCATCATCACACGTTTGCGGTAATCCAGCCCCTTTTCGTTAAGGTAGGAACGGAGCCTGTTATTGAGGTTCTTGGCTTTTCCCACGTAGAGGACCGCTCCGTGGGCGTTTTTAAAAAGATAGACCCCCGGAAGGCGGGGAGCCTGCCGGATGATACGGCAAACTTTCTCTGAAATCATTCTAAAGACACTCGTTGTCCGCCAGGGTATTGAGAGCTTCCGCCACCCGGCGGCTCTGTTCACACGAGAGGGAACAGAGAGCGACCCGGATCCCCCTGGACAGGGGAACCAGGAAGATATCCTTGTCTTTCAGTTTTTCACACACCTGACGGGGGTCCCTGCTGGCAACGGCTGCGAAAAAGCCGTCGCAATAGGGCATGGCCAGGCCCGGATGAAGGGTCTCAAAAAATACTCCGGCCCTTTGCGAAAGGGTGCCGCTCCACTGCCGGAGCTCCTCCCTGTACCGGTCTGAACGTGCTCTCTCCCCATGCAGGCCCGCCAGGAGAAGCTGCCCGGTGGAGGAGACACTGCCGTATGTCCCCCGGTTGGAAAGAAGCATGATCTGGACGAATTCATCAAGGACAGTATCATCGCGGTGAAGGGCAAAAAGAGCCGCGGTGCGTAAACCGTATTTTGCAAATCCCTTGGAGATGCTGTAGTCCACCAGTGTGAGGACTTTATCGTTCAACCGGTCCAGAAGCTTGAAGACCTCTTTTCTTCCGGGGGCGGCATACTCGATATAGGCCACATCAAGGAAGAGGACCACGGGATGCTCCAGGTTGTTGCAGAGAGACAGGAGATGAGCGAATTCGTCATCACTGAGTGAGTAGCCCGTGGGGTTATGGGCGGGCGTGTTCATGAGAAGAAAGATATTGTGCTGTTCACAGGCCAGCTCTTTCATGGTCTCTTCCAGGCGGGCCCAATCAGGCCCCCCTGAAGCAAGGAGCGGGAACGTCTTGAGTTTTCGCCCCGTCTCATCGGCTATGGCCTGGTAGGGGCCCCAGTACCAATCAGAAGTGAGTATGAAATCTCCCGGGTCGGTGTAGTTGAGGATGGCATGGTGAATCCCCGCCAGCCCTCCTGAAACGGCGACCCCCCGGAGGGGAAGGCCGGGACGGTTCTCTCCGAAGCAATAGGCTTCAGCAGCGTCCAGGAAAGCGGGATATCCGCCCATGGGAGCATAGGGGGACTGACTCCGGACATCCAGGTCACGGTGGACCTCATCCACCGCCTGAAACGTGACGATCTCACCCGTGTCGTCCAGAAGGGCTCCGATGGTTCCGTTGATGACGGCTCCGGGGCCCGCTGTACGGATCCTCTCCCTGGCCTGGGCATTGTTGATGAAAATGATATCGCTGAACGTCTGTCCCCGTTTTGATTGAGATGCGAACATGACCGGTCCTCCCTTTGTCAAAGATAAAAAAAATGCCCGGGAGGGGATTCGAACCCCTACAGGCGTATTGCCCACTAGATCCTGAATCTAGCGCGTCTACCAATTCCGCCACCCGGGCTACGGGACCAGACAGAGTATAATCAAACCCGCAGAGAATTCAAGAGAAAAATGGGGGAAGATTCAAATCCCGCGGAGGCTCCGGGCAAGCTGCTGCGTGGTCCTGGCACCCTGTCCGTCCCCTCCCGGAGTAAAGAGGAGAGCCTTGAGGCCGTAGCTCCGGGGCAGCTCCACATCGTTCACGGGATCGTTTCCCACGAAAAGGCACTCTTCGGGAGCAAGCCCCTCATGTCTCAGACAGCCCGTGAGCACCTCATAAAAGAGGGGGTCCGGCTTCCCCGCCCCGATCTCATAAGAGAGGGCCTGGAGCCGCGGGTGAAAGAGCTCCGGGAAGATTCCGGGGTACTCCCGTTCAAGAAAGTGAAGGGTATAAAACTGCGAATTGGACCCCAGCCCCATAAGGACCCCGTTGCGGTGAAGATCGCGGAGAAGGGTTCCCATTCCAGCCACGGGGATCACAGGATTGACGGTCTCTTCGAAGAGCAGCGCTCCTTTTTTAATCAGGGGAAGAGGAACGTCAAGGGCATAATCCCGCATGAAAAAATCTTTCCAGAGCCTGATGATATCGATCTCGGGATAGCGGATCCCTTTTTCACGGCGTTGTTCGGCATGCTGTTCTGAAATCAGCTGAAAATAAGACGCGATATTCTCTTCGCGCGAAGAAAACCCGATAAGCCCGCCCAGAACGGCAAAACCCCGCTGCAAAGAGGTGTTCTTGTCCGCTTCAGGAGGAATCCCTCCTCCCGGGGTCAAAAGAAGTGTCCCGTAGACATCCCAGATCAGCGCTTTACACACCGTTGACTCCGAAAAACGAGGCAAGGATCGATTTGAGGTCCCGTCTCAGGATATCAAAAGAGAAATGGGCTTTGCCCAGGCGGAAGTTGACGTCGGCCATCATCCCCCTGTACTCCTCCTCATCCATGACTTTTTTGACATGAGAGACGACTTCATCGGAGATGAACCCGTCCATGGCCACTGTCCTGAATCCCTTCGGCTCGATGTCGGCGATAAAGATGGAGTAGCGGTTGACCAGGATGGGTTTCTTAAAATAGATGGCTTCCAGAAAGGCATTCCCGAAGCCTTCGAATGACGAGGGATAGGTGATAAAGTCAGCATAGGGATAGACATCCCAGATGGTGTAGATCCGCTCCCACCCCTGCCTGTACTGATTCGGATCATGGAGTTTATTGTTGATGAAATAGATGGTGATCCCCTGGTTTTTCGCAAAGTCGATGATCCTGTTGTAGTAGTCAAGCCCCTCATCCGACGATGAGTGGGTGATGACCAGCTTTATGCGGGGATCCTTCAGCCGTCTCACCAGCTCCACGGCATGCTCTATCCCTTTTCGCGCGACGATCCTCGTCGGTTGCAAAAAGATGATGTCATCATCCTGAAACCCGAAATCCTTGCGGAATGCGTCACGCCCGGCCCCGTTCAGGGGCATCTCTTTTGAGAAATCCAGGACATTGGGGATGACCACCGAAGAGATCCCCTTGCGGGCCGCCAGCTCTTTTTGAGCAATGGTGTTGATCACCACATGTTTCACTGTGGGAAGGTCAGGGGGAAAAGCCATGGCAAGGAAGTCCCCCGCCGCATTATGGAGATAGCGGTCCCGTTCCCAGAAAAAATCGTGGTGATGCCCGATCACAGGGAGAGCGGTCTCGGCGATCATCTCTGTGAGAGCCATCCCCAGGGGGATGTTCATGGGAATGCTGAGACAGTTCTCTGCGATGATCAGGTCCGGATGGAAACGAGCCATAAACTCATAGAGCTGCTCTTTGATAGCCTTTTTCATCTCATGGATCTTGTCTGTGGTATGAGGACTCCGCTGATAAGTATTGGAAATAGAGCCGTTGATGTCCTCGATGTCAAGGGACTGGAAATGAGCCTCGGGACAGATATAACTGCGCTCTTCGTCTTTGTCCAGTTCACCTCCGAACCAGAAGATCTCATGACCCATCTCCTCAAGGACCCGGCTCCACTTGTCCGCTTCCAGGGAGACTCCGTCCAGTCCCGAAAACCGCGTCCCTACAAATCCGATCCGTTTTTTCATGTCTCCTCTCCTTTATAATCGAAAAGCAGCCTGATCATCTCGGGTTTCAAAAAACGGTCAAGCACCGTATCCTGATCCACCGTCCAGGACTCTGCCTGTGTCTCGTGCCTGGTGACGTCCTCCAGAAGGCTCATGAGTCTCTTTTTGCAGGCGTCAGTGCAAAAAGGGGCCGGGTCGATCCCCTGGTCACGGAAGGTCCCCGCCATGGTGAAGATCTTATCCACAAGACGTTTCCCCGTTTTCGTAAACGCTTCCCTCGCTCCCCTCTCTTTAAGAATAGCAGCTTGCCGGGGAACATCAAGGAAGGCGAAGTCCAGGGGGCCTTGCGACAGGACGGCGAGTGTCCTTTCTGTGAGATGCTGCACATGGTCTTTTCCAAGAGGGAGCCGCGCGATACGTTTCACGTAACGCTCCTTCATCTCTTCTCTGTGGGCATACGCTTCCGGGACAGGAAGGATATCATAGACTCCTTCCCGGTCAAGCCCCTTGAAATCATCCATGACCTCCAGAGACCGGGCGACAAAATTGGTTCCCCGGCTCTTGGTTTCCAGGAAGAAAAGACCGAACCCCTCCATGACTGACGAAGAGAGGATGAGGTCAGCGGCCCTCATCACGTCCGGAAACGAACCGGGGCAGGAGCGGGAAAGTGCCCATGCGCCTCGGTAAAAGGGCTCCCGGGACAGTCCCGCGACCACGCTTTCATAAGGCCGTTCCGGTGCCGAGTTGGCCGGAAGAGTCACGACAAGGTTGCACCCGGCCATGGAGGCGATAAGAAAAGCCTCGATGAGATTTTTTCTTCTGATGGTCCGGACAGGATAGACCAGCAGCGGGGCTTTTTCATCAAAAGAGAATCCGCTCCTGATACAGCACTCCATCACCGATTTGCGGGCCCTTCTCCGTGAGGCCTCACTCCTCTCCTCCCCGCTGTCCAGGGGAGCGCAGTCGGGAAGATAGAAAAGACGCCCCTCCGGGACTCCGCTCTCTGAAAGGATCCTGTA
The DNA here is from genome assembly GCA_964574875.1 of uncultured bacterium. Classification (GTDB taxonomy): domain Bacteria; phylum Macinerneyibacteriota; class Macinerneyibacteria; order Macinerneyibacteriales; family DSCS01; genus DSCS01. The sequence goes on along the minus strand of CAZNOX010000003.1, from coordinate 40,657 downwards.
ATCCCGTCGGTTGATGACCCCGTACCAGACCCTCTCTCCCCGGGGATACCACTCTTCAGCATACTCCTTCAGAAAGAGATAATTGTCCCAGCGGCCGCACTCGGGGAAATCGTGAATATGGAGCAGCAGAGGAGATCCGCCTTTACGGGCATAATCTGAAAGGGCGGCCGTCAAAGCCGGATTCTTTCCAAGGTGGTGGTTATGGACCCAGAAGAGAGTCTCCGGGCCTTCCAGGTCAGTCATGGCCCCGAGGATGGCTCGCCGTTCATGCTGAAAACGGGACCGGTCATAGGACTCCCGCTGCCGGTATCCCATCTCGGGGAGATCATAGACCCGGATGGGGAGGGGGGCCGGATCCGGGGGCAGTCCCGTGACCCCCATAGCTGCATCACAGCAAAGGACGACCTCTTCGATATTCCCGGCTTCACTCACCGCCCCGATGATATCTCTGACCACCGAGGTCACTCCTCCGGGCAGAAAGTGATAGTGAAACAGAACCAGCCTCTTCATCTTCCGCCCCTTATCCCTTGAACTTGCTGCGGTACTCTTTCAATGTGACCATGGGAGGCCGTTCCAGGGGAAGGATGGAGGTCTTTTCAAGAAGGTGCCTTTCCCCTTCCACGTTGATGGCAATATGCTCTGTGTTGGTTTTTTCGCCCAGCGTGATCTTCCCATAGGTCTCCAGCCTTTTGAGAACAGTATTCAGGAGGGCAAAAGACATCCTGCTGAGAGACCTGATATCCTGGTTCCGATGGATCCGCATATCAAGGTCCACCTGCCCCAGGACTTCAGTCCCCCGCATCCTGAAGATATCCAGAAGATGGCCGATCTCCACGCCGTATCCCACGGAAAAAGAGAGCTGCTCGAGAAGTTCCCGGCGGCCGGCATACTCTCCGCTGAGAGGCTGGATCAGAGAGGCAAGATCAGGGAAAAAAGTTGAAAAGAGCGGCCTGGTGAGGATCTCCGTGACCCGTCCCCCCCCTGAACGCCGGATCCCGTGCTCCCCGGAAAGGGGTCTTTCATAAAAGGCTTTGACATAGTCCAGTCTTTCATGGTTGAGCAAGGCCCCCAGCAGCCCGTAGACGAATTTCGGATGGATATTATTGATGTCGGCATCGATCCAGACGATGAGATCACCCTCAAGGACATAGAGGCTTTTCCAGAGGTTTTCACCCTTGCCGCGGTAAGCCCCGTACTGCGGAAGGATCTCTGACGAAACGTAGACATTGGCTCCGAACTCGGCAGCGATCTCACGGGTGGCATCAGTGGAATCCGAATCGATCACCGCGATCTCATCCAGGAGAGGGTGACGGTCCACGAGTTCATTTTTAATGATCAGGATCTCTTTGCCGATGGTCTTCTCTTCATTCAACGTGGGAAAAGCCAGCGAGATCTTAAGCCCCTGCTTCTCTTTCAGATCCACAAGTCTTCTGATATCATGAAAATCGGAATGATGAAATGTGTTCGCGAGAATATGGTCCGTCATCTCCTCATCACTCCTTTCTCTCTTCCAGCGTGAGCCGTGTGACAGCAATAAGAGAGACCAGGGCCTTCAGGCCTGCGGCAATAGGCGTGATCTCAATATACTCTTCCTCCAGGGCCACCTCTCCCCGGGTCACCCCTGTGGAGAGGCAGGGAATCCCTCGTGAGAGGAGGACTGTGGCTTCATCATTGATGAGAGCCAGTTTCGTCCTGATATTGTTCACCTTGAACGTCTCGATGGCCTTCTGGAGGAAGGGGTGGTTCTCCATCATGATGTTGGACGGGATATGCATGACCTCTTTCACCTCGATACGGGTCTTCAGCTCTTTTGAGAGTTTCGCCACTGTCGCCTCGACGACGTTCTTTGCAAAATCCAGATAACTGTTGTCATGGGCCATGATATCAAGGCGCATCATGGCTTTATTGGGGATCCTGTGAAGTTTCATATTACTGGTGAGGTTGGCGATGTTGATGAAGACTCCTGATTTCGCCGGCCATCCGATATTTTTCAGCCGGGAGGCCAGCTCTGTGAGGACATCCATGGCCGATACGGCATCCACCTGCTTGATGGTATCACTCCACTCCATAAGCGGGGTCCGGGACCTGATATCCAGAGTATACTCCCCCACTGACCGGTATCCGATCTCCCCCAGAGTGATCCCGTTCACCTCCACCGCCGCAGCGAGGTTGTGCTGATGTCTCTCCACAAAGCTTTCCAGCGCGGAAAAGCGCCCCTCGTGTTCAGGCGCAGGGGAGAAGAGGAAGATGACGTTGGCTTCGGGAGGAGGAGCTTCACTTTTCAGGAAATGAAGAAGATTGATGAGGACTGAAGCCGCCAGAGCGCTCTCAGCGATCCCGGCTCCGTATGCCCGTTCCGCAGAAAGCTCGATGAAGCGGTCTGCGATGGAAAACTTATTATGATGCACCTGCACGAAAAGGAGCAGGCTCCTGTCGGCAAGGTCACTGGTGGTGTTGAGCTGGACATAGACATTCCCCGCCTCATCGGCCTCATAATCGTCAATATTCAGCTCTTCCAGTTTTCGCGTGATAAACTCCTGCTCAGGCTGTTTCGCCCGAGTCTCAGACGTAAACTGGTTGAACATGATCGCATCACTCAGAATGGAGTCGCGGAGCAGTTCAAGGCGGGAATAGAACCCTTTGATCAGGTCAGGCATGACATCACCTCCACCCTGTATGATAATGGAAAGAGGGTGAAAATGCAAATTTTTATTCCTGCAGCCTTTCCTGCAGGGAATATCGTCGATTCTTCTTGAAAAAGAGATGAACTCTTGCTATCATATGATTTAAGTTCTTATTTAATGAAAGGAGTTTGGGTATGAAAAAGGATGAGTTTATCACACGGGTCGCTGAGAAGCACGGTCTGTCCAAAAAGAAAGCCGGCGAGATTGTCAATGGGGTCTTCGATGAGATCTCCAATGTTCTCAGAAAAGACGACAAGATCAGTTTTCTGAATTTCGGGACATTTAAGGTCTCCCACAGGGCTGCCCGTACAGCACGCAACCCTCAGACCAAAGCCACGATCAAAGTCCCGGCCCGCAAAGTTCCCACGTTCAAAGCCGGAAAATCCCTTAAAGACAAGTTGAATTAATCACACTCTTTTCCCGGAGGAGGGTCCTCCTCCGGGAAAAATGTTTGCTCACCTTCCGTCTCATGCTATAATCACATCGGGGGTGTTATGAAAAACTCTGTTGCTGTTTTGCTTTCCGGGAGCGGAAGAACACTGGACAATCTCTTGAGACGGCTGGATCCTTCCATCACCATCGGTCCCGTGATCTCTTCCCGTGAAGATGCGGGAGGAATCGCTATTGCAAAGCAACACGGCCTTCCGGCTTATATCGTCCCCCGCACCGCCTATGAGTCAAGCGCTGCCTTTTCCCGGGAGATCAATGAGATCTTAGAGCCTTATCATCCCGGCCTGATCATTCTTGCAGGGTTTCTCTCTTATTATCATTATCCCGAAGCCTATGAAGAACGAGTCATGAATATCCATCCTGCCCTGATCCCCTCTTTTTGCGGAAAAGGATACTACGGGATGCATGTCCATCAAGCTGTCTTCGACAAAGGCGTCAAGATCACGGGATGCACCGTTCACTTTGTGGACCGTCATTATGACCACGGCCCCATCATCCTCCAGGAAAGCTGCTCTGTTGAAGATTCCGACACACCGGAGACCATCGCGCAGAAAGTCTTCGATCTGGAATGCGAAGCCTACCCCAGAGCCATCCGTCTCTTCTTTGAAAAGAAACTTCTTATCAGCGGCCGGAGAGTCCGGATATCAGACTAAGGCCGGCTCATGGATAAATTCAAAAAACATGCCATCACCTTTTCAGGGCTTGCCCTCCTCCTCTTCTTTGCATTCCTTCTCTCTCTTCCCCGCCCGGAGAACCGCTTTAAAAAGATCCAAAAACGGGAAGACCGCCTGGTCTTCAGCGGCCAGACCCTTGATCTGTTCACCTTTTCCCATCCCCAATGGACAAAAGGCTTCAACGGCAAGACCGGACATGTCCGGATCCAGGTGACCGGACAGGACGGAAGCAAAGGATATCTCTATCTTTACGTCCATTCGCTTCATGATTTCACCGATTACAGCTTCTATCAGGAGCTTCTGGAGATCCAGGTGAAATATTTCTCACGGAGAGGCGGCGTCAAGGAGACCTACGTGGACGGGTTTAAGATCGGGGATAATCTCTCCGGGGTGCTCCTGGATAAAATGATCCCCCTTGGCCCCCTGCCGTTACGCCTTCTTATCCGCCGCGACCACATTTCCACAGAGGGGGGCTGGATTCCGGAGACCCAGGTGGAGTTTCGGCTGGGGGAGACCCCTCTCAGCCCGCTGACACTCCACACGAAAGTCTCTTATCAATGGGACAAAGAAGCAGAGAAAAGACTGTGGCTGGGCCATTATGACCCTGACGGGGACTCGTTCATCATTACCGACGATTTCAGAGAGGATCTCTTTTGAAAAGATACAGGCATGAGCGGCGAGCCGTGGCCCGCACAGCTCTGGAGATGTGGGAACAGGGGCTGGTCCAGGGGACGTGGGGCAACATCAGCCTGCTTTTGACGCCGGACCTCCTCCTGATCACCCCGTCAGGAGCGGACTACACCTCTCTGCGCCCCCGGGACATCAGCCTTGTGGATATGGTTTCAGACACCTGTGTCAAAGGAGGACGGCCCTCATCAGAGTACCTCCTGCATAAAGAGATCTACAGGACAGCAGGTGATATCAGAGCCCTGGTCCATTCCCACTCCCCGGCACTCTCCGCCGTCTCCGTCCTCAGGGAGACCATCCCGGCTCTGACAGAAGACCAGGCCATGATCATCGGAGGAGAGATCCCCACATCCCCGTACGCCCTCCCGGGAACGGCCGAGCTTGCCCGCCAGACGGCACCCTTCTTCCGCAAGTCGTGGGGCTGTATTCTGGCCAACCACGGTTATATCGGCGGAGGGCGGACACTGCAGGAAGCTCTTGCAAACTGTTCCGTCGCCGAGAAGAGTGCCCGGATCTATCTTTCCCTTCTTTCTACAGGAAAAGAGATCTCAGGACTCGGAAGCAAAGAGGCCGCTCTCCTGCGAGAAGCCTATTTCCAATACAAAAAGTGAAAGGGGACAAGGGAGCGGGAGTCCCGTCACCCGCTCCCGTCTTTTACAGATGGCTCTTCAGCCAATGGATCATCTCAGCAAGGACATGGAGCTGCGACTCCCGGGCATAGTAGCCGTGGCGTTCCCCCGGAAGGAGGACGAACCTGGCTGTCCCGCCGTTTCCTTTAATAGCATCGAACATCCGTTCTGACTGAAGAGGATAGGTCCCTGAATTGGGATCCAGCTCTCCGTGGATCAGGAGAAGGGGCTCTTTGATCCGGTCGGCCGACATAAACGGAGAGACTTTGATATAGAAATCCGCAGCTTCCCAGAGGGTCCGTTCCTCACTCTGAAACCCGAAGGGTGTAAGTGTCCGGTTATAGGCTCCGCTTCGGGCTATTCCGGCCTGACAGATATCACTGTGGGCAAGGACATTCGCTGTCATAAACGCCCCGTAACTGTGGCCGCCGATGGCCACCCGCCGGGGATCGGCGATTCCCCGCCCGGCCAGATAATCCACCGCCGCCTGGACACTGCCCACGGTCTGTTCGATAAAAGTATCGTTCACCGTCTGGGCATCACCCACAATGGGGATGGAGGCATCATAAAGGACGGCAAAACCCGCCATGGCGAGAAAGATGGGGGAATCCCCCCAGATCCGCGTGAACCTGTTGGGTGACAGGTCCGCCTGGCCCGCCGTGGAGGGGTCCCTGTACTCTTCGGGATAGGCCCAGATAAAGAGAGGAAGCGGCTCTTTTCCGTCATATCCTCCGGGCAGATAGAGAGTCCCCGACAGAGGGATCCCGTCTTCTCTCGTATAACGGACAGCCTCCTTCCTGACATCCAAAACGCCTTGATAGGGATCGGGATAATCCGTAAGAGGTGTCAATGACTCGTTGTGCCGCTGGTACAGGTAGTAGTTTCTCACTTGTCCGGGGGATTCAGAGGCCAGGAGAATGCTGTCCGTCCCTTCGCCGAGAAAGCCCAGAGGAGTCTCATGATACCCCTCCCGTGACCGGTACAGGATATGCCTCTCTCCTGTGGCCAGATCCACGCTGGCCATAAAAGGCCTGTTCCCCTCGGGTGTCGCTCCTTTATCGTTAATAAAAAAGATCTTCCCTTCTTTTTTGACAAAGACGGTTCCGCCCACTATACGTCGTGTCACAAGATCCCCGTTGCTGTGGTAGATGTCACGGATACTCCGGTCGATGACCGTCGTTTCCGTTCCGCTCACCGAGTTGATAAAACGGGCTGTATACCAGAGTTTCTCCCGGCTGTAATCAAAGATGATGAACTCGCCCGGGTCCGGCGACCAGGAGATCCCTGAATAGCGCTCAACTGTTTCAACCAGAGGTCGGGCTTCACCTTCGAGGGGATGGTCCAGACGCATGACCCGGTCGCGGAAGGGAACGTCCTTTTTCGGATCGCCCTCATCCAGAGCCTCCACCCAGACCAGGCTGTGGGGAGCTGTGGGTTGCCAGTCAAAGCTGCGCGGCCCTGTAAAGGTCCCCCCGACGGGGAGACTCTCCTGCAGGGGCCTTTCATGAAGGATGCGCTCATCCCCCTTCCTGAGGTCTCTGACAACACATCGTTTGGGGAAATAATACCAGGGAACATGATACGAATAGGGACGGACGATCTCGGAATAGTAGAGATAACGGCCATCGGGGGAAAGAGAAGCATCATCAATGAGTCCCGATACACCGGTTTTCCGCATCCGCCGTGTCTCCGGGTCGACCAGGACAAGTTCAGAACGGAAATAGTACTCAAAGAGAGACTCATCGTATGTGTTCTGGAGAAGATTCTGATATGTCCTCACCAGGCTGCGCTCTCCCGATGTTTCACGGATAACGGGCCCCTGGGGGACGTCCGGCTCCGGAGGAGGGTTTTTCCCCCGAAGAGAGACCGCCCGGACAAGGAGATACCCTCCCCCGGTCCACTTGGCTGCATCATCTCCAAAAGCGATATTGGCTCTGAGGCCTTTCAGCGGATAGACTCTTCCGGTGGATGTCTCCGCCAGCTCCAAAAGGACCCCCTCTTCTCCCTGGACAGACACAACCGCCCATTCTCCCGCAGCATCGAGCCGGACAGAACTCACCGGCCCTTCCCGGGGAAAGCGTGGGGTGACCGTCGTCTTGTCTCCGGGAAAAAAGAAAGAATAGGCGATGATGGGCGTGAGATCACGTTCGCCGAAAAGCCTTTTGGAGATCCGTTCCCCTGCCAGGGCAACGGTGGGTTCCATCATGTCTTTCAGAGAGGGATAGGGGTCGATCCGGTAGGCCACAGCCGCTTTCCCGCTCTGCTGAAATGAGATATAGTCTGCGGGATAAGCCTCAAAGGCCTTCATGATCTCTTGATCCGGTCTCTCATACGATTCTCCCCGCGCCAGCCCGGCGAGAAGAAGAACCAGAAGAATCAGAACAGCTCTTTTCATCACAGATGCACCTCCCGATCACTTTTCGTTGAGCAGATATCTCACCTGAAAATAGAGCTTTTTATAGAGGTCAGGGGAATAGCCGTTGTGCATAAAACGGATCTTCCCGTTTCTGTCCAGGATAAAGAGGGCCGGGATCGTCCGGACACCGTATTCTCCAGCCACAGAATCGCGGTTGTACATCACAGGAAAGGTGATGCCCTTTTCCCGGACAAATGCGGGAACATCCCCCCGTGTTTCAGGCCCGTCCACAGATATCCCGTAGATCCCCGCTCCCTGCGAGGCGAACTCTTTATAGAACGATTCCAGAAGAGGCATCTCCTGGTTACAGGGCCCGCACCAGGTGGCCCAAAAATCCACAAGAAGGACATCATAGCCGCTCTCTTTCACGCTGTATGTCTCTCCGTCCACCCCGGGAAGGGAAAAATGCGGAGCAGGCCGCCCCGGAATCTCCTCTTTCAAGGCATCCTTCTTCATCTCCTCTTCGGCCTGGGCCTGGATCTTGTTTTGAACCGCTTTGGCATTCCAATCCTGCGGCACCTTTTCTCCTACACGGGCCAGGGCTTTTTCAATGTCAGGGCTCTCGAAGAATGCATAGGCACGGGCATAGAGAAGCTCTTCCCAGGCCTCTTTGTATCGTGTTTTCTTTTCCAGGGCGAGACCGTAATGGTACCGGATATTTTCATCCCGGGGATAGAGAGCTGCAGCCTGGCTGAGCCACCGGACCGCCTCGTCGTAATCCAGGCCCCTGTAGGCCGCCCATCCCACGGTATCTTTATAGCTGGCTTCCAGCCCTTTTTTGATCTCTGGCCACTCACCGGGGGGGATCCCGTCGGGGACCTCCTGGACAGAGGCCAGAAAGTCCAGAGCTTTTTTTCCCAATTCTGAGGCTTCCTTTGTATACTTCAGGCTTTCGGTGAGGATAAAGGCGGCCTGATTGTACAGCTGGGCCTTTTCGATCGGGTCCCGTCCTTCCATGAGAAGGAAGTAGTCCGGCAGCATGGCCAGGATCTCATCATACTTTTCCATCTGATGAAGTGTGGCCAGGGCGATCCGGTAGACATAACCCAGGCCAGTGTCGCTCTTCTCATCTCCGGCAAGAAAGGCCCTGATCCGTTCCATACGCAGGCCGGGGTCTTCTGTCTCATAGATCTCTTTGACCAGCGCCATCTCGTCCCGGCCGTCCTGGGCCGTTTCTGAGGCCCGTCCGGGGATGGCCATAATCACTATTGTCAGGATGACAAACATCATTCTCTTCATATCAGCCTCCTTTTCTTCCTTGACTTTATCATACTATTTCTGTATCCGTAAGAAAAGAGTTCCCTTTTCTTTCCCGTTGACCCGTTGCCCCCTTCTCCCTATAATAAAAGGGAGGTGGTTTTATGAAAACGATTATTCTCGACGCCATGGGAAGCGATTCCCGTCCCAATTCGGAGATCCTCGGCGCTATCGCCGCGCTGAAAGAGATAGATGATATCACCATTATTCTCGTAGGGGATGAAAAGAAGATCACCCCCAAGTTACAAGGCTTTCTTTTTGACAGGAAACGGCTTAAAGTGGTCCACACCACACAGGAAGTGGAGATGTCGGAATCTCCCGTAAAAGCCATGAAAGAGAAAAAAGACTCGTCCATGGCCGTGGGACTGAACCTTCTCAAGACGGGAAAGGGCGATGCCTTCATCAGCGCAGGAAACACAGGGGCTGTCATGGCCCACTCTCTCATGCAGATAGGACGGATCCCGGGAATTCAACGCCCCACCATCGCCACCACGATCCCCACACTTTACGGAGAGACCCTCCTGGTGGACGCCGGGGCCAATGCCGACTGCAAGGCCTCCCAGCTGGCTCAGTTCGCGGTTATGGGCGATATCTATGCCAAGCTGGTCCTGGGAAAGAGCACTCCGAAGATCGGCTTACTCAGCAACGGGGAAGAACCTGAAAAAGGAAATGAACTCACGAAGAAGGCCCATCTTCTTATCAAGAAGGCCTCTTTCCTCAACTTTGTCGGGAATGTGGAGGGTCGGGACATCCTCTCCGGAGATGTCGATGTGGTGGTCTGTGACGGGTTCACCGGCAATATCGTCCTCAAAACCGTTGAAAGCCTCTTCAAATTCCTCTACCGTGTCTTTAAACATGACATCTCAAAGCATTTTATGGCGAAAATCGGGATCCTTTTCCTCATCCCTTCTCTGAAGAAAGTGATGAAAAAGATGGATTATACAGAATACGGGACTGCACCGCTACTGGGGATCAGAAAACCCATCATGGTCTGTCACGGGAGTTCCAACCAAAAGGCCATTAAAAATGCCGTGGGGTTCACTTACCGCTACCTCCAGAAAGACTTCAACAAGACCCTCAGCGGCGAGATCGATAAACTCAAGGAATCCTGAGATCACTTCGTTCCCGTGTTGAGAAGTCCTTCCAGCTTGATGATATGCTCTTTGAGAAGAGCCTCTTCCACAGAAGAGATGTCAATACGGCTCAGATAATCCCGGCTGACCTCGAAATCGTTCAGATATCGGTAATGGATATAGGCCAGAGCGTAAAGAAGCCGGTTATCGCCGGGGTCGTCTTCAAGAGCCTCTTTGTAGGATGCCGCGGCCTTCTCATAGAACCCCGCGTCCAGGTAAAGGTCTCCCGCTTTCCGTGGCAGATTCGCCTGACGTGATTGAAGCTGATCGAGCTCGTTGATCACGGGAAGCAGCTTCTCAGGGGAGATCTCCTCCTCCGGGTCTTGCAAAAGGATATCATCAACGGAATCCGCTCTCTCTTCTGTCCGCGGCTCATTCCCCATCCTGAAATCATCGTTGAGCGTCTGCTGCCGGACATTGGTGGACATGACTGTGAGAAGAAGCGAGTTAAAGGACGTGTTGGGGTCGCGATAGGCGATGATGGTCTCGTTTCCGCTTTCTCCGGCGTTCTCATATTCGAAATAGTCCTTGACCACGTCCGGTGTCTTGGGGACATCCACCAGGGTCAGCCTTCCCGTGGAAGACTGGAAATCAGCCAGTAGGGCCTTAGCCGGCTCCTTATACTCCTGGAGCGGATCCCAGAGAAGCAGGATCTTGTACCGTCCGGCGTTGTAGGACGTGAGGACATAATCGGCCAGGGCAACGGGAGAGGCCGCATACTGCTCTTTCCAGGAGGGATTGGCGTCGGTGATATCCAGGGTGTAGGCCATGGTGTTGTTGATATCCCCCTCTTTCCCCCCCAAAAGGACGAGACGGCCCAGGCGTGTAAAATCCAGGACAGTATACCCGCTGATCTGGGGAAGCCATCCTTTGACTTCGATCTCCTGGACGGTGATCTTGTCGGATCCCCGGATCTCGGCCACATAGAAAGAGCCGATGCCGGCGAAATAGTAGAGTCTTCGATTATGGTAATAAAGCCTTTCGGGAAGGATCCTGGGAAAATCGTCTCCTTCCAGAAGAATGGTATCCCAGGAGAAATCCCTGATGTTCAGCGCAAACCACTCCTCTTTTCCCTCGGCGATAAAGAGCCACCGTTTGTTCAACGCATCCCAGACTGTCGTGGTGTACTCGTCGATCCCCTCAGGGGGAAGGGCGGCATTGATCTTCTCCCAACGGCCCTTGACCAGCTGATAGACCTCATACTCTTCAGTATAGAGATAGTGGTTCCGCCCGTCTGTGAGATAGCCCTTCCAATCTGTCGGAAGATCCGAATAGGCCACGGGCTTGTTAGTATTCACGATGAGCGCCATGGTGGGAACAGAGGAATCCTGCGAACCTGAGAGGGATTCCATTTTGAGCAGAGCCATCTTGGCTTCATAAAATCGTCCCCGCTCCACGAAAAGGCGGAACAGGCCTCTGAGGATAAACTGCTCTTCGTTTCGGGCCAGACTGTCCATCTGGTCAAGGACAGCCTGGAAAGCGCCTGTATCCTTGTGCGAAGTGAGGAGGGCCACGGGAGCCCGGTAACGTTCCTGCATCTCAGGACTCAAAAAAGACGCGAAAAAAGGGTCACATGTCATGAGAAAAAAGATCCGCGCAAGATGCCGGCTCTTTCCGGAGGATTCGAAGGATCTGAGCAGCTCGCCGGCCGTGCCGCGTTCTCCACGGGAAAGAGCAGCATACAGAGCGATCTCGCGGCCGGTGTCTGTGTCCGTCCCGTAGCTGCGTGCCAGAGAAGAGAGTTCATCCGTGTATCGGAGAAGATAGAGGAGTTTGGCAAAGATCAGGTCCATCTCCGGAGTCCGCTCCCCTTCCCTGATTCCTGAATAGAGCGTGTAGGCATCCTGATAGTCTCCTTCTGAGACATAGAGGATAAACAGGGCTTCACGGGCCCGGTCCTTGTATGCAGGATCGTCTGTACGTTCCAGAAGCAAGGAGTAAGACTCCACGGCCTTCTTCCCTTCGCCGGTCTCCTGGTAGATCCTGGCTTTGAGAAAAAGGGCATCATCATGGAGGGACTGATATTTATCCTTTGCAAGGATCTTGTCGCATTTTTCCAGAGATGTCTTGTAATCGTTTTTTTCAAAATACTTTTTGGCATTGTAAAAGGTATTGTAATATCCGCATCCTGTGAAGAGAAGAAGAAACAGAGTCAGATAACCGGAGAGGAGGACAGTCTTTCTCATAAGTTCTTCAGAAGGTCTTCAGCCATGTCTGTCTGCTCCCAGGTAAATTCAGGAAGACTGCGTCCGAAATGGCCGTATGACGCCGTTTTTTTATAGATGGGACGTTTGAGGTCCAGACGGTCGATGATCGCAGCAGGACGGAAGTCAAAGATCTTCCGCAGACAGGCCGCCATCTTTCCGTCATCGACTTTTCCTGTTCCGAACTGGTAGACCATGACCGAGACGGGTTCAGCCACCCCGATGGCATAGGCCAGCTGGACTTCCACCATCCTGGCCAGTCCCGCAGCAACGATATTTTTGGCCACGTACCGGGCGGCATAGGCCGCCGAACGATCCACTTTTGACGGGTCTTTCCCGGAGAAGGCTCCGCCGCCGTGAGCCGCCATCCCTCCGTAGGTATCCACGATGATCTTCCTCCCTGTCAAGCCTGTATCAGCCTTGGGCCCCCCTTCGACGAAAAGGCCCGTGGGATTGATGTGGACCACGACATCGTCATATTCCACCTGCTTCTCTTCCCACTCCTCCTGAAGGATAGGCTGGATCACATGTCTTTTAACAGCGTCTCTCAGCTCCTGCTGTTCGATGTCCGGGTCATGCTGAGTGGAGAGGACGATGGTGTTGACCTTTTTGGCGGTGTACCCGTCATACTCGATGGTCACCTGGGTCTTTCCATCAGGCCGGAGGAAATCGAGGATCCCCTTTTTACGGACTTCCGCCAACCGGCGGGACAGCTTATGGGCATAGTAGATGGGGAGGGGCATCAGCGCCGGAGTCTCATCATCAGCGTAGCCGAACATCAGTCCCTGGTCGCCGGCGCCCTGTTCAAGGTGTTTCTCGCGGTTGACCCCGCGTGCGATATCAGAGGATTGTTCATCGATGGATGTCAGAACAGCGCATGTATTGTAATCAAACCCGTAATCAGCACTTGTATAGCCGATCTCTTTGATCGTCTTCCGGACGATACCGGGGATATCCACATAAGCATTACGGCTGCTGATCTCACCGGAGATCATGGTCAGGCCGGTGGTGACAAGCGTCTCGCAGGCCACATGGGCTTCGGGGTCCTGGGACAGGAACTCGTCAAGAATGGCGTCGGACACCTGGTCGGCCACCTTGTCGGGATGTCCCTCTGTCACTGATTCCGAAGTAAACAGATATTGCCCTTTTGGTTTTTTCATCTTCCAGCCTCCTTTATTTTGTTCTCTCTCCCAGCTGTGTATCGGGCCCCGTATTCATCCGGGCGAATGTCCCCCGGACCTGGCAGTTGGTTCCGAAGATACTCTTTTCTGCAATCACATCCCGGATATCGGCATTGTCATAGATAATCGCATCTCTGATGACCGAATTCCTCACGGTCACATGGGCTCCCACGGAGACATCGGGCCCGATGACAGACCCCTGGACCGAGGCCCCCTCACCGATGAAGACCGGAGGGATGACAACCGATCCCGTGCCGCCCTCCTGTTTTCCGGGTATCATTTTATGAAGCAGAAAACGGTTGGTCTCAAGGAGCGTTTCAATGGTACCGCAGTCAAACCAATTGTCAACATTAAAGGGTTTCATCCTGATGCCCTCTGCGATCATGTGATTGAGTGCATCCGTGATCTGATACTCGTTTTTGGTCTTGATCCCCTCATCCATGATGTGCCTGATGGAACGAAAAAGATCCGCCGCCTCTTTGATATAATAGACTCCCATAAGAGCCATACGGCTTGGCGGGACGTCGGGTTTCTCCACAAGACGGGTGATCATCCCCTCCCTGATCTCGGCCACGCCGAAACGCCTGGGATCGTCCACTTCCCGTGTCCCCAGCGCTGAGCAGCCCATACTCACCATTCCGGGCAGATCCATATCGACGATGGTGTCTCCCAGGATGATGAAGAGTTCATCTCCCTCCTGCACGAAGGGTTCGGCCATAAGGACCGCATGGCCCAATCCGAGCATCTCTTCCTGTTCCACAAAACGGAGAGGGACTCCGGGATAGGTTCTGCTGACCCATTCCATGAGGGATTCCTTTTTATATCCTACGATAATGATGAGTTCACTGACCTCCAGGTCCCGGGTCACGGTATCGATGATATGGCCGATGATGGGACGCCCGGCCACTTGCAGCATGGCTTTGGGCAGGAGGTGAGTATGGGGACGAAGACGTGTTCCGATCCCCGCTGCGGGTATGATGATCTTCATCTCTCCTCCTTGTTTATACTAAGATCTTGACAGCCTTGGGACAGATCGCGATCTCCACAGACTCCATCTCGCCGGAGGAGACGTCGCCGTCAACCTGAGCAGGAGCTCTTTTCGTGGAAAGCTTCACCCGGGGGACCTGGTGATACTCCACATCCTGCCCGTTGATATGTGTGCCCCTTAAAACGTCGATGGCAAATGATATGGACTTGAGGACCCCTTTTTCTTTAAATATGCAGACATCAAGAAGGCCGTCGTCCATTTTCGCAAGCGGAGTCATGCTGTAGGCTCCCCCGTAGAAGGAGGCATTCCCGACAACGACAAAATATCCCCGCTTGGGGTCGGACCCGTCCATGAGATCCACATAGACGGGTTCAGGCTTATAGGTAAAAAGTGTTGAAAACCCGGCAAGGACATAAGCATAGCGCCCGATGATCTTCTTGAGATTAAAATCGACTTTACTGATGGTATGGGCATCAAACCCGTAACTGACCATGAGTCCGAAGTAGTTGTCCCCGATCCGTCCCACATCATAGGCTTTGGGTTCGGCAAAATTGGCCAGGTAGTAGGCCGCCTCATACGGGTTGATGGGAATGCTGAGTTCCATGGCCAGGACATTGGTCGTCCCCACGGGAATGATCCCCAGGGGCATATCTTCACCGGCAAACTCGTTAATGGCCAGATTGACTGTCCCGTCTCCTCCGCAGATATAGACATAGTCCGCCTCTCCGGAAGCCTCTTTGAGGGCACGGACGATCTCGTCCTTCTCCCTCACGATATCCACATCCACAGCATACCCGTTACTTCCCAGGATATACATCACCTTGGGAAGATACTCATCCAAATGCCTCTGGCCCGAATCGGGATTGACGATGAGCTTGATCCTTTTTTTCATCCTTAGATAATACCCAGCTGTTTTCCGGCTTCTTCAAACTTGTCCAGAGCGTATTGCAGTTCATCTTTTTTATGAGTCGCCATAAAACTGGTCCGTATGAGAGCCTGGCCCTTGGGGACAGCGGGCGAGACCGTGGGATTGACAAAGATGTTCGCTTCCTCAAGCATCTTCCACATCCGGAAACACTGGTAATCATCCCCGACGATGACCGGGATAATGGGGGTCTCGGCGTGTCCCGTGTTGAATCCAAGCTTTTTGAACCCCTCCAGCATAAAGGCTGTGTTGTCCCAGAGTTTTTCGATCCGTTCCGGTTCCCTTTCCATAATATCCAACGCCCCCATGACAGACCCGGCCGATCCCGGAGGAAGAGAGGCGCTGAAGATGAGCGAGCGGGCATTATGCTTGATAAAATCGATCACTTTCTTCTCTCCGGCGACAAACCCGCCTACGGAAGCGAGTGACTTTGAAAAAGTCCCCACCACCAGGTCCGCCTTTTCGGTGAGCCCGAAGTGTTTCGCTGTCCCGCCGCCGTCAGTCGAGAGGACACCCACAGCATGGGCATCGTCCACGATGACACGGGCTCCGTATTTTTCAGCAAGAAAGGTGATGGCGGGAAGATTCGCGATATCGCCGTCCATGGAGAAGATCCCGTCGGTGACGATCACTTTGGGGTGGTTCTTATGGAGCTTCAGGACTTTTTCCAGATGGTTCATATCCGCGTGATTGTAACGGACCATCTTCCCGAAAGACATCTTGATCCCGTCCAGAATACTGGCATGATCCAGCTTATCAGTGACAATAATGTCATTCTTCCCGCTGGCGACGGCTGAAATCGCCCCGAGGTTCGCCTGATACCCCGTTGCAAAGACAAGAGACGCCTCTTTTCCCACCAGAGCAGCCAGACGGTCTTCCAGTTCCAGGTGAATATCCAGTGTCCCGTTGAGAAAGCGGGAGCCTGCACAGCCTGTCCCGTACTTCTCGATGGCTTTGACGGCTTTTTTCTTCACATAGGGATGATTGGTCAAACCCAGATAACTGTTCGACCCCAACATCAGGACTTTTTGTCCGTTCATGATCACTTTGGTATCCTGGTCCGATTGAATGACACGGAAATAGGGATAGATCCCCGCCTCCCGCGCTTTATCCGCCAAATCATACAGATAGGCTTTTTCAAAGATGTCCATAATGCTCCTTCCACCCTTCTACGGGTCTATTTTAAGTTAAATTTCATCCCCTGCAAGGATTATTTATCCCATACGTCTCCGATACGCCTTCACGGAGGGAATAGCGGGGTTTTAATCCCATCCTCTCAAAATCATTCCGTTCATAACCCCAATCCTCCTTTATTTCCTTTATTTTTTCCCGGTTCAGGATCTTGTTTTTCCCCCACAGCTCATTGAGCCAGGCGACAAAAAGAGCAACGCAATAGGGGATGTGGACAGTCAAAAGAGATCTGCGCCCGAAAGCATCCGCCGCTTGACGGTAGAGCTCTTTTTGTGTCAGGGTCTCCCCTCCGTGAACGTGGTAGATGGGGTGTTTCTGCGGAGGGCTTTTCAACGCCGCCAGAGAAAACCTGGCCAGGTCCCTGGCATGGATCACCGTGAGTTTCTTCCGGCTCCACCCGACCACCGGAGCGATTCCCCTGCGGGCCCACTCAAAAGTGATCCTCATATCCTTGTCCCGGGGGCCGTAGACAGCCGGCGGGCGGATGATGACGATATGGGCGGACGGATCGTCCAGCCAGGGCCAGAGGAGAGCTTCCCCCTCCAGCTTTGATATCCCGTAACGGGAGACAGGGTGACACCCGTCCCGCCTGCAGGGGTCGGCATCCGGTGCACGCCGGGGGCCGGCCACGGCCAGGGAACTCATAAAGAGATACCCCCGGACACTCTCCCGATGTCTCAGATAAAGGCTCATCATGGTCTCGGCCAGATCACGGTTCACTTGGCGGAACGCCTTCTCATCAGCCGCCTGGGTCAATCCCACAAGGTGAAGAAGGTAGCGGCTCCGGCTCACCGGGCCGTCCATGGTCGCGGGATCGCTGAAATCCACCACAGACGTCTCTACGCCCAGGCGGTGAAGGCCAGCCACACGGCTGCTCTTTCTCACCAGACAGATGATCCGCGCGTCCGGTTCTGTCTCCAGGATCTCATCCACGATGTTGGACCCCACAAATCCCGTGGCTCCAGTGATACAGTAGTCATATTGCCATTTCATAGACACGGTACCTCTTGTAGATCTTCGCTCCCATATTCTCCAACTCCCTGTTCATCAGCTCATTGTTTTCCAGGATCCATCCCAGATCGGCAAACCGATAACCTTTTTTCATTCCCTGCCGGATCGTCTCTGCGATGAGCAGAAGCTCAAGGCCTCTCTTTCTGTATTGAGGAGCAACACCCATGATCAGTGTCCTCACGGTATTGATCCCGTCAAAGGCCTTTTTCGCCCGGAACAAACCCCGCAGCGTCACCCGCCCGTTGAGAGCTTTCAGGACATGGTTGATGTCGGGAAGGCTCACCGATGCACCAATGGGAGTCTGGCCGTCCAGCAGGAGAAAAGCCAGGCCCGGCTCAAGGACATCCTTCAACTGGACAGCGAGGTGATCCATTTCCGCAGGCGTCATGGGGACAAACCCCCAGTTCTTTTCCCACGAACTGTTGTAGACTTTTTTGAAATCCTCCAGGATCCGAAAGACATTTTTCTTTGTAATAGGCCTGAGCCCGTAGGAGTGCCTGCTGGCGACGGCCCGGGCAAGGCGGAGGATGCGCTGTGTATGAGGATCCTCCCCGTCATAGAGATAGGAATAGAGGTCCATGGCCTTTTTCATCCCGAAATCCTCCACGCGGCGGGGATAAAAGGCGGGGTTATAGGGCATCATGACCACCGGATCCCGTTCGAATCCGTCCACCAGCATTCCGCAGGTCTCATTGGTGGAAAAGTTCATGGGGCCGCGAAGGAGTGTCATTTTGTTTTCGCGTGCGAAATCACAGGCTGCAGCAAAGAGCGCGAAGGAGATTTCTTCTTCATATTCAGCCTCGTAAAAACCGAAAAAGGCGGTTTTTTCGTGATGAAACTCGTTATGTCTGTGATTGATGACAGCAGCGATCCTCCCGCAGGGGACTGTCCCCCGGTAGGCCAGAAAAAGCGCCACCTCGGCATGGGCGTAGAAGGGGTTCCGGTCCGGCCGGAACATCTGGTATTCGTCTTTGAGGAGAGGGGGGACCCAGTGGGGGTCTCCGCTATAGAGAGCAAAGGGCAGCGTGACAAATGTTTTCAAGTCTTTTTTATTCTCGACTCTTTGTACTCGGATCATGGACTGTCCCCTTTCTTGCTTTTAATACGTAGAGACCGACTGTTAAAAACTCAAGACAATAATCCAGAAGAAAAACCGCGAAAAGTGCTCCGGAATAGCGCCTGATAAAAAGCAGATAGATGAGAAGAGAAGCAAAGATCTTGTTGAGGACGGGAATCCTCTTCAAGACGACTTTTTCAATGATCAGGCCGGCAAACGAAAGCCCGGTCATCATAGCCACCCAGGGATCATAAAAAATAAAGAGGCAGAGGGCGGCCAGGACCACGAGGATGACGGCGATGATGTTGCTCCGACGGCTCTTAAAAAAATAGAAATAGATATTAAAGATAAAATGAAATATAAAAAAAGGCGCAAGGACGCTTATTATATGAAAATAACCTTCATTCATCATCATTCAATAAACCCGGATCATGGGATAAACCCGATTATAGGCGAGAGGACGGGAAGCGTCAAGTCGAGAATGGAGCATAAATCAGGACTTCCCCTTCACCTTTTTCTCCCGGGCCAGTTTCAAAGCCAGGGCCACGCTTCTGTCCCAGATTCCTGCTCCCAGCAGCCGGCGGAATGTCATAAAGAGCCCGGAATGGAGGGGGGCTGCATAACGGCGCCGTGGGGAACGGGCTGTGCCGGCCTTCCAGATGAGAGCAGCGGCTTTTTCAGGTGTCATGCCGCCTTTATAGAACATCCGGAACAGGAGCCCCATGCGGCGTGCGGTCCTGTCATAAGGTCCGTCACCCGACTGGTCTTCCATCTTCCCGAGTGCTTCCTCCGGCCATGGGGTCTTCACAGCTCCGGGTTCCACAAGGATCACCCGGATCCCGAACGGCGCCACCTCCTGCCGCAGGCAATCGCTGAGCCCTTCCAGGGCGAACTTGGAGGCATGATACCATCCGCCCAGAGGAAAGGAGATCACCCCGGCCATGGACGAGACATTGATGATACGTCCCTGCCCTCGGACGCGCATGGAGGGGAGCGAGAGCCGGATCATCCGGGCTGCTGCAAAGAGGTTGATGTCGAACTGATGCCGGGCCGCCTCGTCGGGGACCTCCTCGACGGATCCGTAGAGGCCGTACCCGGCATTATTCACAAGAAGGTCCACACCCTCCTCTTTCTCAAGGATGCGGGCCATAAAGTCTTCTGTGGCGGAGCTGTGGTTCAGGTCAAACCCTGAGACAACGGCCCCTTCAGCTTCCAGGCTGCGAAGTTTCTCCCGGTTCCGGCCGCACGCATAGACAGTCCACCCCTTTCTGATAAACAGGAGGGCGGTCTCATGACCGATCCCTGAGGTCGCACCGGTAATGACAAGGACTCTTTTCTTCACTCCGGAACTCCGAAGGTCATGTATTGAGAAGGGTGTTGAATTTATAATCCAGGGCCGTTTTGAATGTCTCTTTCAGGGAAAGGCTGCCGGTTTTGATCCAGAGCATCATGTACCCCTCAAAAAGGACGATGAGTTCCCCGGCTTCATGCTCAGGATCGAAGAAGGAGCGGATCCGCCCGGCATCGTACTCTTTTTTCAGGATCGCCGTCATCCGCTCATGGATCTTCTTATAACGTGCTTCGAGGGTCTTCAGGACCAACGGTGTCTCCCTCTTCCCCTGGATGATCATATGCAGAAAACCCGCGTCATAATCCTTTTCATTGAGAAAATCCACGGTTTTGGAAAAGAGGGCTGTCATGTGTCGGCGGAGGGCTTCTGCGCTGTCGATCTCATCGGGGAGCAGCCCCTCATACTCCTCATAGACCTGCTGCAGGAAGAGATCCACCGTTTTCAGGAAAAGGTCCTCCTTCCCTGTATAGTGGTAATAGAGGCTTCCTTTGGTGATCTCCAAAGCATCTGTAATGTTTTTGATGGAGACGCCCTCGTACCCTTCCCTGAGAAAGAGGTCCAGTGCGATCTCCGCGATTTCTTTGCGTGTCGGCATTAGGTCATTATAAAGAACTCCTTATCCTCTTTCAAGTCTTTTTTGTTTCTCTCTGAAATAACATGGCATCTTCCTTGTCTTTTGATATACTCCCCTAAAGGAGAATGATGCCTCTCTCTCGACTCTGGAAACAACTCTGGGCCATTGCCGCCCCCATCGCCCTTCAGAACCTGGTCTTAAGTTCCATCAACCTGGTCGATGTCTTCATGATCAGCCGTCTGGGCGATGTCTTCATCGCAGGAGCAGGGATCGCCAATCAGATCTATTTTCTTTTGGTCCTCACCCTCTTCGGCATCAACAGCGGAGGAGCGATCTTTATCGCCCAATTCTGGGGACGGCGGGATGAATCAAACATCTACCGGACCATCGGCCTCTCCCTTCTCCTCAGCCAGGGCGCAGCCCTCCTCTTCTTCTGCTTTGCCTTTTTTGCCCCGGAACGCCTGATCGCTCTCTATTCTCCCGATCCCGCCGTGATCTCTGCCGGGGCCTCTTATCTGAAGATCGTCGCCTGGAGTTATTTTATCACCGCCCTCTCCTTTACCTTCTCCATGGCCCTGAGGGCTGTGGCCAGACCTCTTGTCTCCCTCTTTGCCAGTATCGCCTGCCTGCTGGTCAACGTCTTTCTCAATTATGCTCTGATCTTCGGCCATTGGGGCTTTCCCGCCCTCGGGCTTCCGGGAGCCGCCTGGGCCACCCTGGCGGCGCGTCTTGTGGAAGCAGCCCTCCTTCTTCTTTTCATCCGGGGAAAGAAGATCCCGGTTCTGGCTCCGGTGAAGGCCCTTTTTGCCCTGACCCGTCCTTTTGTGGCCCGTGTCCTGGCCATCTCCCTGCCTGTGATGCTCAACGAGATCCTCTGGTCTCTCGGGGTCACCCTCTACAATGTCATCTATGCCCGGATGGGGACCACCGCCATTGCCAGCATCCAGGTGGAGAACAGCGTGGAACGTCTGGCGTTCGTCTTCTTCATCGGTATCGGGGCGGCCACGGCGACTCTCATCGGCCACTCCATAGGCCGGGGAGACCTGGCGGAGACAAAAAGGCTGGGGTTCCGTCTCTCCCGTTTCTCGTTTCTTTTGGGACTGGGGGTCGGGGCGGCATTAGCACTCTTGTCATCCCTGATCTTCTCCCTTTTTGACATCACACCTGAGGTCCGGGACAATGCCATCCTCCTCCTCCGTCTTTACGGCCTGATCCTTCCTTTACGGGCCTTCAATGTGACCAATGTCGTGGGTGTGTTCAGAGGAGGCGGAGACACGAAATACTGCCTCTTCGTGGATCTGGCGGCTCTCTGGATCATCGGGGTACCCATGGCGGCTCTGGCCGCTTTTCTTCTCCGTCTTCCCCTCCCCTTTGTCTTTCTGGGAGCGGGGCTTGAAGAGATGGCCAAATTCTGGGTGGCGCTTCACCGGCTCAGGTCGGGGAGATGGATCCACTCTGTGGCTGCAGAGGAGTGACTCCTCACCTGCAGGGGGATCCTGTAAAGCTCATACGACCCTTGATCTCCGGTGATATCTGAAGCTGTAAGAATAAGCGTGCGCCCCGCGACAGCCAGAGAATCGGGCCAGGAGACAGAAAAACCGGGGACAAGGGGTTCTGCTTCCTGATGAGGCCTCACCCGAAGGATCTCTCCCGTTTCGATTCCCGTGAGATACAGGTCCCCCTCATGGTCGAAGACCATCCCGTCAGAAGCGGGAATGGCCCCCTGCGGTTCCACCAGGGCCCGGGCGATCAGGTCAGGAGTGAAAGATAGACGAAAAACCCAAAGGGGGAGGCGGTAGAGAGTGTGTCCCGAGAGCGCTGAAAAATAGAGATGCTCCTCCCGGGGGTCCAGTGCGATCCCGTTGACATGGCTTGTGATCCTGAACGGGGCTCCCTGGATGACAAGTCTCGGGGTCTCAGCCATCACCTGGGGTGCTTTATCCAGGAAACGTCTGCTTATTCCGGTCTTCAGATCCATCATGACGATCCCCCCGGCTCCCGAATCGGAGACATAGGCCCGCTCACCTGATGCTTCAAGGCAAAAATCATTGAAATAAGAGTTCTTTCTGAAGGTCTCTTCTGAAAACAGATATTGAACCACAAGACGGCCGCTTTCCACATCCACGGCCAGCAGCCTCGGGCCAGGCGGGCGGATCCCCCGGAAATCCGGGTTGGCATTATCCAGGATCCAGAGAAGGTCTCCGGCCCCGCCCTTCAGGCTCTGGGCATTCCGGATGGCAAGCTTTGACTGCGATGCCCGCATACGGGGCTCGAAGAGACGGACCTCTCCCCGGACCACTTCACCCAGGGGGAAACGATATCCTTTTCCCCAGGCCGGAAAAGAGACAAAGAGACGATTCCCCGAAGCAACAGCGACTCCGGTCCACTGGGCAGAGCTCCTTGTCACGAGTTCGGGCTCTTCTCCATGAAGCGCTCCGGCAAGAAGAGAGAAAAGAAAAAGAAAGACGAACTGCGCTCGGGCCCCTTCTTTAAACGTCCTCAGGAAGGGCATAACCCTCTTTTCCCGGTGCCCACTCCACCACACGGATGATGGCTTCTCTGTTCACGGGGCCGTAGATATGGACAAAAGCCTCTCCCATTCCGTAAAGGTCCTCTTCCACCACTTTCGACGTCACCATCGTCTCATCGATACAGAGCAGAATGATCTTTTTCGCTTCCCTGTAATTTTCATTGGCGACCTTGAGAAGCTGGTCACGCTTGAGACAGTGGATGAACCCCTCCCACTCCATGGTAGGTGTCTTGTACTCGCCGGCATCCTTCATGGGTTGGTAGATCTCGGGCATGGTCAGATGATAGATCATACATCTCTCCTCATGTTAAACAGCATGTCACACTCTCCTCTATTATGACATGAAATCTCCCGCTTGACAAAGGAGAAAACACCCCGTATACCGGTCTATACGAAAATGCAGAATATTGGCACTTTTCCTATACCGATTTGGCGGCAGGCTCTTCTTTACGGAGGTTGAGATGCTTTTGCTTCATATGGCTTTTGATTCGTCACATCCCCTCGACGAACAGATCATCGACGGGATCTTCCTTAAAAAACCTCTTTTCCTCCGTTGAACTCCCTGAGCTCCACGGGGAGGCTGGTTGACTCCCCTCATTCACTCTTCATGGCTGATCAGAGACACAGGGATCTTGATGACGATCTTTCTGACATGGCTCTGTTTCGGAGTCCGGAGCCCGGGGCTGTGGGCGTCTTCGGGGCCGAGGAGGATGAAAAACCCTTTGCGGAAGAGGATGAGGTCTCCTTCGCCCCGATAGAAAGCAATATCCTTCCCGTCGTCATAAGGGATCTCCTCTGTGAGTTCCCCCAGAGGGGCCCATCCGAAGCGCTCCTCCCCCGAAACCAGAAACTGCAGGTCATAGTATTTTCTGTGGGCTTCCCAGAGCATCTCCGTCTTTTCCGGAATATAGGAGGAGACCAGCGCTCTGGCTCCATCTTCTCCCAGTAGAGACGCCCCCTCTTCCGGATACTCCCGGAGCGCGTTGTCGAGATAATCGAAAAACAGTGTCCCCCCTTGAAGATAGCCCAGACTCTCCCTCCATCGGGATATATGGTCGATGATCACAGTGACCTCCTTTGAACTCTCATTGTAAACCCTATTTTCTGCTCTGCAAGGGGACTGTGATGAAACTTGTCTCCTGCATGGGCTGTCCCATGGAAAAAGGAGGACTATGAAAAAAAAATATTATCTTTTTGCTCTTCTTCTCCTGCCGCTGCTCCTGATCAGCTGCGGGAAACTCACACGGGAAGACGCAGGGATCGTCTCCACGTTCACCTTTGAACAAGCCAACCGTCAAAACAGCTACCAGACAGCGGGAGTCTACAACAACGAGATCTATTATGTCCAGAGCACCAGTGATCATTACGCCCTCTCTTTTCTCACTCCTCAGGGAACGTTTCTCCGCTCCTTCACGGTCCCCCGGGGAAACGGCCCCGGCGAAGCCCGCCACACCATGGGAGTGCGTGTCATCGACGGGAAAGTCTACTGGGTGGATCTGGCTTTGAGCCGGCTGACCATCTTCTCCCTGGACGGGACATGC
Organism: uncultured bacterium; assembly: GCA_964574875.1. Lineage (GTDB taxonomy): Bacteria > Macinerneyibacteriota > Macinerneyibacteria > Macinerneyibacteriales > DSCS01 > DSCS01. The sequence continues at coordinate 16,174 of CAZNOX010000003.1, read as the reverse complement.
CTGGACCAGATCAATTTCACTGAAGAGACCGGCCTCATGGCGGCCTTTGACGTCGCTGACGGCCTGCTCTATTTCCACAGTCTCAACAGAACCTATATCGGGATCATCGACTTGGCCACGGGAGAGCTTCTGCGAAGCATCCCCCATCCTTTCCAGGGTGTTCCTGAGCCCGGCGATAAGGTCCCCGGGGGGATCCTCCGTATCGATCCCTATACGGGAAACATCCTCATCGGCCGGGTCTGCCGTCCCTTTGTCATCGAAGTCTGGTCTCCTGAACTGAAAAAGATCGATGAGTTGTCCTACCCCCTGGAAAAAGAGTACAATGACCTCACCTACCTTCCCAACATCAATATCCAGGGGGATATGCTCATCAGCTCCATGGTCATCACAGAATCAGCCATCTATGTCCCTCATGTGAGCATCCGCTATGAGGTCAAAGGGAACAGCGTTGAAACCCCGGCCTACCCCCTTGAGATCATCGCCTTCAACAAACAGTCGCATAAGTTCCGTCTCTTTTCTCTTGATTCGGTCTCTCCCGCCAAAGGCTTCTTTTACCTTCTCGGCGTCCTTGAGGGAAACCTTGCCGTCATGCATCACGGCACCTCGGATATGGAGAACGAGAGGGCGCCCTGGACATTCAACGGCTATCTCCTGGATATCATCCGATAACGACAAGGGGGGGATCCCCCCCTTGATTTCCCGGCCCGCTCCTGTATAATGGGGGGTGAGGGATGTCGCTATGAAACTGAAATTGTCAGTAGAAAACGCTCAGTTATGCGTAGGCTGCCAGCTTTGCATGTATGCCTGCTCCAGACGCTCGGGAAACGGCGGGCTGGGTCACTCGGCCATCAGTGTCCTTTCTTCCGGAGGGATGAGCAAAGGATTCACGGTCATCGTCTGCCGCTGCTGTGAGAACGCTCCCTGTGTGAAGGCCTGCCCCGAAGCAGCCCTGAAACAGATCACCACAGGGGGAATCCGCCTGGATCCTGACCGATGCACAGGATGCGGCCTCTGCCGCGATGCCTGTATCATCGGAGCCGTCTTCTGGGATCAGGATCAGAACAGGCCCGACATCTGTGTCCAGTGCGGCCAATGCGCCCTCTTTTGCCCTCACCATGTCCTGGCCCTGACAAAAACCGGGGAGGGGCCGGGATGACGAGTCTTTATAGAGTCCTTGTCGTCGACCTCTCCGCTCAATCCTTCTCTGTGGAAGAACGGCCGGACCTCTTTTCTGATTTCATCGGAGGGTCCGGAGTCTCTTCGGCTCTCCTGGGAGAGTATCTCGGCCGGTCTCCTGAAGGCCCCGCTGTCTTTGCCGTGGGCCCCTTGACCGCACTTTACCCCATGGCCTCCAAGACCGTGGCCTCCTTTCTCTCCCCTCTCACGGGAAACTACGGGGAGAGCCATGCGGGAGGACGCAGTGCGGTCTCCTTACGCATGGCCGGATACGGAGCCCTTGTCATTTTAGGACAGGCCCCGTATCCCCAATATCTTGTGGTCGATGATCACGGCGTCCGTTTTCAGGATGCCCGCTCCCTGTGGGGAATGAAAAACTGCTCTACCCCGGCGAGGATCATGCGGGAAAAGGAGAGCGGCGCCGGCCTGCGCTCTATTCTGCGTATCGGCCCTGCAGGGGAACAAAAGGTCTCCTATGCTTCTGTAACCACAGAGACCTACCGCCATTTCGGACGGATGGGTCTGGGCGCTGTCTTCGGCATGAAAAACCTTAAGGGAATCGTCCTGACAGGCGCCCGGGAGATCCGGGTCGCTGATCCCGCACGATACAGGGCCCTTTACAAGGACCTTTACAGACAGATGTCTTCGTCTGAAAATATGAAAAAATATCATGACCTCGGGACTCCCGCGAACATCCTTCCTTTGCATGAGATGGGTGCCCTCCCTGTCTGCAACCTCACAAGGGAAAGCCTGACCGATGACCAGGCGGCTGCCCTTTCCGGAGAAGAGATGGCTGCCGGTTTTCTGAGCCGGCGGCTGGCCTGCGCCCATTGCCCTGTGGCCTGTATCCACCTGGCCTCCCTTCGCCTGGAATCTCCCGAAGAACCCTATTTTTATCAGACGTCTTTTGTTTCTTATGACTACGAGCTTCTTTATGCCCTGGGCTCCATGATCGGAGTCACTCATCCACGCGATGTCCTCCGCCTCATCGACCGTGTGGAACAATACGGGATGGATGCCATGAGTACCGGGGTGATCCTGGCCTGGATGACAGAGGCCTCGGAAAAAGCTCTTCTCCCCGACGGGGTTTTCGGAGGAAGTCTTCCCCGCTGGGGCCATGCAGAAGCCTACCTCTCCCTCATCGACAAGATCTGTTTTGAACAGACGCCCTTTTTCGATACGGCCCGGAAAGGATGCACAGCTCTCTCTGACACATACGGCGGTAAGGATTTTGCCCTTGTCTTCGGAAAGAATGAGATGCCGGGATATCATACCGGAATAGGAGCACATCTGGGATTTCTGCTGGGGATCCGCCATAGCCATCTGGACAATGCCGGGTATGCCCTGGATCAGAAAAGGGAAAAGGAGGTCTTTGCATCACCGGAACATCTCGCCCGGGCCCTGATCAAAGAAGAGGCTTTCCGGCATGTCCTCTCTTCACTCGTCGTCTGTTTTTTCGCCCGGAACATCTACACCCCCGCGTTGATCCCCGAACTTTCACGGGCGGCAGGCGCCCCCCTGCCGGAGGATCTTCTCGAAAAAGGTCTGGCCCTTTATCGCAGGAAACTCGCTCTCAAGGAAAAGATGGGATTCCGCCTGGATGATCTCTCTCTTCCCCGGCGGGTCTTTGAGACAAAGACTCCCGGGCCGCAACCGGATCCCGATTTTGCCCGGAAAACGCTTCATGCGGCTGCAACACTCCTTCAGGATCCCTCCCTGAACTTTTTTGAAGACTGAAACTTTTGCTCTCTTTCTTGTGTCTCATGAGCACAAAAACGTGAAACGGGAGGTGCCATGATCATCATAGCCGGTTAAGCCTGTTCTTCAACAATCACCACAGAAGGAGGTTTCATATGGCTATGATCTCGTTTCATAAAGTCTCTTTTTTTTATAGAGACCCTTTTCATCCTGTCTTCAACGGATTGACCCTGAGTTTTGATACTGACTGGAAAACCGGGCTTGTGGGCCGAAACGGGCGGGGGAAGAGCACTTTTCTGAAGCTGTTGGCCGGATCCCTGCAGCCCCGGGAAGGTTCTCTCCTGACCCCGGCGGGTTTTTCGCCCCTCGCCTTTCCTTTCCCTGTTCCCGACACCGGCCATGCGGCCCGGGACATCATCAAAGAGAGCATCGCTCCCTTCTCTTTCTGGGAAGAGGAGATGAGACGATGCCTGATGAAAGGAACTCCCGAAGACCTCACGCGCTACGGAGAGATAGAAGCCCTTTATTCTCAGTTCAACGGCTACACCATGGATGCAGCGGTCCTCAGGGAAGGAGCCCTTCTGGGACTGAGTGAAGAGCTTCTTCACAGGCCTTTCAAGACACTCAGCGGCGGTGAGCAGACAAAGTCCCAGATCCTTGCTCTTTTCCTTCACCCCGCTCCTTTTCCTCTTATCGATGAACCCACCAACCACCTCGATATGGACACCCGGTCATGCATCGCCTCATATCTCCGCAGTAAAAAAGAGGGCTTTCTGGTAGTCTCTCACGACCGCGCGTTCCTCGATGACGCCATTGATCATATCGTGGCCCTCAACCGCGAGGAGACCCGTCTCTATCACGGGAATTATTCTGTCTATCACCGGGAAAAGATGAGACGTGACCAGATGGAGAGGGAGAAAAACAGCCGTCTGAAAAAAGAGATCCGCCGGCTTACAGAATCATCCCGAGCGAAAGAAGGGTGGAGTTTCAAAAAGGAGAAGGAGAAGATCGGAAGCGGCGATAAGGGAGCTGTGGGAGCCCAGGCCGCCAGGCTGATGAAACGCTCACTCATCATCCGGAGACGGGCCCGCCTTTGCCAGGAGGAGAAAGAAGGCCTCTTGAAAAACATTGATGCTCCGGCGCCTCTGAAGATCCATGTCCCCGCCTCTCTTCCCGCTCACATCCTCACCGTTGCAGACCTTTCTGTGGCCTACGGAGACAAAAGGGTCATTTCCGGCCTCTCTTTTTCTCTCACGAAAGGCGAGAGACTGGCGGTCATGGGCCCCAACGGATCGGGAAAGACCTCTCTTCTCCGGGCCATCCTTAATGAGGTCCCCTTTTCGGGGACCATCCGCCTTCCCCGGCATATCTCCGTCTCCCGTGTCTCGCAATTTCCCCGGTGGCATACCGGGCTTCTTCAGCCCCGCCTGGATTCCTCCTCTCTGGATGAGACTGCGTTTCGGAATGTCCTGGGGATCCTGGGTGTCTCAGGAGAGATCTTTCACCGCCCCCTGGAGACATTCAGCCTGGGTGAGCTGAAAAAGACCGAACTGGCCAGGAGTCTCGTGGAAGAAGCGGGGCTTTTTCTCTGGGACGAACCCCTGAACGACATCGACCTGGTCTCACGGGAGCAGCTGGAAGACGCCGTATCAGCCTATGAGCCTACAGTCATCTTTATCGAGCATGATAAAACTTTCATTGAACGATGTGCCACTTCCGTGTTATCTTTAAATCATGAGAACCATGTCAGGAGGATGCCATGAGATGCCTTATTCCCCGGTACAGCACACAAGAGGATATTGAAGCCGTCCTGCACAAAAACGGGATCCTCGGCTACTCGCTCACACAGGAGAAGAACGGCCTTCTGCTGGAACTTCCCGAAAAGGGACTCTCTGCAGGGGAGAAAGAGGCTGTTATCCGCCATTTCTCTTTTTACGGCCTGTTCAACTGGAGTGAAAAAGGGGTGGAAAACGTGGTTCTGTGGGAAAACCCCTCTTTTTATCCTTTGCTGCTCAAAGAGATGGCATCACTCTGGGGGAATGTCCCTTTTGATATGATCGCCTCTCTGGAATCCCGGGGATTTATCCTCGGCGGGCTCTTCAGCCTGGCTCTTGAAAAGCCTTTTATTCCCGTAAGAAAATATAAGCATATCTTTTCCCAGCTCCCCGGAAAGCAAGCTGAATACGTGAACTGGAAGGGGGAGACCGAGACCCTCTATCTTTTTACCCCGGAAGCTTCGGGGAAGCGGATCCTGTTCATCGATGATATCATGGAGACCGGACGGTCTCTCAAAGCCTCCGTCTCCCTGCTGGAAGAGTTCGGGTATACCGTTGCCGGGGCGTTTTATCTCCTCGACGCGTCTTCCGGGGAGACCCGCCTCTCGTTTCCTTTTCCTGTCCGCTCCCTGCTTCGGTTTAATCAGATGACGGAGAACACTCCTCTCCAAGCTTCACCCAGAAGATGACTTTTTCTTTTCGAAACCCGATCTTGAGAGCCAGGGCCTGGGACGCCTTGTTTCCAGGCTCGATATTGAGAAAAAGAGGCTCTTTCCGTCTCTGCTTTTCCCTGACAAGATAACGGACCAGGTTTTCAGCCAGGTGCTCTCTCCGCCATGAAGGCCTGACCTGGAGGAGGCCCAGAGCTCCGTCATCGTGCGTCATGGCCCATGCGGCCAGCTCCCCTCCTTTTCGGATACAGACAGCGGGCCCTGAGAGAATACGCTCTCTGATGTACGACACATCCGTATAGGCCTGATAACCGCTCTCCGCAAAGATGGTTTCCGCATCCTCCCGCCTGAGATGATCCACGGGAAGCTCAGGCGCCTCCACGCGTCCCTTTTCAGGAAAGAGAAACCGATCTGTTTTCAGGGCCCACTCCACTCTTCTCTTTTTTTTGAGAAGAGCGATGACCCACTCTTCCACGGCTGCAAAATAGAGGGTCTCTCCCATGATCTCCGGAAGAAGGGAGGAGAGCTCCTGCGACGAAGCGGAAAAGATATAGGCCCAGAGATGGTCGCTTTCCCCCAGGAGGACCTCTGTTTGTCCAAGGGAAAACGTTTTCACGGGAGTATTGTTCAGAAAAAAGGAGTATCCGCTGATATTGAGATCCAGGCGCTCTTTACCGGTCATCTGCGGCTTCCGATTTCTTTATACCAGAGAAACTGAACATCCCCGCTGACCTCCTCTTCCCCGTCATAGGCATGTAAATTTATCCCGTCCAGATGACATCCCATGGCCGAATAAAAACGGCAGGCCTGAACATTGGTGTTTTGTGTCTCCACTTTGAGCAGCCGGCAGCCTTTTTCCCGGGCCCACCTTTCTGCATGGAGGAAGAGTCTTTTCCCCAGCCCCCTGTGCCGGGACCCCGGGGCCACCCGGATATCCCAGATCACAGCCAGGTCACGCCTCCCTTCCAGCAGACACACAGCAGGAGTATCCCATGCGACTGTGACACCGCCGGCCAGCTTGTCACCTGTGTAAAGAAGAGCGACCTCCCAATTGGAGATATCAAAAAGACGCGCCCAGTCATGGGGTGCTTCCATGGTGTCATAATCTTTCTCATAAGGCTGCGCCAGCCTCTCTTCTGCAAAATCAAACCCCCTGAACCCGCCCTCTTTGGGACAAACGGTGATGTGTGAGTTCACGGTAAAAGAGATGGGAACAGTCTCATACAGACTGAGATGCTCTTTTCCTCCTGAGATGATGGTGATCTCCTGCATATCTTCTCTCCTTTACTCACCAGAATACCCCAGGTCCTCTTCTGATTCAAGAGCCCTCTTCACCGGGCACCTTGACAGGCCTTCTCTTTTCCGATATACTTCGTCTAACGAAGGGAATCATGAGAGAGTATTTTCGAGCCTACAGGCTCATTTCCAGAAATGCCAAACTCTTCCTGCTGGGCGGGATCTTCAATGGGATCGGGATGTCGGTCTTCCGCCTTCTCTTTAACCTCTATCTCAAAGAGGGAGGAATGGGAGAGGGAAATATCGGGACGATCCTTTCGGCTCGTTCCCTGGGAGCCGCCCTCATCGCCTTCCCCGTGGCCCTCCTCCTCCGTAAAGTCCACGCCAAGTACATCCTCATCGCTGCGACCTTCATGGCCTCGATCTTTTATGCCCTTCAAGTCCATACAGGCAAACTCTTTCTCATCGTGACGTTCGCTTTTTTCGCCCACATGTTCTTTATGATCTACCGCCTGGTCTCCGCCCCCTTTTTCATGCAGAACAGCACTCCCAGAGAGAGGATCTACCTCTTCAGCCTCCATTCGGCAGTCTTCGTGGTCTCCCAGTTCGCCGGGAACATCATCGGAGGAAACCTTCCTCATCTCTTTCTCAAACTCTCTCTGGCCGGTTCCCTTCTCAAGGCCTATGAGATCACACTCTATGCCTCTATTGCCGCCACCATGGCCTCGCTTCTCCCCTATCTGGGCATAAAGGAAAAACCCATTGTCAGAAACGGCCAGACGCTTTTTTCAGAAATGAAAAACTACAACTGGGAACGGATCATCCGTCTTGTCATCCCCCGTTTTCTCGTGGGGATGGGCGCGGGACTCATCATCCCCTTTATGAATCTCTATTTCCGGAATGACTTCGGCCTCGGGTCGGATACCATCGGGCTCTATTTTTCGATCCTCCAGGTCTTTATGTTCATCGGGATGATGAGCGCGCCCTTCCTTGCCAGACGTTTCGGCATGGTCAACGGGATCGTCCTGACCCAGCTTCTCTCTCTTCCGTTTATGCTGATCATGGCTCTCACAGACAAGCTCCCCCTTGCGGTGGGCGCCTTTTTCATCCGGACCACACTGATGAACATGAACCAGCCTCTGAACAGAAATTTTGCCATGGAGATCATGCGCAAAGAGGAACAGCCCATGACCCACTCCATCACCATGATCGCCTGGAACCTTTCCTGGATGGTCAGCGCCTTTATCGGCGGACGGATCATCGAAGCCCACTCTTTCAAATACTCGTTCTTTGTCACCATAGTCCTCTATATTCTTTCCACCACAGCTTACTACATCCTCTTCCGCTCCTTCTCCTCTGTGGGCAGGCCGGCCCGGGAGCAGAAGCCTCTTTCTGAAAACCTTTGACACACGCCCCTCCTTTTGGTAAGGTATCCGTGCAGGGGTGGTAGAAATACCTGAGATCATACCCTTTGAACCTGATACAGTTCGCACTGTCGTAGGGAGCTCTTTTGATATCATCTTCTCCATCTCTGCAAAAAAGAAAGGATGGAGAGACAATGACACAGTTCGAATCCGCCCACAAGGGACTCATCACACAAGAGATGGAAATCGTTGCTGCAGAAGAAGGGGTTTCTCCCGAAAAGATCCGCCTCTGGGTGAGTGAAGGGCGTGTGGTCATCCCGGCCAACCCTCATCATCATAAGCTGCATCCTGCAGGGATCGGCTCCCCCTTGCGCATCAAAGTCAATGCCAACATCGGGACATCTCCCCAAAACAGTGATATCAGCACCGAATTGGAAAAGATCCGTCTTATCGAATCCCTGAAAGCTGAATCCCTCATGGATCTGAGTATCGCCGGAGACCTGGACAAGATCAGGCAGACGGTGATCGAGTCCACTTCCCTCATGGTGGGCACTGTCCCCATCTATCAGGTCCTCACAGAATATGCTGAAGATCCCTCGTCCATTACGCCGCAGATGATTTTAGAGACCATTGACAACCAGGGACGGCAGGGAGTCGACTTCATTACTGTCCATTGCGGAATCAAAAAAGAAGCGTTGCCTCTCGCGGAGAAGCGCATCATGGGCATTGTGAGCCGCGGGGGCTCCTTTCTGGCCAGATGGATGAAGGTCAATAATAAGGAAAATCCTCTTTATACCCATTTTGACGAACTCTGCGAGATCGCACGCTCCCACGACATGACTTTAAGCCTGGGGGACGGGCTTCGTCCCGGAGCCATCGCAGATGCCACGGATGGAGCCCAGCTTCATGAACTGAAAGTCCTGGGGGAGCTGGTCCTGCGTGCACGGGAAAACGGAGTCCAGGTCATGGTGGAGGGGCCGGGACATGTCCCTTTGCAGGATATCCGCAGAAACATGGAGCTTCAAAACGAGTGGTGTCACGGGGCGCCCTTCTATGTCCTCGGGCCTCTGACCATCGACAGCGCCCCCGGCTATGATCACATTGTCGGTGCCATAGGCGGAGCCCTGGCCGCCACCTACGGCGCCTCTTTTCTCTGTTATGTCACTCCTGCAGAGCACCTGCGCCTTCCCTCCCCCGAAGATGTGCGTGAAGGGGTCATCGCTTCTAAGATCGCTGCCCGGACAGCCGATGTGGCCCTGGGCCGCCCCCGAGCCCTGGAACGTGAAGTCCTCATGTCTCGGAGGCGTCACGCCTTTGACTGGAACGGGATGTTCGAACTGGCCCTGGATCCTGTCAAACCCAGGATCACCCGGGAGCACAGCACCCATGTTCAGAAAGAGGAGTGCTCCATGTGCGGAGATTTCTGCGCCCTGAAGATGCTTGATCCCGCGCGGGATCAGAGGGAATAGTCCATCCAGACCAACCCCTCCTTGATTGCTGTGGTACGAAAACCAAACCTGGTGTAGAGGGAGAGGGCCCGTTCGTTGTCCGGCGTGACTGTGAGGTCCATGACTTGGGCTTCGGGAAAAGTCTTTTGCACAAATGAGATGATGGCTTTCAGGGAAAGAGCGCCCCACCCCCTGTTCTGGAACGGAGCATGGATAAAGAATCGTTCCAGTCCGCACCGGAGAGGCTGTTCCTCAAAGAGCCGCAGCGAAAACCCGCCGATGAGATGCGTTTCAGAGGACAACGCAAAGATCTCCCATTCCGGTTCGGCATAATGCCGGGCCAGAAGATAGAGGCCCATATGAGGGGCCAGAAACCGTTCCTGTTCTTTTCTGATATCCAGTGCGGCCATCTCCCGCCAATTGTCCCGGGTGATCGGGACGACACTCACCTTTTTTTCCATGCATCCTCCTTCCCTACATGATACACCACGGGGCCATGATGTTTCACCCCGCTTCTCTTGACAAGAGCCCGACGAGTGATATAGTCAGATAAATTAGCCTTGGAAAACATTTACGAGGAGGCGCCATGAAGATCGGAATTATCATCTGTCACAGGTACAAGAGTTGCGCCGGGGGAAAATGCTTTCGTTCCGCCCGGATGCGCGAGGGAGCGTTCAGCATCTACCCTGCAGATCAAGACCTGGAAATCGTGGGCTACACCACTTGCGGAGGCTGTCCCGGAGGCAACGTGGAGTATGCCCCGGCCGAGATGATCAAAAACGGCGCTGAAGCCATCCATCTGGCCACGGGGTTAATCGTCGGTTATCCTCCCTGCCCCCGGATCAAAGCCTTTCAGTCTTTTATTGAAGAAAAATACAAGATCCCCGTGATCGTCGGAACTCATCCTATTCCCCAAAAATATTACACGACCCATTCGGCTCTTGGGACATGGAAGGGAAAAGAGTGGGAAAGCCTTATCGCCCCCACCCTGAGCGATGAAAAGACACGCCTGGCCTACGATTGAGATGTTCAGATGAATGTTTTCGGCCCCGTCCCGTCCCGCCGTTTAGGCCGAAGTCTCGGCATCAATAATATCCCCCCCAAGATCTGCACACTCTCCTGTGTCTATTGCCAGTTAGGGCGTTCGTTGAAAATGACCTCAGAGCGACAGAGGTTTTTCCTCCCGGAGGAACTCATTCAGGAAACCAAGGCCAGGATCGAAGTCTCACGAGCCAAACACGAATCTATTGATTACCTTACAGTGGTTCCAGACGGAGAACCCACTTTGGATAGTCAACTCGGCCGGCTTCTCGAAGGGTTAAACACCACAGGGATCAAGACAGCGGTTATTACCAACAGCACCCTCATCCACAGAGCTGATGTCCGGGCAGACCTCCTCAAGGCCTCATGGGTCTCGGTGAAGGTCGATGCCGCTTCTGAAAGCTTATGGCGCAAAATCGACCGCCCTTTGAAATCTCTTGACTATGAAAAAATCAAAGAGGGGCTCCTGCTCTTCAGCCGTGAGTTTAACGGGACGCTGGCCACCGAGACCATGCTTGTCAGAGGATTGAATGACTCATCAGAAGAGCTCCGGGAGACAGCCTCGTTTCTGTCTCTTCTCAAGCCCTCGATCAGCTATCTCAGTATCCCCACCCGTCCCCCGGCTGAAAACTGGGTCGTCCCTCCTGACGAAACCGTTATTAATGAAGCCTTCCATATTTTTTCCGAAGCCGGCCTTCCCTGTGAATATCTCATCGGCTATGAAGGTGATGCCTTTGCTCATACCGGAGATCTTGCTGAAGATCTTTTGAGTATCACCTCCGTCCACCCCATGCGGGAAGAGGCGGTCACGGCCATGGTCCGGAACTCGGGTGAATCCTTCACCCAGGTGGACGAGCTCGTCCGGAAAGGCCTCCTGGTCAGGACCTCTTTTCAGGGCCATCTCTTTTACATCCGCAAACTGAAATCATCCGTCAAAAGATCATGATCCCCTTTTTATGGAGAAAAGTGTTTTGAAAACAGGAGTTTCGCTTTACAATAGAGGGAAAGAGGAGAGGACGATCTTATGGAAGGGCTGAAGCTCACTGTCAGACAACATCCGGGCCACAAAACACTGATCCCCTTAGGAGAGACGGCCATCGGACGCGATTTCGCTCTGATCGCAGGGCCTTGCAGTATTGAAAGTGAAGACCAGGCCCTGGCCACGGCTCGTCTTGTCAAATCCGAAGGGGCTCTTTTTTTCCGAGGAGGAGCCTATAAGCCTCGCACATCCCCTTACTCATTCCAGGGACTCGGAGAAGAGGCTCTGGACATTTTAGCCCGGGTCCGCCGTGAGACAGGCCTCTTCGTCGTGACCGAGGTCATGGATCCCCGCCATGTCTCCCGGGTCGCCGAAATCGCCGATATCCTCCAGATCGGAGCCCGCAACATGCAGAACTATCCCCTGCTTCAGGAAACCGGGAAGTGCCACCGTCCTGTTCTTCTCAAAAGAGGAAACAATGCCACCATGGAAGAACTTCTCTTCAGCGCCGAGTATATCCTGGCAGAAGGCAATCCCCACGTCATCCTCTGTGAACGCGGTATCCGGACATTTGAATCCTATACTCGCAATACTCTGGACCTCAGTGCCATCCCGTCTTTGAAAGAGATCACCCACTTACCCGTCATCGTCGATCCCTCACACGGGACAGGCCGGGCCTCACTTGTCCCGCCCATGTCTCTGGCTGCCGTCGCCGCCGGAGCTGACGGCTTGATCTTAGAAGTCCATTACAGGCCCGAAGAATCGGTGAGTGATAAGGAACAGGCCCTGTCCCCCTCTCTTTTCCAGAAAACGGCCAGGGAGATCCTGGATCTTTCCCGTTTTTTCCAGACACCGAAGACAGGGGAGTGAGGATCATGTCTCCGGACCTTCTTTTCCCAGACGGCTCGGTGACCCGCCTCTTGTTCAACACCCCCTTTTCCTCTCTTGATTCTCTTCTTCCTGATCATCCTCTTGTTTTCATCACCGACAGGACCATTAGCAGGCTCTATCCCCACCTTTTCCCACCGTCCCGGACCATTGTCCTTCCTCCCGGAGATGCTCATAAAGATCTTTCAAGCGTCAAAAAGCTCTACAAGGCTCTTCTGGATATGGGCGCTGACCGCTCCACCTTTCTTGTGGGTGTGGGCGGAGGAAGTGTCACCGACCTGACGGGATTTGCCGGAGCGACCTTTCACAGGGGAGTCTCTTTCGGATTTGTCCCCACGACTCTCCTGGCTTCTGTGGATGCGGCCATCGGTGGAAAAAACGGATACAATGTCGGCCAAATCAAAAACTGTGTCGGCACCGTCCGGCAGCCCGACTTTATCCTCTGGGACTTCTCCTTTTTCTCGACCCTGCCTGAACGAGAATGGATATCGGGATTTGCAGAGATCATCAAACACGCCGCGATCTCATCTCCGCCTTATCTTCACCTTTTGGAAGAACACACGCCCGGGATCTTCCGAAAAGATACGGCTCTGCTCAACCGCCTGATCTCCGATTCTGTGCGGGTCAAGGCTGACCTTGTCATGAAAGACCAAAATGAAAAAGGCGTGCGCAAGCTGCTCAACTTCGGACACACTTTCGGACATGCCATGGAACGCGCCTACAAGCTCACCCATGGAGAAGCTGTCTCCCTGGGCATGGTTTTTGCTGCACACCTCTCCGAAAAGTATTCCTCTCTGCCCCGTGAAGATGCTCTCCGTTTAGAAGACCTGCTCAAGCGTTACCGTCTCCCCACAGCTCGTGTTCTGAAACCCGACCTTGTCTACAAGACTCTTGTCCATGACAAAAAGAAGCGGGGTGACTTCATCGACGTTGTTCTTCTTAAAGCTCTGGGACAGGCCGCTCTCTATCCCCTCTCTCTTAACGGGATCAGAAAGGATCTCTATGATCTGTGCCGTCATCGCCCGTAAATCCTTTTCAGAGATCCTCTCCCTTCTCCCCCGGTTTTCTCTGGCAGAGATCCGGCTTGATCTTCTCACGTTGACTCCTGACGAAACCGCCAGGATCTTTTCATCCCATCCCGGACTCATCGCAACTTACCGCAAAAGAGATTCCGTGTCTGACACCACACGCCTTCAAAGACTGAAGCAGGCTTTGGAAAGCGGCGCCTGGGCTGCTGATATCGATATCACTGACCCTTCGGACTTCATCTCAACGGTTCAGGACTCGGACAGCCGTCTGATCCTTTCTTTCCATGATTTTGACAAGACACCCCCGGCCTCTGAGTTGGAACAGACTCTCCTCGTCATGAAAAGAAGGTGCCCTGATATCATCAAGATGGCTGCTTATGCTCACAGCAGCGCCGATATGCTGCGTCTCCTCTCCTTTTACAGCCACCCTCGTCTCTCCGGGTCTTCCCTGATCCTTCTCTCCATGGGGCCCCGGGGGATCCTCTCGCGTATCGGCGCCCCTCTTCTGGGCGCACCCTTCACTTATGCCGCTGCCGATGACTCAAGCGGAACCGCGCCGGGACAGCTCACGGTCTCCCGGATGGAAACCCTTTTTTCCCTGTTGGAGATGAATGACCCCGGGAAAGGGGACCGGCCATGACCTTCACACTCTCTCCATCTCCGTTAACCGGGACCATCGCCGCTCCCCCCTCAAAAAGCATGACTCTGCGCGCCCTCGCAGCCGCCTTTTTATCCGGCACAGAAGCTGTCATCAGAAACCCGTCTCAATGCGACGATGTCAACAACGCCTGTGACAGCCTTCAAGTCCTGGGAACCGGGATCATGCAGAAGAGAGGCCACCTGGTTATTCTCCCGCATCCTCCCAAAGGGGACCTTGTGCCTTGCGGAGAATCAGCACTCTGGTTCCGGATGATGGCCCCCATCCTCTCTCTCTTTCCCGAAACTTTTACTCTCACAGCCCGGGGGTCACTCAAGAAACGCCCCATGGAGATGATGGTCAAGCCTCTTGAGAAACTAGGTGTGGATGTCACAGCCTCCGGCACGACACCGCCTATCACCGTAAGGGGCCCCCTTCAGCCCGGGACAGTGGAGATCGACGGGCGCGAGACATCTCAGTTTTTAACCGGCCTGCTCATGGCCCTGCCCTCTCTTTCCGGACCCTCTCTTATCAAAGCTCCCGGGCTTGTCAGCCGTCCCTATATCAACATGACGCTACAATTCCTCGCAGAGCACGGGATCCTTGTGGATCGGGATGATCACGATATCTTTTCTATCCCCGGAAATCAACATTTTTCATCGATTGATTATACTGTCGAAGGGGACTGGAGCGCCGGCGCTTTTCTTCTTGTGGCCGGAGCTCTCCACGGCCCGGTGACCGTTTCAGGACTGGATCCCGCATCTCTCCAGGGAGATAGATCTGTTCTCGATGTCCTTCGCGCTTCGGGAGCTGATATAACAGAGACCAAGACAAGTGTGACGGTGACCCGCGGAGAACTCAGGGCCTTTGACTATGATGCCACAGACACCCCCGACCTGGTCCCGCCTCTGGCTGTGCTGGCCTCTTGTTGCCGGGGGACAAGCCATATCAGGGGAATGTCCCGGATCACCCGGAAGGAGAGTGACCGGGGCGCCACCCTTCACGCCATGTTACACGAGATGGGGATCCCTGTCACACGGTCAGAGGACCTCATGGCCGTTACAGGGGCTTCTCCGGGGCCGGGATCTGTCTCATCTTACGGAGATCACCGGATCGCCATGGCTGCATCTCTCCTGGCCTCTCAGGCATCCGGGGACGTGGAGGTCCGGGGCGCTGAAGCTGTCTCCAAAAGCTATCCTTCTTTCTTTGATGCTTTCAGACAACTGGGAGGTTTGATCCATGAATAGTTTCGGACATCGTTTTCGTATCACACTCTTCGGAGAGAGCCACGGCCCTCTCATGGGAATCGTCATCGACGGCGTCCCCCCGGGACTGCCCCTCTCTCAGGAAGACTTTTTTCAGGACCTGGCACGCCGCAAAAGCGGACCCTTGGGAACGACACCGCGAAAAGAAGAGGACCGTCCGTTGATCAGGGCCGGCCTCTATCAGGGAAGGTGCACCGGAGCCCCCCTTGTGATCCTTTTTGAAAACCGGGACGTGAACCCTGATGATTATCGATCCTTTACTGATATGCCCCGTCCGGGCCATGCCGACTATACTGCCCGGGTCAAATACAAGGGTTATAACGACCCCCGGGGCGGGGGGATGTTTTCCGGGCGGCTGACCGCGGGACTGGTGGCCGCCGGTGTTGTGGCCAAAAAGATCATCACTCCCATTGAAGTCTCCGCCCGTCTCCTCAAAGCCGGGGGATCCGAAGACATCGAGTCGGCTGTCCGGACGGCTCTTGAAGCGGGTGATTCCATCGGGGGGATCATCGAATGCCGGGCCGAAAAGATCCCGGCAGGTCTGGGAGACCCCTTTTTCGACTCTGTGGAATCTCTCCTTGCCCATGCTCTCTTTTCCATCCCCGGGATCACAGGCATTGAATTCGGAAGCGGATTCCATTCCGCCGGGATGAAGGGGTCCGAGCACAATGACATCCTGACGGACAGCGAGGGACACACGGCCACCAACCATTCCGGGGGAATCAACGGCGGGATCACCAACGGAAACCCGTTGATTTTCCGTGTGGCGGTGAAACCCACGCCCACCATCCCTCGCGCGCAGGAGACGGTCAACATGGCCACCGGCCGGATGGATATCCTCCGGGGAACCGGCCGCCACGACGCCTGCTTCGCCCTCCGCGTTCCGGTGATCGTGGAAGCCATGACAGCGGTGGTCCTGGCAGACCTTATCAGCTAACAATCATGTCTTTTAATGGAGATAAAAAAAA
>CAZNOX010000002.1:15339-177677 GCA_964574875.1 uncultured bacterium | reverse complement strand
TGAGAGAGCCGTCCTTCAGGTCGATGGCTCCGATCCTGTTTTTAAAGAGCCCGGTAAAATAGAGCCGGTCTTTGAAAGCATCCAGGGAATAGAGGAACCCCATCTCATCGTTGAGCTGGATATCATCCAGGTACTCTCCTGCTGTATCATAGAGGGAAAGGGTGCGTGTGCCCAGGTTCACAATGTAGATCCGTTCATTGACGATCTTGAGAGCCGATGCGGCAAAGGGCTGGACCTCCCCCGGGCCGTTTCCGGCAGGAAAGGTGATCCGCCGTCCCTTTTCTCCGGTGAGCGAGTAAAACTGCAGCCCGAAGGCATTGCCTTCCATCACGGGATAGTAGATCTCTCCCTGGTACAGGGCCACTTTTGATTGGGGGTCATTGGGAGCCATATACTCGGGCATCCAGGCCTTGGCCACAGAGACCGTCTCCACCGGGACCGCCCCTCCCGACCCGCAGCCTCCGAAGAGAAGCATGAGGAAACCCAAAAAAATAATACTGCCGATTGTTCTTTTCATCGCTTTTTTCTCCTTCCCCGTTCGCAGAACGGTTGAATTTTGACGCTATTCTACTCCTCTTGTTTCGGGAGTCAATCTCTTTTCCCTTCACGCCGGGGGTGGAAACAGAGCTGCTCATAGGCCCGCCATAAGGCAATGGCCATCTTCTCCGGGGTAACAGGATGGACGAGGAACCCGGCAGCCCCGTGTTCAAAGGCTTTGATCCCCAGGGCCGGGTCACTGGAGACGATGATGAACTCCGAAGGGGTTGCCCTCCTTTCCATGAAGCTGAAGACATCCATTCCGCCCAGATCATCATTGAGAAGAAGAAGATCCGTCTCAGCGCTCAGCGCCATTTCAAGATTCTCTTTGCAGGGGACAGAAAGATCGCGGACCGTAAAGAGCGGAAAAGTCTTGAGAATTCCTTTGACCTGAAGGCTTTCTGAGTTGTCAGGTAATAGGCAGAGGAGCCGGACAAGAACCATAAAAAAAGAAACGGGGGCCGAAGCCCCCGCAGGTGGTCAGCCTCTTCCCATGGATGCGAAGATACCCGCAAGGGCACTTCCCATAACCAGGGACAGCACAAAACTGACGACGATGAAGATCAGAGTCGCTTTGGCCCAATTGGCCTTGCTTTCATTCGCATTCCCTCCGAAGCCCCAGATCACCAGTAAAACGAGATTGACGATGGGGATGATCATGAGAAGCATTGTGACGATCCATTCCCCCAAAGAGACAGTTCCAGTCTTTGCCATACGGCCTCCTTTCCTATAGCATTATTATGTTACAGGAAGCTTGACCACCAGGCAAGGAGAAATTTGAAAAACCTCTTCCCTGTCTTATTATCATTACGGTCCCGGGATGAAAAAAAAGGGGGGCACAGCCCCCCTTCTGACGATTCTTCGCAAGCCGGAGCCCCTACTTTTTTTTCTCCTTCAGAGCCGCATGAGCCGCAGCGAGACGGGCAATGGGAACCCTGTAGGGAGAACAGGAGACATAGTTCATGCCCACCCTGTGACAGAACTCTACAGAGGAGGGCTCTCCGCCGTGTTCACCGCAGATACCCACTTTAAGGCCGGGGCGCTGTGTCCGTCCCCGTTCGATTCCCATCTTGACCAGCTCTCCCACACCGTCCTGATCCAGAGCCTGGAAGGGGTCGCGGGGCAGGATCTTCTTGTCCACATACTCTTTCAGGAATTTCCCCGCATCATCACGGGAATATCCGAATGTCATCTGAGTCAGGTCATTGGTCCCGAAAGAGAAAAACTCCGCCTGTTCGGCGATCTTATCCGCGATGACACAGGCTCTCGGGATCTCGATCATGGTGCCCACGGTGTACTTGACTTCAGTTGCTTCTGCAGCAAAGATGTCTTTAGCGATACGGTCCACCATGTCACGCATGACATCGAATTCCGCCTTTGTCCCCACAAGAGGGATCATGATCTCCGGAATCACCTTCTTGCCTGATTTCTGGACTTCACAGGCCGCTTTGAGAATGGCACGGGCCTGCATCTCGTAGATCTCGGGATAGGTGATCCCCAACCGCACACCGCGGTGTCCGAGCATGGGGTTGAACTCTGAAAGCTGAGCGACCTTTTCTGCGATCTTCTCCACGCTGACGCCCATCTCTTTGGCCATCTCTTCCTGCTGCTCCCTGTCATGGGGGACAAATTCATGGAGAGGCGGGTCAAGGAGACGCACCGTGACCGGCAACCCTTCCATGGCTGTAAAGATCCCGGCGAAATCCTCTTTCTGCATGGGTTCGATCCTGGATAGAGCCTTTCTCCGTCCCGCTTCATCCTCAGAAAGGATCATTTCACGAACGGCGATGATCCGGTCTCCTTCAAAGAACATATGTTCTGTCCGGCAGAGTCCGATTCCCTGGGCACCGAAGTCACGAGCCACTTTGGCGTCATGGGGTGTGTCTGCATTTGTCCGGACCCCGATGGTCCTGGCCTGATCCGCCCACTCCATGAGACGTCCGAAATCTCCGGCAAGGACCGGGTCGATGGTGGGGACTTTCCCGGCCATGACTTCACCTGTGGATCCGTTCAATGTGATCCAGTCCCCTTCTTTGACTGTCTGTCCGCCCACTTCAAATAGCTTTTTCTGATAACTCAGATTGATGGCTTCCGCCCCGGAAACACAGCATTTGCCCATCCCGCGGGCAACGACGGCCGCATGGGACGTCATGCCGCCGCGGACAGTGAGGATCCCGTTGGCAGCGGCCATTCCCTTGATATCTTCAGGAGAGGTCTCCAGGCGCACCAGGATGACATCCTCTCCCTGTTCAGCTTTTTCAAAAGCATGCTCGGCATCAAAGACGACTCTGCCCACGGCTGCTCCGGGAGAGGCGGGCAATCCTGTGGCGATGACTGTTTTGTCCGCCTTGGGGTCGATCATGGGATGAAGCAGCTGATCCAGCTGATCAGGAGCCACGCGAAGGATAGCCTCTTCTTTTGAGATCAGGCCCTCATCCACCATGTCCACGGCGATCTTCACCGCGGCCTGGGCTGTTCTTTTCCCTGTCCGGGTCTGAAGCATAAAGAGCGTTCCCTTCTGAATGGTAAACTCCATATCCTGCATGTCTCTGTAGTGCTTTTCCAGCCGTTTGTAGATCTCCACCAGTTGTTCGTAAGCTTTAGGCATGGCTTCTTCCAGAGAGACCTCGTCCGGGCTCTTTTTCTTGCTTTTATTGATGGGCTGGGGTGTCCTGATCCCGGCCACCACATCTTCACCCTGGGCATTGATCAGATATTCTCCGAAAAAGACATTTTCTCCTGTGGCCGGGTCACGGGTGAAACAGACTCCGGTGGCAGAATCATCACCCATATTTCCGAAGACCATGGTCTGGACATTGACAGCCGTCCCCCAGGTGTCGGGAATCGAATGGAGTTTTCGGTAATGGACCGCCCGTTTTGTGTTCCAGGATTTGAACACGGCTTCGATGGCCGCCCACAGCTGCTCCATGGGATCCTGGGGGAACTCTTCGCCCTTCTCTTTTTTATAGATGGCCTTGAACTCCCCGACAAGAGCCTTGAGGTCCTCCACGGAGAGATCGGTATCCACTTTATACCCCTTCTTTTTCTTCAAGGCGTCCAGGGCATGTTCAAAGAGGCTGCCGTCCACTCCCATGGCCACATCGGAGAACATCTGGATGAATCTCCGATAGGAGTCATACGCCAGACGCGGGTTGGAGGTCACAGAAGCCATCCCCTCCACAGCCTCATCATTGAGGCCCAGATTCAGGATCGTATCCATCATCCCCGGCATGGAGACTCGGGCCCCGCTTCGCACAGAGACAAGAAGAGGATTGTTATTATCCCCGAACTTGATATCCATGGCTTTTTCCAGCCTGGCCAGGTTCTCCATGACCTCTTTCTTCAAGGTCTCCCATAATGTCTCCCCCTGGTTGTAATACTCCACACAGCTTTCCGTGGTGATGGTAAAGCCGGGAGGGACAGGAACACCAAGATTGGCCATCTCCGCCAGGTTGGCTCCTTTTCCTCCCAACAAGTTTTTCATGTCGGCTTTTCCCTCGGTCTGGCCGGCACCAAAAAAATAGACATATTTACCCATAATCATCCTCCTTATCATCATTATGTGACTACAATATGGTTAAAATTGACAATCTCTCCGAACAGGCCGGAAATATCCTGAAGAAGCGCCAGCCGATTGTTCCGCAGGGCTTCATCATTATCCATGACCAGCACCGTATCGAAAAATGGGTCCACAACGCCTTTGAAGCGAAGGATCTCATCAAAGATCCGGTTATAATCATCGCCTGCCTTCCGGATCTCCTCTTTCACCTTCCCCCACGCCCTGTTCATGGCCCGGGTCTCTTCCTCCACAAACAGCTCCGGTTCGGGAGAACCGAAGTCATCCGTACGGAGCTCTTCACGCGCTTTTTTCACGATGTTGCTCACCCGTCTGAACGTTGCGGCCACATCCCTGAATTCCTCCCGCCCGGACAGGGCCTTGAAAGCGAGAGCTTTCTGATACTTCACCTTAAGGCTCTTTTCCGGCGTGTCACAGACAGCGTCCACGATATCGTACGGGATATCCAGCGACTTGAGCTGGGCCCGGAACCGGTCCTCAAAAAAGGCGTTCACCTGCCCGAGGAGTTCAGGTTCCTTCTCAGGGGGCAGGGCCTCATGGGAATACAGGCGGGCTGCAGCCCTGAAAAGGCCGTCGACGGATTCCAGGTCGAACCCCTTCTCCGGCGAGACCTCTCCTTGCTCATACCCCAGAAGGAGTGCGATCATACTGTTGGCCTGACGTCGCAGGGCGTAAGGGTCCTTTGTCCCTGTGGGGATAAAACCCTTGATAAAAGCTCCTACAATATTGTCTGCCCTGTCGGCAAGACCCACAGCGGCCGCGCGCCTGCGGGGCAGGGGGTCACCCCAGACCCGGGGCCAGTAATGCTCCTCGGCGATGGAGGCGATCTCCTCTTCCCGGTTGTCTTCCAGAAGATAGTGTTTTGCAATGGTTCCCTGAAGCCTTGTGAACTCTTTTCCGTCTTTGATCATTTCAGAAACGATGTCGATCTTGGCCAGACGGGCCCCTTCCCGTGTGATGGTGTCTCCGGGACTCAGGAGGGCTGAAAGATGATCCAGGCGAACGGATTTCTCACGCAGGGACCCGAGCCCCTCCATCCAGGTCACTGAATCCAGCAGCTCATAGAGTCGTTCCGGGCCTTTGGAGGTGTCCTCGTTCCAATAGAACATGGCATCATCAAGACGGGCTCTGAGAACACGCTCATTTCCCCGGACGACTTTCTCTGTATTCACGAATGTCCCGTTCGCTACAAAAGCAAACAGGGGAAGGATCGCCCTCTCTTTATAAAAACTGAAATAACGCTGATGCTGGCTCATGGCTGCGGAGATGACTTCGGGAGGCAGAGTCAGGTAGGCCTCCTCGACGCTTCCTGTGAGGACCAGGGGAGATTCCACGAGGTCCACCACCTCCTCCACAAGAGCCTCTGAATAGAATGAGGAGGCCCGGTTTTTGTCAGCGATCTTCTGAAGTCCCCGGAGGATCATGTCCCTCCGCTCATCGCGGGAGAGGATGACGCCTCCTTTTCTCATCTCATCCAGATAGGAAGAGAGGCTGTCCACCCGGACTCTTCTGACAGGGCTGTTCCTGAGCAGACGGGTCTCCCGGCCGGCCTCCACGGCCCCCGCTTTGAGGGGAAGGACCTCTTCTCCCCAGAAAGCCAGAAGCCAGCGTACGGGACGGGCAAAAAGAAGGCCGCTCTCGTCCCATCGCATTTTTTTGGGGAATTCCACGGAATCCAGGATCCGGGGCCACTCCTTCTGAATGATCTCCCGTGTGGGACGCCCGGGAACGAACCGGGTGGCTGTCAGATAGGGCCCTTTATCTGTCTCCTCCCAAAAGATCTCTTCCTCGCTCAAACCGTTTTTTTCAAGGAATTTCTCATAAGCTTTGGTCGCTTTTCCCTCTTTGAAGCAGATGGTCCGGGGAGGGCCCGTGATCTTTTCAGTCCGGTCCTCCTCCTTTTCGGCGACCCCGCGGTAACAGAGGGTCAGCCGCCGGGGTGTGGCGAACGCATCACGGCTCTCCAGGGAGATCCGGCTCTCTTCAAAAAGAGTGCGGAACCGGGCCTCTAATGATGCGAGAGCCCCGGGGATATAGTCGGCAGGAAGCTCTTCCACTCCGATTTCGATGAAAAAATCACGCATGGTCTTCACCCCCGTTTTCACTCTCCCTGTACGCTTTTGCACAGGCTCTGGCCAGCCGTCGGATCCTCCCGATGAAATTGGTGCGCTCGGAAACCGAGATCGCACCCCGGGCTTCCAGGAGGTTGAAAAGATGCGAGTTCTTGATCACGTAGTCATACGCCGGACGTACAAGCTCTTCACGGACGAGGCGAAGACACTCTTTTTCATTGGCTTCGAATGTATTCCACAGAAGGGCGATATCAGCTTCCCGGAGATTATAACAGGAGTTTTCCACTTCATTCCGGTGATAGATCTCTCCGTATGTCGTTTCGTCATTCCATTTCAGATCGAACATGCTTCCCACATCCTGGATGTACATGGCCAGCCGTTCCAGCCCGTAGGTGAGTTCCACCGTCACGGGATCCACTTCCAGTCCGCCCACTTGCTGGAAGTAGGTATACTGGGTGACTTCCATCCCGTCGACCCAGACTTCCCAGCCCAGCCCCCAGGCCCCCACAGTGGGGGATTCCCAATCATCCATGACAAACCGGATGTCGTGCTCTTCGGGGAGAAGGCCCAGGCAGGCCAGGCTTTCGATATAGAGTTCCTGAATATTCTCAGGAACCGGCTTCAGAACCACCTGGTACTGAAAATAGTGCTGCCCCCGGTAAGGGTTCTCTCCATACCGCCCGTCTTTGGGACGCCGGCAGGGCTCCACATAAGCCGCCTTCCAGGGTTTTCTGTCCAGTGACCGCAGGAAGGTGTGGGGGTTAAACGTCCCGGCGCCCTTTTCCATGTCATACGGGTAGAGGAGAAGGGCCCCCTGCTTTTCCCAATAATCATTTAATGTCCTGATCATCTGCTGGAATGTCATTGTGCCTCCGTGTGTTAACAACGCTCCCCAATGGTGATGATTATTTCATATCTTTCAAGTCATTTCAAGACTAATTATAACCGCTCGACCTCATACCCCTTCTGTTTCATGAGCTCCACCAGCCCCTGGTCCCCCAGAAGGTGGCCGGCGCCCACAACGACAAAAAGAGTGGAGATCTCGTCTCTGGCCAGAGCCTTCTCGATCCCCTCTTCCATGCCCCTGTTTCTCACATCGAACAGGGCTGTATAGTAGGGTTCCAGTTCTGGTTTTTCCAGCCGGCTTTCGAAAATATTCTCTTCCAGGGGACCACGCTCCCCCTTCTTCCACAGACGTGTGAGCTTTTTTAGGGATTTAACCGGGTCCTCTTCCTTCTCGATGCCTTCGAGGAGCGAGAGGATCTGCACCTCCTCGGGGACTCCTGAAAATGTCTCCAGCTGGCTTTCCATTGTTTCCAGAGAGATGATCTCACGGTCCCCGGCTTTATTCATGAAATAGAGGTCAAGCCCCAGAGACGGGTCGATCCCGGTCTTCTGAATCACCATCTGAGAGAGAAACATGGACGCCATCCACGGCCTCATGGGATTCATCTGCTGCCAGGGGATCCCCTCTTTTTCACAATAGGCCTTGAACTCCTCTGCATGATCGCCCAGGGCTTTCTCCAGAGTCATCCCTTCAGGGTACATCCCGTTGGATAAAACATATGTGGTCAATTTCATCTGATCGATGTTTCTGATATCCACTTCCACGGCCAGAGCCTGAGACGATTGGAACGCTGTCTCGATCTTCTCCGGCAGCGGATAAAAACTCTTGTCGGCAGCGTGAATAGAACCGAAGAGATAGACGGTCTCCCCCCCCTTGTGTGCAGCATAAAACATCGGGTTCGGAGCCGGTCCGCAGGACTGAACAATCAGAAGGGTCACCAGGGCCAGAAGGGTCAACGAAAAACGTCTCATATGTCCTCCTTTGGAATCGAGAACGGCGTGTGCCGTCTCAGGGCTGTCTGCCGGACACTTTCCTGCACCGGGCGATAACTCATCCGGTGGATGGGTGAAGGGCCGGCAGCTTTCAGGGACATCATATGTTCTTGTGTGGGATATCCCCTGTTCTGTTCAAAATGATACCCGGGATACCGGAGAGCGGCTCTTTCCATATAGCGGTCACGGATCTCCTTGGCCATAATGGACGCGGCTCCCACTGTGTAGGAGAGGCTGTCGCATCTCGCAAGAGATGTGACGGGAAGCTCCGGAAGACGAAGCGTCATGGCATCAACGAGGATCCGGGCTCTGGCCAGGATCCACCCGGGAAGGGAAAGAAGAATCTCTTCCATCCCCCTGCGTGTGGCTTCATAGATATTCACATCATCGATGATACGGGGCGGAATGAGTGAGACCGCCCAGGCGGTGAAGGCTTCCCTTTTCAACTGAGAAAAGACCGTCCCTCTTCGGGACGGGCTCATCTTCTTGGAATCCGTCACCCCCCGGGTAAAAGCCGCCTGCCGTGACTGAATAAAAAGGCCGATGGAGAGCGGCCCGGCCAGGGGGCCCCGGCCGGCTTCATCCACCCCGATCAAAAAACGGATTTCCGGATCATCTTCAAAAATCTTCCGGTCAAACGCCTCATTGTCCTTCATGAAGCTTTAAAAATCTCGTTTCTCCTTGAGACGTGCTTTTTTCCCGAACCGTTCCCTCATGTAGTAGAGCTTTGAACGCCGCACTTTAGCGCTTTTTTTCACTTCGACCTTATCGATAAGAGGAGAATTCATAAGAAACGTCCTCTCGACGCCGATCTTCCCTGTGACTCTGCGCACAGTGAAATTGGCATTCAGGCCGGAACCCTGACGCTTGAGGACCAATCCTTCGAAGAACTGGATCCTCTCTTTGTTTCCTTCTGTGATCTTCACAAAAACCTTGACCGTATCCCCGACTTTGATATCAGGCAAATCCGTCCTCAGGTTTTCATTGTTGATCTGTTTGATGATTTCATTCATAACGACCTCCCGTTTCCGAATAATCTGTCTAACATAACAGCTGCGGCACTGCGTACCGACAAATGGTTAAAACCGTCACCTGCGCCTTTGACCGGCGCCAAACGAAAATCAGCCTTCTCCGTGATATCCTCGGAGAGGCCCCACCCCGTCCCGAAAAGGAGCAGGACAGGGGTTCTCTTTTCGCCCTGAAGCGCTTTGCGCGCTTCCTCATACTCCAGGGCCCCGTCTTCGAACCGGGCGCTTGTCACCCAGATCTCCGGCGTTTCCCCCTCTTCCCTGATCACCCGCTCCACAGCCTCGTCGATGCTTTCGGTGAGCCGGACCAGGGAAAGGGCTTCCGCCCTGTTGGCATTATACTTTTTCCCCGCACCCTCTTCCCAGAAGTCCAGCATCTTTCGGATGGCTTCATTCTGAGCCGGATGCGGAGAGATGACAAAATATCGTCTGATCCCGTATGTCCTGCAGGTCCGGGCGATATCATGGATATCGATGGGCGTCACCGATGTGCTGACGACCTCTCCCGTCTTGTCCCTGACAGGGAAATGGACCAGGCCGCAATAGACTGCACGCCTGCAGACAAGGTCCGGCCGGGCCTGACGGGTCTTCTTTATAGCTTCTTCTTTCCTCCAGGCTGCGATCCTGGCATGGTCTCCCGACAGAAGGACTTCAGGAACCTGCCGTCCTCTGAAGAGAGCGGGACGGGTGTACTGGGGATACTCCAGGAGATCTTCACTGAAGCTTTCTTCCGCAGCCGACTCCTCATTTCCCAGCACGCCGGGAATCAGCCGGACCACCGCGTCCACCAGAGCCATGGCCGCCAGCTCTCCTCCGGAGAGGATAAAATCCCCCAGGGAGATCTCTTCGTCGATGGCCTCTTCTGTGACGCGTTCATCGACCCCCTCGTAACGTCCGCAGACGATGAGGAGCTTCTCCTTTTCGGAGAGGCGCCGGACCACCTTCTGTGAAAGCGGTGTCCCGCGGGGTGTCAGAAGGATCCGGTGATGGCCGCTGTCCACCGATTCGATGGCCGTCACAAGGGGTTCGGCTTTCATGACCATTCCGGCTCCGCCGCCATAAGGATAATCATCGGTGACCTGATGCTTGTCCTGCGCATAATCCCTGATATTGTGGACGTTTAAAGCCAGATATCCGTTTTGCCGGGCCCTTTTGAGGATACTCTCCTCGAAGGGAGAGGAAAACATCTCGGGAAAGAGAGTCAGAATATCCACGGTCATTCGATCATTCCTTCGATGAGCTCCACCCGGATCTCTTTTTTTGCGATGTCCACATTTTTGATAAAGGCCTTGACCGCCGGAATCATCACCGTCCGGCCCTCTTCGGCCTCCACCACATAGATATCCGTTCCGCCGTTAAAAAAGACGTCTGTGACAGAACCGATCACTTCTCCGGACTGGACCACACGGCACCCCATGAGGTCATGATAATAGTACATCCCCTCTTCAAGAGGTGTCAGGTCCTCTTCCGTCACGACGATCCCTGCATTCTTGTATCGGACAGCCTCTTCAGGAGAATCGATTCCCTCTGCTTTGAGGACAGCCATCCCGTTGTTCAGAAACTTCACCTCTTCCAGGGTGAACCGCTTATGCTCTCCCTCATGCTCGATGATAATGCTTTCGTCCCGGGAGAACCGGTCAGGAAAATCTGTCTCGATGAGCACTTTGAATGCTCCCCGGACTCCATGAGGCTTGAGTATCCGTCCGATCCGAAAAAAACTCATATGACTTCCAGGCGCACCTTTTTCCCTGTCTTGAACCCTTCCATGTGGATGACTTCCTTCAGGGCTTTGATCCTTTTTCCGTTCACCCCGATGACAGCCCCGCGGTCTTTCTCCGCAAGGTGGATCTTCAGGATGATGGTCTCCCGGTCCTCTTCCAGGTCGATACGGACAGCATCCTTATCTTCCACGAGTTCCCGGACGAAAAAGGCCAGGTTTTCCTTCATTTTCTCTCTCATACCCTTATTTTTTCCCTTCAGCAAACTTCTCCCAGATCCCGCATTTTTTCAGCAGATTTCTTGCGATGACCGTGGGCTGGGCTCCCTTTGAAAGCCACTCCAAAACCCGCTCTTCTCTGATGGAGACATCTGCGGGCTGGGTGTTGGGATTATAATATCCCACCTCTTCGATCACTCGTCCGTCCCGTTTTGTGCGGGAATCGGCGATGACCACCCTGTAATAGGGCTGTCCTTTTTTTCCAATCCTTTTCATTCTGATCTTCACTGCCATAACGACCTCCTGTCATCACGTTTACTGAAAAAGCCCGGGAAACCCTGCGTTCCTTCCGCCTTTTCCCAGTTTTTTCATCATCTTCTTACTCATTTCATACTGCCGAAGCAGCTGGTTCACTTCCGCTACTGTCCGCCCCGAGCCCC
Organism: uncultured bacterium; assembly: GCA_964574875.1. Lineage (GTDB taxonomy): Bacteria > Macinerneyibacteriota > Macinerneyibacteria > Macinerneyibacteriales > DSCS01 > DSCS01. The sequence goes on along the minus strand of CAZNOX010000002.1, from coordinate 166,248 downwards.
GGGCGATGCGCTTTTTCCGGCTCGCTTTGATGATTCCCGGATATTGTCTTTCGCGAGGTGTCATCGATTGAATGATCGCTTCCACCCGGACAAGCTGGTTCTCATCCACATCAAGGTCTCCGGGCATCCCCGGGATCATCTTGAGAAGGCTGCTCAGCGAGCCCATCTTCTTGATCGTCCTGATCTGTTTCATAAAATCTTCCAGGGTAAACTGGGCTTTGAGAAACTTCTCTTCCATCTCCCTGGCCTCGTCTTCGCTCCACTGTTCTTCTGCTTTTTCGATGAGGGTGAGGACATCACCCATCCCCAGGATGCGTGAGACCATGCGGTCAGGCTGGAAGGGTTCGAGATCATCACTCTTCTCCCCGACGCCGATGAACTTCACGGGCTTTCCCGTGACCATGCGCAGAGAGAGAAGGGCTCCGCCCCTGGCATCACTGTCCACCTTTGTGAAAACCACACCGTCGATGCCGATCTTCTCCTGAAACCCCTGAGCCACATTCACGGCATCCTGACCGGCCATGGCATCCATGACAAGAAGCGTCTCATGGGGACGGACTCTTTTCTGCAGCACCTCCAATTCGTCCATGAGCGTATCATCCATGTGAAGCCGTCCCGCTGTATCCAGCAGGATAACCTTGGCAAAAGCTTTTTTCCCGGCCTCGACACCGCGCTGCACCACCTCGGCGACATCTTTTTTCTCTTTATCGGTATAGATGCCCACTCCCGTCTCCCCGGCAAGCTGCTCCAGCTGTTCTATGGCTGCAGGCCGTTGGAGGTCAGCCGCCACGAGAAACGGTTTCAACCCGTCCTTTTTAAACTTTTTTGCGATTTTAGCGGCAGCCGTGGTCTTTCCCGAACCCTGAAGCCCCACAAGCATGATGATCGTGGGCGAGGCCGATGTGTCCACAGGAACCGATTCTCCCAGAACAGAAAGCATCTCATCCCGCACGATCTTCACGATCTGCTGAGCCGGAGTCAGGCTTTTCAGGACAGCTTCTCCCACAGCCCTGGACTCCACCTCCCGGATGAACTCTTTGACCACCTTGTAATGGACATCAGCCTCAAGAAGAGCGATTCTGATCTCGCGCAACCCGTTTTTGACATCTTCAGGGCGCAAGACCCCGGGCCTCGACAGTTTTTTAAAGACAGCGTCAAGTTTTGCTGATAAGGAATCAAACACAGCTACCCCCGCATCCTCTCTGCCAACTGTGATATCTCCGTGGAAAAGGACGTTCTGCGGCTCAGTTCCATGAGTTCTTCCAAAGCAATGAGCCGCTCCCGCTGTTTGCGGTGGACTGAAAGGGCCTTCTCAAACCGTTCCAGGTTATCCCCGCTTTTCCTGAGTGCCGTCTGGACAGCCTGGCGGCTCACACCGAAATTTTCCGCGATCTCACTCAGGCTGTAATCTTCATAATAGTAATATTCGAAATACTGGCGCTGCCTTGAAGTCAGCAGATCTCTGTAGATCTCATAGAGGTCGATGAGATATTCTCTGTTCGTGACGTCTTTCATGTCCCGGAGCGTACCATGTCCGGGGAACAGTGTCAAGCGAAAAGAGTTGACAGGATAAAAAAGATAAAAAAAAGGGGCAGATGACCTGCCCCGCGGCCCTTAAGGCCTACTCTATGGAAACGGCCCTGGGGCCGGCTTGTTGTCTGAGAGGAAGTGTGACAGAGAGGACCCCGTTTTCATAACGGGAAGCCACAGCGTCCATATCGATGGAGTCGGGAAGATAAAACTCTTTTACCATCTCACCGGCAGCCAGCTCACGCCTGATCTCCCGGTCAGGGGTGAACGCGGGGGCACGGCTGGCCCTGATCACCAGGCGCCCCTTATCCACAACAACACTGATCTTCTCCTTCTCCACTCCCGGCAATGCAGCCCTGATCTCGAACCCGTTCTCTGTCCTGCCCACAGAGGCCTCGATCTGCACTTTTTGTTCTCTTACTACAGGATGGCAACGGCTCACGGCTATGAGACTCATCTCTTCTCCTTTCGCAGGGTCAAAGGGGCTCAAGCCCCTTTGACCTTGATCTCTTTTCTGGACAGCCCTTTTTCTTTTTTAGGCAGGTCGATATCCAGGATTCCGTTCTTGTACCTGGCATCCACTTTATTCAGGTCCACATTCTCCGGAAGCCGGAAGCGGCGCTCATACTGGCCGTATCCGATCTCGCGCCTGAAATAACCCTTGTTTTCCCTGGTCTCCTCTTCCTGACGCTCGGCGCGGATGGTGAGGACCCCCTCATCCACGGTGACCTTGATCTTCTCTTCCTGCATTCCCGGAAGAGCCGCCCGGATCATATATTTCTCATCGTCTTCACCCACATCAGCATGGATCGCTGCGGGATATTCACGGGCTCCTCTCACCAGGCCGGGCCTGAAGAAATCCTCAAACATGGATTCAAACTCATCGAAAAAATCTCTGAAAGGGTCATACCTTCGGGCCACATCCATTCTCTTGTCTTCGTTTGTCTTGACTGGTTTCATAACACACCTCCTTGATCTTTACTTATTATATAAAGCAACTGTCGTGCCAAAATCGACTCTGATGAGCCGTCCGGCCTAACTGATGGAAATGTGAGAAGATAGAAAATGGTGCGGGCTCAGAACGAGCCAGGGAATAAAGGAACAGGTGTCCGATAATAAGACGTATAGTCTTAAAACCGGACACCTGTCTCATTAACGGACATCAGGACCGCCCGTACCGGTCCTTCAGGCGGACGATATCGTCCTCTCCCAGGTCGTCTCCCCGCTGCACTTCGATAAAGACGGTCTCCGTGATCCCCTCGATGGTATGGACCTCCTCTTTGGGGATATGGACATGATCCCCCGGGACGACTTTAAACTCGCGGTCTCCCAGCGTCATCATCCCCTCTCCCCGGACGATGATCCAGTCTTCGTCTCTGTGGTGGTGGTATTGAAGCGAGAGCTGTTCTCCGGGAGAGACGGTGATCTTTTTCACTTTAAACCCCTTCTCCTCTCTCAAAGAGGCAAAGCTTCCCCAGGGGCGCACTTCATCCCTGTGAGCCTCCGCCTTCCCCGGCTCTTTCTCTCTGACGCGGGCAGCCAGGGCTCTGACCTCCTGGGACCGGCTGAGATCGCCGACAAAGAGAAAATCGCCGGTATCCACCACAGCCGTGCCCGAAACCCCGATGAGGCCCACGCTTTTATGATCGGTGATCACCAGATTGTCCCGGCTCCCCTCAGCATAGAGCTCTGTGGAGAGCACGGCGTTATCCTCTCCGGGTTCAAGAAGTCTTTTCAGGGCCTCCCAGCTTCCGATATCCGTCCAGCCGAAATCCCCGCTCACCACAGCCGCTCTCTTTGTCTTCTCCATGACGGCATAATCGATGGAGATGTCGGGAGCCTGTTCATAGATCTTTTCCCATTCCCCGGGGCCGGCCTGACTGATCTCACAATAAAAGCGGTAAAGCCCGGGATGAAGCGACTTGACCTCCTGGATCAGAACCTTTTTTTCAAAGACAAACATCCCCGAATTCCAGAATGTCTCTCCGCTGCTGAGATAGTTCCGGGCCGTGGGGAGATCGGGTTTCTCTGTGAAGGATGAGACCTGAAAACCCTTGTTCAGGGGAGCTCCCTTGCGGATATAACCGTATCCTGTCTCCGGCCTGTCCGGGGTGATCCCCAGGGTGGTGATGTACCCGTCCCGGGCCAGCTCTTCAGCGCTTCTGAGGCTTTTGCGAAAAGCCGCCCTGTCCTGAATATAGTGGTCCGAGGGCATCACCGTGACAACGGCAGAGTCAGGAAGACGGGATAATCCCAGGAGAATAGCCGGAGCCGTGTTCCTGGGAAGAGGCTCCCCGATCACATCACAGCGCTCATGAGCGTTCACGTCATCCACAGCCTTCTGCAGAAGATGACAGCTCAAGCGGCTCCCGATCACAAGACAAGGCTTCCCGTCTGTGCGCAGAAGAGTCTCTTCCAGAAGAGTGTGTTCTCCTGTGAGAGAGAGAAACTGCTTGGGATACTTTTCACGGCTTAAGGGGAAGAGCCTTTTCCCGCTTCCCCCTGCTAAAATGAGAAATGTCATATCGTCTCCTTTCTTCGCCTTCCTTTATTATAAAAAGAAATAAAAAAAAGGTAAAGCCCCTATTCCCTATTGATGAACCGTACTTTTTTGGTATGATGAGAATATGATCCGCATGAGCCATCTTTATAAGACCTATTTGAAAACATGGCCGGCCCTGAAAGATATCAATATCACGGTCAGCGACCGGGAATTCGTCTTTCTCACCGGGCCCAGCGGTGCAGGGAAATCCACTTTTCTCAAGCTGATCTATGGTGAAGAACGCCCCACTCGCGGAGAACTCTATGTCTTCGGGAAAAAAGTCCGCAGGATGTCCCATCGGGCACGGGCGCAACTCCGCCAGAAGATCGGAGTCGTCTTTCAGGACTTCAAGCTCATCCTGACAAAGACCGTCTATGAGAACATGGCCCTGGCAGCCAATGTCGTGGGGCTCACCCCCTCTGTCGCCCACGGCCGCATCCTTGACATCCTGTCCACGCTCCACATGGGGCACAAGATCAAGACCCCGGTCTACCAGCTTTCCGGGGGAGAACAGCAGCGTACAGCCATCGCAAGAGCCCTTGTCACGTCACCCCGGATCATCCTTGCCGATGAGCCCACGGGGAACCTGGACCCGTCACTCTCGTCCACGATCATGGACCTTCTGAAGCAGATCAATGCCAACGGGACCACCGTTGTCATGGCGACCCACGATTATAACCTCGTGGACCGTTACCCGTTCCGGAGGATCGAACTGGAGGAGGGCCGTATCCGTGATTAAACTCTTTTTTCTCATACGGCTGGGACTGAGAAACATCATCCGTCACCGCCACACATCCTGGCCCCTGGTCCTCTCTCTTTTTATCCTGATCTCCCTCAATTTTCTTCTTCTCCTGGCAAGAGCCAATATCGACACGGGGCTCGATTCTTTCGCTTCACGGGCCCGTCTTGAAGTGATCCTGCAAAAAGGGCTTCCGGAAGATGAGGTCTCTGATCTTATCGCATTTATCCGCGGCAACGGCTCGGTGGGGATCCGCAACATCACCTATCGGGATGAAACGGAGAACCTCAATGCCTTCGCCGCCCAGGACGAGACGCTGGCTTCAGCTGTGGAACTCCTCGGGGAAAACCCCCTTCCCCCCACACTGACGATCCAGACCCGTATGAGCCTGGAAGACCTCACCCATGTCAAAGGGTTCGCATCAGCGCTGAAACAGCGCAAAGAGGTCAGCGATGTGATCTACCCCGGGGAATGGTTTTCTGCCCTTCTCCGGATCTCAAAGGGGGCCGAGCTCTTCTCCCTCTTCCTCCTGGGAGCTCTCTTTCTGGTGACATTCACTCTCTGGGTGGCCGTTTTTAAAGCCACACTCTACCCTCTCAGAGATGAGATCGAGATCATGGAGATCGTGGGAGGGACAAAACTTTATATCCGCACTCCCTTTTACATCGAATCCCTCTTTTATGCGCTCCTTTCCTTCGGAGGAAGCCTCGGGCTTTTACGCTATCTTTTCTCCATGGCCCGGACCCGTTTCCCGGGTCTGGTGTTCATCCCGCGGGAAGAGCTCCTGATCGCAGGCGGGCTGACCATTCTTCTGGCCCTTCTGGGAACCGAGAAGGCCATCAACCGGTTTTTCAGATAATATGAGGGTTCTTTTTACAGCGCTTCTTCTTTTCTGCACGGCTCTGCCTCTTTTCCCGCAATCTCTTGGAGACGAGATCAGAGCCAAACAGAAGGAACTCGACGAGATCGAACAGCAGCTTCGGGAAAGCCGCGAGAAAACGGAATACTTCTCCGTCAAGGAAGGAGACCTTCTTGAGCAGCTGCAGAAACTCCAGTCGAGGATCGACACCGCCCGTGAAGAAAAGGCCCGTCTTGAAAAACGGGTGAGCACCACTGAAGACGAGTTGAACCTTTTGGACGAAAAGGGGGCCCGGCTTCAGGCCCGAGGTGAAAAACTCTCTCTTTTTCTCAAGGCGGTCTTCGCCCGCTCTTTTCTGAACTGGAAAAAAGCGCAGATGGAGCCTTTTATGCCGGATACCGGGATACTCGCCGGACGCGATTCTGCCCTTCTCAGGATACTCGGCCATTTCAACTACTATGTCCTCATGGAGAATGTCCGGACCATGAAAGAACTGGGATATATCCGCGAAGAAAAATCCTCGGCCCTGGAACGTCTCACTTACAATCTGCTCAGCGCAAAAGTCGCTGAGAAGAGACTCGCCCGGCTGGACCGGGAGAAGTCGGCAGCCCTCTCCTCCATCCGTTCCAAAAAGCAATACTACACCCAGTTGGCCTCAGAACTCGAAAAACAGAAGGAAGCGTTGACCGGCCTCATCCGGGATCTTGAAAAGAAGGGGTCCACATACGATGCGTCTGTCCGTTTTGCCGACCTGAAGGGCATTCTCACATGGCCCGTTCAGGGGACTGTCTTTCAGAACTTCGGGAAGAATATCGATGCGACCTACAAGACAGTCCTCACCAATGACGGGATCGATATCTCCGCTGCTTTTAAGACTCCTGTCCGGGCTGTGGCCGGAGGAAAGGTCATCTACGCCCGTCCTTTTAAAAGTTTCGGGACCATGATCATCCTGGACCACGGAGACAACTATTTTACAATCTACTCCAACCTTGTCTCTGCCCGGGTCTCTGAAGGAGATGTGGTCTCCCCCAGGGATATCCTCGGACTCACAGGACGGGACATCCTCTCCGATGTTCCGCTGATCCATTTTGAGATCCGAAAAGAAGCCCGTCCTCTTTCTCCCCTTGAATGGCTCTCGCCGCACTCATGAAACAATCTCCAGGCGCCATCTGTCTCATAGATAATAAAGGAAAGGAGCCTGTATGAAAAAGATCACTTTGATCGGATTTCTTCTCATATCCATTTTGCCGGTGTTCGCCGCCAGCACGGTCCTGACTCTTCCCGGTTCCACATACACGCTGAAGTTTGAAAACGTCAGCCGGGTCGAGACCATCGTCTTTGAAGAGACAAAGAACATGACTGTGGAGAGCGGCCCGCTTAAAGCCAGCCTCTCGAAAGAGACCATCCTTCTCAAAGGAACCCAGCCTGACACAGTCATCAGCCGGCTCATCCTTCCTGCCGCATGCAGCTTTACGCTCCAGCGTCCTGAAGGACGGATCTGGTTTAAAAACGGTGAATACAAGATCGAGACCAGGAACGGCCATAATATCATCGAGAAAAGCGCTTCCGGACTCTATATCCGCAATGACGGTAATGTGGTCAAAGTCTCCGATAAAGGGGTCTTTATCACATCTGACGATGAGAAAGTCGACATCTCCGGAGAAGGGATCGTCATCAAAGAAGACGGCGAAGAGGTCCGGCTGGGGCTTCTGGGCAAACTGATCAGCCTCATCACACGGAAAGCTGTCTCTCACTCCCTGGAATCCGCTTTCCGTGAAACCGATATTCTCAGGAGCTCTCTCAACGACCTTCTGGCGGAGAAAGTACCGGATTTCACCATTATCAAAGGAGACAACGGGATCCATATCACAACCACACGATATTCCGACGACGAGGCAGGCGAACCCTCCATAGAGACCTATTACTATAAGAGTGTCGATATGATCGACCTCTCCATGGCCTCCTCTTCGGTGGACTTTCTACCGGCCAACGGAAATCAGGTGAAAGTGACGGTCATCAAGAAGGTTGTCCCCGAAAGCGGATACAAGATCGTCATGAAGCAAAAAGGGAAGACCCTGGAGATCAATGAACAGATATCACGCTCGGTCAAACGCCTCTCCGTCAAATTCATCGTCGAAGTCCCTGCCATGGAAAAGATCTCCGTCAAAGGGCTCTCCTCAGGCATCAATGTCTCACGGGTGGAGAGCGACGCTCTCGTCCTGGAGACTCTCAGCGGGAACATCACCCTGTTTGAACTCAAAGGGCAAGAGCTGAATCTGAAAAACACAAGTGGAGACATCTATATCAAAGATCTCCGTTTTCCCGGGAAAATGGCCCTTTCCACAGTGAGCGGGGACATCAAGATCTCCGACATGAAGAGTTCTGAGCTGACGTTAAAGACCACAAGCGGTGACGTCAAAGGAGAATCGATCACCATCGATCAGGGCCTTTTCACCACAGTCAGCGGAGATTTCTATTTCCGGAAAATTTCGGCAGACTCTGTGGATTTCCGTTCCACCAGCGGAGACATCTCCGGTGAAGACTGTTCGTTCAGCCGTTTTCGAGGAAACTCTGTGAGCGGGGATGCGACCTTCAGGGGAAGCCGGATCGACGAGAAAAGTTTCTCCAGCGTCTCCGGAGACCTCGATGTCTCTCTTCTCAAGTTCAACCAGACCCAAGAGGACGTGAAGGCCTGACGGCCCGACCGCACCTCCCTTTCTGTCAAAGCCCGCTTCACTGAAGCGGGCTTTTTCTTTTGCGCTCTTTTCTCCGCTCTGTTATAATCACCGGCATGGGAAACAAAACCTTTTATGAAAAATGGATCGCTTGGAACGGGCTGAAATATTCACCTTTAAAGAAAATCCCTTCAGGCGGGCCCCGGGATGAGTGGGAGGCTCTCCAGGCTGAGGTCGCCCGATGCCGGAACTGCCTTTACGCTCCTGACCGTATTCACACGGTCTTCGGAGAAGGCCCATTGACTGCGCGCCTGGTCTTTGTGGGGGAAGGCCCGGGAAGAGAAGAAGACGAATCAGGACGCCCTTTCGTAGGACGGGCGGGACGTCTCCTGCGAAAAGTCCTGGACGAGGCCGGGGCGGATCCCGCTCATCTCTATATCGCCAATATTGTCAAATGCCGGCCTTTCAATAACGAGAACCCCCGTGAAGAGGCTGTCCGGGCCTGCCTTCCTTATCTGGAAAGACAGCTGAAGATCCTCTCCCCGCGCCTTATCGTTGCTCTGGGAAAAGTCCCCGGAACGATCCTCAGCGGAGAAAAGGATATCCGGATCACAAAAGAGCACGGACGGATGACGCGCCACGGAGAGTTCCCTCTTCTGTTGACCTTTCATCCCTCATTTCTCATCCGCCCCAACGGAGCCTCTTTTATTCCCGCGTTCAAAGAGGATATGATCAAAGCCCTGGACTATATCCGTTAAAATCTCATCTCCAGCAAAGCCCCGATACGTTTGTAAGAGTAATCCCAGGGGCTCCAATGGCTGAACCGGAGTTCATACTCGTCATAGAAGGCAGCGAACCTGAACTTCTCTTCTCCGAAGTCGGAGAAGAATTTGATCCCCCGCTCATACGAATAGTAGTCCAGAGAAGCCCCGCCCAGGGAGTTTTCACCACGGCTCTCCTCACGCTGATAATAGGCCATGAGGTAGGACGATTCATGAAACTGGTAGAAGAGCTGATATCCGTACCGTAAACGGAGAAGGTCTTCGTCCACCCGGTCAAAGGGCAAGATCCTTTCACGGAACATGAGCGCCCGCCACTCTTCGAAGATGGAATCAGCATCTTTGACATATTCCCCCTCTCCCAGGAGCTTGAGGGCAAAGTGCGAGGGAAGGGGGATCTTGTAATGTCCGGATCCTTTCAGCGAAAGGGTCTCGTCCTCATTCTGATAGACAAACCCGCTCTCCTCGGGGCTGAAATAGATCTTGTCCCGGCTCTTTTCATAAGAGGCGGTCATCGTCACAAAGGAGTTTTCCCACGTCGACTCGATGACCACGCTCTTCATCTGCTTTTTCAGGGGAGAGACCACCAGGTCATCATCCTTTTCTGACGTGTAAGCGACAGATGCGGAGAGGTTTTTCCAGGTTCCGTTCCAGGAGAGAAGCGTCGTCTCCTGCCCGTCTGAGATCCCTTCTCCGTAGAGACGGTACTCGTTTCCCGTGGGGCTGTAATAAGGCAGGTAAAAACGGTCGTATGAGGCATAATCATCATTTTGCATATACCGGCTCTCCAGGTCGGTCATCCGGCTGAAGGTCACACTCTGTTTCACCGCTCCGTCAAGGGTGACCCTGACCCGGACGCCTTCCACACCCAGGGGCATCTCCTCTTCATAGTTCCATGTGAAATCCCCCTCTCTGTCCGTATAGAGCTTCCATTTGTCGCGAAGCGAGAGGACATTGGGGAGAAAATCGGCTCCCATCCGGGCATACTCCCCTTCCAGAAGGAGGGGGCCCAGGCCGGCCGATCCGGTGACAAACGCGATGAAATCGATCTCCCGGTCATCATAAAGGTTATCATCCGGGACGATCTTGGAGACAGCATACTGTCCCGTACCCCGGAAGAGACCCTTCTCGAAAGAGGCACGGAAACTCCAGATATTTGAATCCAGTGGCCCTGTGAGCCCCTGTGTGTTTTCCACAGAATGGGTATCATTATGAAGGTCCACATAGGCCACCGCCGCCGACAACCCCCAGGGCCACTCTTTTTCCAGGTTGAACGCATTGATATACATCTGCTGACGGGCCCCGCTCCGTTCATCGGTGTAACGGATCTCCACACGGAGAGACCCGGGAGTCAGGGCTGCAGCGGGAATGATCACATCACTGTGCGTGATGGTGCACAGCGAGGTGATATCCCGTGTCAAGACGTCCCCTCCCGACTCACTGATCTCATAGACAACAGCAGGGACCTCCTCGACTTCAAAATAGTCAAAAGGCTTGGGAAAATGATAGATGACATCCCCGCTCTCCCATTGTGACCGGTCGAGGGAAATCGTGTGGGACCCGGCCTGTGTGAAATCAAGAGGGACATCGGGGCGGGCCGCGACAAAATGGAGCCCCACTCCGCCCAGGGTGGTCTTCACTTCAAAGCCTGCGATCCCCTCATCTTTCTTATCCAGAAGATAGGGGCCGAAGAACGGGGTGATCTTCCCCACGGTGAGCCGGGTCCCCTTCTCATAGACCACGGAGAGATGATCAAAGGAAAGGGAGGCTCCCTCGTTTTCAAAATTTTCCCCCGATTCCACAGAGAGTTCCGCTTCGATCCGGAAATCCTCGGTCTCTTTGTTGATCAAAAGATCGATTTTATCCCTGACGGAACCCGTCCTGTACAGATAGTCGTCTGAATAGAGCGGCGTCCCGTTGAACGTCAGGTTGTAATTATTCCCCTGAAAAAGAGGAAGACGGCGTCCTTCGGGGAATCCCTCTCTTCCGTAAAAGACATCGATGTCAAAGAGAGAGGCCGTATTATAAAGGGTCACAACTGCCCCCTTGTCCGCCTCCTTCTTTTCAGAAGCCCATTCCCAGGGGAAGCGGGACGCCTGCCCCCACTCCGCCAGCTGTTCCTCGCGCCACGCATCTGTCCCGTCTAAAAGGGAGAGGCTCTTCCAGGGATAGAGATTATCATCGAAAAGCGGCCACGGGCTTCCCCAGGCTGCTGAGAAGAGGAGCACAGCCAGGACCAGGGAGGCCAGCCCTGTACGGAATGTCATGGTTCGACCCCGGTCTCCAGCCCCTGGACCGTCCTTTTCAGAGAAGCCTCGAGTTTATTCAAAAAAGGCCATTTATTCCCTGACGGATAGAAGAGCATGGCATCCAGAAGATAACGCTTCCCGCCCTCTTCCACAAGGTAGGTGATGAAGGGGCCGCCGTTGACATTCTCCGGGTTTTCCCAGAGGCCTGTGAGTTTATAGACCATGCGGCCGTCGACACTGACCACATCAAAATCCGCATAATACGGGATATCAGGAGATTCTTTCTTCCATTGATAGAGCTCTTCAAAGATCCGGTCTCCCCCGTAATAGGATGCTGTCAGGGTATTCCGGGCCTCGATCATGGATGACATGGTCACCGGCTCATCGCTGAGAGGGAGTTCCGCCACAAAAAAGAGCCTGTCCGGCATCCTGGCCACAAAGGAGAGAAATGTCTGTGACTCTTTGAACAGCGTATACCGTGACGGGATAAGCAGGGGAAATCCGAACCGCTCGCGGCTCATCCCGGCGGCTTTTTTTGAAAGTTTCTCCTTGTCAAGGTCCTCTCTGATCCGCTCTGCGATATACTCATCAAGGCGGTGATGAGCATCCTGCACCGCTTTTTTGACATCGTCAGGGGTATAGTCCGTTCCATTGAAGAGGATGAAGAGAACACTCTGTCCGTCGATCCAGACATCTTTCTGATGGGCGATGGAGATCCTGTTGACACTGTTCAGGACATCGCTCCCTAAAATATCCCTTAAAAAGACGGTGACACCCTCTTCTGTGGAGACATCATCGGCAAAGACGATATTTTTATACTTTGTGAACTTCCCAACGGATGTGATATCACGCGGGACGACCTCAAAGATACTTTCCCTGTGAGTAAAATAGAGGGGATAGGAAAGCTCTTTCACAATGAGCGCTCCATGTTCCCGTTGTAATCCTTCATCTGTGAAGTAAGCGATCTGATACTCCGTCCCCATGGTGGAGAACTTATGCGTTCCCCCGCATCCTGTCATGACCAGCATCAGCGCGACAATAGCCAGAAAAAACCGGTTCATACTGACCTCCCATCTTCGTTCATACTAAACGGGGCTCTTAAAAAATCAAGGAAAACTTAAGGAATGGTTGCAATCTTTGCGCCGCTGGGTTATAATAGACATCATTAACAAATGGAGGTTGGATATGGAAGGAAAGAGTTTTTTCAAAGCGTTGTTGGACATTAACTTTACTGATTTCATCACCGGGAAAGTCATCAAGTTTCTCTACATCCTGAGTCTCATCGGGATCGTACTGGGAGCCCTTGGTATTATTGTTGCCGGATTCCAGGGCGGCTTCGCTTCAGGACTGCTGGCGCTCATCATCGGAGCTCCTCTCTTTATTCTTATCGCTACGATCCTGACCCGCGTCTATATGGAGATCATTATCATCCTCTTCAAGATCTACGAGACTCTGAAAAGCATCGACAGCAAAAAATAATGTTTCCGGGGGAGGGACTCCTCCCCCTTCTTTTTATTTCCTTGACCCGTTTTATTTTCAGATTACCATAATGCCAGGAAAGGAGTCACTATGGAACACGTCTATGCATTAACAGATGATCTGCTTACTTTTATCAACAAATCAGCCACCTCATTCCACGCGACGGCGGCTCTGATACAGAAACTTGAAGCGAAGGGATTCCGGCCCCTCAAAGAGGAGGAGAGCTGGTCCGTCCGCCCCGGGGGAAAATATTATGTGGTCCGCAACAATTCAGCGCTCATCGCTTTCTCCCTGGGAAAAGAGAGCCCGGTTCAGAACGGTTTCCGGCTCATCGGAGCCCATACGGACAGCCCCCTTTTCAAGATCAAAAACGAAAGCGAGTCGGCTTCCGGCAACTACCTGAAGGTCGGGGTCGAAGTCTACGGAGGGCCTATCCTCAATACCTGGCTGGACAGGGAACTCTCCCTGGCAGGCCGTGTCATGATCACCGAAAACGGGAAGAGCGTCCAGAAGCTTCTCAAGACAAAACGGCCTGTGGCCATCATCCCCAATCTGGCCATCCATATGAACAGAGATGTCAACAAAGGCTTTGAGCTCAACAGGCAGACTCATCTGCCCGCCGTTTTTTCCGCTGCTGCCGGTGATCCTGAAAAGGGAGCCCTGAGGAGGTTTGTCGCCCGTGAGCTTGAAGTCCATCCGGATAACATCGGAGAGATGGATCTTTTTCTCTTTGATGCCACACCAGGGATGTACACCGGGATGAACACGGAGCTCATCACAGCGGGACGTATCGATAACCTGGCCATGTGCCATGCCGCGCTTCAGGCCCTCCTTTCAACAGAGGACCCCGGGACGACAATCGTCGCTGCGTTCTATGACAACGAAGAGGTGGGCAGCAACACCCTCCAGGGAGCAGGCTCGTCCTTCCTTAAAGACACTCTTTCCCGCCTTCTTCCGGCTTTCGGAGAAAACGCTCCGGATGCCTGGTATCGGGCTGCTGCACGCTCTTTTATGATCTCGGCGGATATGGCCCATGCCCTTCATCCTAATTTTAGCGATAAACATGACCCCGATTATGCCCCGCGCATCAACAGGGGCCCGGTCATCAAACTGAATGCGAATTTCAGGTACGCCACCACAGCAGAGACAGCCTCTCTTTTTGAGAAGCTCTGCCGTGAAGAAGAGATCCCGTGTCAGAAGATGACCAACCGTTCCGACATCCCGTCAGGGAGCACCATCGGCCCGGTCTCATCGGCATCTCTGGGTATCAAGACTGTGGATGTGGGCAACCCCATGTGGGCCATGCACTCTATCCGCGAAACCGCCGGTGTCCTTGACCACGACTTCATGACACGGGCTTTTCGCGCGTTTTTCAGTCATCCCTCTCTCTAAAAAAAAAGGGGGCGAAAGCCCCCTCTTCTTCCCGTTCTCTGAGTCCCGGAATCTACAATTTTCTTTTGACGGCGCTGACGATCCTTTTGCGTTCTTTCTTCACGCGGTCCAGGATCTCCTCTGTCTCCCGGGCACCCTCTTCTGTAAAACGGCTGTCCCTGATCCCGGGGAGGTTGATCATCACGTTCAGAGCAGCGCTTTCCGCCGCCGCTTCGGCCATGACCGCGGCCACGGCAGCGTCGCTGGCGGCATTGGGATTCCCCTTGCGTCCCACGACAGCAGCCAGTTCACACAGCCTCTCTGTGAGCCGGAGTGTTTCCAGGGGGATCCTTGTGGCGTCTTTCGCAGCCTCTTCCATGGCTTGGTCTCTGAGGGCTTTCTCTTCATCGCTTTTTTTCGGCATTTTCATGGCGTCCATAAAAGTATTAAAGGCCTCAGTATCCCTGTCGATGAGATCCAGGTATCGCCGCTTCATCTCCTGTGCTTCAGAGGCGACCTCTTCCATGAGGCTGTTTTTCCGCTCATAACCCTTTTTTCCGAAGGTGAGGTTGGCCACCATCGAGGAGAGCGCTGCAGAAAGGGCTCCGGACAAGGCGGCAACACTCCCTCCCCCCGGAGCGGGAGAGTCGGATGAGAGCTCGTCGGCGAACTCCCTCACCGTCAGCCCGGCCAGCCCCCGCTGCTGAGGACGGATCCGGTACTCGATGATCTTCTCTTCAGGGTCAAAGGGGGTGGTGTCATTGAGCCCCAGGGAGAGGACCGCGGAGTGCAGGATCTCCTTTTCCGGGATCCCCCTGTTTTTACCCTGTTTATTCAGAAAATAGCGGCCCGCCTGGAGAAGGGCCTCTTTGGGGAGAAGCCCCACGACCTCGCTTCCCGTGACCCGCAGCCCTTTTTTACGGGCCTCTTTATCAACGGTCTCAAAAGCCTGGTGAAGATTGGTGATTTTGTAATTGGTCAGGTTCATTGAGATCTGGGCATATCCGTACTCGTCGATGTACCACCCCACGGCTTTACACTGCTGGAGGAGACCGGGGACTTTAACTGTCCTGCCCTGTTCGTCTTTGACGATCCGGCCCTGACGGTCGCGTTTCGCGCGGCCGCTTTCCCTGATGGTCAGAGCAATATCATGGGCGGCTTTCTGATCCCGGGTGTTGAGGTTGATATTGTAGGCCAGGAGGAATTCGCGGACTCCGATGACTGTGGCTCCGGCCCTGGCGTTGAACCGGGCGGGTCCGAAATCCGGAGCAAATCCGGGGTCTTTCATCTTCTCCGGCAGAGCTTCATATTCCCCTTTCCGGATGGCGGCGAGGTTTTTCCTTTCCGGCCTTGTGGCCGCTTCTTCATAGAGATAGACGGGAATACCGAGCTCTTCACCCACACGCTGGCCGATCTCCCGGGCCAGGGCCACACACTCTTCCACGGTGACCCCTGAAACAGGAATAAGCGGACAGACGTCTGTGGCCCCCATCCGGGGATGCGCTCCGCTGTGCTGCTGCATGTCGATGAGTTCAGAGGCTCTTTTGATCGCCTGGAATGCGGCTTCTTTCACACCCTCGGGAGACCCGACAAAAGTCACCACCGTCCTGTTGGTGTCCTTCCCGGGATCCACATCAAGAAGGACGACGCCCTCTGTCTGGCTGATCTCTGAAGTGATCTTGTCGATAAGGCCCATGTTTCGGCCTTCACTGAAATTCGGGACACACTCTATGATCTTCTGCATGATACACCTCCGCGATTTCTCTTACTATAAAGAGAGCCGTTCTCTTGTCAAGGACTATCGGGAGGCGGCCCTTTTTCTCCCCCGCACGCCTCCTTCCCGTTGACACCCTGTCCGGATAGCGGTAAAATCGACAAAAAGAACGGGAGGTCCCATGGAGAAGATCACGCTTTACAACACCCTGGCCGGGAAAAAGGAACCCTTTGTGCCTCTGGACGGCAGCCGCGTCCTTTTTTACTGCTGCGGACCCACGGTCTACAACTATATCCATATCGGCAACGCCCGTGCATTCGTCCTTTTTGATTTCATCAGGCGCTACCTCTCACAAAGCGGATATCAAGTCACCTTTATCCAGAACATCACCGATGTCGAGGACAAGATCATTCATAAGGCTGTTTCGGAAAAGACGACATGGGACAGCGTGGCGGAACGCTTTACCCTGGCTTTTCAGGAAGACATGAGCCGGCTGGGAGTCCTCCGTCCTGATATCGCCCCCAGAGCCACAGAGACCATCCCCACCATGATCAGCCTTATCGAAACCCTGGAGAAAAAGGGGTTTACCTATACGATCTCCGATGGGGTCTATTTCCGGGTGAGAAAATTCCAGGGGTACGGAAAACTCTCGAAAAAAAGCCTGGACGACCTTCAGGCCGGGTCCCGGATCTCCGTCAAGGACGAAAAAGAGGATCCCTTCGACTTCGCTCTGTGGAAACTCTCCAAACCGGGAGAACCCTCCTGGGAAAGTCCCTGGGGAAACGGCCGTCCGGGCTGGCACATCGAGTGTTCCGCCATGAGCCGGCAGTTTGCCGGCCGGACCCTGGATATCCACGCAGGCGGAGAAGACCTGGTCTTTCCCCATCATGAAAACGAGATCGCCCAATCTGAAGCGGCCCTGGGCGAACCCCTGGCCCGCTACTGGATGCACAACGCTTATGTCAACCTGAACGGGGCCAAGATGAGCAAGTCCCTGGGGAATGATATCACCGTCCGCTCCCTGCTCAAAGATCATCTGCCCCAGGTCCTGCGCCTTTTTCTCTTTTCCGCCCATTACAGGAAACTCCTCGATTTTACCACCGACGCCCTGGCTGATGCGGAAGCCAAGTATCAGCGCTTTAATAATTTTTTCCACACGTTCGCCCACGTGGAGGAGAGGGCGGATGACGCTCTTATCCGCGAGTGGGATCAACGGGTCCGCGCCTTTCTCAACGATGACTTCAACACGTCCGGAGCGCTCGGGGTCTTCTTCGAAGCGGTGTCGGCCTGTTTCAAAGACAAGGACTCGGCGGCCCTCGCCGGAGCTGTCAAACAGTGGCTCCGCCGATGGGACACCCTCTTTTTCATCCTCCCCGGTGATGAGACAGCTCTCTCGGGCGAGACCCTTCACGGCCTCATGGAGATCCTCATGGACATCCGGCAACGGGCCCGCACCTCCAGGGATTTTGAGCTGGCCGACCTGATCCGCGACCGGTTGAAAGAACTGGGTATTATTCTGGAAGATACTCCGGAGGGGACACGGTATAAAAAAACGTGATTATCCGGAAATACCGCTTGACAAAAAGACTCACTATGTTATATTCCTTTGCGTCAGCCAGCGGGCGATTAGTTCAGTTGGCTAGAACACCTGCCTTACAAGCAGGGGGTCGTAGGTTCAAGTCCTACATCGCCCATTCTTATGGAGCTGTAGTTCAGTTTGGTTAGAACGCCTGCCTGTCACGCAGGAGGTCGCGAGTTCGAGTCTCGTCAGCTCCGTTTCTTTTTTCGGCGGGATAGCTCAGTCGGTAGAGCAGTGGACTGAAAATCCTCGTGTCCCCAGTTCGATTCTGGGTCCCGCCACCTTTTTTCTTGTGCATTCCTTTCCCCGTGATATAATCTGTTCATGCCTGAGATGACCCGCTTTGCCTCTTATCTCTTTTTCCTGGCCGGTTTCCTTTTTCTCACAGTCCTCTTTCTTTTTCTCAAACGTCTTTTGTGGAAAGCCGTCCCTGTCTTGAAAAAGCTGCGTCTCATCGGGATCTTTCTCACCCTGTCGTCTCTCTATATCTGCCTTAAAGTGGCCCCGGTCTTTGTGATCTCCAATATCGACACCTGGTACTCCCTCATCGTCTGGTTCATCCTCTTCTATAACCTTTTTACCTTTATCGATGTCATCTTTTTCGACTACTATCTCATTCAGAAAAAGAAATATGAAGTCCCCCAGCTGCTGCGTAACCTCATCAAAATCGTCCTCGTCTCTCTCTTCATCGTTCTTTTTCTGGGCAAATATATCCCCAGGCTGAGCACAGGGTATTTCGCCTCTTTAGGTGTCATGTCCATCATCCTGGGCCTTGCCCTGCAATCTCTTCTGGCTGATATCTTTGCAGGGATCATCATCTCCATCAACGCGCCCATCCGTGTGAGAGACTGGGTCCGGCTGGATCCCCATGAAGGAGAGATCGTGGAGATCAACTGGTACAACACCAAGATCAGGACCATGAACAACCACCTTGTGGTCATCCCCAACGGCGAGATCCTCAAGACAAAACTCACCAACTACTCCAAACCTTTGAAGAGGGAAAAGATCTCTCTCCCCATCGGCGTCTCTTATGACACCGCGCCCCACGAGGTGGACGCAGCTGTCCGGGAAGCCCTCCGGGGGATCGACAATATCTTCAGAAGAGAGGAGCCTGAGATCTACCTCGAAGAGTACGGTGATTTTTCCGTCAATTACGCTGTCTATTTCTCCATCGACAACCGGCAGCATTTCAGGAGGATCCGGCACGAGTTTTACAGGAACCTCTACTATGTCCTGAAACGAAAAGGGATCGTGATCCCCTATCCCATCCAATCCCTGGAGAGACATGTCCCGCGCAAAAGCGCTCCCCCGCCCTCTCTGGAACACCACCCCTTCTTTTCCTACCTCACAACGGCAGAGTTCAAGACGCTTCTCTCCCTGGGAAGCCTGGATGCCTACGGCAAGGGAGAGACCTTTTTGTCAGATGGAGAAGAGAGCCGCGGCCTTTACTTTTTGATCACCGGGGCTGCAGATGTTGTGAAAAACGGGAAAATCATCGCTTCTGTGGAACCGGGGGCCATCCTGGGCGAGATGTCACTCCTGCGGGACCAGCCGGTTTCCGCTGACTGTGTCATGCAGACAGCCGGGCACCTCTTTTTTGTTCCCAAAAAGAAACTCTTTGCCTTTATGAAGGAGTGTGATGCCCTCACCGAGACCCTCAGCCGTCTTGTGGTGGAGCGGGACACCGCCAATAAAGAGAAGGGAAGCCACACTCAGAAGGATACGCTCGTGGTCAAAGAGAAAAAGCGGATCCTTGAAAAGATCATCACGTTCCTGGAAGCCTGAAGCCTCTCTGAAACTCTTACTCCTCTGACAAGGAGAGACGGCGCTGTAAAACCTCCAGAAAAGACTCTTCATCGAAAAAGGGACCTTCTCCCAGGAGGTCGGCCACATAATGGGAGAGGATCCAGATGTCCGGCGGGGCAAACCCGAGTTCCCCCAGAAGAGAGATCTCCGTCATCATCTCCTGCCGGGTCCTGTCCAGGGCGACTTTCCCGTGGGCCATGATGATGATCCGATCGGCGAAAGCCATGGCATCATTGATATCATGGGTGATAAAGACCAGGCCCACCCCCTTTGAGTGAATATCCTTAAGCCTTGAGAAAAGATCCCTTTTCGCTTTGGGGTCCAGCCCGGCTGTGGGCTCGTCCAGGCAAAGAAAGACAGGATCCATGGCCAGGACGCCGCAGAGAGCCGCCTTCCTCTTTTCTCCCCCGCTGAGTGCAAAGGGAGAGACATCCATTTTGGAACGGAGTTCCGGAGCAAAGAGGTCCACCGCCCGCATCACGGCCGCTTCTGTCTTCTCCCGGCTCCATCCCATGTTTTTCGGGCCGAAAGCAATATCTTCAAAGACGGTCTCCTCAAACAGCTGGATCTCGGGAAATTGAAAGACCAGTCCCACCTTCCGGCGCAGACCATCGATTTTTTCCCTGTTGATGTTCTTTCCGTCCATAAAGACATCCCCGGACGTGGGCTGGAGGATCCCGTTAAAATGCTGGATCAATGTGGATTTCCCCGATCCTGTCTGCCCCAGGATCGCGGTATTTTCCCTGCTGTCCAGGGTGAGAGTCACCCCGTCCAGGGCCAGCGTCTCCAGAGGGGTGTCATATAGATAGATATGGCTCAGGTCTCTGGTCGACAGTCTCATCCCAGTCTCCTGCGCAGGGCCTGTGCGATGTTCTTCAGATCCAGGATCTCCGGATCAAGATGAAGACGCCGCGCCGTCTCCAGATGGGCCGGAAGCGGGAACTCGAGGATTCCCAGCACATCTTTGCGGTAAAGAAGGTCACGTGGTGTCCCGTCAAAGAGGATCTTCCCCTCATGGAGGACGATGATACGCCTGGCCAGAAAGACCTCTTCAAGAAAGTGCGAGACCAGAACCACCGTCTTTCCTTTTTCATGGATCCTCCGGATGATCTCCAGAACTTTTTTGCGTCCCTGGACATCAATGAGCGATGTGGGCTCGTCGAAAAGATAGACGGGCGCCTCCATGGCGATGATGGAAGCGAAAGCCACCCGTTGTTTCTGCCCCCCCGAAAGGTTGGCTGTGAGGTGCTGCCTGTACTGGAGCATATCCACAAAACTCAAGGCATCGTCGATCCTCTTCTCGATCTCCCGGGCAGGAAGCATGAGATTCTCCGGTCCGAACGCGACTTCATCTTCCACTGTGGCTGCCACGATCTGATTATCGGGGTTCTGGAAAAGCGCGGCTGCCTTTTTACGGATCTCAAAGAGGTCGTCCCGTGCGGTGTCCAGCCCCTCGACGGTGACCCGCCCCTCTGTGGGCAGGAGAAGGCCGTTGATAAGACGGACAAACGTACTCTTCCCGGACCCGTTGGGACCGATGAGCGCTACAAACTCCCCCTGTTCAATGGTGAGTGAGAGAGAGTCGAGAGCTCTGAAATCGCCGAAAGAGACCCCGGCGTTCTCAAATCTGATCACGGCGCCTCCCTGGTTTCAAGAAAACGGAGCGCCGCAGAAACGGCCCTGGACGAGGGGTCCTTTTCCAGGGCACGTTGAAGAGAGGCTCTCCCCTTCTCCTCCTCTCCCAGGGCAAAAGCCCCGAGGGCTGCAAGAGTCAGGATGTCACCTGTTTCCCGCTTCTCCTGCTCCTGAAGAGAAAGGAGGTCCCTGTATCGGCCCCTGTAAAAAAGAGCCAGCAGAGTGTTCAGGAGAGCCGTATCCGTGGGTTCTTTTTCATAGCCTTTTTGAAAATACCCGGCGGCTTTGATGTAATTTTTATTCTGAGCCGCCCGGAATCCCGCCTCTTTATAGAAGGAGGCAGGGAAACCCTCAGGGACTTTAAACTCTCCGGAAGGGTTCAAAAGCGAATCGGGGATCCGGATGATAAGCCCCGGACGGATCATGTCGGGTTTTTTGATCTGATTCAGGGCAGCCACACGGTCCAGAGCATCCAGGGACCCTGTGTAGTTGAGGACGATCTGGGAGAGAGACTCCCCCTTTTCCACATGATGCTCCACTCCCCGTGAAGGAGAAACGGAAAGGAGCAGCAAAAAAAGAAGAGTGGTGAGTGATTTTCTTCTCATACCCCCAGCACTTCCCGGGCCTCCCGAAGAGTCCCTGCTTTATTAAGAGCCATACGGATCTCCTTGGCGTCGGGGAATCCGCGCACGGAGAACGGGGCGACCTTTCTCATCTGGAGGACGGCCTTACGCTCCCCGATCCACCGGGCTTTGGCGGTATACTGGACAAAAAGCTGCTCCATGACAGCATCCCTGGGCAGGAGAAGAGTCTCGCGGTTCCGGATCTCTTGAAACAACCGGGGCCTTCCGATGGCTCCCCGTCCGATCATGACTCCGTCACAGCCGCTGAACTCTTTTTTCTCCCAGGCATCCTGCCAGCTTCTGATATCACCATTACCCACCACGGGGATGGAGAGGCTCTCCTTGAGTTCTTTGATCCAGGGCCAACAGGCTTCTCCTGAAAAGCCCTGGCTGCGGGTCCGGGCATGAAAAAAGAGAAGATCGGCCCCCTCTTCCTGGGCCAGACGTCCCGCCTCTTTGAAGACGAGAGACTCCGGATCCCATCCGGCCCTGATCTTGATGCTGAACAGGGCTTCTGTGATGGATGCCCGCATAAGGCGGATGATCTCACGAAGCCGGGGCAGGTCTTTGAGCAGGGCCGACCCTGCTCCGTTTTTCACCACTTTCCGTGCAGGGCAGCCGCAGTTCAGGTCGATGTGATCCACATTCCACTCCTGAAGGATCTCGGAGGCCCGGCGCAGAGTCTCAGGGTCATGGCCGAAGAGCTGGACCGCCACAGGTGCGGGCTCTCCGGTGATCTGGAGAAGCGCCCGTGCCTTATGGGGGACGGCAAGGATCTGACGGGCATTGACCATCTCTGTAAAGGTCACATCCGCCCCTTCATCCCGGCAGAGGTCCCGGAAAGCCCGGTCTGTATAGCCGGCCATAGGGGCCAGATAAGTCTTCACGCTGCACCTCCCCGCTTCCTTTTCAGTGAAAGAAGAAGGCGCCGCATCTTTTCGGCAAACAGAAAAAGACGGTAGAGGATCCTGCGCAAAGGAAGGTCCCAGCATCCGGCGAACTCCTCCACTCGTCCTCCGAACCCCGATTTGAACTCGCTTAATCCCTGCCAGGGGTGATCCTTCTCTCCCGGAGGAGCCACTCCCCACAGGTCATAGATCCGGGCTCCCTTGCCCATGGCCTCCCTGAGCGCCGCCCACTGGATGGCTTCATTGGGCCTTCTCTGCCTTTCATAATCAGAAGACCCGGAATACATATAGAGAGATTCCCCGGGGAAATGGATGATAAAGGCCCCGGCCATCATCCGGCCCTGGTAAACGGCGATCCAAAAAGAGAGGGTCCCCGCATCCGAAAACGTTTCAAAAAAATCTTCATAATAGTCATAGGGATGGATAAAGATCCTGTTTCGCCTTGCTGTCTCACAATAGATCTCATACCATTTTTTCAGCGCCTCTTTATCCCTGACCCGCTTGATGCCCACATCCTTGCGTTCCGCCGTTTTGATCTTGTTGCGCTGTTTTGAGGAAAAGGAGTCCCAGAGGCTCTCTTCATCCTGCAGGGGGATCCGCCGGGTATAGCGGTACTGGATATCGTATGGGGCGGGAGTCCAGCCCTCACGTCGAAGACCCTCTTCAGGGATCTCCCGGCGGAGAAGATGCGGTTCCATCCGGACAAAGAGGATTTTCTTCCCTGCAGCCTGCCGCACAGCCTCTGCCAGCGCTCCTGACGCTTGAGTAAAATTCTTTTCCCCGGGCACCAGGGACGGCCCCTTGGGGATATAAGCGAAGAGGTATCCCCGCGGGAGCCGGCGGAGCAGGGCAAGCCCCAGCCCCACACAGGCTGTTTCTCTGAACAACCCCAGGAACAGGGGCTGCCATCCGTGCCGGGACTTAAAGAGGCCCCATCCGGCGGACTGGAGAAAGTGGTGGGGGACCGTCTCTCCTGCTCTTTTGTATTCTTCCGGAGTCAACCGCCGGACGGTCATGTCACTCTTCGGCATAGAGGGCATCATGCTTTCTGATATACTCTTTGATTCCGTCGGCGATCTCCAGGGCGATGGCCCGCTGTCTCTCTTTCCCTTTGAGAAGACGCTCTTCTTCCGGGTGAGAGATAAAACCGATCTCCACAAGGACAGCAGGCATATAACAGAGACGGAGGACATAATAGTTGTTCTGTTTGACCCCACGGTCCGTCCAGCCCGTGGAGGTGATGAGTCTGTTCTGGATGAGAGAGGCCAGGTTATGGCTCTCCTTCTGATAAAGGGATTGGGTCAGATCGGAAAGGATCAGTTCCAGGATCGCCGCATCGGCGTATTCCGACTCATATTTGATATCTTCGTTCTCCTTGATGGCCAGGGCCCGGTCTTCGTCTGTCTGAGCCTCCCCGAGAAAATAGGTCTCGACTCCCCGTGCGACTTGACGCCTTGCTTTCCCCCAGACAGCATTGGCATGGATGCTCACAAAGAGATCGGCCTTGATCTTGTTGGCCAGGGCGGTCCTCTCCCCGAGGCCTTTAAAGACATCGGAGTCACGGGTCATGACCACGGAGATACGGCTCTCCCTGTCCAGGATCTTTTTCACCTCCCTGGAGACGGCAAGGACCAGGTCTTTCTCCCGGTATCCCGTGGGCCCCACGGCACCTGAAGAGTGTCCCCCGTGTCCGGGGTCGATGACGATGACCCATTTCTCCTTTTTCTCCCGATGGTCCGCAGGGTCTTTGGGAGGAGTCTCGCTCCTGTGGATAAAGAGTGTTTTGGGAGGGTCGGCCTTCGCCACCGGCTCAGCCTTTCCCTCCTCCTTCCGGAATGAGGGAAGAAGCGACTCGGCTTCAGCCAGGAAGGGTGTCGTGTAGAGTTCCAGATTGAGAAGCCGTCCCTTCTGAGTCAGCCGGTATCCGTAGACCCGCACCGGAGAAGCAATATCCAGGATCATTCCGCGTCCGGTGACCGTGACCTCGTTTGAGACACTGAAGGGCACCACAGAATCATTGAGAAGGAGAACGACTCCCGAGGCGGTGACATAGGGGCGGAGAAGCCCCGGATCCTGAGAAAATTCAAAATTGACCAGCAGACGTGTCCCCCGGCCGGCTGAGGCCCACCTCTGGACTGAGAGGGCAGAGATCCCCTGGACGGCGAGAAGAATGCAGAGAAAGAGGGGAACGAGGATCCGTTTCATCCCCGGGTCCTTTTCAGCTCTCGCATGGCCTCCCGGTGCATATCCCTCTTCTTGATATCCTCTCTTTTGTCATACAGCTTTTTCCCCCGGGCCAGGGCCAGCTCGATCTTCAAAACATTCCGCTCATTGAAGTAGGCCGCCACAGGGATCAGGGTGAGCCCTTCTTCATTCACCTTTCCCAGGAGTTTACGGATCTCAGACCTGGAGAGAAGAAGTTTGCGCGTCCGCGTCTCCTCATGATTGAAAAGGGAACCCGTCTCGTAAGGGGCGATATGCGCATTGACCAGAAAGAGCTCCCCCTTGATAAAACGGGCATAACTCTCTTTGATGCTCAGTTTCCCGGCACGGCAGGATTTGACCTCCGTCCCGGTGAGAACAATGCCCGCCTCGATGGTCTCCAGGATGTGATAATCGTGGCGGGCTTTTTTGTTCCGGGCAATAAACTTATCCATTCAGACCGGTTTTTGCCACTTCCACGAGGGCTTTGAACCCCTGCTCGTCGGTTGCGGCGATCTCCGCAAGCATCTTCCTGTTCAACTCCACATTGGCGATCTTCAACCCGTGGATGAACTCGGAGTATTTCATGTCGTTCATGCGGCAGGCGGCGTTGATCCTGGCGATCCAGAGCTTCCTGAAATCTCTTTTTTTCTGTTTGCGTCCGATATAGGCATACTGCATGGCACGGCGGTGAGCGTTCACAGCCATTCTGTAAAGTTTGCTTTTGGCGCCCCAGTACCCTTTCACCGCACGGAAGATCCGATTTTTTCTTTTCCGTCTTGCGACTCCGCTTGTTGCTCTCATCTTAGTCTCCTCCTGTTAGAATTTGTAAGGGATCATGTCTTTGACCCTCTTGTAATCGCTCTTGTCGACCAGAGTGCTTTGACGAAGATTCTTCTTCCTTTTGGCGCTCTTCTTTGTCAATATATGGCTTTTGTAAGCCTTATGACGGACAACTTTCCCGCTTCCTGTCACCCGGAACCGTTTTGCAGCGGCTCTTCGTGTTTTGATCTTAGGCATTTCTGACACATCCTTTCTATTTCTTCGGTGATACGATTAAAAACATGAGATGCCCGGCCTGGTCGATATCCTTCTCGATCTTGGCCACTTCTTCCAGCTCCTGCATGACCTGGGCCAGGATCTCCCGCCCCTTGTCGAGATAGGCCATCTCCCTTCCCCGGAAATAGACTCCGACTTTCACGCGGTGTCCTTTTTCCAGGAACTCCCGGATATGGCGGACTTTGAAGTTATAGTCATGAATATCCGTTTTGGGACGGAACTGGATCTCCTTCACCTGAATCACATTTTTCTTGTTCTTTTTTTGCTTTTTCGTCTGCTCATACCGGAACTTGCCGTAATCCATGATCCGGACCACCGGAGGCCTGGCATTGGGGGCCACTTCCACAAGGTCAAGCCCCTTTTCCTCGGCCAGGGACAAGGCTTCACGGGATCCCATGACCCCGATCTGTTCTCCTTCCGGCCCTACGACACGGACTTCCCGCGCCCTGATTGCTCCATTGATCCGTACGGCATCCTCTTTTTCATTTCGTCTGCCCGATACCTTAGCGATAACACACCTCCTTAAATTAAAAAAGCGGGTATAAACAACCCGCCTGTCCGAAATCTTCTTCTTTACCGGTCGGCGCCTTCCGGGCCGATACGGTGAGGAACAGGCGTTCCCGCTTTTATGTGCTCCCATCATATCAAGCCGGGAGAGAAAGTCAAGAAAAAAACCCTCTATAAGAGATAGTGGACATTTTCCATGATGGAGGGCGTGATCTCATAAAGAGAAGAGATCCCTTTCAGGTAGCGCTCCCCGCGTCCCGCCACGGTAAAGGGAACAGGATTGTAGGTGTGGGTGGGCACCGAAAGGTCTTCCACATTCCCGTGATCCGAGGTGAGGATAAAGGTCTGGCGGTTCATGTTCATGAGTCCCAGAAGAGTCTCTGTAAAGACTTCAAGACGTTGCAGCACCTCAAGGGCCTTGTCCATGTCCCCGTCATGTCCTGCCCGGTCTGTGAGAAAATACTCAAAAAGGGTGACATGATAATTCCTGGCGATGTTATAGAGGTTTTTTGCTGCTTTTTCAGGATCCACCAGGGGGACTTCTTTCAGAAGAGCATGATCCACGATATTTCCGAACCGCAACAGAAGAGCTTCCTGCTGGGGGCTGGGGACGGAGCCGTCCACCAGGGAGATATTGGTGATATCATGGAAGACCGCCTCTCCTTTGGCGAGCTGCTTCAGGCCCCGGACACTCTTTTCCGTGGTCATGGCCATGAGGCTTGTCACAGAGAGGAATCTCTGGCGGCTGAGAGCTTCCATATCATCGATGATATAGGCGTTGGAAAAGGTCGGCCTGTAGCCGTGGTCCTGGAGTTTTTTAAAGAGTGACTCTTTTTTGATGAGCCCCGAGAGACGCCCGCCGGGGAATCCCTCCTTATGGCGGCCGATGAGACGTGCTGCGTTATACCCTGTAAAGATCGACGTCTGTCCCGTGGCACTCTGGGGAAGCCCGGGCACATTCATCACCGCATCCACATAAGAGGTGTATTTTCTAAACATCTTCTCAAAAAAGGGAAACCGGCCCACGTAGAGGGGATTGGCCTCATCCCTTTTCCCGATCCCCAGACCGTCCACAAAGAAAAAGATGATCATGGCCTCTGCTCCACATAAAAATAAAAGAGCCCCCAGGACTTCCGGTCCAGGGTGGGAAGAAAGAGATGCAGCGCCAGGGTCTTCATGGGGATCACCAGGACATCGTTTCCGAACCGGGGGTCATAGAGGAAAAAATCATCACCGGCGTAACCGCACAGAACACTGAAATGCCCCCTTTTGCCGTTGTCTTTGTCTTGCCAGGGATACCAGCCGATGAAAACGGGATGACCGCGGTCCAGGGCATCCCTGAAGACCGCTCCCAGGGCGGCCGTTTCTTCGGCTGACAGGAACCCGGGCTCATCCTGTGTATACTCTTCGGTGACCCTGAGACGGTACCCTTTCAGCTGAAGAGCCTCGGTGATCTCCCGGCTGTACGCTCCCCGCGAGACACCCTTGAGTCCGAGAAGCGTCTCATGGACCTCCTGCTGACTGGTGGAGCGGCCCTCCACGGCGAGAAGATAGGCTAATGCCGCCTCTCCGCAAAAGTCGTGCGCCTGGAGTGGCTGGGGGCCCGGAAGAAACAGGGCCGGGACAGCGTGCAGAAGAGCCAGGACCAGGGACAAGGCCATCTAACCCCTCCTGTGGGAGATCCCCGCAGAGGCCTGGGAAACGGGCATCACCACGATCTCGTTGATCTGGACATGGGGGGGCTGTGAGGCCGCCCAGACCACACAGCGGGCGATATCCTCGGGAGTCAGAGGGGTCAGCCCCTTATAGACATGGGCCGCCTTCTGCTCGTCTCCGTGAAAACGGACCACGGAAAACTCCGTCTCCACCATGCCGGGAGAGATCTCGGTCACCCTCAGGGGGAGATCCACAAGATCGATCCGCAGTCCCTGGCTCAGGGCATGGACCGCATGCTTCGTGGCGCAATAGACATTCCCCCCGGGATAGACTTCGTGCCCCGCGATGGAGCCAAGATTGATCACATGCCCCTTTTTGCGCTCCGCCATGAGGGGGACGATCAAGCGTGTCATATAGAGAAGCCCTTTGATATTGGTATCGATCATCTCTTCCCAGTCGTCCACATCGCCTTCATGAAGCTTGTCTATTCCCCGGGACAGCCCGGCGTTGTTCACCAGGATGTCGATCCCCTGCCACTCTTCACTGAGGCCTCCCACCGCTTTTGAGCAGGCCTGCCGGTCGCGGACATCAAGCTCCAGGGTGAGGATATTGGCTCCGAACTCCCCTTCCAGCTCTTCTTTGAGAGTGGTCAGGCGCTCTATGCGCCGCGCTGCCAGGATCAGGTCGCTTCCCTCCCGGGCGAAAAGAGCAGCGCATGCCCGTCCGATCCCGGCGCTGGCTCCTGTGATGAAGACCACCTTTCCCTTCAATCCGTCCATAGGTCACCTCCCGTGCTGGTTCACTTGTCCACCCTTTCTATTATAGCCGTCTTCCCGGCTCTTAAAAGAAAAAATATTTCTCTTTTCTGTTGAAAAGCTCTCATTTTAAGGTACACTTATAATATCATTTTAGAAACAAAGGAGTTGTGTATGAAAAAAAGCGGCTTTACGCTCATCGAACTCATGATCATCATCGCCATTATTGCCATATTAGCGGCCATCGCCATCCCCAATTTCAACCGTGTCCGTGAAAAGAGCGCCATCCATGCCACAGCCACCACACTCAAAGCGGTGCTCAAAGCCCTGGAAGCCTACGCCTCGGCGGAGCTGGAGTTCTCCTATCCCCAGAACGTGGATGAACTCATCCAGGTCATCGCCCCCTACCTGGAGATCGACCGGGTGAGCGAGACCGTGGAGGTCCTGGGGTTTGAGGGCACCACCACCGGACGCTACACCATCGCCGCCAAGGTCCGGGCGATCAACAAGGATACCTGGGCCCTCTACACCGACACCATGAAAAGTCCGCGGTTTGTCACCACAGAACCTGTGATCTCCAGCTGGAAGGAGCTGTAGTGTAACCCAAAGTTACACATCCCGAGTAAAAACGGGTCGATTGGTTACACTCCAGGAGAGCGCAGTGGAGCAAATGGTTTTATAATTGCCTGTTATAGTGGAAGATGCCGGAAAACAGGTTTCTGGCACGATGATTGCTTAACAATAAGGTAAGCAAAGAAAGGGAGGTGTTTTATGAATAAGAAAGGTTTTACGCTCATCGAGCTCATGATCGTTATCGCCATCATCGGTATTCTGGCGGCTATCGCGATCCCGAACTTCACCCGTGTGCGTGAGAAAGCTGCGGAAAGGGCCGCTGTGGCCACCATGCAGTCTCTCATCCAGGCCATGGAGTCCTATGCATCCATGGATTTCCCGGGTGACTATCCCCAGACACTGGACATGCTTCAGACCATCTCACAGAACTACTTCGAGTGGACTGACATGTCCGGCAACCTCACCCACGTCGGCTTCGCCGGTGACGGTGACGGCGCTTACACCCTGGTCGGCAAGATCAAGGGCGTCAAGGGCGACAAGTATGCCGTGATCATCGATGTGGGCAAGACAGCGACTGTTGTGGACGCTGTCCCCGGCGGCATCACCATGGACCCGCTCTAAGAGCTCGTCTGAGTCGATGTCTTGAGAGCCCGTCCGCTTCCGCGGGCGGGCTTTTTTTTTCTTGATCAGTATGAAGGGAGCAGACATGGCATTTCTCTTTTTTTTCATCGGCCTTTTTTTCGGATCCTTCTTTAATGTGGTCATCTACCGCGTCCCCCGGGACCTCTCCATCGTGCGCCCCGGGTCGCGCTGTCCCGCCTGCAGCACCCCCATCGCCTGGTACGGCAACATCCCCCTTCTCTCCTATCTTTTCCTCAGGGGCCGGTGTGCAGCCTGCAAAGCACCCATCGCTCTGCGTTATCCCCTGGTGGAGCTTTCCGGCGGGCTTATCTTCCTGGCGGGCTATCTCTACGGAGGGCTCACCCTTTCGGCTGTGGACCTCATCCTCTTTCTCTCCACACTCTTTATCGTCACGTGGATCGACTTTACCCATATGATCATCCCCTGGGAAGTCCTTGTCCCCGCTTTTCTCTGGCGCATCTTCTACAACATCAAGCTGGGGATCATCGGAGAGCGCCTCCTCTCGTTTCTCCTTTTTTTCGCTCTCATCTGGCTCATCGCGTTTCTGGGAAAGGCCTTTTATAAAAAGGAGGCCATGGGAGGCGGCGATATCTACTACACGGCGTTTCTGGCCTTTTTTACCGGATGGAAAAGCGGGATCATCCTTCTCCTCGCCGCGGCCCTGAGCGCTGCTCTCATCGGCTATCTCTACGCCTTCATCACCCGGAAAAACGTCCGCGAGACCATGCTTCCCTTCGGGCCCTTCCTCTCACTGGGGGCTGTCATCGCTTTCTTCTGGGGACCGGCCCTGCTCTCCTGGTATATGGGGCTCTTTCCCCCTGCAGGGTGATCTGTGCGTCCGGCCACAGCAAACGACCTTATTGTCATCCTCGTTGTGGGCCTTCTTCTGCTCCTCTATGCGCTTCCCTCCTTCAGGGAGGGAAGCCGGGAGGCCCGGGAGGCCCTTTACCGGGATGCCCTGGAGCAGGTCTGCCGGGGACTGGAGGAGTTCTATGCCCGTTACGGGCGCTACCCTGTCAATGACCAGCGGTTTCTCCCTTCACAGCTTGAAGCCCTGGATTCCTTCTCCTATCCCGCTCTCCTCAGGGGACACCCTCTGATCTATCTTTCCGACGGGGACTCCTACAGGATCCTTCTTCCCCTCCCTGAGAAGAGAGCTCTGTCCACCGGAAGCCGTGACGCGGAGATCAGGAATGTCCCCCGGACGGCAGTGCCATAAGACCTTGACTTTTTGCAAGCCCCCTCTATACTGAAAACGCATTTCTGTTTTTTTAAAAGGAGCGTATCATGACACGTTTTCTCGAGATAAAGCTTCAAAACGGGCAGCATGATTTCCGGGGAGACAGGGTCCTGCAGTCCTTCATCCGCCAGGCCCCGTTCAAACCCGCTACGGTGCAGGTCCGCAGGCTTTATGCTTTTGACTTTGCTGTCTCCGACAAAGAGTGGGCCTCTCTTGCCGATGAGTTTGTCGACCCTGTAACCGAAGAAGTTGTCCTCTCCCATGAGGCAGAGTCCCCCTCCCTGGTCTATCGGGTGGGCTTCCTTCCCGGAGTCACGGATAATGAAGGGCGGACAGCGCTGGAGATGGCCTCCTCTATTCTCGGCCGGACTCCTGAGTCCGGCGCGGTCTACACCTCGCTGCTCTACCTCTTCGATCTTCCCCGGGGTGATCTCCCGAATCATGAGACCGCCGTCGAATGGGGCTACAGGATCCTCGCCAACCGCCTCATCGAAGAGGTGGATGTCTTTTTCTCCGGCGATTGGAAAAAAACAACCCGCTACGCCATCCCCGTGATCACGGCAGAAGACCATATCCTCGTGGAGGAGGTCCCCGTCACGTCCATGGACGAAAAGGCGCTGACACGCCTGAACCATGAGCGCCACCTGGCCCTGGACGAACGCGAACTCGCTGTGATCCGGGATCACTTCGCCGACAGCAGCATCCGCAGCCGAAGGCGTGCAGCCGGATTCAGCGAACATCCTCTGGATGCCGAGATCGAAATGGTCGCCCAGACCTGGAGCGAACACTGCAAACACAAGATCTTCGCCTCCCTCATCACCTATCGGGATGCCTCCGGAGAGGAGTTCGAGATCGATTCCCTCTACAGGACCATGATCAAAGAGCCCACAAAGAGAGCCATGGAAAAGACTGACCATATCATCTCTGTCTTCGAAGACAACGCCGGGGTCCTCTCGTTCAATGACCGTCATCATATCTGCTATAAAGTGGAGACACACAACTCCCCTTCGGCGCTGGACCCTTACGGCGGAGCCATGACCGGAATCGTGGGCGTCAATCGTGATATCCTGGGGACAGGAAAGGGGGCTGTTCCCCATATCAATGTCTGGGGATACTGTTTCGCTCCCCCTGATTACAACAGCCCGATCCCTTCGGGCCTTCTCCCCCCCCGGCGGATCCGTGAAGGCGTCCATAAAGGCGTCATCGACGGAGGAAACCAGAGCGGGATCCCCTACGCACGCGGCTGGGAGCTTTTTGATGAGCGTTATCTGGGGAAACCCCTGGTCTATTGCGGGACGGTGGGGCTCCTTCCCCGCCGCCTGAACGGGGAAGACGGAGCGAAAAAGAGGATCCTTCCCGGCGACCTGATCGTCATGGCCGGGGGACGTATCGGAAAGGACGGGATCCACGGAGCCACCTTCTCCTCCCGTCAGCTTGATGAGACCTCTCCTGTCCAGGCTGTTCAGATCGGAGACCCGCTCACACAGAAAAAAATGACCGATTTTCTCATCGAAGCCCGCGATCAGGGCCTTTACCGCTCCATCACCGATAACGGCGCCGGAGGGCTGGCCTCTTCCGTGGGGGAGATGGCAAGAGAGACAGGGGGAGCCTGGCTGGACCTGGCCCGGGCTCCGCTGAAATATCACGGCCTTCAACCCTGGGAGATCCTGATCTCCGAAGCTCAGGAGCGCATGACTCTGGCCGTCCCTCCCGAAAAGCTCGAACCCTTTATGGCCCTGGCCGGAAAAAGAGACGTCCTCTGCACAGTGCTGGGCCATTTCACAGCATCCGGCTTTTTCCACGCTGTTCACAACAACCGTCCGGTCTGTTACCTTGATATGGAGTTTCTCCATAACGGGCTTCCCCAGCTGGAGCTGGAAGCCGTCGCTCCTCCATCGGGAGAGGATTCTTCCCGACTCAGGGAAGAGGATCCCGGAGCTCTCCTTCTCGGGCTTCTCTCCACGGAAGAACTGACATCCAAGGAGCACCTCTACCGCACATATGACCATGAGGTCAAGGGGCTCTCTGTCCTGAAACCGTTCACCGGGGTTTTAGGCGATGTCCACAGCGACGCTTCAGTCACGGCAACCGATTACGACCATTTTGAAGGAGTCGTCCTCTCTGAAGGAGTCAACCCCTGGTACTGCGAGCTGAACCCGTATGCCGGGACGGCAGCCATCATCGATGAAGCCGTCCGGAAAGCCGTGACCGCAGGAGCGGATCCTTCCCATATGGCCGGCCTGGACAATTTCTGCTGGCCCGATCCTGTCTATCAGGCTGCATCCAATCCCGACGGAAAGGAAAAACTGGGCGCTCTTGTGGACTCCTGCCGCGCCCTGGCCCATTTCGCTCCTCTGTACGGGGCTCCCTGTATCTCGGGAAAAGACTCCATGAAAAACGATGCCTTCCTCGAAGGGAGGAAGATCTCCATTCCCTACACCCTTCTCTTTTCCGTGATCGCACGGATGCCCGATTACCGCAAAGCAGCAGCCCCGGCACCGGTCCGCGACGGGGATATCCTCTATGGCCTGGGCCTCACCCGCCGTGAATTCGGAGGATCGGCTGCTTTCCGTTACCTGGGACACCCCGGGGGACGTGTCCCTGCGCCTCCTCGGGAAGGATTCATCGATATTTACCGGGCCTATCACCGTGCTCTCCGAGCGGGGCTGATCCAGTCCGCCCATACACCTTCAAGAGGCGGAGCGGCTCTTTCCCTGGCCCTCCAGGTCATGGCGGGGTCTTTCGGGCTTGACGTCCATGTGGACCGCCTTCTCACCGGAGAACCCCTCTCTCCCGCCGAGGTCCTTTTCTCTGAAAGCGGGGGCCGGATCTTCATGACCCTCTCCCCGGAACAGGCGGCGGACTTTGAGGAGATGATGACAGGCCTCCCCCTGGCACGCGTCGGACGGGTCACAGAGGCTCATGACGGCCTTTGCCTTTACCACGGAGAAGAGGTCTGGCTGTCAATGACCCGTGAACAACTCAAAAATGCATACCAAAGGAGTGGCCATGGCTGCTAAACCCCATATTCTCATCATCACCGGATACGGACTGAACTGCCAGGAAGAGAGTGCAGCAGCTTTCCGCATGGCCGGAGCCTCTGCCGTGGAGATGATCCACCTCAACGACCTCATCGCCGCACCGGATAAGCTTGCGAAAGCCCATCTTCTCATGCTCATCGGGGGATTTTCCTACGGCGACCATATCGCCGCGGGCCGGGCCTTTGCCGCCAGGCTGAAACATACCCTTTCTGCCCCTTTCCGTTCTTTTGTCCGGGAGGGACGGCTCATCCTGGGGGTCTGCAACGGTTTTCAGATCCTCATGAAGCTTGGGCTGCTTCCCGCCACGGGAGGGGCTCTTTTTTCACAGACTGCGACGATCACGGAAAATATCTGCGGACACTTCTATGACGGCTGGGTCACCCTCAAGGCCAACCCCGAGTCTCCCTCTGTCTATACCCGGGGGATCGACCGCCTTTATCTTCCTGTCCGCCACGGAGAGGGCCGGATCCTCTTTAAGGACACGTCTGTAGAAGACGGGATCAGGAAGAACCATCAGGATGTCCTGCACTACATAGGCCCCTGCGGGGAACCCACCGAAGAGTTCCCCTATAATCCCAACGGATCTGCAGGGGGACTGGCCGGGCTGTGCGATCCCACCGGCCGGATCTTCGGCCTTATGCCTCACCCGGAGGCTCACATTCTGCCATGGACTCATCCCCTGGCTCTCATAAAATCCAGAATCGGGGATCTTCCCGGGAAAGGAGACGGCCTTGCGATTTTTATCAACGCTGTTGATTTTATCCGCCATCATCTGTAATTCCGCTGTTCCGGCCCCGTCTCCGGCCCCACCTCAGACTCTTCTTCTGAAAGGGGCCTGTTACCATCCTGAAGAGATGACACCCGAAGACGCCCGGATCGCCGCCGTGCTTGACGCGGTGGGCCATTTCACAAACTATTACGGGACAAGGGCCGAACAAGAAGAGAAGGCCGGAACACGCATCACTCACCGATGGGCCAATGATTATCTTCTCTTTGAACAGGAGACCCTCATCGGAAAAGATTTTTCGCTCAAATCAAACAGTGTCAGGGTCTTTTATAAGGGACAGCTGCGCTTCACGTTGGCTGACGGGAGACTTCAGGCCAGACGGCCCCTCATCTACCTGAAAAGCATCCTGAAATATGCGGCCCTCGCCGTAAAGGATTTTGAGGAGTCGAAAGAGATGGTCGTTGCCCGCATCCTCATCATCGGAGGACGCTTATGACAAAGAACCGCTCTTCTGAAGAGATCTCCCTCTGGGAACTTCTTCTTATCCTTGCCCGCCGTAAAATTCTGGTCATCAAGTGCATTCTCCTCTTTCTTTTCCTCGGACTCATCATCGCCCTCTTTTCTCCCAAAGCCTTCAGGGCTTCTGCGGTGATCGCCCCCACTGATGAAAACCCGCTCACTGCCTCTATGGGACGATTCACCAACCTCGCTTATATGATGGGAGCCGATATCACCTCCCTCACCGGCGAAAACCTCAAGAATGTCAAACGCACGCTGCACAGCGCCGATTTCCTCTTCTACTTCGACCAGGCCCATGACATCTGCGACCTGTTGGGGAAGAAAGAGCGCTCGGTCACCAGGACTCTTGAGACTCTGCGCGGGCTCATCATGATCAAAGAAGACACCATCAACGGGACATTGACCATCGCCGTGGAGACCATCAACCCGGAACTGTCTTATCTGATCCTGAATAAACTCCTGGCCTCTCTGAACGAGTTTATCATCAAGAAAGAGTCCGAAAACAGCCTCCGTTTTATAAACCGTCTGAAGGCTGAGATGAGAGCCACCAATGACCCGCTCCTCCGGTCGGAACTCTCCTCCATCTGGGCCATGGAGACGAAGAAGATCATTCTGGCCCGGACCAATCAGAATACCCTGTACCGTGTGATCCAGAGCCCTTTTGTCCCGGACATCAGGGTCCGCCCCCGCCGCAAACTGATCATGATCATGGCCCTTTTTCTGGGCTTGTTCACCGGCGCCCTGGCCGCCTTTGCCGCCGAATACCTGCACCGGATGAAGCGAGATCCCGAATCGGCATCCTATCTGGAGGCACTCCGCAGGGCCCTGCGCTTCAAAAAAGAGGCTTAGCTTAAAGGAGGCTTTTCATGAGACGCGTTATCCTTTTTCTCCTGCTGGCACTTTTATCCTTCACATCCGTTTCCGCCCTGACTCCCGCTGAGCAGGATGCGCTTCTGCAAAAGTATGCCCGGGGAGAATCCTTCTCGCCGGAGGAGATGGAACAGCTCTCCGAAGCCCTGAAGTCCTATGAGACTCCGGATTCCCCGTTTCAGGCCCGCGCCCTCCCCGGCCAGAAAGACGCCGCTCCGGAGAACGAAGAGCCGCTCCCGGCATCCTCCTCTTCCCAGGACCGTCCCTTTTTTCAAAAATACTATTTCGATGAATCGGGGTATGATTATCCCCTTGATATCTCATCCCTGACTCTTTTCGGACGCCGCTTTTTCGAAGCCCCCTCCACCTACGCTCCTGTAACCAATGCCCCGGTGAACGACAATTACATCCTG
Source organism: uncultured bacterium (assembly GCA_964574875.1). Classification (GTDB taxonomy): domain Bacteria; phylum Macinerneyibacteriota; class Macinerneyibacteria; order Macinerneyibacteriales; family DSCS01; genus DSCS01. The sequence goes on along the minus strand of CAZNOX010000002.1, from coordinate 129,556 downwards.
GGGCCCGGAGACCGGCTCAGGATCACCATCTGGGGGACCACCATGACCGACCTGGATGTCACTGTCAATACAAACGGCAACATCTCATCATCCCATTTCGGCCGGATGTCCGTGGCCGGCCTCACCCTGGGAGGGCTCAAGGCCCGCCTTAAAGAGAGCATCTCCACGGGGACCGATTTCGAAGTGGCTCTCACCGATGTCAAGACCGTCCGCATCTTCGTCACGGGAGACGCCGCCTCACCCGGCTCTTATACTCTTTCGGGCCTGGCCTCTGTGATCAATGCCGTCTTCTCTTCAGGAGGGCCCGCCTCCACAGGATCCCTGCGCTCCATCAGCCTCAACCGGGGAGGACGCCTGGTGAAGACCATCGACCTCTATGATTTTCTGCTGCACGGCGACTCTTCAGACGACATCTCCCTCATGGACGGAGATATCATCCATATCGCGCCCATGGGCCCTCTGGTGGCCGTTGCGGGAAATGTCCGCAGGCCGGCCCTCTATGAGGTGAAAGAGGGGGAGACCTGGAGTGACATCGTCTCCCTGGCCGGCGGGATGACGGCATCAGCCTATGGAGTCAACATCTCCCTTGAATCCTTCGAGACAGACAGAGGCCGCGTCCTCGCCACCCTGTCACGGGAGACCTTACGCTCCCTCTCTCCCAAAGACGGGGATATCCTCCGGGTCTATCCCATCCCCGTGACCCGGGAAGACCTCAATGCCGTCTCCCTGGAAGGCTATGTCTCCACTCCCCGCAAGTTTCAATGGCATGAGGGGATGAGGTTTTCCGATCTTGTGGACACGGCTCTTCTCCTGCCTGAGACCTATATGGAGTATGCCACCGTGACCAGGCGGGAATACCCGGAGAACACCACACGGATCTATCCCGTCAACCTGCAGAAAGCCCTTTTTGAACAAGACCCCCGGGCCGATCTCCCTCTTCAGCCGGAAGACATCATCACCCTCTACAGCAAAAAAGAGATGCAGGACCGCCCCCCGGTCTTCATCCTTGGAGAGGTCCGCGCCCCGGGGCGGTTTCAATACATCCCGGGAATGACTGTTGTGGACCTCATCCATCTGGCCCAGGGGCTCACCAATACGGCCAACCTGAAAGAGGCCGAATATGTCACCCTTCAAGTCTCGGATAACCGCGTGGAAAAGATCGATGTCTCTGTCTTTTCCCTCTCTTCCGTCCTGAACCGCCCCAATGACCCGGCTGTCAATTTCACGCTCAAGCCCTTTGACAAGGTCTTTGTCCGGCGGCTGGCCGACTTTGAAGAGAACAGGGCCATCACCCTCTCCGGTGAAGTGGTCTATCCCGGAGTCTACTATGCCAGGGAAGGGGAAAATCTCGCCGATATCCTCAAACGGGCGGGGGGATTCACTTCTGAGGCCTATATCCGGGGATCCGTCTTCACACGGGAATCGGTGAAAGAGCGTCAGCAAGAGCATCTTGAAGAGCTGATCAGGACCATGGAGAGCACCATCGCTCTTCTGGAGTCCCGCCAGGAGAGCCGCTCCGCCGACCTTCTCCCCCTCTACCGGAAAAGGCTGGAGGAGATGAAAAACGCCCAGGTCACAGGGCGCCTGATCATGGATATTCCCGGGGACCTCAACGCCTTTGCCCGCTCATCCTATAATATCCCGGTGAGAAACGGTGATACCCTTTATGTCCCCCGGAACCCCGATGCCGTCACGGTGATGGGAGAAGTCAACAGTCCGGGGACCTTTGTCTACCATTCCGGGCGGACCCGGGTCAAGGACTACATCCGCATGACCGGAGGAGCCACCCCCGGAGGCGACCTTTCCCGGGCCTTTGTCATCAAAGCCAACGGACGCATCATCTCTTCCTACTTTATTGACGAGGAGTCCCGCGTGACCACACTCTTCCGTGATAAGTTCCTCAATGCCCTGATCTTTCCGGGGGACACGGTCATCGTTCCTCCGGCCGAACCCCGGGTCTCTTTTATGGAGCACCTGAAAGACTGGACGACGATCCTCTACCAGCTGGCGAGCACAGTGAAGATCACCACAGACGTCTGGAAATAGAAAACAAAAAAAGAATAAAGAGGGGATTTTTCTCTTGACAGATAAGAATATTCTTATATACTTAATCCATGGAAAGGAAAAATATGGATAAACTTCACCTCTGGGCCGAGAAGTTAAAGGCCATGGGGCATCCCGCCAGACTTGAGATCCTCATGGATCTCTACCACGGCTCATACGATCTCAAAAGGATCATGGAAAAGTACCATATGAGCCAACCGGCCGTCTCACAGCATCTCTCCATTATGCGCCGGCTCGGGATGATCCGCTGCAGCCGTGAAGGAGTCTCCATGTGCTATGCCATCCTGGATGATGATGTGAAACAGTTTATCTCTGTATTAACCAAGGAGGTCTCTCAATGAATATTACAATCTATTCCACCCCCACGTGCACCTATTGTAAAATGGTGAAAAGCTATCTGGAGCAGAAGAAGATCGCTTTTACCGATTTCGATGTTTCCAGGGACCAGGCAAAAGCCCAGGAAATGGTCCGGAAATCCGGTCAGATGGGTGTCCCCGTTGTGGATATCAACGGGAAGATCATCGTCGGGTTCAACAAACCCGAGATCGACAAAGCCCTGGGTCTCTGACCCTCAGGGGGAGGTTCTCCTCCCCCTTTTCTTTTCTCTCCTCCCTGAAAAATATTGCCAGACACCGGCACGGCTGATATACTGAAGACACATATTTTTCGTATCAACAGAGGGAGGATCTTATGTCAACGCGTCATACTGTGCTCATACTCGATTTCGGTTCACAATATACCCAGCTTATCGCCCGCCGTATCCGGGAGGAACATGTCTACTGCGAGATCCATCCCTTTAACCTCTCCCTTGACCGGATCAAAGCCATGGATCCCGTGGCCATTATCTTATCCGGAAGCCCCTCCTCTGTGATCAATAACGGCCCGCGCTGTGACAGCGGAGTCTTTTCCCTGCCCGTCCCCATCCTCGGGATCTGTTACGGGATGCAGCTCATGGCCGCAGCACTCGGAGGCGGAGTGGTCCAGGGGGACAAGAGGGAGTTCGGTTCGGCCCGGCTCAGGATCACCCATCCCGACGACCCGGTCCTCATGGGCCTTCCCGACGACAGCACCGTCTGGATGAGCCACGGGGATAAAGTCAAAAGCCTGCCGTCGGATTTTCTTGAGATCGCAAAGACGGACAATACCGAGTTTGCCGTGATGAAACACAAAGAGAGGCCTCTTTACGGGGTCCAGTTCCACCCTGAAGTCATCCACTCGGTCTACGGAAAACAGTTTTTAAGGAATTTTCTTTTTTCGGTGGCTCATCTGACGCCTGACTGGACCATGGGGGTCTTTATCGAAAACACCATTCGTGATGTCCGGAAAAAAGTCGGCGACAAGACCATCATCCTGGGATTAAGCGGGGGGGTAGACTCGTCTGTCGTCGCTCTTCTTCTCCACAAGGCTGTGGGAAGCCAGCTTGTCCCCATCTTTGTCAACAACGGGCTCCTTCGAAAAAACGAAGCGGATCAGGTCATCACCACTTTCCGTGACGCTTTTTCCATGAATCTTCGTTTTGTCGATGCCTCACAGGAATTTCTTGACGGGCTGGACGGTGTCACCGATCCCGAACAAAAACGGAAGATCATCGGCCGCATCTTTGTCGAGATCTTCGAGAGAGAAGCCCGCGCTATCCCCGGAGCCGAATACCTGGCCCAGGGGACACTCTATCCCGATGTCATCGAAAGCGTCTCGTTCAAAGGCCCTTCGGCCACGATCAAATCCCATCACAATGTGGGGGGGTTGCCGGAAAAGATGGATCTTCAGCTGATCGAACCTCTCCGTGAACTCTTCAAGGATGAAGTGAGAGAACTGGGCCGTGAACTGGGACTTCCCGATGAGATGGTCAACCGCCATCCTTTTCCCGGGCCCGGACTGGGGATCCGGGTCATCGGAGAGATCACACAAGAGCGTCTTCAGGTCCTGAGAGAAGCCGATGCCATCGCCATAGACGAGATCAGGGCCGCCAACCAGTATGACAAGATCTGGCAAGCGTTTTGTGTCCTTCTCCCTGTCCGCTCCGTGGGCGTCATGGGGGATGAGAGGACATATGAGAACACCGTCGCTGTGCGCATGGTGGAATCCCTTGACGGGATGACAGCAGACTGGGCAAAAGTCCCCTATGACCTGCTGGGGCGCATTTCCAGCCGTATCATCAACGAAGTCCGAGGGGTCAACCGGGTCGTCTACGATATCAGCTCCAAACCCCCTGCGACCATCGAATGGGAGTGATCTCTTCTCTTTATGGCACAGACCCCCTTTGTCCATCTCCATAACCATTCGGAGTTCAGCCTTCTGGACGGAGCCACCAAGTTCAGCCAGCTGGCCGACCGGCTGCAGGAGCTGGGAATGGACGCCTTTGCCCTCACTGACCATGGCAACCTCTTCGGAGCTGTCAAGTTCGTGGATGCCATGAAAAAGAGAGGGATCAAACCCATCCTCGGTTGCGAAGTCTATGTGACCGAAAAGAGAAAAGCCCGGGACAGGAACAGACATCATCATCTCATCCTCCTGGTCAAGACAAAAGAGGGATATAAAAACCTGATCAAAATGGTCTCCCGTTCCTATATCGAAGGCTTTTACTACAAACCCCGCATCGACTATGAGCTCCTCAGGGATCATGCGTCAGGACTTCTGGGGATGTCTGCCTGCCTTCAGGGGGAGATCCCTCAGCTTCTTCTTTCCGGTGACCGCTCAGGAGCCGAGACCCGCGCTTCTTTTTATAAGGAGCTCTTTGCCGGTGATTTTTTCATTGAGCTCCAGGACCACGGGATCCCCGAGGAGAAGGAACTCCTTCCCGAACTCATCTCCCTGGCCACACGCCTGGATATCCCCGTGGCAGCGACCAATGACACCCATTACCTCCTCAAAGAGGATTATGAGGCTCATGACGCGCTCCTCTGCCTCCAGACAAAAAAGACGTTTGATGATCCCAAAGAGGAACGCCTCTCCTTTCCCCGGAACGCTTTTTACCTCAAAGATTATGACGAGATGTCTTCTCTCTTCTCCTACATCCCCGAAGCTCTCACCAACACCCTCTATATCAGCGGCATGTGTCACTATGCCCTGGAAGACGAGTTGGATCATGACGGGAACACGCATTTCCCCCACTTTGAAGTCCCCGAAGGCCATGACCCCGATACGTATTTACGGGAGTTGTGCACCCTGGGCGCCCGGTCCCGTTATCCCGTGATCACCGAAGAGATCCAGAAGAGGCTGGACTATGAGTTGGGAATCATCCGCGACATGGGCTATTCCAGCTATTTTCTCATCGTCCGTGATTTTATCCAGTATGCCAAAGACCATGATATTCCCGTGGGCCCCGGACGGGGATCCGCAGCGGGAAGCATCATCTCCTATACCCTGGGGATCACAGGCCTGGATCCCCTGAAATACGATCTTCTTTTTGAACGTTTTCTCAACCCGGAACGGGTGAGTATGCCCGATATCGATGTGGATATCGCCGATGTGGGACGCCAGGATGTCATCGATTATGTCACGGAGAAATACGGAAAGAACAAAGTCTGTCAGATCGCCACCTTCGGCACCATGAAAGCCCGGGCCGTCATCCGGGACGTGGGCCGCGTTCTCAACGTGAACCTCTCCAAGATCGACAAACTGGCCAAGATGATCCCCCTCCAGGCCAAAAGCCTGGAAGAGGCTGTTCAAAGCGATGCTGACCTGAAAAAACTCATCGGCGAGGATGATGAGTATCAGAAAGTCTATGCCATCGCCGTCCGCCTGGAAGGGCTTTCCCGTCATGTCTCCAAACACGCGGCGGGTGTGGTCATCGCCCGAGATGATCTTGAAAATATCGTTCCCCTCTACAAGGATAAGGATGATAATATCACAACACAGTTCGATATGGTGGATGCCGACAGGATCGGCCTTCTGAAAATCGACTTTTTAGGGCTGAAAAACTTATCCATCATCGCAGACGCCGTCCGGCGGGTGAAAGAGAACCGCAATATCGACCTGGACATCGATGACCTGGACCTGGAGGACCGGACGGTTTTCCAGATGCTGGGCGAAGGGAAGACCTTCGGGATCTTCCAGTTCGAAAGTTCGGGGATGAGAGAGTATCTGAAAAAACTCAAGCCCGAACGTCTTGAAGACCTCATTGCCATGAACGCTCTCTATCGTCCCGGGCCCATGAGTCATATCGACACCTATATCATGCGGAAAAACGGACGTGAAAAAGTCAAGTATCTCTTTGAGGCCATGGCCGAAGTCCTGGACGAGACCTACGGCGTCATCGTCTATCAGGAACAGGTCATGCGTCTCTCGAATATCATCGCGGGCTTCACCATGGGTGAAGCCGACAGCCTTCGCAAAGCCATGGCCAAGAAAAAACATACCCTCATCGACGAGATGGGGAAGAAGTTCATCGAAGGAGCAGTCAAAAAGGGACATGCCCGGAAGACCGTGGAAGAGCTCTGGAGTTATATCGAACGTTTCGGAGAATACGGTTTCAATAAATCCCATTCCGCCTGCTATGCCTACGTGGCTTTTCAGACAGCCTACCTCAAAGCCCATTTTCCCCAGGAATACCTTGCGGCACAGTTGACCAATGACTCCGGGAATGCAGAACGGATCGACCTGGGGATCAAAGAGTGCCGCGAACTGGGCATCGCCGTCCTCCCTCCTGATATCAATGCCAGCTTTGCCGACTTTTCCACAGAAGGAACCTCTATCCGCTATGCCCTGGCTTCCATCAAAAACGTCGGCCGCGGAGCCATTGACGCCATTGTAGACGAACGGTCGTCAAACGGCCCTTTCCAGTCCGTCTCGGATTTTTTCAAGCGTCTTGATTACAGGCAGGTCAACAGAAAAGTCCTGGAGTTTCTCATCTACAGCGGGGCTCTTGATCCTCTGGGAGTCAACAGACGGACCCTCTGGGTCGAACTGGATCATCTCATGGATGTCGGACGGAAGATCCAGGAGAACAAAGCCCGCGGGCTCGTCTCTCTCTTCGAAGAGACGGAAGGAGAAGACGAGATCCATCTTCCTGCCCTTGAGGAGTGGCGGAACTGGGATAAATACAGACATGAGAAAGAGGCTCTGGGGGTCTATTTCAGCGGACATATGCTTGAAGACTATACCGACCTCATCGCACAGCTTACAGAGACCGATGTCAGGACACTCTACCAGCTCTCCGTTTCAGAACTCAATGCCCGGCCCTTCACCCTGGGCGGGATCTTCACCGGCATCTCCCGGCGCATCTCAAAAGACGGAAAAAAGTATGTGACCGGGACCTTTGAGGACATGACAGCCGAGATCCCCTTCATCGCGTTCAACGGGACGGCAGAAAAATACTCCGCCCTTTTTGAAGAAGAGACACTCCTTTTCGTGACAGGCCGGATCATCATCGATGAGTTCGAATCGGACCCCGAGGAGAACAGCGAAAAAAAGTCTCTCAAAATCCGCCTGGACGAGATCCAGTCCCGTGAGGACCTTTATCAAAGCCGGACAAAGGTCCTCCATCTTCATCTCCAGTCGGATGATGCCGCCCGAAGCCTCTCCGACAAACTCCTGGCCCTCTTCCTTGAATACCCCGGCCCGGCCCCGGTTCTCTTCCATGTCTTTCATGAGGACCGTGAGATCATCTTCCGGAGTGATTCCCAGTATACGGTCTCTCTGGAAGAGGCTTTTTTTACCAAGCTGAGCCGGATCATCGGCAAAGACTGTTATCATGTGGAAATAAAAAAATAGGAGGTATGTATGCGTTCTGTGACTCTTGTCATCCTTCTCGCCGCTCTCGTCCTGTCTGCCGGAGCTCAATCCTTCACCCCTGTCCACACACCGTCGGGAACAGATATCCTGCTCTTTCCTGCAGCCTATACCGGGCAGAAAGGGCAGTATGAGATGCATATTGAGATGGCTCCCTTCAGGACCCATGTGGCCGTCTCCCTGACAAACCGCCTCATGCTGGGAGTCTCCTACGGCGGTGAAAACGTCATCGGCAATGAAGAGATCGACTGGTATCCCCGGGTCGAGTTTCTCATCAAGTACAATCTTTTCGAAGAACGGTATGCGATGCCCGCCCTCTCTGTGGGCTATTCCTCCATCGGATGGGGCAAATATCTCGACGGGCTGGAACGTTACCTGATCAAATCACGGGGATTCTACGCTGTGGCCAGCAAAGAGATGAACATCCTCGGCGGCATGGTCCTTCACGGCGGGGTGAATTACACCACAGAAGCCGCTGACTTCGAAGAAAAAGACGGGATCGACCTCTTTTTCGGAGGAGAAAAGAAACTCAACGAAGAGCTCTCTGTTTTGGCTGAATGGGACCTGGGACTCAACGACAACGGGGAGACCTGTCTGGGTGACGGGAAGGGGTATTTTAACCTCGGTGTCCGATGGATTTTCGTGCCTGAACTCATCATCGATTTTCAGCTCATCAACCTCTTCGGAAACTTCAACACCGATCCCGAAGACGGAGTGATGATCGGAGAAGAGTATAACAAGATCGCCCGGAATATCACCATAACTTACCGGGCTTTCTTTTAAAGCCCTTGAATTTCAGCTTCAATTAAGATATAGTAAAAATTAAGCTGACGCGGGAGGCCTATGTTTCAGAAAAGAAAGACAAAGATCATTGTTTCTCTGGGGCCGTCCTCATATGACGAATCCATCCTCAAAGAACTCATCGATATGGGGACGGACCTGTTCAGGATCAATTTTTCCCACGGAGATTACAAGACATACCAGTCCCTGATCAGAAAGATCAAGGCTCTCGCACCGGAAATGCCTGTCATGGCTGATCTCAAAGGAGCTGAACTCCGCACACTCTGCCCTCAACCCCTCACGTTCAAGAAAAATGATTCTCTCTTTCTTTTGTTTGACGCCAAACCCTCATCGGATAATGAATTCGCGCTGGCCGGAGTCGAAGGAATCGGGGATCTTCTGCACCCCGGGGTCCGTGTCCTTATCGATGACGGGAATATTGAACTGGAAGTGACGGATGTCTCCCGTGAGAGAGCAACGGTGAAAGCCCTGAACCCCGGGATCATCCAGCCGGGGAAAAGCACCCATTTCCCGGGGCTGGACCTCCCCTTTCCCCTCCTCACGGATAAAGACGAAGAGGATATCGCCTTTTCCCTGGACGAGGGGCTTGACCTCATCGCTGCATCCATGATCAAAAGCGAGAAGGAGATCACCGCCATCAGAGCCATGATCCCCGACCATGTCACCCTCATCGCCAAGATCGAACATCCCCTGGCGGCTCAGAATATCGAATCCATCACAGAAGCAGCGGATATGATCCTTGTGGCACGGGGGGACCTCGGAGTCCAGATGCCTCTGACATCCATTCCTGTCATCCAGAAGAACATTATCGCTGCAGCCCGTAAAAAAGGAAAACCAGTGATCATTGCCACACAGATGCTTGAGTCCATGCGTGAGCATCCCCGGGCCACCCGTGCTGAAGTCACGGATATCGCTACGGCGATCTATGAATCTGTGGACGCCCTCATGCTCACGGGAGAGACGGCGGCGGGACGTTACCCCCTTGAAGCGGTCCGGACTCTTCAGGAGGTCGCCGTCACCACGGAGGCGGACATCGACTACGAGCGGGTCAGGGAGACGGTCCCTGTGGATAAGATGAATATCAGCGATGCCATCAGCTACGCGTCCATTGATGCGGCCATCTCTCTCCAGGCCAAGGCGATCATCTGCTTCACCTCTTCAGGAATGACAGCTCTCCGTGTAGCCAAATTCAGGCCACCCGTCCCGATTATCTCATTCACGCCGAATTCACATGTCTCCAAAAAACTCGCCGGTGTTTTCGGAACGTCCACGATTACCACATGTTTTTATGATAATACCGATGAGATGATCGAGGAAGCCAGGAAGATCCTTGTCCACGAAGGGATCGCAAAGCCGCAAGATATCTTTGTGATCACAGCCGGCGTTCCACTTGGAGTCAAAGGAACCACCAATATGATGAAAGTCATCGAAATATGAGGAGTTGCAGTGAACGAATATAAGTTTTTTATCATGTCCCTGGGAACAGCCATCCAAAACGGCCTTTATTACACTTTTTCTCATCCCGAGACAAAAAAAGCCATTGAACGGAACTTCTCTTTTGCTGACAAGATCTTTCAGCAGAAGGACCGTCTGATTTTGACCATGAGCGGAGAGGCGGCTTTTGTCAATTCCGAGCTCATCCGTTCCAACCCTCACATCACAGAGTTTCTCTTTAAGTTCTTTTCCGAGCGGAGTTATTCGGGGATCGCGCTGCTGAAAGGGTTGACCCTGAAAGAGTATGAAGCCTTTATCCAGATCCTGTCTGACTCCCGCGGGAAAGAGCTCGCGGATGTGGACAGGGCCCTGACCTCCTACAATGTGGACCATGCCAAGATCATCTTTTATCAGCCCCGGGTCGGCGGAGGAGGAACCGGGACAGGAACAGGGACAGGATCCGGAGGATCCGGTGGATCCGGTGAAGAAGGCGTCCGGGCTCCGGGCCAGCTTCACTCCGCCACGTTTTCCGGGGCAGAACTCCTTCCCACAGAAGGGACAGGCCATTTCGTCGGGTTGGGAGGGCCGTTCGGATCGGGAACCCCGGAAAAGAAAACCAAAAAGGAGCCCGAAGAGAGGGCCCCTGAACCGGAGCGCCTGATCACCGTGGACCTGGACGAAGAAGACATCGCCGCCCTTCTGGACAATAGGATGACGGAACACGACCTGGAAGAGAAATACGGGCTTGTTCCTTTTCAACGGTTGAACTCCTATGAAAAAGCCCGGCGTTTCGGAACCCTGGCCGCCCTTCCCCTGGACACCCTTGGCCATCTGGACCTCATGACCCTGTACAGGGACACTGTCGACGCGAAAAAAGAGGATGTCCTCCAGCACTATATCTGGCTTTTTGAGTATAATATCGGCGATACGCGCATCGAAGTGAAACATCATCTGCTTGAAGAAGCCCTCTCCCTCTGCAGAGAACTCCCCCGCGAAGCATTTCCCCGGTATACCAGGATCTTTTCGGTGATCCTGGCTTACATCTCCTCCCATCAGGACGAGTGCACGCCCCAATGCTTCACCCTTCTTTCCGAATTGACCTTCCTCTCCATGGAAAAAGCCGTGGCCATGGAAGATATCGCTTCTCTCAAAGCGTGGATCCCTGTGGTCATCGAATCAAAGCTCATGGACCATTTCAGCAAAAAAGAGTTCTTCCATGTGGTCACCGACCTCATCAGCCTTCTCAAGAGGCTATTAAAAAGCCCGGACCGCTTTCATGTGGAAACACTCATCCTCCAGTGTGATGAACTGGCCATTACTCCTCTCCTGACCTCTCTCATGGATGAACGCGACAAGGATATGCGCAGGAACATCATCAATATTCTCGTGAAAAGCGGCGACAAAGCTGTCCCGTTTCTCAAACGCATGCTGCGCGACAGCCGATGGTATGTTGTCCGGAACGGAATCAAGATCATGGGGGAGATCGGTTCATTCAGCGACCTTTCCGCTTTTGTTCCCCTCACAGAGCATAAAGACTCCCGCGTCCGCGAAGAGTTGTCCCAGGCCCTGAAGAACATCCGTCATCCCCAGGCCTTTAACCTTCTTTTGGCCATGATCCGCAAAGAATCCCTCCCCGAGACGAAGACCGCCATGATTCCCGGAATCTCAGCTGTGGCTGATCAGAAAGGGATGCAACTTCTTTTTGACAGCATGAAGGATGTCTATAAGAACAACACCTTTGCCCCCTTCTGCGAAGAGGTCATCCGTGAAACAGTCCTCTTTACAAAATCCCACCCCGATCTCTCGGAAAAGCTCTACTCCTTTTTGGAATGGGATCATCCCGTCGCCCTCTTCAAGGATGACCATGTCCTTCGCTTGAAAGAGTTTATGATGGAACAGCTCAGCCAGTCTGTCCCCGCCCTTTACAGCGACTTTTCCCGAAGAATCAGACAGAGCGATAACAAAAACATTAAAAAACTGACCAAGTAAGATGGAACGGGCCTGTCCGGCATGCGGTGCGCCACTGACGATTACACGCTATCACACCGCTCTCCGATGCCCCTGGTGTCATAACACGCTTTATCCCACACCCGTGGATTCACTTCTCTTTTACCAGGTGCCCCCCGTTTTGTCCCCTGCCCGGGCTGAACAGGCCCTGCGCAGGGTCTTGAAAAGCCGCGGTGTCCCTCCCGGCACATTGACGCTCACGTCCCGCTCTTCTCTGACCCTTCCCTTTATGAAGACGACCAGGGGAACATGGCGCTCCTGCGGTGAAGAGACGTTTTTTGAACTTGAGGGGTATATCCCGCGGGCTGATGAGATCCTCCCCCTGGATCCGGAAAAGGCCCCTCCTGTCCACCTGGGCCCCGGTGACTCTGCCGATGCCCTCTACCTGATTCCGTTCACCCTCTTTTCCGGACAACTGGAGGATCGTCCCGTCCGTTTCATCATGGATAATGTCACCGGAGAACTCTACTCTGCAGACTTTCCCGACCACCTCTCCCGCCGTCGTATCCGCCGGAACCGGATAACGCTTTTCGCCCTCATCGTCTCGTCATTCCTCCTGACCTTTTTTGCCATGGGGACGCCCCTGCTTCTCCTCCTCTCTCTCATGGCCCTTTTCTTCCTCGGGCTGGCTCTCCTCAAAGGAGGTTAAGATGCTTCAGATCGATATTGTCCGTTGCCCGCGCTGCAGCGCTGACCTCGAAATGGCCGAATATCAATGGAATAAAAGAGTGGAATGTCCCTACTGCGGGACTCCTCTCCGGCCTTCATGCCCCGGGGAGATCCCTGAAGTCTGGATGAAAGACAACGTGTCCTTTGCTTCTGCGCGGCAGCGGGTCCTCCTCTTTCTCCGCAACAGGATCTCTGCCTCTGACTTTCGTTCGCACGAGCTTTACTACCTTCCGTTTTTCCAGCTTCAGGGGATCCTGGCCCGGCTTCTCCTTCTTGGCGGGAAAAAAAGGCTCGACCTCTCACCGCTTTCTCTCCTTCTTCCTGCAGCCCGCCCCTCCTCATTTCCGTGTCCCGACCAGTTGAAGATCGATACGGGGACATCTCTCTACGGGTTTGGCCATTTGAAACCCTTCACACTCATCCCTCCCGCTGAGGGCCGGATCATTCTCCCCACCCGGCCGCTTCCTCATACGGCCGAGGCCCTCATGAGCCTTTCACGGGACACCCCTGACACGCTTTTCCGTTCTGTCCTCGACGATCATACGACGCTTCTCTACTATCCTCTTCATGTTATGGAATACACCTACCGGGGACAACGCTACCTGTTCATCCTCGACGGCGTGACCGGGGAGATCCTCTACGGCACCCTTCCCGCCCGTTTTCACACCCCCTTTTTCCTCACAGCGGGGACAGCTCTCTTTACAGGCACAGCAGCAGGCTTGACGGCCCTCCTGTTCAAAGCGGCGTTCCATCATGTCCGTTTTCAGAAGATCTCCTTCCTTATCTTCCTCCTTCTTCTCACTCCTGTTGTCCTCTGGAAGGGCGTGACCGCCCTCCTCAGATTTTTAACCCGTTATCTTCATGAGACCAAGACGATCTTTACAGACGGAAAGGACTTTTATGACCATGAGATCTGATCAGTTTCACTTTGCCCTGGTCCGCACTTTTGATTCAGGAAATATCGGGTCGGCTTTCCGGGCCCTCTGTAATATGGGGTTTTCTCATCTCTGGGTCATCGATCCCATCCACTTTGATGAAGCCGAGGTGAGAAAGATGGCCGCAGGGACAAAGAGTTCTCTTCATCACCTTGTCACCGGCCGCTCCCTTGAGGATTTTACCTCCCATGTGGATCATCTCTATGCCCTGACAGCCCGGCCCAGAAAAGAATACCCTCACCTCTCCCTCTCATCCCTGGCATCATCACTGAAGGCCTCTCCCGGCGCACGGATCGGTTTTCTCTTCGGCAACGAGACCAACGGGCTCAATAATGAAGAGCTACGCCACATCACCGGAACAGTCTCCATCCCCACGTCTCCCGTCCACTCTTCTCTGAATCTGGCCCATGCCGTCCTCCTCACCGCGTTTTCTCTTTCTCCGCTGGCGATATCCTCCCCAAAGGAGACCGTCCCGCCTCTGGCTGATGTCCGACAGAAGGAGGAGCTTTTTGAAAATCTCTATACGCTGATCTCCACTCATCTCTTTCAGAAAGAGATCAACGCAGGAAAAAACAGGATCCTTTTACGCAATACCATACAAAAATGGCCTTTAACCGGAAAAGAGTGGACTTATCTCAACCAGGTCATCATCGCCTTGCTGAAACGCACAGCCCCCTCCGGAAAGCCCGCCGACTCCTGATATTTATTAGGAAACACTGCCTGCATTCCTAATCATATTAACTTTCCCTTGCAAAATGTGAGAATCCTATTATAGTTCAACTAAGGAGGATGCCTATGACAATAAAGATGGGACTCATCGGCTGCGGCCGGATCAGTAAAAATCACTTTGAGACGATTAAAAACCTCGGAACGGCGGTTCAACTCACGGCTGTCTGCGATATCATCGAAGAGAGAGCCAAAGCTGCAGCCGCACCATTTCACGTTCCCTTCTACACCGATTACAAAACCATGCTGGACAATGAGACAATGGATATGGTCTCCATCTGCACACCATCCGGCCTTCACCCGGCTATGGGGATCGAAGCTGCAAAACGGGGGATCCATGTTCTCAGCGAAAAACCCATGGCTGTCCGTCTTGAAGATGCTGAAGCTCTCATCCGGGCCTGTGATCATCACGGAGTCCATCTCTTTGTCGTGAAGCAGAACCGCTTGAATCCCGGTGTCGCCGGTTTAAAAAAAGCCGTCGATGAAAACCGGTTCGGGAAGATCTACTTTCTCAACAGTACTGTCTTCTGGACACGACCGCAGGATTACTATGACATGGCCCCGTGGCGGGGCACATGGGAGTTCGACGGCGGCTGTTTTATGAACCAGGCCAGCCATTATGTGGATCTCATCCAGTGGATCGGCGGTCCGGTGGAAAGTGTCATGGGACAGACGGCCACCCTGGCCAGAAAAATCGAGGCCGAAGATACCGGCGCTGCTGTTTTACGATTCAGAAGCGGTGCCATGGGTGTCATCCAGGTCACCATGCTCACTTATCCCCGAAACCTTGAAGGCTCTCTGACAGTCATCGGTGAAAAGGGAACCGTGAGGATCGGCGGGATGGCCCTGAATACCGTTGAAAAATGGGAGTTTTCCGACTCCCGTCCTGAGGACAAAGCCATCCTGGAATCGAATTATACACCGCCCAACGTCTACGGTTTCGGTCATCTTCAGTATTATGAGAATGTGCTCCAGGTCCTCACCGGAAAAGCCGCTCCCTCCACAGACGGCCGATCAGGCAAAAAAAGCCTTGAGCTCATCCTTGCCATCTATCAGAGCAATATGGAAAACCGATCTGTGAGCCTTCCGTTGAACTATCCCCGCTAGGAGAAAGGAAGAACATGCCTGTCCCTTTTTTTACAGGAGTCCGTGAATACCAAAGGAAAAAAGACCTTTTTGACACCGCTATAGAAGAAGTCCTTCTCCGCGGAGATTATATTCTTGGACATGATGTCTCTGCCCTGGAGGAGGAGATCCAGAGCTATCTGGACGTCCCTTATGCCGTGGGCCTGGCCAGCGGTTCCGACGCCCTTCTTCTTGGCCTCCATGCTCTGGGCGTGGGGCCGGGAGATGAAGTGATCACTTCTCCCTTCACGTTTTTTGCCTCTGTGAGTGCCATCACCCGTCTTGGTGCCGTCCCTGTCTTCGCTGACATCGAGCCGGAGACCTTTAACCTGGATCCGGCCCTTACGGCAGAAAAGATCTCTTCAAAGACAAAAGCCATCCTTCCCGTTCACCTTTTTACCCAGACCGCCGATCTTTCTCCGCTTCTCTCTTTGGCCGAAGAGAACGGCCTGGCTCTTCTGGAAGATGCCGCCGAGGCCTTCGGGATGTCCTACCGGGGAGAGAAAGCCGGAACCCTGGGAGATATCGGGATCTTTTCCTTTTATCCCACCAAGACCCTGGGAGCCTATGGAGATGCAGGGATGGCGGTCACCCGATCTGAACACCTGGCTTCACGGTTACGCTCTTTACGGCGCCACGGGGAATCCAAACGCTATTTTCATAATGAAGTGGGCTATAACAGCAGGCTGGACACACTCCAGGCGGCGGTCCTCCGGGTCAAACTCCGAACCATCGATGACGATATCCGGGCCCGGGCCTCCATTGCTTCAGCTTACTCTTCAGGGTTAAATAAAATTAATGAAATCCAAATACCTGTTATCAGGCCCTATTGCGATCCTGTATATTATGTCTACTCTCTATTAACGCCATTTCGCGACGAATTAAAACGTTTTTTAGACGAAAAAGAAATCGGGAATGCCATCTATTATCCTCTTCCTCTCCATCTCCAGGAGTGTTTCTCTTTTCTGGGATACAGGGAAGGCGATTTTCCCGTGGCGGAAAAGACAGCCCGCTCGATTTTAGCCCTCCCCATCTTCCCCGACATGACACCAGGGGAAACGGACGAGGTCATTGCCGCTGTCCAGTCCTTCTTTCAATCACGAGGTTAACCGGGGAGGTTTCTTTATGGACCGTATCGACAGACAGATCCTCAATATTCTTCAACTCAACGGACGCATCACCAACAAAGCCATTGCCGAACGGATCGGCCTCTCCACGCCGGCGGTGCTGGAACGTATTAAAAAGCTGGAGAACAACGGCTTTATCAAAGGGTACAAGGCTATTCTGGACCCTGAAAAACTGGGGAAGAAGATCACGGCGATCATGGCGATCACCATCGACCGCAAAAACATGGAGTCCCTGGATAAGATCAGAGACGCCATTATTTCCTGTAAAGAGATCCGTTCTTACTATTTCACAACAGGAAAATACGACTTCATCCTCAACGTCTCCATGGATTCCATCACCGCTCTTGAGGAGTTTTTGATGAAACGCATCTCGTTCATCATTCCGTCCATCAGAAACGTGGAGACTTTTATCGTTCTGTCCACCGAGGAGGACATGGGTTATGATATTCCCGTGGAAGAATAAAGCCCTCCCCCTGGCTCTCCTTATTGCTCTTCTTCTCACTGTTCACTCTCCCTCTTTCGGCGGCGGGAAAAAAGGAGCGCTCTACCAGCCGGACATCACCCCCTTTTTAACCATTCACCCCCTCCCTTCGGGGGAGGATCACCCCGACCTCGAATACAAGGGCCTTTTCCAGGGACACCATGTCTTCGTCTCCCCGGACCTGAATGCCCTGGTTTTTTTCGACAAAGGGAAGATGTCTCAGAAAAAGTACTACTATTTCATCCGGGGGCAGGAAGAGGGACAGCTCTCCCGCCTTTCTCTCTTCACCGCCAGCGGGTCCGCCTTCTGGTTTGCCGACCAGGGCAACCGCATCACACGGTTTGATTTCGAAGACGGCTCTTTTCAATACAGAGGGACCTCCTACATCCCCGGCATACGGCAGATCCTCAACCTCTATGCTTCAGGAAAAGACCTCTGGGTCTTCGGCTCGACCATCAGCGGTGATTTCTCTCTTCTCCGATGCACCCCTCTGGGCACCCCTGTCGAGACAGCTTTTTCCCTCTCCCCTCCCATTCCCGGCAATATTTTATTCGGCCGTGACGCTGAGGGACACCTCCTCTACACGTTTCAGTACGACTCCACTCTGCACCAGCTGAAAGGCCGCCGGGTGAGGACCTTCGAAACATCAGAACCCATCACGGCGTCCTATAAGCAATCATCCATCCAGAAGAACGGAGTCGTTTATGATCTGGGACAAGTCGGCCCCTATCTTTTTGTCACTTATTGGAGTGTCAACGGAGGAGGAACGCTTGAGCTGATTTCAATTAAGGATAAGGCCCCGTATGCAAGGATCCGCTATCCCCTGGGATACGGTTTTTACACGGACGGGAGCCTCTACATCTACCGGCACAGTTTCCAGGATAAAAAACAGCAGGCCTTCATCGTGGAAGTCCGCCTGTACGACCTTGTCTACCCCTAGACGTGAAAGGAGCTTATCATGATAAAACTCACTCTTCCCGACGGCACAGTCCTTGAAGTCGAAAAAGGGACCACTGTCCTTGAGGCAGCAGCGCGGATCAGCCGTAGTCTTGCCAAAAGCGCGGTCTGCGGGATGACAGACGGCAAACTCATCGACCTTTCCACTCCCCTCACCGGGGACACCGGGTTACGTCTCATCACAGAAAAGGACCCCGAAGCTCTTGATGTCCTGCGCCATACCGCGGCCCACATCATGGCCCAGGCTGTGAAACGTCTTTTTTCTCCCGTCTCTGTGGCCATCGGCCCGGCTATCGACAACGGGTTCTATTACGATTTCGACCTGGAGCACACCTTTTCAGACGATGACCTTGCCGCCATTGAACAGGAGATGAAGACGATCATCAAAGAGAACACCCCCCTTGTCCGCAAAGTCCTTTCTGGTGAAGAGGCCAGGGACTATTTTCAACTCAGGAACGAGCCCTACAAGGAAGAACTACTCAGAGACATCCCTCCGGAAGAAGAGATCACCATTTACGAGCAGGGAGACTTTTCAGACCTCTGCCGGGGACCCCACCTTCCCTCCACCGGACGGGTGAAACATTTCAAACTACTCTCCGTGGCAGGAGCTTACTGGCGCGGCGATGAAAAGAACAAAATGCTTCAAAGAATATACGGCACGGCCTTTTACTCAGCAGACGCCCTGACCGAACACCTCAATGCCCTTGAAGAAGCCAGGCTCCGGGATCACCGAAAACTGGGAAAACAGATGGGCCTTTTCCATATCGAGCCCGACTTCGGGCCGGGCCTTGTCTACTGGCTTCCCAAAGGAGCCTTTATCCGCAGAAAACTTGAAGACTATCTCATCGATGAATTGATCAGGTCTGGATACTCTATCGTGAACACTCCGCACATCTCCAAATCCGATCTCTGGAAGACTTCAGGCCACTGGAACTTCTATCGGGAAAACATGTTCTCCCCCATCGCCATCGATGACGACGAATATCTGCTCAAGCCCATGAACTGCCCGTTTCATGTCCTCATCTACAAAAACGAGACGCGAAGTTACCGTGATCTTCCCGTGAGAACCGCTGAGTTCGGAACCGTCTACCGCTACGAGCGCTCCGGCGTCCTCCATGGACTCATGCGGGTCAGGGGATTCACTCAGGACGACGCCCACATCTTCTGCAGGCCGGACCAGCTCCATCAGGAGATCATCGACCTCATCGCCTTCACCAAACGCGTCCTCCATGCCTTCGGGTTTGAGAAGTTCGATGTCTATCTCTCCACCCGTCCCGAAAAATATGTGGGGGAGCTGGAGCAATGGGATATTGCCACCCACGCTCTGGAAGAGGCCCTTCAAGCCACGGGACTCGACTACACCGTCGATCCCGGGGAAGGGGTCTTTTACGGGCCGAAGATCGACATCAAGATCCGGGATTCCCTGAACAGAAGCTGGCAATGCACCACCATCCAGGTGGATTTTAATCTGCCCCAGAGGTTTGACATCCATTATGTCGGGGAAGACGGAGAACCGCATCGCCCGATCATGATCCACAGAGCCCTCATGGGATCCCTGGAGCGCTTTTTCGGCGTCCTCATCGAGCATTACGGTGGAGCCTTCCCGGCCTGGCTCCTCCCCCTCCATGCCCGGATCCTCCCCATTGCCGACCGGCACATGGCGTATGCCGAAAGCGTCAGGGACCGCCTGTCAGAAGCCGGGATCTACGCTGACGTCGATTCCCGAAATGAAAAGGTCGGCAAAAAGATCCGTGACGCCCAGGTCACCGAAAAAGTCCCCTACATGCTCATTGTGGGCGACAAGGAAGCCGAAGAGGGGACGGTCTCTGTCCGGACAAGGCAGGGAGAAGATCTCGGAGCCACATCCATCGACGACTTCACAGCCAGAGTCCTGGCCGATATCAAAGAAAAACGATAATCCCCGGGGGCGGATCTCTCCGCCCCTCCTTCTTTTTTGATGTTTCACGTGAAACATCTCTTCAAGACTTTTGCGTTGCTTCCTTTTTTAAAGGGTGGTATCATAGACCTCGCGGGGTTTCACGTGAAACATTAATTCCTTTGGGTGGTGATTTATGGGACGTATCATTTCTATTGTGAACCAAAAAGGCGGCGTAGGGAAAACGACCACTGCGGTGAACATGGCTGCCTGTCTGGCCGTATACGGGAAGTCGGTCCTCCTGGTCGACGTGGATCCTCAGGCGAATGCCGTCAGCGGCATCGGGATCAATAAAGAGAGCATTACGGTCTCCATCTACGATGTCCTGATCAAAAACGAGGCCGTGGATAACGTCATTATGAAGACCGGGATCAAAAACCTGGATCTTCTTCCGTCTCATGCGGACCTGAGTGGAGCCCAGGTGGAGCTCGTCGGGGTCATGGCGCGGGAGATGCAGTTGAAAAACATCCTGGATCCGCTGAGAGCCCAATACGACTATATTATTATCGATTCTCCGCCCTCTCTGGGGCTTTTGACCATCAATGCCCTTGTGGCATCCCAGGGACTTATTATTCCCATCCAATGCGAATATTATGCTTTGGAGGGCGTGGCGCAGCTGGTCCACACCTTTAACCTGATCAAAAAAAACCTGAACCCCCAGCTTTACATCCAGGGAATCCTGTTGACCATGTTTGACAAACGGATCAACCTTGCTCAGCAGGTGGTGGACGACATCCGGGCCTATTTCAAAGAAAAGGTCTATAACACGGTCATCCCCCGGAATGTCAAACTCAGCGAGGCCCCCTCTTTCGGGCTTCCCATTATCTTCTATGATATCAAGTCCGCCGGGGCGACATCATATATGCAGTTTGTGGAGGAGGTGCTCCATCATGAAAAAGAAAGCGTTAGGTAAGGGGCTCGGGGCTCTCATCCCCGATTCAGAACCCTTCTCCGAAGAGGGGGAGCGCCTTTATGTGGAGGTTTCTGCTGATTCCATCGTTCCCAACCGTTTTCAGCCCCGGAACCTTTTCCACGAAGAAGAGATCCAGTCTCTTGCCGATTCCATCCGGGAAAACGGCCTCCTTCAGCCTGTGACCGTCCGCCGGTCCGGAGAAGATTCCTATGAGATCATTTCAGGGGAACGGCGGTTTCGGGCCATGCTTCGGCTGGGATATAAAAAGATCCCTGTCCTCATCCGCGACATCACCAGCGAGAGCCAGATGCTTGTCATGGCCCTCATTGAAAACCTTCAGCGTGAAGACCTCAACCCTATAGAAGAAGCCCTGGGCTATCAGCGGCTCATTGAAGAGAACGGCCTCACACAGCAGGATGTCGCCCGC
Organism: uncultured bacterium; assembly: GCA_964574875.1. Taxonomy (GTDB): domain Bacteria; phylum Macinerneyibacteriota; class Macinerneyibacteria; order Macinerneyibacteriales; family DSCS01; genus DSCS01. The sequence goes on along the minus strand of CAZNOX010000002.1, from coordinate 108,224 downwards.
GTCGTCTCAAAAAGCAGGACCTATGTGACCAATACCCTGCGTCTGCTCAAGCTGGAACCGGAGATCATCAAGGCCATCGAAGACGACAAGATCTCCGCCGGACACGGCCGCGCCCTCCTCTCCTTTGAAAGTGCCTCCACCCGCCTGAACCTCCTGAAAGCCGTAACGGACGAGGGGTTGAGTGTCCGGGAACTTGAAAAACTGGCCACAGCCAAAAAAGAGATCTCCCGCCGGCCGAAAAAGCCGTCGTCTTCTCACAAAGACCCCGGAATAGAGTTTTTGGAACATCGTCTCCAGGAATACTTCGGGACGCGTGTCTCCATCACGCACACCCCGAAAGGGGGATCGGTCTCCATCAAATACTATTCCGAAGAAGACCTGACCCGGATCCTGGACCTGCTCAACATCGAGGTGAATGAATGAAAGACTGGATATTGAAACGCTTCTCTCTTCTCCGTCATCCCCGTTTTGCCGGAGACCTCCTCCTTTCCCTGGGGATCCTTCTCTGGTTTTATCTCTACTATTTTAACGTGATCCTGGCGGGTTATCTCGCTCAGCTGCCCTACAATCCTGTGAATGACGAGCTCCTCAACGCTCTCCCTTCGGTCAACCTGGATTTCATCGCATCCAACTATATCTACCTCCTCTTTGCGGTCTTTACAGCCTGGGTCCTGGCCAGGGAACCTCAGCGGATGCCCTTCTATATCAAGCTCTTTACCCTCATGTATTTTTCAAAGTTTATCATCCTCCCCACGACATCCCTGACCTATCCTGCCAATGCCATCCATGAGACCTGGGACCCCATCTACAACGACCTCTTTTTTTCCGGACATACCGCCTTCCCTTTTCTCTGCTATCTGGTCACCCGGGACAAGACGAAATACCTGCGCTACTTTTTTCTCTTCTCCACTCTCGTCGAAGCTTCGGGAGTCCTTCTGATGAAGATCCATTATACAATCGATGTCTATGCCGCCCCGTTCATCACCTACGGGATCTATAAGATGGGACATCATCTCTTTCGAAAAAACTATGCGGCCTATGACTCCCTTCTGCAGTCTCCCCGCCGGGGATAAGATAAAGTGCAGAGACCCCTTGAACGGATCTGGGGGAAGGTTTATACTATAGTATATGAAGCTCATCAATAACCGGTATTCGATCATCGCCAAGATCGGAGAAGGGTCCATGGGGATCGTCTACAAAGCCCGGGACCTCACTCTTTCTGTGGATGTCATCGTCAAGATCATTAATTTCGACATGCCCGAGACGCCCAGCCTGGATTACTTCAAACAGGAGTTTCAGATCCTGCGGTCTCTTCGTCACCCTCATATTGTGGGCGTTCATGATTTCAGTGCCATCTGGTCCGTTGACGGACACCTGGTCCCCTCGCAGTATTATCTCTTTTCCATGGATCTCATCGAAGGATGGGAGTTCCTCGAAGGAATCAGCCGTATACGGGAAGAGAAAGAGCTCTTCCGTATCGTGGGAGAGCTTCTCTCCACCCTGAACTACATCCACTTCAACGGATTTCTCCATAATGATATCAGCAGCCGGAATATCTACATCACAGAAGAGGAACACGCCGTCAAATTCCTGGATTTCGGGATCTCCGAAGTCCTGGAAGGAAGCGACTCCCTCATCCGGATGAAAAGAGCCGGAGACTTTAACGACCTCATCCATCTTCTGCAGGGGATCTCCGATGAGGAGTTCCCGGGGTTCTGCGCTTTTGTGAAAGAGGCCCGGGGGGTGACCCATGCGGAGAAGGGCGGAGAGCTCGAACGTCTGTTCGACGTCTTTAATGCCCACACTCCAGGCCCGCCTCTGCTTCCTGCCCATCCCAATGTGGACCACTTTTATACAGTGAGCACCCTTGGGCTTGAAAAGCACTTTTCACCTGTCTCTGACTTTCTCAGGCTTCCCCAGGAGAAAAACAAGGTCCTCTTCCTCGCCGGTGATATCTACAGTGAGGTGATTCCCTTTTTTTATGAATCTCTTGAGATCCTTCAGCTGGAGACTCCGTTCCTCATCAGGTTCAAGGCCAACACCATCATGGACACGCTGAACAGCCTGATCAAAGATCTGCAGCATATCGACGTGGAAAACAAATACCTCGATCCCGAGGCGCCGGAGATCAAGAAGATCCTGGCCTGGGACGATTCTGTCCTCATGGGGGACATTAAGTTCATTGTCTACAACCGTCTTCTCACCATCCTCCAGGCGCTTTCAGACAAATACAAGTTGACCTTCTCTGTCACCTATATCACATCAAAACGCGAAGAGATCGCGTCCTTTCTCCTCTACCTGATGAACGGCCTCACAGGCAATACCCTGACGTGGGTCTTTTTTGACCTGACCTTTCCCCTGGAGTTCCGGAAACGAGTCCTTCAGGACACCAATATCATCGCTTCATTTACCTTTGAGACCCTGCCCCGGGAGATCTTCAGGGATGCCGTCCGCAGGATCTTCCTTCTTCCCGGGAGTCTTGAAACATACTATGCGTCCTTCTTTGATGTCCTCTATCAGAAGACCAAGGGGAAGTGCGCTCTTCTGGCCACTCTTTCCCGCGCGGCTCTTGAAGAGGGGCTGGTCTCCTATTCCCAGGGGCTTTATCAGTATGACACCAGCAAGATCATGGAGTATCCCTTTTCTTTTTCCTATGATAATCTCTGGCACCAGCGTGTGGACCGCCTCTCTCCTGACGAAAAGGTCATCCTCACCACATTGGCCTTTTATGAGAAATATATCCCCTGGGATGATGCCCGCCGTCTTTTCAGCGATATCCCCGATCTGGAGAAAAAGCTTCATGCTCTTGTGAAAGAGAACCTTCTTGTGGTTACGGGAGGGAAGACTCCGGTCTTCAGTATCAAGGGACAACTTTTTGTCACGTTTCTTCTCGAAGAATATCCCCCTCCTGAACTCTATGCCCGGAGGACCATCGCATTTCTTCTCGGAAATCCCGATTCTTTTGTCTCTCTGGAGTCCTTCTCTTTTCTCCTGGCCAAGATGAAAGACATCAAAGAGAAGATGCCCCGCCTCTTTTGCCGGTTCACCGTGCGGTTTCTCAAACGTTATGCCCGGGAGACCCACCGCTCCGAAGTCCGGCAGGCCGTCTCCCTCCTCGAAGAGACCCTCCCCCGCCTGCCCCGCCGGGAGCTTTTTTACCGGGGCCGTGAAGCGCTGGGGCTCTTTTACTATTACGCCAATAAAGATGAAAAAGCCCTTGAGATCTTTCAGTCCATTGACGCGGACAAGCTTCATCATGACTACCTCCTCAGCTACTATCTCAACTACAGTAAACTTCTCTTCTTTCTTGATGAATATGAACCCTCCCTCCGGATGTGCCGGAAAGGGGCTCTGCTCTCAAAACAAGAAAACAATAGAGACTTCCGCTACTACTTCCTGAATGTCAAGGCCATGATCTTCTCCGGCCGCTTCCGGGACAATTATGCTTTGGGACTCTACGAAGCTGTCTATACCTACCTGCTTCGTCACGGAGTGAAAAAAGAGCTTTCGAATTTCATCATGAACTATTTCAATATCCTGATCATCACAAAAAACCACACTCTTCTCATGCACAGGGGGAAAGAGATCCTGAAAAACCTCAAAGGGGACCCCTATCAGGTGAACAAAGCGAAACTCCATGCTCTTCTTCAGATGGCCCAGTCCTACCTGACAAACAGCAACTATTCCAGGGCCCTTGAATATCTGAATAGAGCCTATGCTCTGGCACAATCCACCCAGAGCTATGAAGAGATGATCTCCATTTTGAATTCCAGGGTGGTTGCCAAGTACTACATCTACTTTGACAACGAACGGGCCATCGAGGATCTGAAGGAGACCATCGCCATCGCCAAAAAACACCAGGCGCCCTCTCTCGCCGATTCTGCCTTTTTTAATATTGTGGAAGCCTATCAGGATTGCGGACGCTTTCAGGAAGCCCTGGAAGCCTACAGGGATTACGCCCGGTCCGTTATCGCTCCCCACCACAGAAAGAGTGATCAGGGGTATCTCGTCTTTCTCTCCAGCGGGGCCAGACTCTATATCAGGACGGGCCAGCAGAAAAAGGCCTTCTTCTTCCTGCGGCTTTTCAAAAAACATCTGCGCGAGTCCGCCCTGATGAACAGCTCCCGCTGGGAAAACCTCTACCTTATGGAGAAAGCCTATTACTACTTTTTCACAGGGCGTCCTCTCCGCGAGATCGGTGCTCTCGAGGCCTATCTTGAGAGACAGGAGGCCGAAGACGAGAACGCGCCCGGCCAGGCCCCTGTCCAGGAGGTCATCGAAGTGATGCTGAACCTCCTCTATGCTTATCACCGGCAGGGACGTCAGAATGACAAAAAAGAGCTGTGGGACAAATTGAACAGGCTCTATCCCGAAGCCAGGACTCAGGAAAAAGAGTTCAACTGGCCTTTTTATCAGGGCCTTGTCGAGGAAGAGAAGAAAAAGGCGGCCGCACTCTATGAAAAAGGGATGCTTGCAGCCATCCGCCAGAAGGATTTCAAACACATCGACCTCATCGCCAGGGAGCTGCTCACCCTTCTGCACAACAATAAGGTTAAGTATTTTAATATTGCGCTTCTTCTCTATTTTTCCCTGAAGATGGTCTATGACAACCTGCCCCCGGACCTCAGGCCCGGCTGGTCTTCCGTGGATTATATCCGGTCTGTCATCAAAGAAGCCTCGGAGATCTTCTCTTTTCTTCCCTCCACGGGAAATTTCCTGTCTCGAAAAACAGACGATGTGGTGAAAAAGGTCCAGTCGTCACTCTACCGGGATTTCACAAAAGACAATATCCGGAAAGCCCAGGCCCTGAACCGCACCCTCTGGTCGTCCGACTTCAAGGACTCCATCCGCCTGATCCTTCTCTTTTTACGGAAATATCTCCTGGTGGAACGGATCATGATCTCTCTCAATGACAGCCATGACTCCTTCGGAGAAGTGAAGTATGTCAATACACGGCTCTACAGCGCCCGTGAGCGGTGTGACGAGACCCTTGTCCAGAATGCTTATATGAAAGGGGATTATGTCATCAGGAAGGATTATTCCTTCGGGTCACCCCTGACGACACTGGTGATCCCCCTGATCAACCCCACAAAAAAGAATCTCTCCTACCGCCGCGAAAAGCGGATGAAGAGTATCTCCTTCTCCGACATCTACCTGGGGTATATCTATGCCGACACGAAACTTCCCCTCTCCAATGTCACCCCTTCTTCTGTGGATACCATCAAGGCCTATACTGAACTGATCCAGATGGTCATTCTTTATAACCAGCTCCACGAGGATATTATCCTGGATAAGACCACATACCTTCTCACCCGTCATGCTTTTTTAAAGGAATTGAAGAACCGGCTTCGTCACCACAGGGGCCTGGAGAACAAGTGTGCCTTCCTGATGATCGACATCGACCATTTTAAAAAGGTGAACGACCGCTATGGCCACCAGAAGGGCGATGAAGTCCTCTGGAAGATCGCCTCTCTTTTAAAGAAAGGGATCCGCAGGAATGATCTCATCGGCCGTTACGGCGGAGAGGAGTTTATCGCCGTTCTCTTCAACCTGACCAGAAAAGAAGCCGAGAAGAAGACCGATGAGCTTCGCCAGGCGATTGAGAAATCGAAGATCATGCAGAACATGCCCATCACCATCAGCATCGGAGGCGCCGTCTACCCCGACGATTCCGAATGGATCAACATCCTCATCAACCAGGCCGACTCGGCTCTGCTCGAAGCAAAAAACCGGGGAAGAAACCGTGCGCTCTTCTGGAACAAGGCCTTGCGCTCCCAGTCCCATAAAAAGGACTCTCTCTACGGGATCATTACAGAAGATTTTTCACGCTCTGAAAATATGGTGCGAAATCTTCTCGAGTTTTTTGATGTCCCGGCGGAAAACCCCGCTCACCTTTTTGAAGAGATGATCAAACGGCTGATCATTGCCGTCCCCCATACCCATTACGCCTACCACTTCACGTCAGCTTCGGGAGAAAAAGCTGAAGTGGTCCAGGAAAACTGCCTGTTCGATCCCGAGGAGGTCTCCTCTCTCGATCCCGGATACCATATCCTGGCCAACTGGCGTTATTTGAAGGAGAAGACCGGCCCCATCCATTATGATCTCATCTTCACGTTCAGAGAATCCTTCGGGAAAGGGTTTGTCATCTTCTCCTCTCCCACGACGGAGACCGAATACAATGAAGGCCACTATAATCTCGTTGATAAATTTTACCAGATCTTCCGCTGTAAATTACAGCCCTAAATAGGCGGGATCCATATCCGTGAGACTCCGGGATGTCATCTTCCGGGTCCTCTCCCGGACAGAAAAGACGGCTCTTCTCAGCTCTTTAAGATCTGCAGACCGGAGCAGGAGGAAGGCCCTGTAAAAATCCGATCTCCGGGGCGTCTTTTCAAATGTCTGGAAAAAAGCCGTGACCTCTGTTCCGCAGATCGTACTCAGCTCATTTTCAAGACGCTGACACTCTTTCCGGAGGATCTCCTTATCCCTGTTTTCAAAGATCATCCGGCAGAGACGGGTCAGGGGAGGATATCCCAGCTCTTTTCGGAAAAGCATCTCGGCATTGAAAAAGGCCTCATAATCATGGGTCAGGGCACTCCGGATCACATAGTGCCGCGGCATCCAGGTCTGGATGAGAGCTTCCCCCGCTTTTTTTCCCCGTCCCGACCGGCCGCAGACCTGACTGATGAGCTGAAAAGTCCTTTCGTTGGCCCGGAAATCCGGAAGGTTCATCATGGCATCGGCGGAGAGGATCCCCACAAAGGTCACATTTTCAAAATCGATTCCCTTGGCCACCATCTGTGTCCCGATGAGGATATCGGCGCCTCCCTGCTCGAAGTCACGAAAGAGGGTTTTGACGGTCTCATGCCGTCCCACGGTACTCCCGTCGATTCTCATGACCCTGAATCCCGGCAAAAGCTGCCTGATCCGCTCATCGATCTTTTCCGTTCCCATTCCGCTTTCGGTAAAGACCGTCCCTCCGCACTGGGAACAGGAGATATCATCCCGGGAAAAGCGTGCTGAACAGAGATGACATTGCAGCATATGCCGACCCTTATAATAGGTCAGGAGATGAGAGCAGTGGCGGCACTCCAGGGGAGACCCGCATCGGCTGCAGACAAGAGCCGTATGGTACCCTTTTCTGTTCATAAAAAGAATGGATTGTTCTCCCCGCTCTTTCCTTACCCGGAGCTGGTGGAGCATCTCACGGGAAAAGGGATAGGTCTTCCCGTTGTCGCAGGTCTCTGAACGCATGTCCGCAACGGTGACCCGGGGGAGGACTGCGGTATCGTAGCGCTCTTTTAATGTATGAAGTCTGTATTTTTTCAGATGAACAGCATTATAGTAACTCTCCACAGAAGGCGTGGCGCTTCCCAGAAGCACGGGGATCCCCTCCTCTTTTCCCCTGTAGACTGCAGCATCACGGCCGTTGTAGCGGGGAGAGTCATCCTGCTTGAAAGAGCTTTCATGCTCTTCATCGATGATGATCAGCCCCAGGCGCGGAGACGGCGTAAAGAGAGCCGACCGGGGCCCGATAAAGACTTCTCCCTCTGAAGAGAACGCCCGGTTCCAGGCCTCATAACGCTCCCTTGCCCCCATATAACTGTGGAGGACGTTCACCCGTTCACCCATCGCCGCTTCCAGCCGATGGGTCAGGTGGGCCGTGAGAGCCACTTCCGGAACGAGGTAGAGGACATCGTATCCTTTCTCCAGAACATCCTTCATCAGGTGGAGGTAGACCTCTGTCTTTCCGCTGCCGGTGATCCCATGGATCAGGTGGACAGAAAACCCCCTGTCCAGGGCTCCTCTCACATCCCGGAAGACGCGCTCCTGCTCTCGGGTGAGCGTCTTCAGTGAGGGGGAAAAAGGCCGGTCCGCTTCCCCTCCGCCTGAAAGAGAGACATCCCTGATGGTGATGAGCCCTCTCTCTTCCAGGGCCCGAAGCGCTGATGACCGCCCGAATTCCTTCAAAGGAAGGGATCCTCCCACGGCCAGGAGCCTGTCCACGATCTCCCGCTGACGGACCGCCCGTGCGGAGATCTCTGTAAGGCCCTGTTCAGGGCCTGTGTAGAAGACAGTCCTTTCTCTTGTCTTGCCGTCTTTCACAGCGATTCGTCTTCGGATCAGGCCCTGTTCCAGGTATCCGTCGATGTCCTTTTCCTCATACGTCCCGTTGGTCATCACGGTCTTTTTCAGGACTCCTTTTTCAGGAACAAGGCTTTTCAAGAGAGCGGGCGCCTCGGAAAAACGAGGCCCGGGAAGGATCACCTCCTGATGGCCGATCCGCGCCGGGGCAGGATAGACGGTGTGAAGCATCTTCCCGTATGAGAGAAAATAGTAATCGGCCATCCAGATCGCCAGCCGGAACAGGCTCTCCGGGATGACCGGATGGATGATACGCATGACGGGTTTCACTGTTTTCACTCCGCGGGGCGGGTCGTCTGTCAGGTTGAGAATATACCCTCTCTTGATCCCCCTGCGAAAGGGGACAAGGACACGGGCTCCCCGGAGGGAGCGGCACTCATCCTCCGGATCGATGGCGTAGGTAAAGAGGTGTGCTTCAAGGTCGGGAAAAACGACTTCGGCAAACACCGCTCAAAAGCTCCTTTGATAACGGGTGAGAAGACGCCTGAATTTCTCCCTGTCTCTGTCCGTCTCCCCGCTGGACATAAACATCACGTCCCCTGCGTCCCCGGACTTTTCCGGAACGGGGGAGAGACGTCGGATCAGCTGAAGGACCGTTCCCCTGTTTCCGTCGATGATATCCGCATGGGGAGAGAAGAAGGAGGAGATCTCCTGTCTGAAGAAGGGAAAATGGGTGCACCCGAGGACCACGGTGCCGTAATCCTCTCTGCTGATCCCGGAGAAGGCTTCGCGGAGATACGTCTTGACCTGTTCAGGAGCAAAGTCCTCGTTTTCCACAAGATCCACCAGCCCCGGAAGGGAAAGAGAATCCACCAGGCCCTCTCCGTCAAGGCGTGAGACCAGGTCGGAGTATTTTTGCTGGGACAGGGTCAGGGCTGTGGCCAGGACAAGGACACGGCGTCCGTTGACTTTTTCATGCTCCAGGGCCGGTTTGACAGCAGGCTCCATCCCGATGACAGGAAAGGAGCAAGCCCGGCGGAGATCGTCGATGGCCACACTTGTGGCTGTATTACAGGCGACCACAAGGGCCCGGGGGATCTCCCGCCGGACGATCACGTCCACAGCCCGCATCACCAGGCTCCGGACCTCTCGGGCCGGACGTCCCCCGTAGGGGACATGTCCTGTATCAGCATAGTAGAGAAACGGTTGTCCGGGAAGAAGCCTCAGGGCTTCATGAAGGACAGTGATCCCCCCCATCCCGGAATCAAAGACAACGATGGGCATATTCCTCCGGTCAAACGGAGAGGGTGGGATTCGAACCCACGGTACCTAGCAAGAGGTACAACAGATTTCGAGTCTGCCGCCTTCGTCCACTCAGCCACCTCTCCTTAACACAAGAAAACGCATGACATACGGCATATCCTCCTGCCGGGGATACTCCGTCACATTGTAAAAGAGATAGATCAGGGAATAGTACAGGAAGACGTGGAGGGGCAGGAGGACCGCCAGCCGGATCGTATTGATGGCTGTAAAGAGTCCCATAGCCGTGAGCAGGCCGTTCTCCCCGTTCAGAAGAAGAGAGATGCCCATCCAATTTCCCAGTGCTCTATCTCCCCACTGGAGGAAAATCCACATGATCAGGAAGAAGATGCCGAAAAAGACATACGTTCCAAAATTTTCCCGCAGTATTATGAAGGCTTTTTTAACCGAGGTAAAGTATTTTCTCCTCTCCCGGTAGAGAAGGATAAAGATATTCCATCGCACGGCAAGAAAGAGGATGATGATAAAATAATAGAGCCCTGTCATCAGATAATGGTTCACGGTGCTCCAGCTGCTGCCGGCTGTTATCTGTGAGATGAACGGAAGAGCCCTCATGCTGATAAAGCGCATCAACATGAGGTAGGCCAGGTCAAGGGCTGTGAGGAAAAGAGCGGGACGGAGAAAGGGAAGAGGGTTTTCTCCCGCGCATTCGGGGTTTTTATGAAGCTTTCTGATGAAGAGGTATTCAAAAAAGCGGTCGACGAGGATGAGAAAAGCCCAGAGCAGGTAGAAGGCCCAGACTCCCGGGACAAGCTTCCTCAGGGGGACTCGTGTATCGATAAAGACAAAAAAGAGGAGCGTTGTCAGAATGACCCATTGTAGGAGGCTGTTTTTTGAAAAGAGCCGCTCTTTCATGGCGTGAAAGGCCTGGACAATGGAATAGAGAATCAAATTGATCATAATCTCTCCACATAAGGGCTGCTGACACCCCCGGTTAGGTTCCGCGTATCAAAAACAAGAGTCCCGGGTCTCGTGATCAGATCCGGGTCGTAATCATCATGATCCGTGATGATAAGGACCAGGTCCGCCTTCTCCGTTTCCTTCTCGATGGACTCCACGGAGACATAGCTTTTTCCTCCGTGTCTGAATGAGGGGACGTAGGGGTCATGATAGGCGACGCGGGCACCGTGTTTTTCCAGCATGGTGATGATAGAGAGAGCCGGGCTTTCCCGCATGTCGCTGATATTCTTCTTATAAGCCACGCCCAGCACCAGGATCCATGCACCGTTCATTGCTTTTCCGTGTCTGTTGAGCATTTTGAACACTCGTTCTATTACAAATTCGGGCATATAGTTGTTGATTTCGCTGCTGGTCTCGATGAGCCGTGTATGGTAGTCATACTCCCGAGCCTTCCACGTGAGATAAAAGGGGTCGATGGGAATGCAGTGTCCTCCGATACCGGGGCCGGGGTAAAACGGCATGAACCCGTAGGGTTTTGTGGCGGCGGCTCCGATGACTTCCCAGATATCGATCCCCATCTTGTAACAGAGGATCGCCATCTCGTTGACCAGCCCGATATTGATGTTCCGGAACGTGTTTTCCAGGATCTTCTCCATCTCAGCCACTTTGGGGCTGCTCACAGCTGTCACTGGAGCATCCAGGATCGCCTGGTAGAAGAGGCTGGAGAGTTCATTGCAGTCACGGGTCATCCCCCCCACGATCTTGGGGGTATTGGCTGTCTTGTAGACGCTGTTCCCGGGATCCACCCGCTCAGGTGAAAACGCGAGAAAAAGATCCTCCCCGGGAGTGAACCCTTTTTTCAAGAAGAGGGGCGCCACCACCTCTTCGGTGGTTCCGGGATAGGTGGTGCTTTCGAGGATCACCAGGACACCCTTTTTTGCAGATCCGGCAATATCCTTGGACGATTGAAGGACATACCGCTCATCCGGCTGCTGATACCGGTCAAGAGGTGTGGGGACGGCGATACAGACCACATGGCACTTGGCGATCTCCGCGTAATCAGTGGTCGCCCGGAGCCGTCCCTCCAGAACAGCTTGTGTCAGGGCCCCGCTGTCGACATCTCCGATATAACTCTCGTGCCGGTTGACCATGTCGGTTCTTTTTTTCTGAATATCAAAACCCACCGTCTCAAATCCTTTTCCGGCGATGGTCACCGCCAGGGGAAGCCCCACATAACCCAGCCCCACCACACCGATAACGGCAGTCTTGTCCCCGATCTTCTTCCTCAGAGTCTCTTTATAGGGAATCATCGCTCCTTCTGCCTCTTTTCCCGGAGGATCTCCATGAGTTTGAACTCCGTGGTCATGGCCTGGACCCCTGTGAGAAGGGCCAGGTAAAAGCCGTACCGCCCGTCGCGAAACGCCCCCCTGGAAATATACTTATCAAGAAACCGGTGCCAGAACCGGCGCACGGCTCTTTTATAGGCCTTTTTGTCTGTGACAGAAGGATCCTCCTCACTTTTCTGACGGGCCAGAAGAGTGGTATAATGATTCATCTTTGCGATATAATCCCCCACTTCCCTGTAGGAATAGTGAAGCATGGGTTCTTTGAGCCGGCCCACAGGGCCGTCGATGATGATCTTTTCGTGGACATGACGTCTGAGTGTCATCTCCCCCTTTTCTTTATAAAAAAGACGCAGGCTGCGCCCCGGCCACATATGTTTCATCTCCTTCCCGAAGGCAAAAGTCCTTCGGGGAATCTCATAACCGTAACATTCCGGTCCCTTCCCTGAAAAGAGCTGTCGGATCTCCTGCTGTAATGCGGGTGTGACCCGTTCATCAGCGTCCACCATGAGGATCCAGGGAGAAGAGCATTGCCGGATCCCGAAATCACGCTGGAGGGCAAAACCCGGCCAGGGATTGACGATGACCCGGGCTCCCTCTTCTTCAGCAAGACTTCGCGTCTGGTCCTCTGATCCGGAATCAATAACGATGATCTCATCACAGAAGGCCACGCTCCTCACGCAAGCGGTGATGTTCACCTCTTCATTTTTCGTCAGTATCAACGCCGATATCGTCATTCTTTTCCCATGACTTTCCTGTAGGCCTCCAGCATCTTTTTTCCCGGAGGATCCTCTTTTTTCCGGTCTTCAGTCCAGACGGCACAGTTTCTCTTTAATTTATCATACTCTTCCCTGTGGGTAAAGAGGTGAATGACACAGCGGGCCAGCTGACGGGAATCCCCCGGGGGAAAAAGAAGGCCGTTGAATCCATGGGTGATGACCTCGGGTATTCCTCCGATATCAGAGGCGATCACCGGAACGGAATAGAAGAGCGACTCCATCACCCCGGGAGCGATCCCTTCATTCTCCGTGGGAAAGACAGAGAGGTCCATATCGGCATAGAAGTCCCAGATCTCTTTGCGGAATCCGGTAAAGACCACATGGTCTTCAATATCAAGCTCCCGGGCCATCTCCCTGAGAACGGGAAGATAGGGCCCCTCTCCTACAATGAAAAACTTCACAGGGCCCAGGGCATCGACGATCTCGGGAACAGCTCTCAGGAGATGACGATGTCCTTTATTATCCACGATCCGTGTGATGGTCGAGACACATTTTTCGTCTGTTGAGAGGCCGAACTCTTTTCTGATCTTTCCCGGGGTCCCCCACTGTTCAGGATAATTGAAGGTCAGGATGGGTTCGAATTTTCCCTCGTCGAACCCTTTGCTCTTTCCAAGAGACCGGATCATGGTCTCTTTGATGCTTCGGCAGCTTGTGAGGGTATAGTCGGGAGAGCGCACATACATGAAACGGCTCACCGGAGTGTTTTTCACTTCAAAATCCACATGCCTTGTATGGATCAGTTTGATCCTTTTTCCAAGAAGGGTTTTGATAAGAGATCCCATCCAATGGTCATGATGAGAATGGGTGTGGATGATATCAGCCTTCTCTTTGAGGACCACCCAGAGGATCTTCACCAGAGTCAGAAGATCAGCATCCCCGAAAAAAGGGGCTGTGTAGAGCCGTCCCGGAAAAGAGTCCCGCACCTTGACTCCGGGGGGAGAGACCAGGACCATTTCATGGCCCCTGGATGCGATGAAGGATGCGATATTGACATATCTTTTCTGCCCTCCTCCATAGTGACGAAAAGCGTCAAGATGAACGATCTTCATCGTCTTTCCTCAGGAGAGTCCCACAGGGAAATACCGGAAGAGAGAGCGGACTTTGTCATCTCCGGAATAGACATTTCTCAGGTCGAAAAAGAAATCATCCTTCATGCTTGCCTTCATACGTTCAAGGTCCATCCCCCTGAACTGGTTCCACTCGGTGATGAGGACCACCGCATGAGAACTCTCCACAGCCTCATACTCGTCACGGCAATAGGCGATCTTCTCTTCCCACTCCTTCAGCCTCCATCCGGCTTCTTTAAACCCCTTGGGGCAGAAAGCCCTGATCCGGGCCCCTCTTTTGATGAGTTCCGGGATAATCGTCAGCGAGGGGGCTTCTCTCATATCGTCTGTATCGGGCTTAAACGTCAATCCCAACACGGCGATCTCTTTTCCCCGGAGCTCTTTCATCGCCTTTTCGATCTTGTCCACCATCTTCATCTTCTGGCGCTCGTTGGCCTCGATAGCTGCTGTGACCACGTAGAGGCTGATATTCTCTTTCCGGGCGATATCCACGAGTGCTTTGGTATCTTTCGGGAAGCAGCTCCCGCCGTACCCGGGGCCGGCATGGAGGAATTTCGGAGAAATACGTCCGTCCATCCCCATGGCCGCTGCAATATCCTGGACATTGGCCCCGACTTCTTCTGACAGCAGAGCCATCTCATTGATAAAACTGATCTTGACCGCCAGAAAGGCATTCGAGGCATACTTGATCATCTCAGCGGTTTCGATATCAGTAAAGACAAAAGGGGTCTTGTTCAGATAGAGGACCCGGTAGACCTCTTTCATCATTTCAGCCGCTTTGGCTGTCCTCGTCCCGATGACGATACGGTCCGGATGAGTAAAATCATGAAGAGCTTTCCCTTCTCTTAAAAACTCCGGGTTGGAGACCACATCGAATCTCCATTGCACCCCTCTCTTTTCAAGCTCTCCCTTGATCGTCTGTTCCACCCTCCTGCCTGTCCCCACCGGGACAGTGGACTTATCGACGATGACCTTGTATCCGTTCATGTAGCGCCCGATCTCCCCAGCGACACCCAGGACATACTTCAGGTCAGCCGACCCGTCCTCTTTGGGAGGAGTCCCCACAGCGATAAAGATGACATCGCTCTCTTCCACGCATCTTTTCATATCCGTCGTGACCTGAAGACGATCTTCTCTGATATTCTTTTCAAGGAGAACGTCGAGACCGGGCTCATAGATGGGAGACTCCCCATTCTCAATGGTCTCGATCTTTTTTTCGTCCACATCCATGCACAAGACCGGAAGGCCGAAATCGGCCAGGCAGACCCCTGTCACTAATCCGACATATCCTGTTCCAACGACTCCAATTTTCATTGTCTTCTCCTTTTAATATTGATAATAGTCTTGACACCATCGGACAAAACGCTCAAGCCCCTCTTCGATGGAGGTTTGAGGATCATACCCCAGGATCCCTTTGGCTTTTGAAAGATCAGCGAACGTACAGTCCACATCTCCCGGAGGCTGGGGTTCTCTCCGGAGCCGTGGTTTTTTTCCTGTCTTCTGCCCGAGAAGATCCACAAGCTCCTGGAGAGAGACTGTCCTGTTCTCGCCGAGGTTGATGACTTCGCAGACATTGCGGTTCTTCTCTACCCAGTCCAGGGCCAGGACGGTCCCCTGGATAATATCATCGATGTAGGTGTAATCTCTTTTCATCGTCCCGTCTCCGAAAAAGGGGATCTCTCTTTCTTCAAAAAGCGCCCTTGTAAACTTGTGGATAGCAAGGTCCGGACGCTGTCCGGGCCCGTACACGGTAAAGTAGCGGAGAAGGGCGATATCCATCTTATAAATATTGTGATAGACCGCAGCAAAGAGTTCTGTTGCTTTTTTTGTAGCGGCATAGGGGGAGATCGGGTCGTCCACGGCCATATCCTCTCGGAACGGGACCTCTTTTGTGTTCCCGTAGACAGAGGACGATGAGGCGATCACTGTTTTATCGATCTTGTTTTTCCGGCAGGCCTCAAGGATCGTGAGTGTTCCGGAGATATTGACATCTTCATAGAGTTTCGGATCAGCCAGAGAAGGACGGACTCCGGCCATGGCCGCCAGATGGATCACGGCATCAAAAGACCCTTTAGAAAAAAGAGCTCCCATCTCTTCACCGTTTCTGATATCAGCGTGAACCAGGGAATAACGGTCTTGAGATGAGATTTCATCCATGAGCCTGTCAAGAGTCCTGATCCGTCCCTCCTCTTTCTGAAGGGATCTGAGGACATTGTCGATCTTGTAAGGGAGGGGGTAGAAATCACAGAAATTATCCACCACAGTCACCCGGTCTCCCCGGCCGAGAAGAGAGCGCACCAGATGTGATCCGATAAATCCGGCTCCTCCGGTTATACAGTAATGTTTCATAGAAACCTCCACTTGGAGGATACCAAAATTTAAATCGATGTCAATATTGGAGAAAACGAACGGGAGAAGCGACAGGCTTCTCCCGGAAAACGGAGAGGGTGGGATTCGAACCCACGGTACCGGTTAAGGTACACACGAGTTCCAGTCGTGCCGATTCAACCACTCTCGCACCTCCCCAGTATGGCGGAGAGAGTGGGATTCGAACCCACGGAGGCACCCTTTAGTACCTCACACGATTAGCAATCGTGCGCCTTAAGCCTGCTCGGCCATCTCTCCTGTTGATATGCTCAGCGGAGGAGGTAGGATTCGAACCCACGGTGCCTTGCGGCACAACGGTTTTCAAGACCGCCGCTTTCAACCACTCAGCCACTCCTCCTTTGCGAAAAGGTACCAAAGGTCAGCCCCCATGTCAATAGTATTTTTTAACTTCCGGTGAACCCCTCTCCCTCTTTACTCTTCTCTTTTAAAAAAAGAAGCAGTAGTAGTGTCTGTGTGTTTGTGAAAAAAGAAAGAAAGAGGGAAAAGAGAAGGAAGATAGAGACCGGGGCCTTGTGTCTTTTTTTGTGGAGGACAGGCAGAAGAGAGAAGGAGGGAAAGATGGGAACAACAGGGACACAAAAGAAAAAAAGAAGGACACAAAGAAAGAACATTACATTTTTTGACAGCAAAAGTATTAATGTGAATATTTTGTGTTTTGACTGTCAAATCTCTTGTCCCCCAAAGAGATAATTTTGTGTATTTCCTTGTTATATTGAGAGTTAGGGTGTTTTAAAAAAAGGGAAGTGAAGCACTAACAATGTTTATAAAAGAAAAATGAGTTTCTAAATTATAGATATAAAAGAAGATATTTTGCAGAGAAAAAAGACTTGCAGAACACGGCAAGGCGTATATCATAACGTGAAGAGGGTTGTTTTGGAGGATAAATTTGAAAGGTTCGGTTGGTTTCATTGGATCATAATCTGAGAGAATACATCATGGATCGCTTGTCCGAGAAAATGGACAGGGCTAATCTGGAAAACCTCTTCCAGGCGGTCAATGTCAATCACACGGGACAGACGGTCTCCTTCGAATCCTATGATGAGATCTTTCTCCACAGGATCCGTGTCCTCTTCGGCGAGGAGCTTGACTTCATCCTCCGCGAGGGCGTGGGGGGAAGCGTGGATGTCCAGTTCAATATTGTGGAGCGGAGAGCAGAGACGGCCCCCCGAGAGAAAGAGAACGGACACATCCTCACATTTGACAAAGAGTTCTCTTTTTCCAATTTTGTCATCGGACGCAGTAATGAGATGGCCTATTCGGCGGCGCTGGCTGTGGCTCAAAGTTACGGGAAGTCCATTTATAACCCCCTCTTTATCTACGGTGATTCCGGACTGGGAAAGACCCATCTTATGCAGGCCATCGGAAACAAAGTCTATCAGTACGATAAAAATGTCAAATGCTCCTATGTCACCGCCGATCAGTTCAGAAACGAACTCATCGAAGCCATCAGAAACAGGACCACGGAAGCCTTCCGGGACAAATACAGGAATGTGGACGTCCTCCTTATCGATGATATCCACGTCATCGAAAAAAGCGAAGCCGTTCAGGAGGAGTTTTTTCATACCTTTAATGACCTCTACAAGCTGAAGCGGCAGATCGTCATCACAAGCGACAGGCCGCCCGCGGACATCAATATCGAAAAGAGGCTGATCACGCGGTTTGAATGGGGTCTTGTCACAGATATCAGAAAGCCGGAGTTGGAGACAAGAGTGGCGATCCTCAGGAAAAAGGCCGAAGACATGGGCGTGGAGATCGATCCCGAGCTGATGTTCTTCATCGGGGAAAACGTGACCAGCAATGTCAGGAAGCTGGAAGGCTGCCTCCGCAGGATCAAGTTTTACAAGAAGATCTCCAATAATATGGAAAAACTGGGGAGAAACGATATCACAGCCCTCCTGTCGGAGTTTTTCGATAATAACCTGAAAGACATGTCTGTGGAAAACATCAAAAAACAGGTGGCCCTCTATTTCAACATGACCGTGAAGATGCTTGAGGGAAAACGGAGAAACCAGGAAGTCGTCCTTCCCCGTTTTATCGCCATGTACCTCAGCCGGCGCTTTACGAACGATACCCTCCAGGCTATCGGGCAGGCCTTCGGAGGACGGGACCATGCTGCTGTCATCAACGCCTGCAACAAGATCGAGGGGCGGATGAAAGAGGATATCGTCTTTCGCAATGAAGTGGATAAAGTGATCAGTTTTCTAAATAACGGAGGTTTCAAATGATGAAATTCACGTTGAAAAAGAGTGAAATCATAAAGCCCATGAATATTGTAAGGAATATCATCAATACAAAATCCATGAAACCTATCCTGCAGAATATGATGATACAGCTGGACAGCGGATCCCTGACCATGGAAGGGTCCGATCTCGAGGTGGGGATCCGGTACTGTGTTGGTGGAGTGGAGACAGAGACCCCGGGGAAGACCACGGTCCCTGCGGAGAAATTCGTGAAGATCATCTCCGAGTCTCCCGAAGAGACCATCGTGGTCATGGTCGAAGAGGAGAAGGCTTACATCGCTTCGGGAAGCGCCAAGTTCGAGATGTCTGTCATCCCCGCCGACGATTATCCCGAGTTTCCCCATTCTGAAGAACCGGCCACCCTCACCGTTCCCTTTGAAAAACTCAAAGAGATGATCTCAAGGACCATCATCGGGACAGCGATGGACGGTGCCCGTTATGTCTTCAGAGGGATCCTCTTCGAGTATGAGGAGGGCGTGCTGAACCTGGTCGCCACAGACTCTCATATCCTGGCGAAAGCGTCTGTAAAACCCGCCGCGGTCTCCGTTGAAGAGGGGACGAGGGTCGTGGTTCCCCGGAAGGTCCTGGACGAGATCCAGAAGATCGATTATGAGGGGGATGTGGTCATCTCATTCGACAAACAGCATATCCGCTTTGATATCGACCAGATCGTCCTGGTCTCCAGGCTCATCGATGCCAAGTATCCCAAGTACGACAAGGTGATCCCCACAGTCAACAACAAAAAGGCCTTTGTCCCCAGGCTCGGGCTTCTGGACTCCCTGCGCCGTGTCTCGGTCTTTGTGAACCGGGAATCGGGAAGGGCCTCTCTGCAGTTCGGGCAGAACAAGCTCAAGATCAGCGCCCGCCTTGCGGATATCGGCCTGGCTGAAGATATCATCGCCGTCCAGTATGACGATGCGGAGATCCGTATTGATTTCAACTACAAATATATCAAAGATGTCCTTTCCACATTGGAGGACAAGAACATCGTGATGACCATGTATAATAATGAGAGCGCTGTGCTGTTGACTCCGGAAAACAATGCGGATTACCTCTGGGTGATCATGCCCCTTGTCATGCTTGACTGACGGCGGGATGAGTCTTCAATCCTTAGAACTGTCGCAATTCCGAAATATCACCCGGGGAGAGATGGAGGTCTCTCCCCGTTTTAATATCATCATGGGGCCCAACGGATCGGGAAAAAGCAATGTGCTGGAAGCCCTCTACCTTTTTTTCAACGGCAGAAGTTTCCGTAAGGCACGGGGACGCGACATGATCCAGTGGGGGACAGAATGGTTCCGTCTTGTCCTGAAAGAGTCCGGATCGGCTCACGAAAGATTTCTTTTTTATGACCGGGAGAAGAATTTCCGGTACGGGATGGAACAGAGCGAGATGGGGTATTCCGAGTTTTTTATGCAGGTCTTTCCTTTTCTTGTGAGCCGTGAGATCTTTAACCTCTTCTATTTCTCCTCGGGTGAGATCCGGCGTTTTTTTGATACGTACATCCTCTTTTTTTATCCTCCTTACCGGGAATCCCTGCTTCGGTTCAACCGTGTTCTCCAGGAGAGGAACGCTCTTCTGAAGTCGCGCTTTTTCAGCCGTAAAGAGCTGGATATCTGGGATGAATATTTCTGCCGGTACGGGGAGGAGGTCACGCGGTCCCGGGAGGCGTTTATCGCCGAGATCGACGACGCCCTGCCGGCGACGTTTCAGCGGCTTTTCCCTGCGGTGCGTGATGCGCGTATCCGTCATCTTCCCTCATTTGAAAGCGGGGCTTTTCTCGGAGCCCGGGATGAGGACCGCACACGGGGATACACCACCGTGGGGCCCCACAGAGACCGGTATGCCCTTACCATGAATGGAAAAGAGATGGCGGCCCATGCTTCCCAAGGACAGATGAAGAGTTTTGTGCTTTCCCTCCTGTTGACCCTTCTGGGCCTCTTCAACAGCCGTTCGGCCAAAAAGGGGATCCTGCTCATGGATGACATCTTCGAAGAACTCGACCAGTCACGGAGAAAGGCCCTGCTTGAGGAGATCACCCGGACAGAAAGCCAGGTCTTCTTCACCATGGTGGAAGGGCGGCATCCCTTCGGGGAAGGAAGCCGGACATTTTCAGTGAAGGAGGGCGTGATCTCACATGAAGCCGATCTCTGAGCTCATCCGGAAGGTGATCAGGACACAAGAGGCGGAGCACCTCGGGGAGATCGAAGATGTCTGGCCCGGGATCGCCGGAAAAAAGGCTGCGGCACACTGCAGGCCCCTTTTTCTGGTCAAAGGCAGGCTTACAGTGGTCTGTGATTCGTCGGCCTGGCTTTTCGAGCTGAACGGGAGACGGGGAGAGATTCTGGCGGGGCTCAGGCAAACTCTTGGACAGGAACGGGTGAAAGGAGTATACTTCAGGCAGGGGGAAGGAGACGGACGTGGAGAAAACAAAGATCCTCATCGTGGAAGATGAAGACAAGATCGCGACCATCGTCCGGACCTATGCGGAAAAAGAGGGGTATGAGGTGCAGGTGGCCGGGGACGGAAAAGAGGCCATAAGGAAGTTTGAGTTTTTCGATCCCCATCTTGTCCTTCTGGACAGGATGCTTCCTGAAATCAGCGGCGAAGAGGTCCTCAAATGGATCAAAAAAAGGAAAGCTGTTCCCGTGATCATGGTGACCGCCAGGAGTATGGAACCCGATATCCTTGACGGATACGGGAGAGGCGCGGATGATTATGTCACCAAACCGTTCAGCCCCCGTGTCCTTATGGCCCGGATCAGGGCGGTGTTGAAAAGGAGCACCCAGCCGGGGTTCCGGGACGTCCTCCGCACAGGGGCATATGAGCTTCACCCCCAGGACCAGACCTGGCGGGGCAGAGAGAAGAGTGTCCCCCTCTCTCATCGTGAGTTTGAGATCCTCTATCTTCTGGCATCACATCCGGGACGGATCTTTTCCAGGGAGATGATCCTGGACCTTGTCTTCGGAGAAGAGGAGGAGGCTTTCGACCGGGCTGTGGACTCTCATATTAAAAATATCAGGAAAAAGATCGAAAAGGATCCGTCTCACCCGGTTCTTCTGATCACGGTCTACGGATCAGGATACAAATTTTCGGAGCGGCCGTGACCACACTCAAAAAGATTCTTTTTTTCCGTTTTGTTCTTCCTGCCGTGGTGGGGATCATCCTTCTCTATGCTGCAGTGATGATCTTTATGAATATCCGTTACAAGACCAATGTCCTCGAACGGTTCAAACAGGACCTGCCCATGATCAGCCGTGTGATCTTCTCCCAGAACGGGAGCTTCCGACCCATGGAAAACAGAGGGCGTATGCACCGCCCCCCGGAACCCTGGAGAAGGAACATCGGAATGATCATGCGGGACTCCATGGGGCGGACCATCCTCAGCTATCCCTCCGGCCTGGATCCCCTGAAAGCAAAAAAGATCAATGAGGCCCCTTTCACGGATGCAGCCACGGGACGGACACTGGACTTCTATCTTGTGGATAATAATTTTCTGACCCCACTCGAAGCCGCTTTTATGAGACAGCTGTGGCTTTTCGCCACAGGGGTGGTCGTCCTTTTGAGTCTCCTGTACCTCTTCGCCGTGGTCCGGTTCTCCCGGAAGATCCTCAGGCAGAGTCATGATAATGCGCGTGAGGTCTCCAGGCTGGCCCAGGGAGATTATGACCTTCACCTGAAGATCCCCTACGAAGAACTGGCTCCGTTCAAGGAGAGCCTGGAAAAGATGGCCGCCGAACTTCGGGAGCAGGACCGGGTCAAGCGCTCTTTCATGACAAACCTCTCTCATGATATGAAAACCCCGCTGACCATTATCAGGGGGATCGTCGAGGGAATGAAGGATCGTGTCCTCTCTCCCGGGGAAGACCGGTACGAGGAGCTTCTCGAGGAAGTGGGGCTCATGGACGCCTATATCGAGAAGATCAAACAGTATGACAGGACAGGAGTCCCGGGAAAAGGGGAGTCTCTCCTCAGGCCGGCCGCCCTCTCTTTTCAGAAGCGCTACCGTTCTCTTATGGAGATCTCTCTGGATATCCCGGGGGACTTCTCGGTTCCCCTGGACGCTGCGGAACTGGAGACGGTCCTGGACAATCTGCTGACCAATGCCTACCGCTACAATTCCAAAAAGACGAAGAGATGTCATCTTTCAGCAGGACGTGAGGGGGAGAGGCGCCGGATCACCGTGGAAGACAACGGAGACGGGATCCCGTCAGGAGACCGGGAGAGGATCTTCGAGAAGTTCTACCGCGGCGACAAAGCCCGGCATTCCCGGGGAACCGGTTTGGGCCTTTCCCTGGTGAAGGAGATCATCACTGCCTCAGGGGGCACTATCCGCGCCGCGGAGGCCGCCAGCGGGGCTCTTTTTGAAATCATCTATTAAGGAGGACTCATGAGGCAACCCCACAGAGAAGAGACGGTTTACGGCCAGGGATGTGTGATCGGCCCGCACGTCCGGATGGGAAAGGGCTGTATCATCGGCGCCGGCGCTGTCATCGAGAACGGCACTGTCATCGGGGACCATGTGCGGATCGACCCCTTTGCCCATCTGGGCAAAGAGATCCTGAAAAGCCGGAACAGCGCAGTGACCAGGAAGGAGGAGCTGGAGCCCCTCACTGTAGGAGACGGGGCTCTCATCGGGACCGGGGCTGTCCTCTACCGCGGAGCCCGTATCG
This sequence comes from uncultured bacterium, assembly GCA_964574875.1. Classification (GTDB taxonomy): domain Bacteria; phylum Macinerneyibacteriota; class Macinerneyibacteria; order Macinerneyibacteriales; family DSCS01; genus DSCS01. The sequence goes on along the minus strand of CAZNOX010000002.1, from coordinate 85,429 downwards.
GTGAAGAGGTCCTCATCGCTGATTATGCCACGGTCCGTGAGCATGTCTCCGTGGGAAAGGGAAGCATCATCGGCCGGGGCGCTGCCGTTGAAAACGCCACAGAGATCGGGCGGTTCTGCAAGATCGAGACCAATGCCTATATTACAGCCTATTCATCCATCAAAGATTTTTGTTTTGTGGGCCCCTGCGCCGTGACATCGAATGATAATTTCGTCGGACGGACCGAGGAGCGGTTTCAGCATTTTAAAGGGGTGGTTATGGAAGAGGGGGCCCGTATCGGAGCCGGTGCAGTCCTCCTTCCCGGAGTGACGCTGGGCCGGGACGCCCTGGTGGGAGCGGGAAGTGTCGTCCTCAGGGATGTCCCTCCCCGGACAGTGGTCGCCGGTAATCCTGCGCGAGTCATCAGACAGGTCCCGGACGAACAGCTGCTGGAAAACCAGGGATGGCAGGAGAAAAAATGAAAAAGGCCTGCCTGATCCTCGTCTGGGTTTTTCTCTCCCTGTCTGCCGGGTTTGCCCTGGAAGGAGCCGGGTCCGCTTTTTACCCCTTTGCCCGGAGCCTGGCTGAAAAGTATCACCTGCCGGCCTACCGGTATTCGCTTCCATGGAACCGCGAGAGGATGAATCTTTTTTTTGAACAGGCCGATTCCAGAAAAGAGGACTTCACCTCACGTGAAAAGACTCTTCTTGAACGCTACCGGAGCGCCATTTTCGGAAAAGGAGGGATCATCCATGTTGAAACACCCCGCGGGGCGTTCTCGCTGACACTCCAGGGACGAGGGGGATATCTCTCCGGAGAGGCTGTGGGCGGGACATCTGAGGAGCTCGACTATCTTCTCTATACCGGAGGGATCCGGGCCAGGGGAACGCTGGGAGCCTTGGACATGGGGCTCTCTTTTAATGATGAGACCATCCGCGGTGACCTTGAAGGGCTGCTCGCTCAAAAGACAAGGGCCTATTACGACGAGACCGGCCAATGGAGGGAAGAGACCGTTACCCTCCTGGACCTCTTTGTCAAAAACCGGGGGTGGGGGTGGACCAATCTCAATGATGATGCTTCGGAACTCTATTTCGACCGCGCCGATGCCCTGCTTGCTTTTCAGCAGCCGGGGTTCTCTGTCGCCGCGGCCAAAGAGTCCAATGCCTGGGGGCCCGGGGACCGGGAGCGTCTCTTTCTCTCTCCGCATGCCACGTCGTATAACCAGGTCCGGCTGGTGTTCGACTGGGGGCCGGTGAGTCTCGTCTCGGTCACCGCCGGGCTGCAGAGCGGGGAAAAAGAGGCGGAAAGCCTTATCGAAGATCCCGGTGCGGATCCCAAGGAGAGCTACAGGAAGAAATACCTTGCCGCCCACCGCCTGGAGTTCAACATCGCCGGGCGCCATCATATCGCCTTCCAGGAGGGCGTGATCTATGCTGATAAAGGGGTCCAGCTGGGATATGCCATCCCCTTCAATTTTTTCTGGAGCGAACAGCATTATGAAGGTGACCGGGATAACGTGGTCATGGGCGCTGACGGTCATTTCTCGGTTACGGACAGGCTTGTTTTTTTCGGCGAGGTCCTTCTGGATGATCTCAGTGTCCGAAAACTCAGGGATTTCAGAAGGACAAAATCCGCGTACTCCCTGGGGTCCCGCTTTTATCCCTCCTTCTGGGAGGATTCTCTCTTCTCGCTGACGTACACCAGGATCAATCCCCTGGTCTATACCCACCGCTATAATATCGACAACTACACCCATTACAGCTCTCTTCTGGGCAGCGCCATGGGGCCCAACAGCGATGATTTCCGGGCTTCTCTTGTGTGGGGGCTTTCTGCTTCCTGTGATGTGGGGATGGATCTTTTCTTCACGCGGTCGGGAGAAAACTATATCGATGAAGAGCTCCGATACATCAATGTGGGCGGAGATGTGGAGCGTCCCGACCTCCTCAGCTCAGATGTGCCCAGGGAGTATGCCTTTCTCGGCGGAGTACGGAAAGAGACCCGGGGAATCACGGTATCAGCTCATGCTTTTTTTCTGACAGGAGGACGCGGCCTTCTTCGCAGCCGCCTGACCCTGGACGGGGGCGTGACCCTTCAGGAGACCCGCTTCCGGCGGCCGGAGGATCTGGGAGAGGCTCTTTACGGAGAAGGGTCCTCCACGAAGGCCTATCTCATGATCGGGGTCAATTATGGGTATTGATCAAGGGGAGGAGCCCCTTTTTTCTGTCCATTCGTTCTTTAATGCCTACCTCATCTGGCTGAGAGGTGTTCCCGCGGGCCTTCTTCCCGTGGCCCTGATGATCGCCGCTGTGGAAGCCGGGTCCCCGGGGACACTCATGGAGATCGCCCGCAGCCGCCATCTCCAGGCCTTGCTTCCCCTCTATATCCTCCTCCTGGGCGCCCTTTTTATCCTTCCCGGATACCGGGTGAGTCTTCTGAAGAGACGTTATCTCTCCTCGGGAGCCCTTTTTTTCAGGGAGAGGGTGACCGTCTTCACAGGGATCCCCGGACGGAACAGGGCTGATCTGCCAAGGTCTCTTCTCAGAAATGTCCAGGTTAAAAGAGGGCCCGGCCAGAGACTGGCCGGGCTGTGCACCCTGCTTCTCAGGGGAAAGGCGCTGACGGTGAGAGTTCCGGATATTCCCTATGACCCTCATCTGCCGGCCCTGATCCGGGGCTGGCTTACTGAGCCGGAGTCTTCTCCATAAAGGGATAGGCATGGGACTTCGGCGGATTGAAGGTCTCTTTAATCGTCCGGGGACTGATCCAGCGCAGGAGATTCAGTTTGCTTCCGGCCTTGTCATTGGTTCCCGATGCCCGTGATCCGCCGAAGGGCTGCTGCCCCACAACGGCTCCCGTGGGCTTATCGTTGATATAGAAATTCCCTGCGGCATATCGCAGTTTTTCTTCGGCTTTGGCTACGGCGCTGCGGTCACGAGCGAAGACCGCTCCTGTGAGGCCGTAGGGGGAGGTGGAATCGCACAGGGCAAGGACATGGTCGAAATCCCCGTCGTCATAGACAAAGACCGTGAGCACAGGCCCGAAGATCTCGTCTTCCATGGTGAGGAAGTGGGGGTCTGTGGTGAGGATCACCGTGGGCTCGATGAAGTAGCCCCTCTCCTTGTTGCCCTCTCCGCCGAAAAGGATCTTCGCATCTTTGGAGGCTTTGGCTTTTTCGATGTAAGACATGATGGAATCATAAGACTTCTCATCGATGACCGCGTTGAAGAAGGCTCCTATGGTCGTGGGCGGTTCAGGAGAGATCTCTTTGAGCATGGCCCCCATGGCATCGAAGACCGGCTGCGATAACGAAGAGGGAAGATAGGCCCGTGAGGCTGCGGAACACTTCTGTCCCTGGTATTCAAAGGCTCCTCTGACAAGAGCTGTCGCCACTTGCCGGGCGTCAGCCGAGGGATGGGCGACCACAAAGTCTTTTCCCCCTGTTTCTCCCACAATACGCGGATAGGTCTTGTATCGGGCGATGTTCTGCCCGATGACAGACCACATATGGTTGAAGACCCCGGTGGATCCGGTAAAATGGACACCGGCCAGGTCAGGGGACTCAAGGACGATATCTCCCACCAGGCGCCCGGACCCGGGGATAAAGTTGATGACACCGTCGGGGAAACCTGCTTCCTGAAAGATCTTCATGAGAAGATAGTTGGAGAGGACCGACGTCGAGGCCGGTTTCCAGAGGACCGTGTTGCCCATAAGGGCGGGAGAGAGGGGAAGGTTCCCGCCGATGGCGGTAAAGTTAAACGGGGTCACGGCAAAGACAAACCCTTCCAGGGGCCTGTGGTCTGTCCTGTTCATGGAGCCGTTGGCCAGGATATAAGGGGGCTGTTCCCCGTAGATCTGAGTCATGTAATAAGCATTGAAGCGGAGAAAATCGGCCATCTCTGCAATGCAGTCGATCTCAGCCTGGTAGATGTTCTTGCCCTGGACCAGCATAGTGGCGGCGTTCATCCGGTAACGGTATGTCGTGGTCAGGAGTTCTGCGGCTTTCATCGCCATGGCAGCCCGCTGGTCAGCCGGGACTTTTTCCCACTCTTTGCGGGCGGTCATGGCGGCCTCCACAGCCAGGCGGATCTCCTTTTCTGTCACCTGATGGAAGACACCCAGGCTGTTCTGATGGTCATGGGGCTGGATAAGGCGTCCCGTGGACGCCGTCCTGATCTCCTTGCCGCCGATGATCAGGGGGATATCCCATTTTTGAGAAAGCATCTCATCAAGCGCCTGCTGAAGAGCGGCCCTCTCGGGAGAACCCGGGGCATAATCAAGGACGGGTTCGTTTTTCGGTAACGGGATAGAAAAAAGAGCATGAGTCATTATCATCACCTCCGTTATGTATGCTCGTGCATATCGATAAGCCATGGTATCTCTTTTCAAAGGGATGTCAAGGGAGGAAACCTCCCTTGACGTGATTTTTTACACTATTTCAGATAGGTGTCAAACCACCGGAGGATGTGGTTCAGACGGAGGATGCGCCTGTCGGTCCTCCCGCCCCGGGACAGGCCGTGGGGTTCATCGGGAAAACGGACCATCTCGGCCTCCACCCCGAGATACTTTAAAGCCACAAAGACCTGTTCTCCCTGTTCGATATCGCATCGGAGGTCGTTCTCACTGTGGATGACCAGTGTGGGTGTCACGGCATGGCCCATGGCGCTCATGGGAGACTGCTTCCAGAAATTCTCATAATCCTCCCATGGCGGCTTTCCGCCGAACTCCATCTGAAAGGACCAGTTGACATCGCTGGATCCCCACATGCTCAGAAGGTTGCTCACACTGCGCTGGGTGACCGCGGCTTTAAAACGCCTGGTATGGCCGATGATCCAGTTGGTCATGTACCCGCCGTAGCTTCCGCCGGTGACCCCCATGCGCTTTTTGTCGATGTAGGGTTTTTTCTGCATCAGGTCGGCAAAGGCCATGAGGTCGTCATAATCCACGCTGCCCCATTGATTCCAGATCGCAGCGGTATGGTCTTCACTGTATCCCCGGCTTCCACGGGGATTACAGTAATAGACCACATAACCCCGGGCGGCCAGAACATGAAACTCATGCATGAAATGAAAGCCGTACTGCATCCGCGGCCCGCCGTGGATCTCAAGGACTGAAGGATATCTCTTCTTCTCATCGAACCCCGGGGGTTTGAGGATCCACCCCTGGATCGTGTGTCCCTGAGAGGTGAACCTGACCTCTTCCGGCTCGGGGAGATGCCGTTTGGAGAGAAAGGCGTTGAGGTGTGTGAGGACCGTTGTCTTTCCTGTTTCCAGATCCGTGAGGACAGCCTGGTTGGGGTCTGTGGATGTGCCCAGGAAATAGGCCGCCTGTCTCTGAGCCTTATCAAGAGAGAGCCCTCCCACAACACCCTGCGGGGCAAGAAGGTCGCGGATTTCTCCTGTTGACAGAGAGACCTCCTTGACGACATTTTTCCCCTCTTCAGGAACGGGGAAGAGGATCGCCGAAGAGTCGTTCTTCCAGATGGGGCGGAAGAAGGGGGCTCCTCCTGTGTCGTTGAGCGTCAGGAAGGCGATGGTCAGGTCATGGTTCTCTGTGACGTTCACGGGTTTCCCTCCCTGTGAGGGCATGGTCCAGAGCCCCTGGTTCTTCCACCACGGTTCTTCACCGACAAATCCCACGAATGCGATCTGACGGCCGTCGGGAGACGGGGCGGCCCAGGACTTCTGTCCTTTGAAATCGGTGAGCTGTTCTGTGGATTTCCCGTCCAGGGAGATCCGGAAGAGCTGCTCATCGAAGGGGTGCAGCGCTGGTTCTTCTGTCCTGTTGGAGGAGAAGAGAAGAGACGTGGAATCCGGCATCCAGACGGGGTCCTCCTCATGGAAAGGTCCCTTCGTGAGCTGTCTTGCCTTTCCGGTCCCGGTGTTGACGATCCAGATATGCCACTTGTTTTTCGGGAGAAAACCGGCTCCGTCGAATTTATAGAAGAGCGATGTGATATGACGTTCGGGGACTCCCAGTTTCTTCTTCTTGTCATCCTCTTCCCGTTCAAGGACAGCGGTATCTGTCTCGCGGAAAGCAAAGGCCAGCCATTTGGAATCCGGGCTCCAGGAGAGAGAGGCAAACGATCCCTTGAGGCTGGTCAGAGGGCGGGCTTCCCCTCCGTCGGCGGGGAGGAGATGGATCTGAAAGCGGCCCTCTTCTCCGCGGTCGGAAAGAAAAGCGAGAAAGCGTCCGTCGGGAGACCAGAGGGGAGTATGGTCAGAGGCCCGGCCGAACGTGTATTGACGCTCTTTTCCGGTCCGGGTATCGACCATGAAGAGGTCGGAGATCTTCTTTTCAGTCTCTTTTTCCACCCGGAGTCTGGAATAGACGAGTTTCCGGCTGTCAGGGGAGAGGGAGAGCCCTGTGAGGACTTCAAGCTGATAGAGGTCCTGTGGAGAAACAGTTTTTTTTTGAGCCATAAAAACCTCCTTATTTTCCATATTTTACGCCTTCCGAAAGATTTGTAAAGAGAGAGCGGGGGATTCTTGACTTTTTTTTCAGACCCGATAGAGTAGGGAGATGAAAAGAGGGATCTTTGAAAAGTACCGGGTGGAACCGGGCCGGGTCCGTCATATGGAACGGACAGCGGCCTTTATGGCTGAAAAAGCCCCGTTGTGGGGTGTTCTGCCTGAAAAGGCTTATGTTGCCGGGCTCTATCATGACCTGGCCAGGGATCTTCCTCACGGAGAGATCCTTCGTCTCTGCCGCGAAGCCGGGACTGTTCCCGAGCCCTGGGAAGAAAAGCGCCCTCTTCTCCTTCACGGGGAGGCCGGGGCCTGTCTTGTGAGAAAAGAGGGCCTTGCCGATGATGATGAGGTGCTCACCGCCATTGCCGGGCATGTGACTGCCCGGGCGCCCATGACACCGCTGGCGTGCCTCCTCTATGTGGCAGACAAGGGAGAGCCGGGACGGAAATGGGAAGAGGGGCGCCTGTTACGCAAGCTGGCCGGGACAGACCCTCAAAAAGCTTATGAAAAAGCCCTCTCTCTGGTGATCGCCTATCTGGCCTCAGAGGGTCTCTTTATCCATCCTGCCACTGTGTCCGCCTATAACCGTATCCTGGATCCCCTCGCGGATGAGATCCGCCGGGACTGCCCCTATTGCGGCCGATGGAGAAACCGGCCGGCTGTGGTGGACGGGATCGTCCTGAACAGGGCCGGGGATCTTCTTCTTATCCGCAGGGGACAGGAGCCTTTCCGGGGAGCCTGGGCACTCCCCGGGGGGTTCATGGACTGGGGGGAGACAGCCCGTGAGGCCGTGATCCGGGAAGTCCGTGAAGAGACAGGGCTTCTTTTTGAACAACCGCGTTTTCTTGCGGTCTTTGATTCTCCCGGCCGGGACCCCCGCCGGGGAACCGTCTCCCTGGTCTATTACGGCTCTGCGTCCGGGGAAGAGCTCCTTCGCCCGGGCGATGATGCCAGCGGCGCCGGGTGGTTTCCATTGTCCGCTCTCCCGCCCCTGGCCTTCGACCATGGAGAGATCCTTTCTCTTTTTCTGGAGAAAGGCCCCTGCTGACTCCGAGATTTGCTCTTGAAACTCTTGCCCCCCCCTGTATAATGGAGGAGACACACTGGGCAGGTGTGTCATAAAATAATGGAGGTGGTTGCCATGCACAGACTTACCACAGTAGCTGTATCGACCTATCTGATCGAGGAACTGGACAGGATCATCAAAGAGGACCGTTTTTTTGAAAACCGGACGAAAGCGTTAAATGCGATACTGGATGAGTATCTTAAACGATATAAAATGGCCAAAGTGGCTGAAGAGACATGGGAAAGAACACAGAAAGTCAGTGAGGGATGATGAAAGAGACTGATAAGATCGAACCTTTGCTCCGGGCATTTCACAACGAGTGTGATGCCGCAACGTCACCGGAAGAGTGGAATGCCGTCAGGGTCAAATACCTCGGGCGGAAAAGCGCCATCATGGAGTTCATGAAGCTTCTCAAAACGGTTTCCCCGGAGGAGAAGAGAGTCCTCGGGAAAGCCGTCAACAAAGCCAAAGCTGAGATGGAACGGGCCCTTGAGGAGAAGAAGAGCGATGTGGAGAGCGGCAGCGGACAGAGACACCCGGACTGGACATTGCCGGCGCGGGGAGTCCTTCCTGCAAAAGTCCACCCCCTCACCACCGTCCGCAGGCAGATGGAAGATATCTTCATCCGTATGGGATTCGATATTAAAAAGGGTCCCGACATGGAGACCGAGTGGCACTGTTTTGATGCCCTGAATATTCCCGAGACTCATCCCGCCCGGGATGAACAGGACACCTTTTATCTCAACAGGGAGAAGATGGTCCTCAGGACACATACCTCCCCGGTTCAGATCAGGACCATGCTGGAGGAGAAGCCTCCCATCTACATGATCGCTCCGGGACGCGTCTATCGAAACGATGTGCCCGATGCCAGCCATTCGCCTGTTTTCCACCAGGTGGAGGCCCTGGCTGTGGATGAAAACATCACGTTCGGCGACCTCAAAGGCGTCATCTACGCCTTTCTGAGCGAACTTTTCGGCAACACCGTGAAGACCCGTTTCGACAACTCCTTCTTTCCCTTTACCGAGCCCTCCGCTGAAGTCTATATGAGCTGTTTCTGCGGCGGCAAAGGCTGTTCCGTCTGTAAAGGAAGCGGATGGCTGGAGATCGGGGGCGCCGGCATGGTGGATCCGGAAGTCTTCAGAGCTGTGGGGATCGATCCGGAGAAGTATACCGGGTTTGCTTTCGGGTTCGGGCTTGAGCGTATGGCCATGCTCATGTACGGTGTCCCTGACATCCGTTATTTTTATGAAAACGATCTGCGTATGCTGACCACCATGTGAAAAACGAGGAGAACGAGACATGAAAGTGACCTGGAACTGGCTGAATGAATTTGTGGACCTGGACGGCCTGACGCTTGATGACCTCGAGCACCGGCTGGCCTCCCAGGGCCTTCATATAGAGGAAACCGTCTGCCTCCGGGACAAGATCAAAGAGGTCTATATCGGGTATATTACCCGCGTGGACAAACATCCTGATGCCGACCGTCTGCAGATCTGTCAAGTGGATATGGGCGAAAAAGGGGATCTTCAGATCGTCACAGCAGCGCCCAATGTCCGTGAAAAAGTTTTTGTCCCTGTCGCCGTGGAAGGAGCGCTCCTCCACAGCGGGATGACGATCAAAAAAGCAAAACTGAGAGGCGTGGAATCCCGGGGGATGTTCTGTTCCCTCGAGGAACTCGGCCTTGAAGAGCATTCTGACGGGATCTATCTGATGGAAGAGTCTCCGGAGCCTGTGAAAGGGGCGTCTGCGCTCCCTTACTTCGGGCTGGATGATACCGTGATCGATTTTGAGATCACCTCCAACAGGCCCGACTGCCTCTCTGTGAGAGGGATCGCCCGGGAAGTGGCCATGGCCGCGGGACGTCCCATGAAAGATCCCCCTCTTCAGATCAGGGAGGGAGAGGTGCCCGTGACAGAGCGTGTGGGCATCGAGGTGGATGATTTTTCAAAATGCCTTCGTTATACAGCCCGCGTGATCCAGGGGGTGACCGTCAAAGCGTCTCCCCTTGCCGTGCGGAGCCGCCTGGCCCTGGTGGGGCTGAGGAGCATCAACAATATAGTGGATGCCACCAATTACGTGATGTGGGAATACGGACTCCCTCTGCACGCGTTTGACCGGAAGAGTGTGGGTGGTGCAAAGATCGTCGTCCGGCGGGCCTCGCCGGGGGAAGGGTTTGATACCCTGGCAGGAGACCATCTTGACCTCACGGATGACGACCTGCTCATCGCCGACGCATCGCGGGGGATCGCCCTGGCCGGAGTCATCGGAGGGGAGAACTCGGAGATCACCCGGGACACAGAGGATGTCGTCCTGGAAGCGGCGCTGTTTGATCCGGTCTCCATCCGGATGACGGCGAAACGCCATGGACAGAAGACGGATTCCTCCTACAGGTTCGAACGGGGGATGGATTTTCATGCAGTGGAGGCTTCTTCACAGCGGGCAGCCTCTCTCATCGCTCTCTGGGGAGACGGGACATTATGCCGGGGGATGGTGGACAAAAGAAGCACCACCTTCGACCCCTGTCCGGCGCTCTCCCTCAGGATGAGCCAGATCTCACGCCACCTGGGGATCTCCCTCTCCCAGGCCGAGGTCATCAGCCTCTTTGTGAAACTGGGATACGATGTGGTTGAAGAAAAAGAGGGATTAATGACCCTGAAGGTCCCGTCAAACAGGTACTGGGATATCAGCAGGGAGATCGACCTCATCGAAGAGATCGCCCGGTTTTACGGCTATGACCGTATTCCGGAAAGCCTGCCCCTCCTGAAGATGAGGAAGGGAAAGAGCGATAAGCGCACTCTTTTCAGGCAGGAGGCGGAGACGCTCCTTCTTTCCAACGGATACTATGAATGTTATCTCTATCCTTTTGTCTCTGAAGAGATCCTGAAAAAGTGCGGCTATGATCCCGGCGAGCGGCCCCGGGTCGTCAATCCCCTCAACCGGGAGATGGAGTATATGAACCCCGAGCCTCTGCTCGGCCTGGTGAAAGCCGCTGAAACGAATCTGAAAAGAGGCGCCGGGGCTGTCCGGCTTTACGAATGGTCAAAGGCCTACCCCTCCTTTGAGGGAGAAGAGGAGGTCCTCTCTTTTCTTTGTACAGGAGAGGAGCCGAAAACAGTCTATTCACCGGGCCACAGCCTGGACTATTTTAATGCCAAGATCATCGTCGACGGATTACTGAAGAAGACGGGCGCCGCGACCATCGAGCGAAAAGAGAGCAGCCGCCCTGTCTGGGCACCGCAAACGGGATTTGTCTATAGCACACAGGGAGAGGTGCTCCTGGAGACCGGGCTTCTGCGCAGAGACCTGGCCTCTCTTTATGATATCCGGCAGGATGTCTGGGGCGGCTATGCGCGGATATCTCCGCTTACGGAAATGTTCAGGGCAGGACGGTCCTTTGTTCCGTTTTCTCCCTTTCCTCCGGTCTATTACGATCTGGCGTTTGTGGTGGACGCCTCTCTCCCCGCCGGGGAGATGGATCGTGAGATCGTCTCTCAGGGAGGGGCTCTCCTTGAGGAGTGCCGTCTTTTTGACAGGTATGAAGGAGACCATCTTCCCCGGGGGAAAAAGAGCCTGGCCTTTTCCCTGACATTCCGGTCACGTGAAAGGACTTTGACGGAAAAGGAAATCGATGATATAATTCAGAAGATAATAGCCCGGATGAAAAAGGTTTTTCATGCGGAATTGAGGTAAAGATGGAAAAATCCCTGGCTGTCCTGGAAGAGAAAGTCTTCGGCCTCATCGAAAAGGTGGAAGAGCTCAGGCGCCAGCTTCGGGAGAAGGAGGATGCCCTGACTGAAGCAAGGGAGTCCCTCAGGATGCTGGAAGAGGCGAGACACAAAGAGCAGCTCAGGCTCCAGAAGATCGTCGATACCATTGAAAACCTCGGAGTTTAGGAAATGAGTAGCTTAGAGCTTGATATTTTGGGAAAAAAGTATAAAGTGAGTTCAGATAAAGGCAGTGGGGAGATCACAGCCATGGCCCGGTTCCTCGAAGAAAAGATCGATGAAGCCAGGACATCGGGCGGGATGGAGTCTCCCAAAGATATCCTGGTTTTAACGCTGTTGACGATTATAGAAGAATATTGGGAGTTGAAAGAGGAGCACCGGAGGATCGTTCAAGAGATCGATGAAATAGAGAAAACCATAGAGAGACACCTATGAATTATATTGCATTGGCACCGGTCAAGTGTTATTATATAACTGCCTGCGGCATGAGAGGATGCCTATTTTTGTTGAGCCAACATTTTTCCCTTGGGAGCCCTATTCGGGCGGTGGAATGGAATCAGGAAGCCGCTTACAGGGCGCCCACTTGTAAAAAGGGACTCAACTAAAAAGGAACGCCACTCTGTCGCGGGCTTTTTCTTTTCATCCCTTCTCCTGAGCTCCTCCCGGAATAACATATCGGAGGTGTGTATGGAATCGACGTTGATTATCGTATTCGTTTCAACAGGAGTCCTTCTTGGATTTTTCTTAAGGATATTCATCGGGAAACTCAATAAAAAAAGCGCTGAAATGCAGGCAGCGCATATCCTGAACGATGCCCAGAAAGAGGCAGAGTCCATCAAAAGAGAAGGGCAGCTTTTAGCGAAAAGCGAGCTCTATGAGATGCGGAACAAGTTTGAACAGGAAAAAGATGAAAAAAACCGCACGCTTCAGAAATTCGAACAGCGGCTTCTCCAGAAAGAGGAGAATCTCGACAAACGCATCCTGACTCTTGAAAAGAGAGAGAGGGAGCTTGTGGAGACCGAGCGCAAGTATGACCACAAGGAGAAGGCCCTGGAAGAGCGGGCCCGGGAAGTGGACGAGATGAAGCAGAAAGAGATGGAAGAGCTCAGCGCCATCGCTTCGCTCACCCGTGACGAGGCCAGAGAGATCTTTCTGGACAAGGTGGCCCGTGATTCCCGTGAAGAGGCCGAGCACCTGGCCAAACGCGTCAAAGAAGAGATCCTGGAAAAAGCGGATGAAGAAGCCACAAAGATCATTGTCGAAGCGATTCAGCGGACAGCCGTGGACACGGTCACCGACCATACGGTCTCTGTGGTGGCTCTGCCCAGCGACGAGATGAAAGGGCGGATCATCGGGCGTGAGGGACGGAACATCAGGACGCTTCAGCGTGTGACCGGCGTGGATATCATCATCGATGACACTCCCGAAGCCGTGACCCTCTCCTGTTTTGACCCCATCCGCCGTGAAGTGGCCCGTCAGGCGCTGGAAAAACTTGTGGTGGACGGGAGGATCCATCCCGGCCGCATCGAGGATATCGTCCAGAAGACGCGCAAAGATGTGGATAAAAAGATCAGGGAAGAGGGCGAGAAGACCATTATCGACCTCAACATCCCCCATGTCCATAAAGAAGTGGTGAAGCTTCTGGGACGGCTTCAATACCGGACCAGTTACGGGCAGAACGTCCTGAACCACAGCAAAGAGGTCGCCATTGTCATGGGTGTCATGGCCGGAGAACTGGGGATCAACGTCCCCCTGGCCAAGAGGATCGGGCTGCTTCACGATATCGGGAAAGCGGTGGATTTCGAGATGGAAGGGACCCATGCCCAGATCGGAAGCGACCTGGCCAAAAAGTACGGCGAAAAGCCCGTCGTGGTCAATGCCATCGGGGCTCATCATGCCGAAATCGAACAGGAGTCTGTCTTTGCCGTCCTGCTCATGGCCGCCGACGCCATATCCGCCGCCCGGCCCGGGGCACGGCGGGAAAGTATCGAGTCCTACATCAAACGGCTGGAGAAACTCGAAGGGATCGCCCAGGCCTTCAAAGGCGTGGATAAGGCTTACGCTATCCAGGCCGGCCGTGAGATCCGGATCATCATCTCTCCTGATGACGTGGATGACATGAACGCTTCAAAGATGGCACGGGAGATCGCTCAGAAGATCGAAGGAGAACTGGACTATCCCGGGATGATCAAGGTGAATGTCATCCGGGAAAAACGATATATCGAGTATGCCAAATAAGCCCTTCAGGACCTTATTTGTCGGGGATGTCTATGCCGGCCCCGGACGGGAGGCGTTCAGCGCGCTTACACCACTTCTCGTCCGGGAGCATGACATCGACCTGGTCATCGTCAACGGCGAGAATCTCGCCGGCGGAACGGGGCTGACCAGAAAGACCGCGGATGAACTTTTTCATGCAGGAGCGGCCTGTATCACGTCGGGAAACCATGTCTGGCGTCAGAAAGAGGCCTGTGATGTCCTTGAGGAGGATAAGCGGGTCCTCCGCCCTGCCAACTATCCCCCCGGAGCGCCCGGGCGGGATTTTGTCCGTCTGCGGATCCGGGGCTGTGATGTGGCCGTCTTTAATCTTCTGGGACGGGTCTTCATGGAACCGGTGGATTCTCCCTTTTCAAAGGCTGAGGCCGTTCTGAACGAGATCGGGCCGGAAACAAAACTGATTTTCTGCGATTTTCATGCTGAAGCCACATCAGAGAAGATGGCCATGGGATGGTTTCTGGCGGGACGCGTCACAGCTCTCATGGGGACTCATACCCATATCCCCACAAGTGACGAACGGATCCTGGAAGGCCACACGGCCTACCTCACAGATGCGGGAATGACAGGGAGCTACCATTCTGTGATCGGAGTGGACAAAGAGGTCATCCTCAAACGGTTTGTCACCAATCTCCCTGAACGCTTCAGGGAAGCCCGTGATGATGTCTGGTATAACGGTGCGGTGATCGAAGCTGACCCGGTGACGGGGAAAGCTCTTTCGATCAGGCGTATTCAATACAGGGGGGTGGAGAAAAATGGCTACTTTGTTAGAGGGGAAGACGCTGGCAGGACAGATTAATGCCGTCACAGCCGAGTATGCCGCAAAGCACGATTTGACTCTGGCGGTCATCCAGGTGGGTGATGACCCGGCCTCCGGAGCTTACAGGGAAGCAAAAAAACGCCAGGCCCACCGCCTGGGGATCATTTTTGAAGAGTATCTGTTTGACACTTTTGTCCCGGCCCGGGAGATCGAATCCCTCATCCGTCAATTGAACAGCCGTGAAGAGATCACCGGGATCTTTATCGAGCAGCCTCTGCCCCGGGGATACGACCCTGTGAGCCTTCTGGAACTTGTGGACCCCGTCAAAGATATCGACGGCGTCACATCCGCCAATGCGGCCAACCTCTATCTTAACCGTCCCGGGCTTTTCCCGGCTACTGCCGAAGCCCTCATGAGGATCCTTGAGTTCTATCATATCGACCCCAAAGGAAAAGAAGCCGTGATCGTCGGACGCAGCAATATTGTGGGAAAGCCCGCAGCGCTTCTCCTTCTCCACCGGCATGCCACAGTCACCATATGCCACTCCCGGACGCAGGCCTTGAAAGACGTGGTCCGGAGAGGGGATATCGTGGTCGCCGCCGTGGGGAAAGCCGAACTTCTCAAAGGGGATGACTTCAAAAACGAGGCCGTGGTCCTGGACGCCGGATACAATGTGACCGAAGGAAGGACCGTGGGAGACGTGGATTTTAAAGGGGCAGTGGCGCACGTTTCAGCCATCACGCCGGTCCCCGGAGGGGTGGGAAGTGTCACCACGGCGTCTCTCTTTCACAATCTGGTGAAAGCCCGTCAGTTGCAATATGGGACCTAAGACCTATACCGTATCGGAACTCAACGCCCTCATCGGGAATCTCCTCGAGGACTCCTTTCCCCGGGCTCTTTACGTGGAAGGGGAGATCGGGGATTATAAAAAAAGCGCTTCAGGGCATGTCTATTTTACCCTTCTTGATCAGAAGAGCCAGATCCAGTGTATTCTCTGGAGAAGCCGCGCGCAGCTCCTGCCTGAGACTGTTGCTGACGGGACAGGAGTGATCCTCCGGGGAAAGCTGAACCTCTACCGTGAGGGGGGACGTTATTCTCTCATTGTCGAGACTGTGGAAGTCGCCGGGAAGGGGCTTAAAAGCCTGCGCCTGAGGGAGCTGAAAGAGAAGCTTGAAAAAGAGGGGCTTTTTGACCCGCAGAGGAAACGCCCCCTTCCTTTTCTGCCGGAAACAGTTGGTGTGGTGACGTCCCGTTCGGGAGCGGCCTTGAAAGATATCGTCAAAGTCATTCGGCGGCGCAATCCCCATGTCTCGGTGATCCTCTCTTCGTGCAGTGTCCAGGGAGAAGAGGCGCCTGCGACCATTGTCCATGCCCTGAAAAGGCTCGCTGCCTGCGGAAAGGCTCAGGTCATCATCCTGGGGAGGGGAGGAGGAAGCCGGGAAGACCTCTCTGCGTTCGACGAAGAGAGTGTGGTCCGCGCTGTGGCGGAATCTCCCTGTCCGGTGATCTCCGCTGTGGGCCATGAGATCGATGTCTCTTTAACGGACCTTGCCGCCGACTTCAGAGCGGAAACACCCTCGGCAGCAGCGGAACTGGCGGTGAAAAGCCTGTCAGAGTTGGATCAGGAGCGTCTGAAAAGAGAGGTGGCTCTGGTCAAAGCTGCCAGGGCATGCCTTTCAGAAAAAGAAGAGGAGAGGAACCGCTTGAATCAGCGTCTCCGCCGCCGTTCGCCCGACACGGTCCTCAGTGCGCTCTTTCTCAAGACAGACGAGTTGGCCGGACGTCTCCTGCGCCGGGCGTCCAGGGCAGCAGCAGAGATGAGAGAGAAAAGAGAAGCCCTGGGAAAAGCCATGGCCACACAAGGGGGGCTTCTTCTCCTCCGGAGGAGCCGGGAAAGCGGCGTTGTCAAAGCTCATCTGGGAAGAGTGGCCCCGGTCACACGGATACAGCGGGCGGTTTCAGAAAAGGAGCGTCTGAGAGCCCGGATGGAAGAACGGCTCATGTTTCTGATGAATGAAAAACGCAATGCCTATATGGATTTCAGAACCCGCCTGCAGGGATCCAGCCCCCTGGACCCTTTACAGCGGGGATATGTCATTGTCCGAAAAGAGGGGGAGGCTGTCAGTGACCCCGCTCTCCTGTCTCCCGAAGACAGCGTGGAGCTGGAGTGGAACAAGGGACGGGCCAAAGCCCGGATTACAGAGGTCGCTCCCGGAAAGGATGAAAATGGAACCCTTTGAAAAGAAGATGGCCAGGCTGGAAGAGATCGTCGAACGTCTGGAAGAGCGGGATATTCCCCTGGGGGAAGCTCTCGCCCTGTTTGAAGAAGGAGTCGCCCTCGTCCGTGAAGTCGATACCATCCTCCATGGAGCTGAGGGAAAGATCCGTGAGCTCATGGATGATCTCAGGCTCAGGGACATGGATGCTGAAAAATCCGAAGAAAGCGATTGAGAGGGCGGTCTGTGAAGATCGCCGTATCCGCTGCGTTCGGCCTGGAGAGGGTCGTTTCAAAAGAACTCTCTTTTCTGGGGCTGGAAAAATGCGGGGGAGAAGACGGACTTGTCCTGATCGACGGGGATGAGGCGGCCCTGGCTACGGCCAATATCATGCTGCGCTCAGCAGACAGGGTCTCTCTTCTGTTGACAGAGTTCGAAGCTCTCTCTTTTGAAGACGTCTATGAAGCCGTCCGCGCTGTCCCCTGGGAAAAATACCTGAAAAAAGAGTCAAAGATCATCGTTCAGGCCCGAAGTGTCAGATCCCGCCTCTCTTCAGAGCCGGCTCTGCAGTCTGTTGCGAAAAAAGCCGTTGTGGATTCCCTCCTGGCCCGGGTTCACGGAACGGTGCTCCCCGAATCGGGTTTTCCCGCGCGGATCTTTATCAAGATCCTCAAAGACCGGGCCCGGATCTTCATCAACGCTTCGGGAGAAGCCCTTCATAAAAGGAATTACGCCGTGAAGAGAAGCCGGGCTCCCCTGAGGGAGACCCTGGCCGCCGCTCTTGTCCTTCTCAGCCGCTGGAAGGGGCGTGACGTTTTCGTCGACCCCTTTTGCGGGGGAGGAACGATCCCCATAGAGGCGGCATTGATCATGAACCATATCTATCCGGCGAGGAACCGGCGTTTTGATGCGGAATACTGGCCCTCCGCCTCTCCAGGACCCTGGGAAGAGGTCCGGCGCAAAGCCGGTGAAGAGGCGCGGGACAGCGGATGCTTTATTCTGGGCCGGGATATCGATCCGGAGATGGTGGCCTTGTCGGAGGCCTGCGCCGGGAGAGCCGGGGTGGGTCAAATGGTGCGATTTGAACAGGGAGACGCACGCTCATCGAGTTTGCCCGGAGAGACGGGCCTTCTTGTCACGAACCCTCCCTATGGGGAGCGTCTTCTTGACGGGACAAAGACAGCGGGGTTGATGAGAGCGCTGGGAGAAAACATGGCGCACTACCCCCGATGGGATATCTCTCTTCTGACAGCGCTGGACGGTTTTGAAGAGGCCTTCGGACGAAAGGCTGACAGGAACAGGAAGCTCTATAACGGAGCGATGAAGACCTATCTTTATCAATATTACGGAGAACGACATGGATAAAAAATGGCTTGCCATCATCAATCCCCATGCGGGAAACGACCGGGGCTTAAGGCATTGGGATAAGATCGAACGTCTTCTCATGGAAGAGGGCGTGGAAACGGCTCCTGTCTTCACAGGCTACCGGATGCATGCGGCTGAAATCTGCAAAAAGGGCGTGGAGGAGGGGTGGCGGCGCATCCTTGCCGTGGGAGGAGACGGGACACTCAATGAGGTGGTCAACGGCCTCTATTCCCAGGATGTGGTCCCTCCCCGGGAGGTGACCGTGGGGCTTTTCCAGGTGGGGACGGGGAATGACTGGGCCAGGACCATGGAGTATCCTTCTTCCTATGAAGCGATGGCCCGCTGTCTGGCCAGAGGGCGCACCTTTCTCCAGGATGTCGGGGTGGTCACTCTGGGGAAAGAAAAGAAACGCGAACGCGTCTTTGTCAATGTGGCCGGATTCGGTTTCGATGCCTGGGTGGCGGAAAAGACCAACCGGGCCAAGGACAGGGGAAGAGGAGGGCGCCTGACCTACTTTTCAAGCCTGATCAGGGGACTGGCCGCTTATAAGGCTTCTCAGGCCACACTCACCCTGGGACACACGGTGAGAAACGTGGACCTCTTCAGCCTGGGGGTGGGGATCGGCAAGTATAACGGCGGAGGGATCAAGCAGCTCCCGGATGCCGTGATGGATGACGGGCTGTTCGACGTTGTCCTCTATAAGAAGATGTCCCTCTGGCAGATGTTGTCCAGCCTGAAACAGTTGTACCGCGGAGAACTTGAACATCATCCGAAAGTGGAATATCACCAGGCCGACAGGGTGACCCTCAAAGACGCGCCGGACCTGATCTGTGAATGCGACGGAGAGTCTGTCGGATACGGGCCGTTCACCATCCGTCTGATTCCCAGGGCTTTAAGGATCGTGAGCGCCTGTGCGAAAGGAGGAGTATGAACGTCCAGTCTGAGATGAGCCGTTTTGCCCGGAGACTTGACCGGTTTCTTGATTCCGTCCTCCCGGCAGAGGACCTCTTTCCCCGGGAGTTCCACAAAGCGATCCGGTACAGCCTCTTCGTGGGGGGGAAACGGCTCCGCCCCTTTTTGCTGGAGACTGTCTACGGCCTGTTCCGGGATGACAGAGAGCGGACCCTTCCCTTTGCCGCAGCACTGGAGATGATCCACACCTATTCGCTGATCCATGATGACCTCCCCTGTATGGATAATGATGCCCTGAGACGGGGAAAACCCACGAACCATATGGTCTTTGGTGAGGCCAAAGCCATGCTCGCCGGAGATTCACTCCTGACCTTCGCCTTTGAACTCATGGCTTCGCGGTCGGATTTCGAACCGGCGGTGACACTCCGGGCTATTGCGCTTCTGGCCGGGGCTGCCGGATTCCGGGGAATGGCCGGCGGCCAGTTTGCCGATATCGATTCGGAGGGAAAAGAGATGACCCAGCCTCTGCTTGAATATATCCATACCCGCAAGACCGGGGAGATGATCAGGGCCTCCTGTCTCATGGGGGCTCTTCTGGCCTCTGCGCCTGATGATGAAAGAGAGGCTGTCAATGACTACGGAAAGTGGCTGGGACTGGCTTTTCAGATCCGCGATGATATCCTTGACCGGACCGGGACCGCTCAGCAGCTGGGCAAAAGCCCGGGGAAAGATGTGTCATCAGATAAGGCCACCTACCCCGCTCTTTTCGGGATGGAGACCTCGCTTCACCTTGCCCGGGAAGCGACACAGAAAGCCCTTGATGCTCTGAAGCCCCTGGGGGAGAAAGAACGGGCCGTATTGGAGGATGTGGCGGAAGTGCTCTGCCGCCGTGAATCATGACAGGACGTCCTCTTCCCGTGAACCGAAAAGAGATGGACGACCGGGGATGGGACATCTGTGATATGATCCTTGTGACAGGAGATGCTTATGTGGACCATCCCTCTTTCGGTGTGGCCCTCATCGGGCGTTATCTGGAGTCCCTGGGATACCGCGTGGGGGTCATCGCCCGTCCCAGGGTGAAAGGAGCCGGAGAACATGATCTCACTGGCCTTGGGCTTCCCCGTCTTTTCTGGGGGATCACAGGAGGAAATGTCGATTCCATGGTGACCCGTTACACCGCCGCCGGACGGCTTCGTCATGATGATGCCTACTCTCCCGGAGGGAGGGCCTTTGTCGAAAAGGACGGAGTGCGCCGTCCTGTCCGTCCGGACAGGGCTGCAGCGGCCTATGCCGCAGCTGTAAGGCAGGTCCACAAAGGGGCTGTGATCGTCCTGGGAGGCATCGAGGCCTCCATGCGCCGGCTCTCTCACTGGGATTTTATACAGTCAAAGATCCGGCATTCCGTTCTTGTGGATTCCAAGGCGGATATTCTTGTCTACGGGATGGGGGAGCGGGCTGTCAAAGAGATCGCCCGGAGGAGAGAGGCGGGCGAGCCCCTGGAGGGGATCCCCGGGACGGTCCTGCGGACGAACAAGCCCCCTCTCGGATCCTTCATCCGGCTTCCCTCCCATGAGGAACTGCTCTCTTCTCCCGCTCTGCTCCACCGTCAGGCTGATGACCTTCTCTCCCGCAAAGAGACGCTTCTTGTGGAACAGGACGGAGCCTGGTTTCTTCACCATGCCCCGCCGGCTGCCCCCCTCTCTTCGCAGGAGATGGATGCTCTCTATGACCTGCCGTTTACCCGCAGGCCGCATCCCGGATATCGGGAAGCCATCCCGGCCTGGGAGATGATCAAAGACTCTGTCACGGCTCACCGGGGCTGTGCAGGGGGCTGCCGTTTCTGCGGGATCACCTTTCACCAGGGCAGAGAGATCGTCTCCCGCTCGGAGGAGTCGATCCTCAAGGAAGTCCGGCGCATGAGCTCGGAAAAGGATTTCAGAGGCCATATCACAGACATCGGAGGGCCGTCGGCTGATATGTACGGAGCCCGGTGTCTGCGCGGGAGGAGGCCGTGCCGCCGTGAATCGTGCCTTTACCCCTCCCCCTGCCCCTTTTTCAGCAGTGATGTCCCCCGCTATCTCAAACTGTTGGGTCAAGTTTCTCAGCTGGTGAAAAAAGTCAGTATCGGAAGCGGTTTGCGCCTGGACCTCTCGCTTTCACGCGCCTCCTGGAGAAAAGTGATCATAGAACACTATCTTTCCGGATATTTGAATATCGCTCCGGAGCACGGCAGCGCCGCTGTCCTCCGGGCCATGGGGAAGTACTCTCCGGAGATCCTGGAAAGGACTCTTTCGGCCATCCGGAAGGAGTTTCCAGGGAAAGGCCTTTTCCGGATCAGGGCCTACTTCATTGCAGGCCATCCCGGGGAGACAGAGGAGGATAACCGGAAGACGTCCGACTTTATCAGAAAATACAGAATACGGGCCGAAGCGGTCCAGGTCTTCACCCCGCTCCCCATGACCCGGTCAGCGGCCTGCTACGCCTCAGGGAGAGACGGGCAGGGAAAGGCTCTTCCTGTCCCCCGCCCGGGGGATGCGGTGCGGTTCAAGAAAAGACTCCTCTTATCGGGGCCCGGAGAGAAAAATTGACATCGCTGAAAAGCCTTTTATACTAAGAGATCAGAAAGGAGGATTTCATGAAGCAAAAAAAAGCGAATCTTTACCTGATGATCACGGCGCCGGGAACATTGCTCTTCTCTCTGCTCAATCCCAGCCTGGCCATGGTCTTTATCGTCCCCTTTGTCTGGTATGCCGCCCGCCTCTTTCCCGGAAAGAAGGCCCGCTGGGGGATGGCCTATGCCCTTTCTGTTGCAGCGGGCGGTGCAGGTGTTGTGATCACTCTTGTGCGCGTGATCCTTTATAATATCGGTTCCTAAAAAAAGGAGGTAATCATGGGAGTCTTATTTACGCTGATTCTAGCCATCGTCTTTATTGTCCTCTATGTGAACCGCAAACGGAGCGGAGCAACAGATCCCCGGTTCCGGGGGATGCAGAATATCCTGCTCCTGGCTGCGGTCATCTTTACCATCCTCACCCTGAGCCACTTCTTTGTCATCATCGATGCCGGTGAAGTGGGTGTCCAGGTTCTTTTCGGAAAAGTCCGCGAGCGGACCCTCAAAGCGGGGATCAATGTGGTGAATCCCTTTGTCACCATTGTGAAATACCCCACGCGGATCCAGGAATACACCATGAGCATCGACATCGGTGAAGGGGCCCGCCGGGGGGACGACAGTGTCAAGGTCCGGACCCTGGACGGCCTTGAAGTAGGTGTGGATCTCACCGTCTGGTGGAAGATCGACCCGGAAAAGGTCAATAAAGTCTACGAGGACCTGGCCAAGAGCACCTATGAGCTGGAGATGAAGATCATCCGGCCGGCCATACGCACCACGGTCCGGGACACGGCGGCCATGTTCAAGATGGATTCTCTCTATACAGGAGAACGCAAGGACTTCACCAACAACATCAATGATACGCTGATCACCCTTCTGGGGCCCAAAAGCGTGGTGGTGGACAAGGTCCTGGTCCGGAACATCTCCCTTCCCAAACTGGTGGAGAACGCCATCGAAGAAAAGATGAAGGCCAAACAGCAGGAAGAAGCCATGGAGTATAAGAAGAACATCGCCAGCCGCGAAGCCGAGATCAAAGAGATCGAGGCCAAGGGCCTGGCCAATGCTCAGCGGATCATCAACAGCACACTCTCAGACAAGTATCTGCAGCATGAGGCGATCATGGCTTATGAAAAACTGGCCAACTCTGAAAACACGACGTTTGTCATCCTGCCCACATCCCCCACAGCCACGGGGATGCCCCTTATCCTGGGCAAATAATTTTTTTTTGCAGGGGGGTTCTCCCCCTGCAACACTTTCCACAATTATGCGTATAAGAAGATAAAGACTCCCTTCACATCTTGTCCATATCTGTTCAGCTCTGACTATGCCTTGTTATTTTGGATTATAGGCTAATATTGTTCTCTATGAACGATTTTATTTGCCTTTTATCCGAATTTTATTAATTTTTTCCTTGACACGCTTATTTTAGACTTTATCCTTTTAGGATAACAAGGAGGTTATGTATGGGAAAATGGAAAAGGTTGCTTGCATTGGCAAGCATGGTACTCATCTTGTTCACAGGGGGATACGCTTTGGACAAAGCCGATCTCTCCTCTGTGGAACGTTTCGAGGCCGGGGAAAACCTCACCCCCATCGTGATGCGGGGTGTCCTGGCCAGACCTTCAAAGACGGAAACGGATCCCGTTAAAGTCTTTTTGGGGTCTTTTGACAATGTTTTCCGTGTGGAGAACCTGCAGGAGAACGTCCGCCAGGAACGTGTCGTCATAGACGAAGCGGGTGTCCGTCATCTCCGTATGCAGCAGACCTATAACGGGCTTCCCGTGCACGGAGGCGAGTTCTACCTTCAGGTTGAGGGAGAGGCCGTCACCGGGTTTACCGGGACACTCCTCCCCGCGATCCAGGTGGATACGGTTCCCGCCCTTTCCGGTTCAGCGGTCGCAGAACTCGCCGCCAAAGCTGCTCCCGGCGAAGTGGAGAAGACCCTGGAACCCGAACTTCTCATCTACCCGGTGGGTAAAGAAGAGTATGTTCTGGCGTACAGGACCGTAAGCCTGGGAGAAGGCCTGGCCCAGGTCGCGTTTGTCGATGCTCACACCGGGAAGATCCTTCTCAGCTACAACGATATCCAGTCGGAATCGCGCAGCATGAACGCTTATTATGAAGGGTATGTCACCGTCTACACAACGACAGAAAGCGGAACGACCTACATGTACGATACCGACACCGGTGCCGATTACATCAGGGTCATGACAGCCAACAACGGG
The DNA here is from genome assembly GCA_964574875.1 of uncultured bacterium. Lineage (GTDB taxonomy): Bacteria > Macinerneyibacteriota > Macinerneyibacteria > Macinerneyibacteriales > DSCS01 > DSCS01. Next base: position 61,835 of record CAZNOX010000002.1, on the reverse strand, counting down.
ACCAGCCTTCCCGGGTCACTCATCACATTGAGTTCCAGCAGCACAAGGCTCTCCAAGGCGGCGCAGATGCTCTATGCCCTGGAGCGCTCCTACAACTTCTTCTACAGCAACTTTAACTACCGTTCCTATGACAATGGAGACGCTCCCCTGACAGCCACCATCGAATACAGTACAAATTATGCCAACGCCTACTGGTCTCCCTATGATGCCCAGTTCGTCTTCGGGGACGGCGACGGCTCGACCATGACCTATCTGGGAGCCATCGATGTGGTGGCGCATGAGTTCTCTCATGCGTTCTGTTCTTCAACAGCCGACCTGCAGTATTCCTATGAGTCCGGGGCCCTGAATGAGGCCAACTCCGATATCTTCGGAAGCCAGATCGACCCCGACCAGGATTGGGACATGGGCGAAGACGTCATGGTGGGCTCTCAGCCTCTCCGTGATATCGCCGATCCCCAGAACAGCTACGGTTATCCCCTTCCCAGGTATTACGCCGAACGGTACACCGGAAGCGATGACAACGGCGGTGTCCATATCAACATGTCCATCGGGACCAAGTTCTTTCAGCTTCTTGTCGATGGCGGAAGCTGGTACAACGGCAGCGAGACCGTGGCGGTCTCCGGGATCGGAAGAGACAAAGCCCTGGATATCTGGTACCGTTGTATGACGACAAAATTCACGACCACCACAAACTACTCCCAGGCCCGGGCCTATGCCATCGCAGCGGCCGAAGAGCTCTACGGCAGCGGTTGTGATGAAGCTGACCAGGTCATGAACGCCTGGGCGGCTGTGGGTGTGGGAGAGCCTGCGTCCGGGGGCGGCGGCGGCGGTGGAACCACCGGCGACACCTATGAACCCAACAACTCCACAGCAGACGCCACCAGCGTTAGCTCGGGACAGAGTTACGATTCTTATATCTACACGTCATCCGATGTGGATTACTACAAATTCGTGGCGACATCCGACGGGACCCTCAGCCTGAGTCTGGGGAACCTGCCCAAAGATTATGATATGTTCCTCTATAATGCTTCAGGGACGGAACTTGCCCGGGCTTATACCACAAATAACCCGGAGACCATCTCCAAGAGCATCACCAGCGGGACCTATTACATCAAAGTCAACGGTTATAACGGCGCCTACAGCACCACATCGGCGTACAGGCTCACCGTCTCCTTCACCGGCTCCGGCGGCGGCGGCGGGACAACAGACCCCTACGAGCCCAACGACACCTCATCCCAGGCTTACACGGTGAGTGCGGGGAACACGTATCACTCCTACATCTACAACTCATCTGACAAGGATTACTATAAGCTGGCTCTTTCCGAATCAGGGACACTGACCCTGACTTTGGGGAATCTGCCTAAAGATTATGACATGTTCCTCTATAATGCATCAGGGACAGAGCTGGCCCGGGCCTACACATCCAATAACCCCGAGACCATCACCTATGAAGCCGCAGCAGGGACCTATTACATCATGGTGAACGGTTATAACGGCGCCTACAGCACAAGCACCATGTACTCCCTGGCGGTGGCCTTTGCCGGAAGCGGCGGAGGGGGGACAGGAGAAGCCCAGTGGTACTATGAGACACTCTCTCCCGCTGTGGAGACCCCTCATAATTACGCGAACAACTGGACGAACTCCATCTATTACCAGAAGACCGGAGCGCAGCAGGTCGCGGTCCACTTCTCCACCTTTGAGTTTGAATCCAACTACGACTATGTCTACATCCTGGACAAAAACGGGACACAGCAGGCCTCCTACACAGGAACGAAAAGCGCCTTCTGGGCTGTCGTCGACGGAGACAAGATCACCGTGAAGACCGTAACGGACTACTCGGTGACCAAATACGGATATGTCATCGACCAGGTGGCCTACTACAGCGAAGGGCCTCTGAGCTTGACCGCGACACCGGCCGGCGATGACATCGTGGCAGCGGAATCGGTGGATTTCATCCCCGGAGCGCCCATCAAGGCCAAGACGGTGGAAAACTATCCTAATCCTTTCAACCCGGAAACGGATATCTACTTCCATGTCCCGGAAGCCGGCCGCATCAGCGTGAAGATCTTTGACAGGAACGGACGCGTGGTCAAAGAGCTCGTTGATGAAGACCTGGCTCCCGGCCAGTATCAGCGCCATTGGAACGGACGCGACAAAAACGGTAATGAATGCCCCAGCGGCATCTACTACTGTATGGTGACCGGGGAAGGGTTCAAGACCTTCCGAAAAATGATCATGCTGAAGTAGTCTTTTAAAAAGGCTCACGGCAGGGAGCGCGGTCTGCGCTCCCTGCTTTCTTGATTCCCTGATGAAAAAAAGATATACTCTCAAAAAAGGGAGGCTGTGATGGTGACGACGACCTATGTCAACGGACATGTGTTCACAGGGGAGGGGTTTACCCGGACCTTTACCGTGAGCGGAGGGCGTTTTGCCGCTCCCGGGACGGGGGAAAAGCAGGTGGACCTCAACGGGGCGACGGTTGTTCCCGGGTTCATCGATTCCCATACTCATATCCTCCCGGCGGGCCTATACGCCCTGGGGGCCGACCTTTCAGGAGCCTCCTCTCTGGACGAGGTCTTTTCAGTGATCAGGAGCGCCCTGGACTCTCCCCGGACAGAACAGCCCTTTGCCTGTGTCTTTGACGAGACACAGCTTCGGGAAAACAGGTTTCCCACTCTTGAGGAGCTGGATGCCGTCACCGGCGATACGCCGTTCTACATCACCCGGATCGACCTTCACTCCATGATGGTCAATTCGGCATTTCTGAAAAAGTATGATATCAGGGGAGGCTCCCCTCTCATCAGGGCCAGGGCGTATGACGCCATGGTGAAAAGACTCGGGAAAGACATCTCGTTCGAAGAAAAGAGACGGGGACTTCGGGAAATGGAAAAGAAGGCCTTCCGGGCAGGGGTGACGGCCCTCCACAGTATGGAGGGCGTGGAGGATGATTTTGAGAACATCGACGCTCTTCTTGAACTGCAGGGGCAGACGCCTCTTGACATCCTCCTCTACCCCCAGGTCATGGACCTCGACGGAGTCTTGAAACGAAACCTTCCGCGTATCGGGGGATGTATCCTCATCGACGGGTCACTGGGATCCCGGACAGCAGCGATCTCCTCCTCTTATGCCGATGCCCCGGGGGAGTCCGGACGGCTCTATCTTGATGATGAGACACTCTTTTCATTTATGCGACGGGCCCATGACGCGGGCCTGCAGATGAGTTTTCATGCCATCGGGGACAGGGCGGTGCATCAGCTTGTCCGGGGATATTCCCTTCTCGGGCGTGATGCACGGAAGAGACACCGCATCGAACATGCCATCCTGGTGGACGAGAAAGATTTCGACACCATGGCTGAACTCGGCCTGTGGCTTGATTTTCAGCCCATGTTCCATGAGTACTGGGGAAAACCTGGGGGGCTTTACGAGCAGAGGCTGGGGAAAACGCGGGCAGGCGGGATCAACAGGATCAAAACCGCTGCAAAGAAGGGGATCCCCTTTGCCCTGGGATCCGATTGTAATGTCACTCCTCTGGACCCTTTAGGAGGGATCGCAGCAGCCGTAGGCCATCCTGTCCCGGACGAACGGCTTTCCGTGGAAGAGGCGGTGCGCGGGTTCACCCTTTATGCTGCACAGATCGGACACACCGAAGGGCGCCTTGGATCCATTGCACCGGGGAAAAGAGCTGATTTTGTCCTCTTAAGCGATAATATTTTTACACAGGAAAATATCAGAAACATCACTGTCCGGGCGACATTCATCGCCGGAGAGTGCGTCTTTCGTGCCCAGGGTCAGGAAGAGATGGTCTGAGCCATGCGTTTCAGTTGAAGAAGGCCCCTGGTAAAGGACGAGTCGTCCATATTCATGTAGGCCAGCCTGAAAAAAGAGCGGTTGCCCGGAGAAGGTGAAAAAAAGCGTCCTTCTGTCCAGGGCGGATCTGCAACGTCCAACGCCGTCTCCCGGCGGACCCAAAACCAGAACCCGAAAGAACTCTCCTGAACAGAAAAGAGAGGAATGCTCTTCAGAAGGTTTCTGAGTTTCTCCCGCCGTCTCTCATGAACAGGGCGGATGCTGTCCACAAAGGCCTGGAAATGGCCGTCTCTGATGAACCGCGCTGTCACGCGCTGCAGAAGCCCCGAAGTGGAGATATCCGTGAGGGATTTGGCGGTCATCATGGCATGAAAGAAGGGCGGGGGCGGGACGAGGATCCCCAGCCGGTTCCCGGAAACAGTGGATTTGGCAAGGGACTTGATGTAAAAGGTCCGTTCAGGGGCCAGGTCCAGGAAGCGGGGAGAGGGATCCGGGAAAAACTCAGAGAGGGAGTCGTCCTCAATGAGGTAGAGGTCCATTTCCCTGGCAACAGCGCAGAGGTCCCGTTTTGCCTGCGGCGTATAGCGGTAGCCCGTGGGATTATGGACGGAAGGAATGGTATAGAGAAGACGGGCCCCGGTGCGGAGTGCTGTCTTTCTCACCAGATGCGGGTCCGGGCCTTCCGGGGTCATGGGGACAAAACTCCCGGGCATGAAGAGGGCCGCCGCTCCGGGATAGCTGGGGTCTTCGAAAATGATCCGGGAGGGGTCCCTGATATCAAGGACAGAGCGGGTGATGTCCAGTCCCTGCTGGGCTCCGGAGACGATGAGAAGCCTCTCCTGAGGAAGAGAATAGAAGCGGCTCAGCGTTTCGATGAGAGCCGGGTCTCCCGGGAGTGGAGGCTGTTCAAGACAGGCGGCTCCGTCGCGTCGGAAGAGGTCCTGAAGAAGAGCAGAAAACGTCTCGTGGGGAAAGAAGGAATGAGAGATATAAGCAGACTGGAAAAGGGCCCCTGAGGCGGGGAGGGCCGCGGTGCGCGGCACAAAACTCCCCCGTCCCACAATACTGGTGATCACCCCCTCTTTCTGAAGGGTATCATAGGCTTTTTGCGCCGTCGCCTTATTGCATCTGAATTCAGCGGCGGCCTCTCTCACCGTGGGAAGGCGCTCCCCCGGCCGGTAAACTCCGTCCCGGATCCTCTCCGAGATCACAGCGGCGATCTCCCTGTAACCCAAAAAACCTCCTTGACAATATAGGACAATGTGTTTATTGTCCTATTACATTGAGCCTTGTGTGGCTCTTCACCAAGTATAGCAGGATGCTGAAAAAAGAAAAGGAGGGTTTATGAAAGAACAGGACGGGATCAACAGGGATTTTGCCGGGATGTTCAAAGGGGGGGTCATCATGGATGTGACCACTCCTGAAGAAGCCAGGATAGCTGAAGGGTCAGGGGCTTGTGCTGTCATGGCCCTGGAGCGGGTTCCGGCGGATATCCGGGCGGAGGGAGGGGTGGCGCGCATGAGCGACCCGGCTATGATCGAGGCGATCATGAAAGCCGTGACCATCCCTGTCATGGCCAAGGTCCGGATCGGCCATTTTGCAGAAAGCCTGATCCTTGAAGCGCTGGGTGTGGATTTTATCGATGAAAGCGAAGTCCTGACGGCCGCCGATGAAGAGTTTCACATCGATAAGAAGGCTTTTCGTATTCCTTTCGTCTGCGGGGCAAGAAATCTCGGAGAGGCTCTCCGCCGGATCCAGGAGGGAGCGTCGATGATCAGGACAAAAGGAGAGGCGGGGACAGGGAATATCGTTGAAGCGGTCCGTCATATGCGCGCTGTCACCTCTGAGATCGCCCGCCTTTCAGGGGCCGATGATTCTGAGCGCCTGAAAAAGGCCAGGGAGTACGGGGTCTCTTTGGAGCTGGTGGAAGAGACAGCTCTTCTCAAGCGGTTTCCCGTGGTCAATTTTGCCGCAGGGGGTATTGCCACACCTGCGGACGCGGCTTTGATGATGCTTCTGGGAGCCGACGGTGTCTTTGTGGGGTCGGGGATCTTCAAATCCGAAGACCCGGCGAAAAGAGCTGAAGCCATTGTCCATGCCGTGGTCTACCACCGCGACCCTGTCCGTCTCCTGGACTCATCAAAGGATCTGGGAGCTCCCATGAAAGGGATGGGAACCGTCATGGAGAAGATCAGCGGACGGGGAAATCCGTGATCATCGGGGTGGCCTCTTTTCAGGGCGCTTGCAGCGAGCATATCCCCCACCTGCGTCAACGGGGGTGGCGGGAACGCCTTGTGGTGACAGGAGAGGACCTTGAGGGGCTGGACGGCTTGATCTTCCCCGGTGGGGAGAGTACAGTGATGAGACGGTTTTTCACCCGGCCCTCTTTTCAGACGGCCTTGTCTGCATGGAGAAAAAGGGGGCGCCCGGTGTGGGGGATCTGCGCCGGAGCTCTTCTCCTGGCCAGGGAAGTGGACGGGAGAGAAAATCCCCGGGGGCTGGTGGATGCTTCTCTGGAGCGGAATGCCTACGGCCGCCACAGGGAGAGCGGATACCGCGAGATCCTTTATGAGAACGGGACTCCCGTTCACGGGCTCTTCATCAGGGCCCCCCGGATCTCTTCCACCGGGCGGGACGTCTGCATCCTGGCCAGGTCAAGCGGCGATCCTGTGGTGGTCCGCCAGGGGAGTGTGTGGCTCACCACCTGGCATCCGGAGCTGGCTGAACAGTCGCCTCTTTACGACATGATCTTCAGCTGAAAACGCCCCCGGCTTGACAAAAAAACAGAATCGGTGTATTATATCGACAGATGTCGATATAAGGAGGGCATGATGCTGGTCTCTGTCTTCAAGGCGCTGTCTGAAACGACACGTCTCTATATCCTGGCGTCCTGCAGCCAGAATGAGTTTTATACCTGTCAGCTGGTGCAGGCACTCAACCTGTCCCAGTCCACAGTGTCCAGCCATATCAAGATCCTCAAGGACGCCCGGCTCCTGAAAAGCCGGCGCTACAAGACCTGGAGCGGTTACTATCTGAACCCTGACCTTCCCGGAGAGATGAAACAGCTGATCCAGGACATCCTGTCCCGTGTCTACCGGGACAAGGAGTGGCAGCAGTTTCATGAGAGGCTTCTGGATGCCAGGACCCGCCTTGAGGTCTGCCCCGAAACCGAAAGGAGATGATTCTATGGGAATTTTCAAAGAAGAGGACAGGCAGGAGATCGCAAAGATCCTCAAAGAGAAGATAAAAGCTGATGTCCATGTGGATCTGTTTATCAAAAAAGGGTCAAAGATCATCATCCCGGGGAAAGACCCGTCCGAGTGCCCCGCCTGTGAAGCCATCGTGGAGATGTTCCGGGAGCTGGAGGAGATCGATCCCCGTCTGAAACACACCGTCCATGACATGGCTGACGATGAAAAGAAAGCCGCTCAGATGGGCGTGGACCATGTCCCGGCCATCGTCTTCAACGGAAAGAAAGAGGGGCAGCTGATCTTTTACGGTATTCCCTCGGGATATGAGTTTGCAAGTCTTCTGGAGACTCTGGGTGCCGTTTCCGCCGAGGAAGCCCCGCTCTTTTCTCCCGAGATGCAGGAGTATCTCAGGGGGATCACGTCTCCGGTCAACTTCAAAGTCTTTGTGACTCCCAGCTGTCCCTATTGTCCCTCCGCAGCCCTGTCCGCGCTCATGGCGGCAAAACTGAATAAAAACATCAAGGCTGAAGTCTATGAAGTCACCGAGTTTCCCGCCATAGGAGACAAATATAAAGTGGAAGGGGTCCCCAAGACAGTCATCAACGAGACAGAGGAGATCGTGGGGGGATATCCCGAAAAGAGCCTGAAAGAAAAGATCGAAGGGCTTCTCGCCTGAAGCCTGTACACGACCCGGGCGGCCCCTGCGGGCCGTCTTTTTCATTGAAACGTCCCGTGTTAAAGAAGTTGACAGCCTGAAGAGCTGTTATATAATGTTAACCATAACTTCACGAAAAAAGGGGTCGTTTATCATGAATTATGCGTATACATCCAAAAAGAAAGTCTGGTTTCTCTTTTCTCTGACATTTATCCTGCCCTTGGTCCTTATCCTGGGCATCGTCGGGATCATGGCGGCAGGCCTGCCCTCATCAGCCTCCATCCATGCCTTTGAACCCTATGTGGGGACAAAGATCTACGATATCAATGACACTCTCCTCTATGAGTTTTATAAGGAGAAGAGAGTCATCCTTCAGCCTGAGGAGATCCCGCCTCTTGTCAAGGGGGCGTTCCTGGCCATTGAAGATGCCTCGTTCTATCACCATTCCGCCATTGATATCTTCGGGATCCTCAGAGCGATCTCACAGAATATTTTCAAAGGGCAGCTCGTCCAGGGAGGGAGCACCATCACACAGCAGCTTGCCAGGAACATGTATCTCTCTCATGAGCGGACCATGACCCGGAAGATCCGGGAGATGGTCCTGGCCTACAAGATCGAGTTCAATTTCAGCAAAGAGGATATCCTGGCCATGTACCTCAATATCATCTACCTGGGGAACGGCTCCTACGGCGTGGGGGCCGCGGCCCAGAGTTATTTCAACAAATCCGTCGATGAGCTGTCTGTTCCCGAGATCGCCCTTCTGGGCGCTCTGGCCAAGGGACCCACCTATTCTCCCTACAGTTACCCCGAGCGTGCTCTTGCACGGCGGAACCTTGTCCTTTTCAAGATGTGGGAAGAGGGGCTCATCTCTGAGGAAGAGTACCGCACTTACGAAGCCCTCCCCATAGAAGTGGAACCCAGGAAATCCCATCTGAACGAACTGGCCCCCTATTTTATCGAAGAGGTCCGCCGGATGCTGGTGAGAGAGTACGGGGACGATGTCATCTTTACCGGGGGATTGAATGTCTACACCACCCTGGATCCTCATGTTCAGGAGCTGGCCAATGAGGCCATGGCCCTCAACCTCAAAAACATCGGAGCGAGGAACCGTTATAAAGCGCTTGAACTCAAGAACTTCAAGGACCTTGAACAGGAGCTTTATCCCAATATGATCCTCAAAGGGAAAGTCAAAGAGGTGAAGAGCTCTATTATGGAAGTGGACCTGGGGAAAGGGTTTACAGGGATCATCCCCATCGACAGGGAGAACTGGATGTGGGATTTCGACCCCGCAGAACATTTTAAACCGGGAGATGAGATCTTTGTCAAGTACCGCTGGGCTAATTTTGATGAGAAGATCATGGGCGTCTTATGGGAACAGCGTCCCTTTCCCCAGGTGGCCTTTGTGGGGATGGACCCCCGGACAGGATATGTCACCGCTCTCATCGGAGGTGCCGATTTCAGGGAAAGCCAGTATAACCGGGCGACACAGTCCAGGCTTCAGATCGGGTCCACGGTCAAACCCCTCTTCTATACAGCAGCCATCGATACGAAAAAGTATACCATGGCATCGGTCTTCATCGATGCCCCCTTTGTCTGGCCGCTGCCGGACCAGAATCCTCCGGAGTGGAAAGTCCGGAACTACAATGCCGAGTTCAGGGGCCCCATGACATTACGCAACGCCATCAGCCTCTCGGTCAATGTGGTGAGTGCTAAACTCATGCGGGAGATCGGCCCCACGACAGCTGTGGAATATCTTCACCGTCTGGGCATCGAAAGCCCCATCTCCGCCGTTCCGGCGCTTTCTGTGGGGATCGCAGAGGTCTCTCCCCTGGAGCTGACAAGGACCTTCTGCACCTTTGCCAATATGGGAGAACGGGTGAAGCCCATCTTCATCAGAAGGATCACTGATGCCGGCGGCAGCATCATCAAAGAGAATATCCCGCAGCTCACCCGTGTGCTTTCGCCCCAGACGGCCTTCATCATGAACAACATGATGAAAGCCCCCTTTGACAGCGGGACAGTCGCCTTCCTGCGCCAGGCGCCGTTCAACCTCAAGGGTGTGGTCGCCGGAAAGACCGGGACCACCGATGATGCCTCGGACCTGTGGCTCATGGCCTATACCCCTGAATATGTCCTGGGAAGCTGGATGGGATTCGATTATAAAGAGACCCTGGGTATGAAAGAGTTTGCCGGCCTGGCCCACGGCGAGGGATTCACAACGATCATCAATGACCTGAATGAATCCACAGAGACAAAAGACTGGGAAAAGCCCGAGGGAATCGTTGAAGTCAGAGTGGACCCCTGGAGCGGGAAGAGGATCCCCGACAGCCAGGAAGGCGGCGTTGTCATGTATTTCTACAGGGGGACGGAGCCTGTGGATTACACGTCGGAGACTCCCGAAGAGGAAAATATCGACATCAACGACCTGTAGAAAAGGAGGCATCATGAAGACAGTCATGGCCAGTGATCATCGCGGGATCGCACTGAAAAAGAAGATCACAGAGGTTTGTCTAGCCAACGGCTGGCCGCTTTCCGATCTGGGGCCTGAGACCGGCGAGAGTGTCGATTATCCCGACTTCGCCCTCAAGGCCTGCCGGGAGGTCGTCCGGGGCCGTGCGGATATGGGGATACTCATCTGCGGAACGGGGATCGGGATGTCCATGGCAGCCAATAAGGTCAGAGGGATCCGTGCGGCACTCTGCTATAATCCCGAAGTGGCTCTCCTGGCCAGAAAGCACAATGACGCCAATGTGCTGGTCCTTTCGGCTGATTACACCGATGAAAAGACACTTGCCGTCCTCTTGAAGAATTTTGTGACAACCGGTTTTGAAGGCGGACGCCACCAAAGACGCGTGGATAAAATGAGTCATTTGGAACAGCAGGAGATTGAGACATCTCAAAACAAAAATGAGGAGGAGTTATGTTGAACAGGGATTTGAGATCAGTGGATCCTGAGATCAGCGGGCTGATGGATGATGAGGCCAAACGCCAGACCTTCGGGCTGGAACTCATCGCATCGGAGAATTTTGTCTCCGAAGCCGTTCTCCAGGCCGTGGGATCTGTGATGACAAACAAATACGCCGAAGGGTACCCGTATTTCCGTTCCAAGGATGCCCCGGAAGTCACAGATTACAGCCGGAACGGCCGCTACTACGGCGGATGTGAGATCGTGGACAAGGCCGAAAAGCTGGCGATCGAACGGGCCATGGAGATCTTCGGAGCGGAGCATGCCAATGTCCAGCCTCATTCGGGGTCACAGGCCAATATGGCCGTCTACTATTCGGTGGTGAAACCCGGCGAGACCGTCATGGGGATGGACCTTTCTCACGGAGGACATCTGACCCACGGCAGTCCGGTCAATTTCAGCGGCCTGTTTTATAACATCGTTCCCTACGGTGTGGACGAAAAGACAGAGACCCTTGACTATGATGCTGTCCGGGCCATCGCAAAAAAAGCACAACCCAAGCTCATCGTCGTGGGAGCCAGCGCTTATCCCCGGATCATCGACTTTCAGGCTTTCCGTGAGATCGCCGATGAGACAGGCGCTCAGGTCATGGTGGACATGGCGCATATTGCCGGGCTCGTCGCGGCAGGCCTTCATCCCAATCCCGTCCCCCATGCTTCTTTTGTCACCACGACGACTCATAAGACCCTGCGGGGGCCCCGTGGTGGGATGATCCTCTGTACAAAAGAGTGGGCCAAAGAGATCGACATGAAAGTCTTCCCGGGGATCCAGGGCGGCCCCCTGATGCATGTCATCGCAGGAAAAGCTGTGGCCTTCAAAGAGGCCATGGAAGAGGGGTTTAAAGAGTACCAGAAACAAGTCATCAAAAATGCCAAGACTCTGGCTGAAGCGCTCATGGACAAGGGTTATCGCCTGGTGTCAGGCGGAACCGACAACCACCTTATGCTTGTGGATGTCCTCGCTTCTCTGGAGATGAGCGGCAAAAAAGCTCAGAGCCTCCTGGGACAGGCGGAGATCACCGTCAATAAAAACACCATTCCCTTTGATAAAAAGAGCCCCTTTGTGACAAGCGGGATCCGGTTGGGGACGCCCGCCCTCACCACACGGGGGATGAAAGAGGCCGAGATGAAAGCCGTTGCCGGACTCATCGACGATGTCCTCCGGTCAGGAGGGGACGAGGAGGCGCTCACCAGGGCCAGAAATGAAGTCCGTGCCTTGTGCGAGTCTTTCCCCCTCTATCAGTATAAGCTGGAGAAATGATGAAGGCCCGGCCGAGTTGGGACCACTATTTTTTTGAGATCACCAAGCTTGTCGCCACACGCAGCACCTGCATCCGGAGGGATGTGGGTGCTGTCATTGTCAAGGACAAGAGGATTCTGGCCACAGGATACAACGGGGCTCCCTCGGGATTGCCCCATTGTCTTGACGCAGGATGCCTCAGAGAAGAACTCAAGATCCCCTCAGGGGAACGGCAGGAGATCTGCCGCGGGATCCATGCAGAGCAGAATGCCCTCATCCAGGCGGCGAAATTCGGGATTTCCGTGGAGGGAGCCATGATCTATGTGACCCATCACCCTTGCGTCGTCTGTGCCAAGCTCCTTATCAACGCCGGAATCCGCGAGATCTGTTATCTTGAAGACTATCCCGACGAGCTCTCCAAGTCTATGCTGAAAGAAGCCGGTGTGGTGATGAGGAGAGGAGACCTGTGAAATGTCCCCATTGCGGCTTTTCAGACAGCCGCGTCGTCAATTCACGCCCCGCCCAGAATGACAAGGCGATCCGCCGGCGCAGAGAGTGTCTCCGCTGCGGCAAGCGCTTCACCACCTACGAGACTGTCGTGGAGATCCTTCCCCATATTACAAAAAAAGACGGACGGCGGGAAGATTATGACCGGTCCAAGCTGGAACGGGGGATCCGGAAAGCTCTGGAAAAGCGTCCCATCTCCGAAGCTCGTGTGGAAGAACTCATCGACTCCATCGAAAGCGACCTCTACCGTGTGGAAGCAGGCGAAGTCCCTTCGTCCCATATCGGGGAGCTGGTCATGGAAAAACTGCGCCAGCTTGATATTGTGGCCTATGTCCGCTTTGCATCTGTCTACAGAGAGTTTAAAGATCCCAAAGATTTTATCACCGAGTTGAAAGAGTATCTTGAAAATAAGGGATAATATGTTCGCGGGAAGTATCTTTTATAAAGCGGCGGACGGAGAGATCAAAGAACTCACCGCCGGATTCCTCCGGAAAAAGGTTCTCAGCAAAAAGAGTGTCATCGGGCCGGAAGACCTGGAAGATCTGGTCCGGGTCATGGCCTATTATATCCAGTCCCGTGATGACAAAGAGCTGATCCGCGAAGACGATGTGGACCGTCTTCTTCAAAAACTCCTTCCGGAGACAGAAGGCGAGACTCTTCTGGTGGGGACGGCTCCCGCGGGAAAGGTATGGCTGGAGGAGTATCTCGGCCGCCGGGCCCCGGGCCTGCCTGAACCGGTAAGAAAGACAGTGGCCGCACGCCTTTCAGGAACACTGCGTCATCTCCGGGAGGCCGGGCTCAGGGAGATCCTTCCGGAGACTTTGGATCAGCTTTCCCAGGAGCAGCTGAGAAGCATGGGATTCGGGTTCTCCTCGTCTCAGCGCCTTGTCTTCCCGCTGGAAGAGATCCTGGCCATCTATTCGCGCTTCTCCCCTTTCCAGGCGGGAGACTATTTCAACGAGATCGTCAACATCTATCTCTACAACCATTTTTTCCTGGATGAGGAGATCCGGGACCTGGAATCCGAAGGGATCCTGGCCAGACAGCAGCCCTCCTTCTTCCGGGTGGACCGTCTTGACCTTTTTGATGTCCCGGACCGGGAGTCACGGGAATCCAGGGAGCTGGCCCTGTTGAATATTTTTTATTCCCGCGCCAGTTATGATGCTTTTCCCGGAGAGAACAAGGCTCTCTACCGTCACGGGCCGGGGGACAGGGATGCACGGCGTATTCTCTCCGGAGAACGTTTTCTCCCCTGGGAGGAGGGGATCCTGGCCTTTACCTTTATCTCCCATGAGAACTATTCGCTCTTTTCTCTTGATGAGAGCGGTTTCCCCGTCTATCCCTCCTGTTACAATGCGAAGATCAGCCTTCCCCTGTGCATGGCAAGGCCCCTCGAGGAGAGGCTGGCGCTTATGGACCGTATGGCAGGGGCTCTGAACCGGTTTTACAGAAAATACAGTGAATATTTTTACCTTGTGGATCTGCTCAGGGGAAGACATCTCTATATGAATCTTTACCTGGACCGGGATGACCCGTCGTATGACGCGCTTCTGGCCACATATCTCAAGAGGGCTCTGGATAATGAGATGATCAGAGTCGTCCTCTGTAATTCATCAGGAACCCTTGAAAAGATGAAACGTATTCCTGTCTCCCGGGAGGGGTTTCCGGTGGAACTGACCCTCGACCCGGAGCAGTGGGATGAAAAAGCCTGGCGCTATTGCAGGAAAAATGACGTCTATATGGTCTTATTTGAGAAAAACTAAAGGAGGATTATGAAAAAAGTTCTTTTTATTCTTATGATCGCTGTCGTTTTGGCCGGGTGCGGAAAAAAGGAAGCGGCCCCTGCTGCAAAGGAAAGTCCCTTCGGTGTGGCCGAACTGCCGAGTTTTGTCCTGAACGACCTCTCCGGATCCGCACAGAATCTGCAGGATTATAAAGGAAAAGTCCTGATCATCGATTTCTGGGCCACGTGGTGCGCTCCCTGCCGGAAGGAGATCCCTGATTTTATTGCCCTGCAGGACGAGTACAGAGAGAAAGGCCTGGAAGTCATCGGGATATCACTGGATGACTCTCTCAGCGACCTCACTGATTTTGTCAAGACAAACCAGATCAACTACACCATCCTTTACAGGGATCAGGAGCGGAAGATCGTCGATGTCTTTGGAGGGATCAAGGGGATCCCCACGACGTTCATCATCGACCGTGAGGGGAATGTCGTGAACAAGTTTGTCGGCCTGCGGGAAAAAGAGGTCTTCAGAGACGCCATCGAACCCCTGTTATAATGAAGCCGGGCCCGGGGAGAGATACTCTTCCCTGTCTGCAAGATATTGACGGAATCCGGGAGGGAGGACGCCCGCCTTCCCGGTTTTCCGAAGGAGACGGCAGAGCTCCATCTCGCCCAGAAGAAAGGGGCGCGGGGTGAAAAAGAGTGTCTCCGAGCCATCAGAGATCTCTTTTTCCAATCCGTAAAGAGCCCGTAAAGCCGTGAAAGCATCATCTTTGTCAAGATAGGCTGCGATCTCGTCCGTACAGCGGCGGATCAGTCGTCCCAGGGGAGCGGCCTGTTTTTCCTCTTCCATGCTCAATTATACGTCGCACAGAAAGGTTTTTAAAGGGGTCTTCTCCCGGGGGGCGGGGGAGGAAGGAACAAGAAATTGTCTTGACAATGTCAGACTCTTTCCTATACTATTCCTCATAAGCGGGTATAGCTCAGTTGGTAGAGCGTCAGCTTCCCAAGCTGAATGTCGCGAGTTCGAGTCTCGTTACCCGCTTATTTCTATTTAAGGAGGATGCATGTCGGAAAAGATTATCGGCGATGGAATCACGTTTGACGATATTCTTCTGGTGCCCCGGGCCTCCAATGTCAACTTATCGAAGATCGACATGAAGACACGCCTTTCGCGCAGGATCGAGCTGAATATTCCCATTGTCAGCGCAGCCATGGATACCGTGACCGAATCGGCCCTGGCCATTGCCCTTGCGTCTGAGGGAGGGATCGGGATCCTGCACAAAAATATGACACCCGAAGCCCAGGCTATCCAGGTGGATAATGTCAAGAGGTTTGAAAGCGGAATGATCACCAACCCCATCACCCTGGAACCGGGGGACAAGATCCGCACCGCCCTGGAATACATGGAGCGTTACCGGATCTCCGGGATCCCCATCACTGTGGGGCCCAGGCTCAAGGGAATCGTCACCAGCCGTGACCTGCGGTTTGCACGTGACCTGGAAGCGCCCATCGAATCGGTGATGACCCCGGATGCAAGGCTGATCACCGTCCCCGAAGGGACGAGTATGGAGGAAGCGAAAAAGAAGCTTCACGAGCACCGGATCGAGAAAGTCCTCATCGTGGACAAAGCGTTCAACCTCAAGGGATTGATCACGGTCAAGGACATCCAGAAGACCATCGACCATCCCCTGGCCTGTAAAGACAGTCAGGGCCGTCTCAGAGTGGGAGCGGCTGTGGGGGTTATGGATGATGCCTTTAAGAGAGTCCCGCTTCTTCTGGATGCCGGGGTGGATGTCATCGTTGTGGATACAGCGCACGGGCACACTAAAAATGTCATTGAAACAGTCAAAGCATTGAAAAAAAAGGTGGATATCGACGTTATCGCGGGGAATATCGCCACTCACGAGGCGGCTAAAGCCCTCATCGATGCCGGAGCGGACAGTGTCAAGGTGGGGATCGGTCCCGGGTCCATCTGTACCACCAGGGTCGTGGCCGGTGTGGGGGTCCCCCAGGTCACAGCCATCAGCGATGTCCTCAAATATACCCTGGACGCCGGCCTTCCCATTATCGCCGACGGAGGGATCCGCTTTTCCGGGGATATCGTCAAAGCCCTGGGTGTGGGAGCTCATACCGTGATGCTGGGGAACCTCCTTGCGGGAACAGAAGAAGCCCCGGGAGAACTGGTCATCTATCAGGGACGCAGCTACAAGTCCTATCGCGGGATGGGATCTCTGGGGGCCATGAAAAAGGGAAGCAAGGACCGTTATTTTCAGGGGGACATCGAAGAGGAGTCCAAGCTGGTCCCCGAAGGCATCGAAGGGCGCGTCCCTTTTAAAGGGCGCCTTCGGGATGTGATCTATCAGCTTCTCGGCGGACTACGGGCCGGAATGGGATATGCCGGTGCTGAGACCATCCCCCAGCTTCATGACAAAGCCCGATTCGTCAAAATCACATTTGCCGGCTTGAAGGAGAGTCATCCCCATGATGTGTCCATTACCAAAGAAGCTCCTAACTATCGTTTCGATTAGTCTTCTCTGGGCAGCGGCGGCTGCAGCCGCCGCTGTTTCCCAATATCAGATCGACATCCGGGTGGACCCTGAACAGTTCACCGCCTCAGGGGAAGAGGTCATTCAGTTTATTCCGCCTTTTGAGACAGAGACCCTTGAATTCCACCTCTACTGGAACGGAGGGCAGCCGGGGAGCCTTTTTTTCACTGAAGCCCCGGAAAAGGTTCAAAAAGCCATCACCGGGGGACGGGGAGCGTCGGGGATCAGTGTCGAGTCCCTGGCGGTCAACGGCAGGGTTTACTCCCCGGAGGAGGGAAGAGACCCCTCTGTGATGACCGTTCTTCTGGAGAAGCCCCTTAAAGCCGGGTCATCCAATACCATCACGGTCTCCTTTACTCTGAAGATCCCCGGGGAACGTATGGCCAGATACGGATATTCCTCTCTGGACGGGGTCTGGTGGTTCTCTCAGTGGTTTCCCAAGCTGGGAGTGCTCACAGGGCCCGGACACTGGGAGTGCGAACCCTTCTCTTATTACAGGGAGTTTTTCGCCGACTACAGCCGCTGGTCCCTCTCCGTGGATCTTCCCCCGGGATACGAAGCGGTCTCCAATCTTGAAGAGGTCCCCGGAGAGACGGGAGAGAAGAACGTGACAGCCTACAGAGGGGACCGGTGCAGTGATATCGTCTTCGGCGTCGCCCCCCGGTTCTTTATCCGTGAACAGGAGAAGGACGGCCGCCTCTACCGGGCCGTTCTCTATGATGACGATCCTGTGAGGAGCAGGCGGATCATTGAGCGCTCCATCCGTGATTTTGAAAAGATGGAACAGTGGGTCGGCCCTTACCCCTACACCCTTTTTACTGTTGTGGACCTGGCCACCCTGGGCCCGGTGGGAAGCGGGATGGAGTATCCTCTCCTTATCAATACAGTCCGTAACGCCGAATTGGAGACTGTGGTGGACCATGAGATCGCCCACCAATGGTTTTACGGGATCCTGGGGTTCAATGAGACGAAGGAACCCTGGCTGGACGAGGGATTCGCCTCTTATTATGAGATGCGCCTGGCCCGTGAGAATGAGGCGCGTAATGTGCTGGGGATCACCTATACTCCCTATGATGTCAAGTTTACAGCCACGGGGCTGGACCGGTCCCCGGGAAGGGCTCTCTTTTCTCCTCCGGAGTCCCGGCCGACACGCGAGGAGATGACCCGTTACTATCTCAACTTTCCTGTCTATCTGACGCTGGTGGAGCGGGTAACGGGAACAGCGGGGATGGACCGTTTTTTCCAGTCCCTCTACTCTGAGTATGCTTTTGAACATCCTCAGACAGAGGACGTCATGGCGCTCATGGAGGGCTCCTTCTCTCCCCGTGCGGTTACCTTTTTCAAAGCCCTGACAGAGGGCGGCCCCCGCCCGGACTTTTCCCTCCGATATGATCACAAAAAGGGATTGAGCACAGAAGCTTCTCCCCGGGAGCTCTTTCCCCTGACCGTGTATGCGGTCAAAGAGGAGACGACTGAAAAGAGGACACTCGGACAGGGAGAGACGTGGGATCCGGGCCCGTTCCGGTATGCGTATCTGGAGGAGCTGGATGAAAACCCGCTGAATAATTTTGTCGTGTCATCTCCTTCGGGGAGATGGAAGACACTCCTGCTCTATGGCGGGATCACCCTTCTCCTTCTGGGTTCGGGGCTGCTCATGAAAAAAAAGCTTTTGTGGAACGCCGGGGCCAATGCTCTTCTCGTTCTGCCCCTCGTCTTCTCCCTGACGGCCCTGGCGTCTCCTCTGAAAGTCTTTACCGGAGAGGCCTACGGGCTGAACAGCATCTCCCTTTTTCTCTTTTCGCTGAAAGAGCATCCTCCTGCGGGTTTTCTCTTTCTGGCCTTTTGCCTTCTTGCTCTGAAGATGAGCCTGCTTTCCCTCTCCTTTTATAAAAAGGGGGAAGAACCCTACACCTTTTTCCACCTTCTGTTTGTGGATTTTGCTTCCCTTGTCCTTATTCCGCTGCTGGTGGTGATCATGGTGGGCATCAAGAGCACCTCGCTTCTGCTTCTTTTTGCCTTTGTCTTTATCCTTTCCATGACAGAGCCGGTGAAGGCCTCGCTTTTGAGCCGGACAAGGAAATCCATTGCGTGGAAGCATGTCCTTCCCATGAGTTTTCTGGTGACCCTTTTTGCCTTTCTATTCAGCCTGGTGCTGAGTGTCGTCTTTATTCCCCTGGTGATCCGGAACGCGGCCCTGTTCCTTGTGCTGCTCCTTATCCTGTCTGCGGGGGAGTACGGGTATAAACTCTTCTATGTGCGTTTTTACGACTATCTTGAAGGAAAGGGACTCCATGAGCAGGCTTGAACCGTGTCTTCTTCTCTCCCTGTATACACCCAGGGATGAGGTGGATCCCGTCGAACGGACAGATGAGATGACGGCCCTCATTGAGACACGGGGCGGACAAGTGACTGAACTCTTTACCCAAAAGCGGGAACATCCCGACCCCGGACTCTATTTCGGCCAGGGAAAGATCGAAGAGATCAGGCGCTATCTGGACAATTTCGATGAGATCACGACGGTGATCGTGGATGCCTATTTGAGCCCTGTCCAGCAGCGGAACCTCGAAGAGCAGTTCGGCCGGACTGTCATGGACCGGGAAGAGCTGATCCTCGAGATCTTTGCACGCCACGCCAGAACACGGGAAGCCCGTCTTCAGGTGGAGCTGGCGGAGCTGGAGTATCTTCTGCCCCGGCTGAGAAACCTCTGGCCGCACCTCACAGGCCAGCAGGGCGGTTTTAACTTCCGCGGCCCCGGGGAAACACAGCTCGAAACAGACAGACGCGCCATCACCAGGAGGATCTCCGCCCTGAAAAAGAAACTGATCCATATTGAAAAGATCAGGCAGACTCAGAGAAAGGGCCGGGCATCGGCCTTTAAAGTCTCCATTGTGGGCTATACCAATGCGGGAAAGTCTTCTCTTCTGAGCCTGCTTTCCGGAAAACCACTCTACGTGGAAGACAAGCTCTTTGCCACGTTGGACACCACGGTGAAAAAAGTCTTTTTCCCCCAGGCGGGCGAGGTCCTTCTTTCTGACACGGTGGGTTTTATCAGGAACCTCCCCCATCATCTTGTGGCCTCCTTCAAGTCCACCCTGGAAGAGCTCCTCTATTCGGACCTCATCCTGGAAGTGGTGGACATCGCCTCCCCCTCCTATCGGCAGAAGATGGACGTGGTCACACAAGTCCTCACTGAACTGGGAGCGGGGGACAAACCCCGGATGACCGTCTTCAACAAATGCGACCTTCTGGAGCAGGACGCTCTGGACTCTGTCAGAGAGCAGTACAAGGGCCGTGATGACACGCTCTTTATCTCCGTCCTCAAGAAAGAGAATATCGATAACCTGAAAGAACGGCTGGCTTCACGGGCGCAGACAGCATCACATGACTCTCGTTGAAGAGGCTTTTCTCGATATCCACAGAGGGCTGATCCGCCCCTTTTACATCCAGATAGGCAGGAAACGGAGAAGAGAGGACCTCACCCACTATTTTCAGGGATTTCCCTCGTTTCATCCTGTGGAGAAGGCTCTTCTGGGAGCAGCCCGGGGACGCGTGTATGATGCGGCTGCTGGCGCCGGCCGTGTGGGCCTTGCTCTCCTGGGAGAAGGCCACGAGGTGGTCTGCGGAGATGTGAGCCCGGTCATGAAGATGATCGCCACTCAAAGAGGCTGTCCCGATTACCGGACCGATGACCTGCTGGGTCCTGAGACAGTGAACGAACTCTTTGAGACCGTGGTCTTCATGGGCAATTCCATCGGCTTCTGCCGGGAGGAGAGAGAGGTGGGGCGTGTCCTTTCCAGGCTGTCCCGTCGGATCAGGCCCGGAGGGCTTCTTCTCATGTCAGCCACCGACCCCTCGCTTTTCGGATTGGAGAAGAGCGGCTTCCTCCCCTATACCCATCTTTATAAAAAGAAGAGAGAAGACGCCGGGTGGTTTCTGGCCGCTCCGGACCTGATCTGTGAATCCCTTCCGAATGCTCTTTGTGAAGAGTCCCGCATGAGCCACAAAGGGATGAACGGGTTTCTCTTCCGAAAGAGAGAACGATGAAACGCTATTTTATCAAGTTGAAGGCGGGGGAACAGGCTCCTCTTCACCGGGTCGTCATGAGATATCTGAAAATGGAGAAAGAGGAGGCCCTGGGACTGATCACCGGGGGAAGTGTCTGGAACGCTGATACCAACAGGCGGATCACCGACCCCGAATTCCTTGTCACCGAAGAGACCCTGAAGATCAATAAACCCCTGCGCCCGGCCCGTCCCTATTACCTGCCCGAAGAGTACGTGATCTATGAGGATTCTTCTCTTCTGGCCGTCTATAAGGAGGCCGGGCTGGCCAGCCATCCCACCCCCTATTCCCGGGTGGAATGTCTCACATACGGGGTTCAAAACTACCTTGAGAAGAGCGGCCGTTCCGGAGCGTACCAGGTCTCCGTGATCAACCGGCTGGACAGGCCCACGCGGGGGCTCATGCTTTTGGCGAAGAACAAGGAGTGTGAAGCAGCCCTCCACAGACTTTTCAGAGAAAAAGAGATCGCAAAGATCTACCTTGCGTCCACCGAAAGCCTGGAATCGCCTCCGGCCTCCATAAGGATCGAAGACACCCTGGAATGGAACGGAAAAGCCCGGAGGGCCGAAACACGGGTGCGCTATCTCGGCCGCTGCGGGGGACGGGATTTTTTCCTCGCCTTTCCCAGGACCGGGCGGACTCATCAGGTCAGGCAGCATTTCGCCCGTTACATCGCTCCCTTGTGGGGAGACAGCCGTTACGGCCGGGCGCGTCAGAGTCCCCTGGGACTCATCTGCATCTCCTACCGCTTCACACATCCTGTGACGGGGAAGAGGATCCGGATCACTCTGCCCGAAGCTCTGTGGAAAGAGGAGGAGAACGGGGCCAAAACCCGTTGACTTTTCGGAACACGAAGATATTATAGAAGCGGAGGTAATCATGATCAAACGATTTATCGCGTATTATAAACCCCACAGGCTTCTGTTTTTCATCGACATGGGAGTCGCCCTCCTGGCGTCGGTCCTGGCTATTCTCATCCCGTCCATGGTGAGGACTCTTCTCAATACCTCCATTCCCGAAAAAAATATCCGGGCCATAATCACGTCATTCCTTCTCATGGTCCTGATCTATCTGGTCAAGATGGTCTTCGAGTTTATCCGGATGAAATGGGGGCATATCCTCGGCGTCCGTATGGAATACGACATGAGGGAAGATATCTTCCGCCATATTCAGAAGCTCTCCTTCAATTATTTCGACAACACCAAGACAGGCCACATCATGTCCCGGATCTCCAATGACCTGAACACCATCGCTGAAGTGGCCCACCATGCCCCTGAAGACCTGATCCTCTCCGTCTTTCTTGTCATCGGTTCGTTCTTCTTCATGTTCAAATTCAACGCGGTTCTGGCTGTCATCGCCGTGATCCCCCTTCCCTTTATGCTTCTCTGGGGAATCAAATACGGAGGGAAGATGCGCCAGGGCTTCAGGCGGGTGCGCAGAAAGATCGCTGATATCAACAGCACAGTGGAGAACTCCGTTCAGGGGATCCGGGAAGTCAAGTCCTATGCCAACGAGGACCTGGAGATCGAGAAATTCGAACATGTCAATATCCATTTTAAAATGGCCAAAGAGAAGATGTACACCATCATGGGTATCTTCTATTCCGGATTTCATTTTCTTTCGGACATGTATTACCTCCTGGTCATCGCCGGAGGCGCCTGGCTCTATCTCGAGGGACGGATCACCCCATCGGATATCGTCGCTTTTATTCTCTATGTCAATATTATCCTCAATCCCATCCAGAGGCTGATGAATTTTACAGAACAATTCAACCAGGGAGCGGCCTCCTTTGAACGGTTCACGGAGATCATGGACATCGAACCCGATATCGAGGACCGTGCCCATGCCAGGACATTCCACCCGGTGAAAGGCCGGATCGATGTGAACCATGTCTGGTTCAAATACTCCTCCTCACCGGACTGGATCCTTCAGGATATCCACTTTTCCGTCCCCGAAGGCCGATCCGTGGCCATTGTGGGAGAATCCGGCGCGGGGAAGAGTACCATCGTCTCGCTGATCCCCAGGTTCTATGAGCCTCAGCGCGGAGCGATCACCATCGACGGCTATGATATCATGGATCTTCAACAGCGTTTTTTGAGAGAGAACATCGGCCTTGTCCAGCAGAATGTCTTTCTTTTTGACGGGACCATCCGGGAAAACATCATGTACGGAAGGCCCCTGGCTGAGGAAGAACAGATGGTGGATGCGGCCAGATATGCCAATATCTATGACTTTATCATGTCTCTTCCCGACGGGTTTGATACCTACGTGGGGGAGAGAGGCGTGAAACTCTCCGGAGGTCAGAAGCAGCGGATCTCCATTGCCCGGGTCTTTTTGAAAAACCCCCCCCTTCTGATCTTTGATGAAGCCACATCATCTCTGGATACCGAGTCGGAAAGCCTCATCCAGGAGGCGATGTTCACCCTCAGCAAAAACAGGACCACCATCATCATCGCCCACCGGCTCTCCACTGTGCGTCACGTGGATAAGATCGTTGTGCTCAACAAGGGGCGCCTTGTGGAGGAGGGGACTCATGAAAGTCTGTTGCAGAAAGAGGGTTTTTATCATAAACTCTATACGAAGAATCTGATCTGAACCGCACGGGTTTCTATTTCTG
The DNA here is from genome assembly GCA_964574875.1 of uncultured bacterium. Lineage (GTDB taxonomy): Bacteria > Macinerneyibacteriota > Macinerneyibacteria > Macinerneyibacteriales > DSCS01 > DSCS01. The sequence continues at coordinate 38,517 of CAZNOX010000002.1, read as the reverse complement.
GAGGCGTTCGCCATGGAGAAGCGGATCGTTCATGTGGATATGGACGCTTTTTTCGCAGCAGTGGAGCAGCGCGACAACCCTTCGCTTCGGGGGAAGCCGGTCATCATCGGAGCCCCGCCCCGTGAAGGGGCCGGACGGGGTGTCGTCTCCACATGCAGTTATGAAGCCAGAGAGTTCGGCGTCCATTCCGCCATGCCCATATCCAGGGCCTGGAGAGCCTGCCCTCACGGGATCTATCTGTCTCCCCACATGAGTCAATATTCTGCTGAATCAAAAAAGATCATGTCGCTTTTAGCCGACTTTTCCCCTGTCATCGAAAAGATCAGCATTGATGAAGCGTTTCTGGACTGCTCGGGGACAGAACACTTGTTCGGGGAGAGCCGGGCTCTGGGAACAGCCATCAAGGAGAAGATCCGGAAGGAGTGCGGCCTCACCGCAAGCGTGGGGATCGCCTCCAATAAATCAGTAGCGAAGATCGCATCAGACCTGGAAAAGCCCGATGGCCTTGTGATCTGTCCGCCGGGAGAAGAGGCGGCTTTCCTGGCTCCTCTGCCGGTGCAAAGGCTGTGGGGGGCGGGTCCCAGGACTGTGGAGAGACTGGAAAAGATGGGGATCACCACCATCGGCGAACTGGCCTCTTTTTCAGAGGAGGGACTCACCCGGCACTTCGGCCGGTGGGGAGCCCATCTCCGCCAGATGGCCCTGGGGATCGACCACCGGAGTCTTGAAACGGAGAGTGAACGGAAATCCATCAGTGAGGAGAGGACTTTTTCGGCTGATACCGGAGAAACCGAGCTCCTGGAAAAAATGCTTCTTTCTCTCTCTCAGGATGTGGCTGCGGAACTCAGGCGAAAGAAGATGAAAGCCAGGACTGTGACGTTGAAACTCCGTTTCAGCGATTTCACCACACTCACCAGGAGCAGGACACTTCAACGCTATTTTGATGATACCGTGACCCTTCACCGCAATGTCCGGGACCTCTTCAGAAGTATCCCCAGGCTTCAGAAAGTCCGTCTCATCGGTGTGGGGGTCTCCGGGATGGAAGAGGGAGAAGTCTATGTCCAGCCCGCTCTTTTCGCCGAAGAGAACGGAGAGAGCCGGAAAGTGGACAAAGCCATGGATGAAGTGGCCCGGAAACACGGGAAAGTCATCACCAGGGCGGGGCTCCTGGGAAAGAAAGAGCCTCCTCATCCTAATAAGGTTGACAAAAAAAAGGGAAGAGGATAGGTTAAATCAAGACAAGACATTATTTTTGAAATAAAAGGAGGTTTCTATGAGCCGGAAAGTTTTGGTTGCCACGGAAAAGCCCTTTGCTTCGGAAGCGGTGGATCAGATCCGTGAGATTTTCGAGGGGAGCGGATACGAGCTGGCTCTCCTGGAAAAGTACACAGAAAAAAAAGAACTGCTTGATGCGGCGGCCTCTGCAGACGCCCTGATCATCCGCAGCGACAAAGTGGATGCCGAGGTCCTGTCAGCAGCCCCGGGCCTGAAGATCGTCGTCCGCGCAGGAGCGGGTTATGACAACATCGATTGCGCCGCTGCAAAGGAAAAAGGAGTCGTTGCCATGAATACTCCCGGGCAGAACTCCAATGCCGTGGCCGAGCTGGTCTTTGCCATGATGCTCTACAGGGCCAGGAATTTCTTCACCCCCAAAGCGGGGAGTGAGCTCAGGATGAAGAGTATCGGAATCCATGCCTACGGAAACGTGGGCCATTACGTGGCCCAGATCGCCAAGGGGTTCGGAATGACTGTCCTGGCCTATGATCCTTTTGTGAAAAAAGAGGTCATGGAGAAGGGAGGGGTGACCCCGGTGGGTTCTGCCGAAGAGCTGTATGAAAAATCGGACTATGTCTCGCTGCATCTCCCGAAAATGAAAGAGACCCTGGGTTTTGTCAATGAGGCCCTCCTGAAGAGGATGAAGAAGAACGGGGTCCTCGTCAACACGGCGCGTAAAGAAGTGGTGGATGAAGAGGCTCTTCAGAAAGTCCTGGAAGAGCGTCCGGACCTGTCCTATCTTTCCGATATCGCGCCTGACTGCGCAGAAGCGCTTCTCTCCAAATACCCCGGACGCGTCTGGTTTACTCCCAAGAAGATGGGGGCCCAGACAAATGAAGCCAATATCAATGCCGGCGTCGCTGCTGCCCGGCAGATCGTCGCCTTTTTTGAAAAGGGTGAGACGACCTTCCAGGTGAATAAGTAGAAGGCGGGCAGGAAAAGGCCATGAAAAGGATAAAGCCGGGGGCGGATATGGTCAACCGTCCGCGGTTTGACAGAAAGGACCGGGCCGCCGTCGATGCTCTTCTCCGCGGGGGGCGTCCATTCGGAGGAGATGTCAGGGCTTTTGAACAAGAGCTGGCCGGGTATCTCGGCAAGCCCTGGGTGGAGACCACGGTCAATGCCACCATGGCCTACTTTATGATCTTGAAAGCGCTCGGGGTGGGGCCCGGTGACCAGGTCCTCATCCCGGCCTATACCTTTATTTCAGCAGCCAACATTCCCCTTTTTCTGGGGGCTCGACCCCTCTTCGGGGATATCGCCCCATCCGTCCCTTGTCTGGATCCCCGGGACGTGGCCCGGAAATGGACCCCGCGGGTCAAAGCGGTGCTTTTTGTCTCATCGTTCGGCCATGCCCGGGGCCTGGAGGAGATCCAGGCCTTCTGCCGCGAAAAAAAGGTCCCTCTCATCCATGATGCCGCAGCTTCATTCGGGTCGACGCTGGCCGGAGAGCCGCTGGCTGCCCTGGGAGATTACGGATTCACCAGTTTTCATTTCAAAAAGGTCGTCTCCGCCTACGAGGGGGGAGCACTGTGGGGCGGAGGGTCTCCCGCTCCGTTTCAGTCTCTGAAAAACCACGGGAAGAAAGAGACCTATGAAGAGGCCGGTCTGAACCTCCGGCTGAGTGACCTGCATGCTGTTCTGGGGCTGAGCCAGCTCTCCAGCCTCCCGCGGAGGCTGGTCTTGCGGGAGCGCATCGCCTCCTGGTACGAAGAGGGGCTTTCTCATCTTCCTCCCGTTGAGCTGCCCCGGTTTTCTGAAGGGCTCAGGCCTGCCTGGCATCAGATGATCATCCGTGTTGAAAAGAAAGAGGCCTTGAAGACATTCCTGGCTGAAAACGGGGTCTCTGCAGTGGATCCCGCCCAGTATATTCCCTCTTTTCCTCTTTTTGAGACGGCGGTTCCTTTCCCGGGGGCTCTTGAGTACCACCGGAAAGCGCTGGCACTTCCCTTTTATGAGGATCTCTCCCCGGGTGACGTCCGGCGGATCACCCGTCTGATCAGGAGTTTCTTTTCGCAATGACAAGGGCGCTTTTTTTCCTGGGGCTCCTATGGGCAGGACTCGTCCCGGCTCTTCAGGGCGAGACGCTGGAATACACAGCGGACAAGGTCCTTGTCCTTCCTCAGGAGAAGAGGATCACCCTGGAGGGGAACTGCCGGCTGACTTATGCCGGAGCTGTGATGGAAGCCGATACGGTCTTCTATTTTATCGAGGAAAAGCGGCTGCTGGCCATAGGGAACATCGAATTTACACGGGGAGGACAGCACTTTTCCGGAAAAGTCCTCGAATATGACCTGACCCTGAAAAGAGCCTACCTGGACAACGGAAGGGCCCCCGTTGAAAAGGGCTATGTAGGCGGCGAGGTGATCAATACCGTGGGAGAGTCATTGGTCTACGGGAAAAACACCAGCTTCACCACCTGTGAACATATCAATCCCCACTTTCAGATCCGAAGCAGCCGGATGAAGATCGTCAAGAACGATAAAGTCCTTGTCTCTCCCGTGGTCTTTTATGTCTACCGTGTTCCCGTCTTCTGGTTTCCCGCTCTCTTTTTCCCCATTCCCGAAGGGCGGAAGACCGGGTTTCTCATCCCGACGTTTTCAAACAACAGTGTAGACGGGCTGACTTTCCAGATCCCTTTCTTTCTTGTGATCAACAAATATTCGGACATGACTTATACGCTGAAGATCATGGCTGAACGGGGGCTGTCCCATGAGGGGGAGTTCCGGCTGAAGACTTATACCGGAGAAGGGGAGATCGACGGGGCCTATACCCACGACAAGATCGCCCGGCTCAAACGCTGGTATCTCAAAGGGAGCGCCGTGCAGGAGTTCCCCGGGCTCGGGGCCAAACTCACTCTCAAGGCCGATCTTCTCAGCGACACCTCCTATTATGACGATTTCAGCTCCAATATCGACGAGCGGACAGAGAACAGCCTCTCCTCCTATGTCACGCTGGAAAAGAACTTCGGAAGCCGGATCTACACGCGCCTTCTCTTTTCCCAGGAGAACCGCTGGCAGGATATGGGTGACGGGACCACGGAAGAGTATGTGCGGACGGTGCTCCCCGGGGTGACCGTGAACATGTACAATATCGCCCTTCTTCCCAACATGTACCTGTCCATGGCGGGGAACAGTTCCAACTTGTATGAGGACCGCTCCTTTGTGAAACAGACATCCACGGGAACCGTGACCCTCTCCTACCGTCATCAGCTCTTTTCCACCCTCACCATGGGGGAAAAGATGGTCAACCGGCTGGATCACATCAGGTATGACGACAGGGCCATTGAGCGCTGGGTCCCCACCTTTTCCACCGACCTCTCGTTTAATCTCTACGGATACTTCGACCTTCTCGGCATAGGGACCACAGATACCGTGAAGCATACCCTCAAACCTTCCGTGATCTTTGACTGGACGCCTCAGAGGGACCAGGACCGGTTCGCCGCCATGGGGGAGAGCGTCATCACAGCCAAAAAACAATTGACCTACCGGCTGGACAACACCTTTCTGACAAAAGTAAAAAACAATAAAAAACATCTTTTCCTCTCCCTCTCTTCACAGGTCTCACAGGACCTGGAGGCTGTGGAGACGCCCTTTTCCGATGTCGTCTCTTCAGCAGTCTTCAGCCCCTACTGGGCGGATATCATCTCCACGCGCCTTACCCTTCAGCATGAGTATGATCTTTACGGGAAGGCGACCCGCTATTTCTCTGTCTACGGAACCGGGACCATGGACTGGGATGAAAGCCGCTTCAACCTTTCTGTCTTCTACCGGAAAGGGTTTCTGGGAGAAGAGGATGTCCTCACGTCACGGATCCAGGGGGATATCCGGCTCACCAGGAACTGGACATTCAGGACAAGCATCCTGTATGATTTCAACTTGAGCAAGATCCGCGAGCAGAGCTTTGAGTTTTTAAGGGATCTGCATTGCTGGAACATGGGGATCTCGTGGCAGGAGAGGGAGACGGGTGTCATCGATTACAAGTTCTATATCCGTCTGAATGCCTACGGTGATTTTAAATGGGATTACAAAGGGAAGCTGGAAAATGAAACCTAAAGGAGTCTTATGGGCCTGACCGGAAAATTACCCCCGGAACTGTTGAAAGAGCATGTCCTGCGTTTTCAGGGGGCAAAGCGCAAAGACGTCATGGCCGGGCCCGGCGTTGGGGAGGATGCTGCTGTGGTGCGGCTGGGAAAGTGCAGATACCTGCTGGTCTCCACAGACCCCATTGTGGGCGCCGGGGAGGAGGATGCAGGGCGGTTTCTCGTGGAGATCAATGTCAATGACATTGCCGCCAAAGGAGGGGATCCCCTCTATCTGATGCTGACGCTTCTTGTTCCCCCCAGGCTGGGAGTCGCTTACATCGAGCGGACCATGGCTGAGATCCACCGGGCCTGTGAAGGATACGGAATGGCTGTGATCGGGGGGCATACGGAGATCACACCTGACCTTGACAGGCCCCTTCTTTCAGCGACCATCATCGGGCGGAGCCGCCGCCTCCTCTCCATGAAGAAAGCGTCTGTGGGCGATCTTCTTTTCCTCGTGGGCGAGGCCGCTCTGGAGGGGGCCTATCTCATCTATACAGCCAGGAGAAGCGAGCTCAAGGGGTTGTTGACGTCCCGGGAGGAAGAAGAGGTCCTGGGTTATAAAGAGAGGCTCTCTGTCTATCCCTACTCCCGGCTTCTCAAGCGCATGGCGCTCTTCATGCATGACCCCACAGAGGGAGGCGTCCTGGGCGGGATGGCCGAGTTCGACCTGCTGCTTGACGGAAAGGGGATCAAAGCCTCGGATCACCTGCGGCTCCGGCCGCCGGTGGAGAAACTCTGCTGTCACCTGGGGATCGACCCCGGGCGGCTCATCTCGTCGGGGGCCTTACTGGCGCTTATCCCCCGTCGGAAAGCAGAGAAGACGAAACGGCTGTTGGAGAGAGCGGGGCATCCTTTTCAGATCGTGGGAGAAGTGGCTCCCCGGGGAGATGTCTCCCATCACTTTGAAGAGGAGTTGTGGAAACACCTGAAAGGGCACTCTTAAGTTTTCACTTGACGGAAGGAGCTTTCTAGTTTAGTTTTTCTCCACATAGACAAGAAGGGAGGACATAACAATGAAACGGACATTTCAACCCAGTAATATCAAGATGAAGAGAGATCACGGATTCCGTAAAAGGATGTCGACGAAAAACGGACGCCTGGTTTTAAAAAGCAGAAGGAAAAAAGGCAGAAAGAGACTGGCCGTCTGATGACGGATATGCGTTTTCCCCGTGCTGAACACTTAAAAAAAAAAGTCAATTCGAACAGGTTTTCGAGCAAGGCAAAAAAATACGGACTGAATATTTTACAATATTTTTCCGAAGGGCAAAACAGAGACAGGTCGGGATTATAGTAACAAAAAAACACGGCAATGCGGTCTACCGTAACCGGGTCAAACGGCTGGTGCGGGAACTCTACAGGACAAACAAAGAAGCATTGCATTGCGACGGACAGATGATCATTCTTCCGTCAGCCAAAAAAGAGTGGCGTTCCGTCCCCTACAGCCTCCTGCAGGAGGATTGGCTCCGGGCGGCGGGAAAGCTGAATAACTTATGCTGAAACGTGGACTTTTGGCCCTGATAAATTTTTACAGATTTTATATCTCCCCCCATACCCCGCACACCTGTATCTACACACCGTCTTGTTCCACATACATGTACCAGGCCGTCGACAAATACGGCCCCGTGAAAGGGACGATGAAGGGGATCAGGCGCCTGCTGCGCTGTCACCCGTTTCATAAGGGCGGCTGGGACCCCCTGGATTGACACAAACAAGAAGAGAGGAGCAGTCATGGAAAAAAGAACGATGTTGGCTCTGTTTATCACAATGATCTTATTAGTCCTGTTCCAATATCTTTATGCCCCGAAACAGCCTGCACAGGAGGCCCCTGTTCAGGAGCAGGCTCAGGTTGCCCAAGATACGGCCCCCGCTGCCGCAGCCGCCTCCCTGCCCGACAGCCGGAAAGATGAGCGGGAGGCCGCCGGGTCTCTTCTCAATGAGGAGTTCGCTGAAGCACAGACGGAGATGAAGACCTACTCCACAGACAAATACACGCTGACTCTTTCCAGCCGCGGAGGGACCATCGACAGCTGGGTCTTTGATAAATACGATGTCTCCATCCTCGGAGGAGGAAGTTTTACCCTCGTCCAGGGAGAGAGCAGTGATGCCGGGCTTCCCTATACGTATGAACCCCGCGACAACGGGTTTGCCTTTGTCTATGATGACGGCCGGTGGCAGTCGGAAAAGATCTTTACTTTTGACAGGGACAATCCCTATATCCTTCATTTTCAATGGAAAGGCAATATCCTTTTTGACAAAATCCTGGTCCGTAAAGAAGTGGATAAGGACGTGGCCGAACGGGCTTACGGGAAACCCCTCTATTTCGCGGATAAACTCCGCTATGTCAAGGTGAAGGAGGGGGCTCCCGAACAGGTCCTCTCAAGCCGTTGGGGCGGGTTCAACACCAAGTATTTTTTAGGGGTCTTTCTGACTGAACAAGCGCCTCTTTCCCTGACCTTTTCCCAGAAAGAGGCCGAGAGCGGTATGGAGATGGCCCTGGACTGGAACGGAGCCGACCCGGTGACCTTTTTCTACGGCCCCAAGCGGACTGATATCCTCGGCAGGATCGATCCCGAACTGGAAAAATCCATCCAGTTCGGCTCCATTATCCGGCCCATTTCCATGCTCTTTCTCTGGGCCCTGAAAAGTGTCTACGGATGGATCGGGAATTACGGGATCGCCATTATCATCCTCACCATCCTTGTCAAGCTGCTCTTCTTCCCTCTGACCCACAAGAGTTACGTCTCCATGGCCAAGATGCAGAAGATCCAGCCGGAAGTGCAGAAGATCCAGAAGAAGTACAAAGACAATCCCCAGGAGATGAATAAACGCGTCATGGAGATCTATCAGAAAAACAAGGTCAATCCCATGGGCGGCTGTCTCCCCCTTCTTTTGCAGTTTCCTGTCCTGTGGGCGTTGTTCCGTGTCTTCAGCAATGCCATAGAGCTCAAGGGGCAGAGCTTCTTCCTCTGGATCAACGACCTCTCCATGCCTGACACGCTCTTTAAGCTTCCCTTTGCGCTTCCCTTCCTGGGATCCAATTTCAACGTGCTTCCCATCCTCATGTTCGTCTCCATGATCTGGATGCAGAAGATGGCTCCCGCCCAGGGGAATATGCAGGGCGCCAACAAGTTCATGATGCAGGTCTTTATGCCTGTCTTCATGCTGATTATTTTTTACAGCCTGCCGTCCGGCCTTGTCCTCTACTTCCTTCTGAGCAATGTGATCTCCATCGGACAGCAGCAGTACACCAGAAACCACCTCAAAGCACAGGAGGCCTGATATGAGCCTGATACAGAAACTGATCGGAACAGATGATGACTCCAGAATCAAGAAAACAGTGAAAAGTGTCTTTAAGCAGATCGATTTTGACGTGAAGATCGAAGGGTTTGATGAGTATCACAACAGAAAGAGACTCAATCTCACCTATGCGGCTGATGATGTGAACGTCCTTGTGGGAAAGAACGGCAAGAACATCATGGCCCTGGAGTTTCTCATCAACATCATGCTGAAAAACCGCTATTCTCTGGAGACACATCTCATGCTGGATGTCAATCAGTACCGGAAGAACAAAGATGTCTTTTTAAAGGATATCGCTTTGAAAGCCGGAGAAGAAGTCCTGAAAACGGGGAAAGACGTTGTGCTGAAACCCCTGAACCCTTATGAGCGTAAGATCGTCCATACCACATTGAAAAAGATCAAGTATGTCAAGACCAAAAGTCTGGGTAAGGGAGAGTTGAAGAAGATCCTCGTAACCTATGCCCGTGATGAAAAGGGAGTTTGATACCATCGCCGCCCCCCTGACAGCCAGGGGGGAAGCGGCTGTCTCGCTTATTCGTATTTCAGGGCCCCGGGCCGTCTCCATCGTCTCCCGGATTTTTTCAACAGGACGGGACCTCGCCCGGGCCCCATCCCACAGAGCTCTGCTCGGAGATGTCCTGGACGGGGAAGGGCACTGCATCGACCGGGCCCTCCTCACCCTTTTCCGCGCTCCGTCAAGTTATACAGGAGAAGACGTGGCCGAACTGAGCCTTCACGGAAGCCCTCTCCTCACCGATCTTGTCATGGAGCGCCTTCAGGAAGCCGGGGCGCGTTTCGCCGAACCGGGAGAGTTCACCCGGAGGGCTTTTGTCAACGGGAAACTCACTCTGGTGGAAGCCGAAGCCGTTGCCGACCTCATCGGCGCAAAGACCCCGGGGCTGCTCACCAAAGCTGCGGCGAACCTCAAAGGGGAACTGGACTGTAAACTCCGGGAACTCACCCAACGGATGACCGGGATCCTCGCCGCCCTGAACCTCTCTCTGGATTTTGAAGAAGAGTTTCTGAGCGAGACAGACTGGGACGCTGTCAGCAAAAAGATCGCTGAACTCCTTGACGATATCGCCGGGGAAGCCGAGAAGGCCCGCAATGCCATCCGGGAAAAGAACGGTTTGCATATCCTGATCCTGGGACCGCCCAATGCGGGGAAATCCACCCTGATGAACACTCTCCTGGGACATGAGAGGGTCCTCGTCTCAGACACCCCCGGGACAACCCGGGATTATATCACCGAGCCGTTCACTCTGGACGGCCATACGCTTCTCCTCATCGACACAGCCGGGATCCGGGGAGAAGAGGCGGGTGAACTGGAAAGGCTGGGGATCTCAAAATCACTCTCCCTCGTGGAGAAAAGCGATATCATCATCTATATGTCAGAGGCCGGGAGCCCTTCTTTTGAGATCCCGGGTTCTGTGAGTGAGGCCGGAATCCCTCTCATCCCTGTGGCCAGCAAATGGGACAGGGCCCGTGAGGGGGCATCGCTACCCGACTCATGGCTCCCTCTTTCTGCTCTGGAGGGACACAACGTCGGCACGCTGAAACAGAAGCTTTCCGCAGAAGCCCGCCGTCTCACACAGGCCGGGGGAACCGGAGCGGTGTTGTTGAACCGGAGGCAGCTGGATCATCTTCTCCGGGCCCGTGAAGCCCTGGAGAGGGCTGCCGGGGCCGCTGCAGAGAAGACGTATGAAGAGGTGGTCTCGGATTTTGTCCGCCAGGCGGCCGAAGAACTCGAGATGCTCACCGGGAAACGCATCGTCGAAGAGATGCTCAACCAGATATTCGACCGCTTCTGTATAGGAAAGTAACGGAGAAGATATGACACAGGTTTTTGATGTCATCGTCGTGGGCGGCGGACATGCGGGGATCGAAGCCGCGCTGGCCGCATCCCGCCTGGGATGCTCAGTCCTTCTGCTCACCATGAATCCCGATACCCTGGGGGTGATGTCCTGCAATCCGGCCATCGGAGGGCTGGCCAAGGGACAGATCGTCCGGGAGATCGATTGTCTGGGCGGGGCCATGGGCCTGAATATCGATGCCACGGGAATCCAGTTCCGGATGCTGAACACCGCCAAAGGCCCGGCTGTCCAGTCCCCCCGGGCCCAGGCGGATAAAATGGCCTATGCAGCGCGTATGCGCCGGATCATCGAGGAGGACCCCCGCATCACCCTGGCCATGGAGACGGTGAAGGGCCTTATCACAGACCACGGGCGTGTCGCAGGCGTCCGGGGGAGTTATGAGGAGACCTACCGCGGCCGGAGTGTGGTCATTACACCGGGGACCTTTCTCAGAGGCCGTCTTCATATGGGTGACCGTATTTTCCCCGGGGGACGGCTTGGAGAGCATCCCGCCGACGGACTGGGAGAGGCTCTGAAAGACCTCGGGATGCCCATGGGACGTCTCAAGACCGGGACCCCGGCCAGGGTGGACGGGAAGACCCTTGATTACAGCCGGATGGAACCCCAGGCGGGAGATGACCCTCCCCGCCCCTTTTCGTTCAAAACGCAGCGTCTCTCTCTGGAGCAGGTGCCCTGTTACAAGACCCATACCGGGGAAAAGACCCATGACATCATCAGGAAGAACTTGAAGCTTTCAGCCCTCTTTTCGGGCAATATCACCGGGATCGGCCCCCGTTACTGCCCCTCCATCGAAGACAAGATCAAAAAATTCCCTGACAGGGACTCCCATCTCATCTTTGTGGAACCCGAGGGCCGGTACACCACGGAGATGTATCTCAACGGGATCTCAAGCAGCCTGCCTGCGGAGGTCCAGGAGGAGTTCATCCATACCATCGAAGGGCTGGAGAAGGCCCGGATCGTCCGTTACGCTTATGCTGTGGAGTACGATTATGTGGCGCCCTATATCCTCCGGGAGACCCTGGAAGCCCGGGACATCCCGGGACTCTTTCTTGCAGGGCAGATCAACGGGACCTCGGGATACGAGGAAGCTGCGGCCCAGGGACTCATGGCCGGAGCAAACGCCGCATTGGGTGTTCTGGGGAAGCCGCCCTTTATCCTCAGGCGGGACGAAGCCTATATCGGGGTCCTCATCGACGACCTCATCACCAAAGGGGCCGACGAGCCTTACCGGATGTTCACCTCCCGTGCGGAGTATCGTCTTCTTCTGCGCTCGGACAACGCCGACAGGCGCCTGGTCCCCCGGGCGGCGGAGATCGGCCTTGCCGACAAAGCGTTTCTGGATGCTGTGTCGGCCAAGTATGAGAGATGCGAGGCCCTGGAATCCATGCTCCGGGCAGAGTCCCTGAAAACCGGCCGGGAGCCGTGGAACCGCTACAACGGGCGCAAGCTCTTTGACCTCCTGAAGGTCAGCGAGATGGATATGGAGACCCTTCTCCCGCTGGCCGGGATCCAGGGGGAGTGGGAACCGGATGTCCTGGAAAGCGTGGCCATCGAGGCCAAGTATGACGGTTATATCGCCCGGGCTCTGGCGGATATCCGGAAATTCAAAAAGATGGAGGAGATGCGCCTGCCCTCGGCTTTTGACTACACAGCCATCAGGGGGCTCACGACGGAAGCGGCGGAAAAACTCAACAGGTACCGCCCCTCCTCCGTGGGGATGGCGTCCCGGATCTCGGGGATCTCCCCGGCGGACATCTCTGTCCTCATCATCTATTTCTCACGGAAAGAGGATGCGTGAACGATCAGCTTGAGCACTACCTTCGGCTTCTTCTCAGGTACCGCGAAAGGGTCAATCTCACCGGGACCCGGGACCAGGGGGAGATCCGGGCTCTCATCGAAGACTCTCTCATCCCCTTTCCCGAAGAGGGCCATGTCCTGGATCTGGGAACCGGAGGAGGCCTTCCGGGGTTGCCCCTTCTTTTGTCCCATCCCGCCCTTCAGATGGCTTTTCTGGATAAATCCCGGAAAAAGATGAATATCCTGGCTTTGATCCTTCAGCAGCTGGACATTCCCTTTCCGCTTCTTCTCACAGGGGAAGCCTCACGGTTTGCCCCTGATTATGCGCATGTTTTCGATCATGTGGTTTCCCGGGGAATGGGGGAGACCGCGTTTGTCCTGGAGCAGGCGGCTCCTTTCCTGAAAGAGGACGGACAGGCCTGGCTGTGGAAACCAGCCGGATATGTTCCCGGAGATGTGAAGGGGCAAGGATACCGTTACCGTGCAGAAGAGTGTCTGGAATGTTCTCTCTGTTCGGTGGCTGTCTATCGGAAAAAAGGAGGGGAGGAGTGACCCTCCCCCTGAACGCTATTTTTTATAGACGACGATGATCTTTTTGCCGAGGCCGGCATCGATATTCAGGTTGAAGAAACCCTGAGCTTCCACAGCACGGGCCACAGCCTTGGGAAAATAGAGAGTCCCCTGAGCGGACTGTCCGGGGTTTAAAGTCGCCTTTTTCAAGGCCAGGGCGGTGATATCCGCCTTTTTGTTCTGTCCGGCCAGGACTTCCGGTGAGAGCGGCGCATGCATGGCTGTTCCCACGGAGATATAGATCTTTCCGGGATCCAGGGAGACGGGCTCTGTACTCTCGTTGCGGATGACCACTTTCAGCGTCAGGATATCCGGCACGGCCCCTTCCTGGAGAGTCGAGGGGAACGTGGGGATGACCACGACCTCCTTGGGAGCATCAGGGGTTCCGTAATAATCTTTGAGAAGCCTGTAATCAGCGCAGGAGACCGCCACAAAGGCTGTCAGCAGCAAGACAAAGTAAAGTTTTTTCATCTTATCCTCCTTTTTTCATCGTTTCCATTGTGCCTTCAAGTATAGCGTGGATTTCTTTAATGTCCACCTGGCCGGGAAGAAATCCGCCTGCCATATAGCTGTGCCCTCCGCCGGACCCCCGCGTTCCGGTGAGAGACCGTACCAGCTGAGCGGCATTGACGGAATCGTCCAGGCTGCGGCAGGAGAGGTGGATGCCTTCTTCGGTGATGTTGATCATGAGGTTGGCGGTGACTTCCATGAGAGAGAGAAAAAAATCGGCCATGATCCCCAGGAGGTTTCTGTCGCTGATTCCCGTTACCGTGACCACGGCCATGCCGTTGAGGACCACGAGGGAGTCGATGGCTTTTTTATAATAATCCAGGTCGTCCACGGTGAGTTTGTTGATCACAGAGAGTTTCATCAGTTCAGCATCCATCCGGGGAAAGAGAAAGGTATAGGCTTTGAGATCCTCTTCAGATACACCCCTGATCAGGTTGAAGGTGTCTGTAAAGAGTCCCACGGCCAGTGCTGTGGCGGCTGCAGCCGGCAGGGGGACATGAGAGCGGCTGAAATAGGAGGCGACGATGGAGGAGGTGGCTCCGATCTCGCGGACGTCTCTGAAACAGTAGTCCCGTCCGGAGTCGTAATTGTTGATGTGGTGGTCGATAAAGCCCCAGTAGGGATTCTCAAGAGGCGTCAGGTTTCCGGTGTAGGGATTGGTGTCCACCACCATCACCGGGCGCGTCTTGTCCAGAACGGCGTTGAGGGGATAAAGGTCCAGCTCCAGGGACTTGAGAAAGCCGTCGCGGACAAAGAGGGGGATCTTTCCGGCGTAACAGATATCGCTTGAGAGGCCGAAATGGCTTAAAAAGACTTTAAGCCCGTAAGCGGAGGCGATGGCGTCGTAATCGGGAAAATCATGTGTCTGGATGAGCAGGCTCTTTTTTTCTTTTTTCAGTTTTCTGGCCAGCGGTTCCATTTCCTCATTTTAGGGGTTTCCGCTGATCTTTTCAAGGAAAGAGTTGACAGGAAATAAGCCGGGGCTATCATTTGAGCGGAGAGATAACAGAACTGCTAAAGGAGGCACTATGTCGAATGGCGATATGAATCGTGAAATGGGCGACTTGTATCAGAAAGAGAACCTGTCCCGCATTGGGAAAAAGATCCTTGTCATGAGTGGCAAGGGGGGCGTGGGGAAAAGTACAGTCGCTGTCAACCTGGTCTTCGGACTGGCTCTTCAGGGGAAACGCGTGGGGATCCTGGATGTGGATGTCCACGGGCCCTCTGTGGGAAAGCTGATGGGAATAGAAGGACGGAAACTGGGAGGCCCCTTGTCGGACCACCGTCCCACACCGGTGAAAGTCATCGACAATGTCTATGCTCTCACCATGGCCTCTCTCATCGAGACTCCGGATACCCCGGTGATCTGGCGCGGGCCTCTCAAGACAGGGGCGATCAAACAGTTTCTGCAGGATATCGAGTGGCCCGAACTGGATTATCTCATTGTGGACTGCCCTCCGGGAACAGGAGACGAGCCCCTCACCGTGGTCCAGCTCATGGGCGGGATGGACGGGTCTGTCATCGTGACGACCCCTCAGGATGTGGCGCTTCTCGATGCCCGGAAGACCATCAATTTCTCAAGGCAGATGAATGTCCCTGTCCTGGGGATCGTGGAGAACATGTCAGGGCTTGTCTGTCCCCATTGCGGTGAAATGATCCCCCTGTTCCGGGAAGGGGGCGGCGAGAAGGCTGCCGCCGATTTCAGCGTGGATCTTCTGGGAAAGATCCCCCTGGATCCCGCTGTGGTCATTTCCGGGGACGAAGGACGTCCTTTTATCTATGATTACAATAAGCTGCCCGCAGCGCAGCGTTATGAGGAGATCGTGGTGAAGATCATGGAGAAGCTGGCCTAGACCCGTTCGGACCGGATGAACCTGTCTGGAGTCTCCACGTAAGGCCCGAGGGGAAGTTTTTCGCTCTCCCGGCGGAGCAGGGCTTCCCCCGGCCGTGTGGCCGGATGCTCAGGGACGAAGAGAGAGCAGCAGTCTTCGAAGGGGCGGTTGGAGATCTCCATGGTCCCCAGTTCCCGGGCCAGGTCCATGATCTCCGTCTTGTCGTAGCCGATGAGAGGACGGAGGGTAAAGGTTTCCGCCACTGCATCCACAGCGGCCAGCGAGTGGATGGTCTGACTGGCCACCTGTCCCAGGGAGTCCCCTGTGATCAGGGCATCATAACCCTGCTGCCGGGCCCAGGCCCCGGCGGTCTTCAGCATGGCCACTCTCAGAAGAAGGGTGGCATAATCACTTTGACATCGGGCAATGATCTCTTTTTGCAGGCCGGCGATGTCGGCGATATAGAGATACCCCCGGCTTCGGCTTCCCCGCAGGCGTAAAGCTTCCGCCAGGGCCCGGACCTTGTTCAGTGCACCTTCTCCCGTAAAGGGAGGTGTATGAAAATAGATGAAATCTGTCGCCAACCCTCTTTTCATGGCCAGGTATCCTGCCACAGGGCTGTCGATCCCCCCGGAGAGAAGAAGGAGGGCCCGTCCCTGGGATCCTTCCGGGAACCCTCCGATCCCCCTGACCTTTTCAAGGGAGACAAAAAACCCTTCACTTCTGATATCCACGGTGATCTCCATGTCCGGGCGGGAGAGGTTGACCTGAAGCTCAGGAAAGTGATCCAGGACAAGGCTTCCGAGTTCCCTGGCTACGGCCATGGAGTCCATGGGAAAGGGCTTGAAAGCCCTTTTGGCGGTGATGCGGAATGTCCGTGGAGATGACGCTTCCACGGCAGGCCGGAGGATGGGGATGAGATTGGCTTTGAGGTTGTCATAATCGTAGGGAAAGACGGTGACCGGCCTGAGAGCGGCGACACCGAAGACATTTTTCAGGATCTCTTCGGAGAGAGCTTTCTCTTCGCGGCTTTTGACCAGGATCTTTCCGTAAAGAAACGAGGCCTCCATGGAAAGCTTGTCCCTTTTAAAGATGTCCTTCAGGGACTGAAGGAGTTTTTTTTCAAAGAACCGGCGGTTTTTGCCTTTGAGCGCCAACTCTCCATAGCTCACGAGATAATCCATGATGTCACCTGACCCTTCTGTAGAGAGCCCCGATGGTCTGTGAGACCTCCTCCAGGGCGCTGATGAGTGTTGCGGCCTCTTCACCCGTGTTGAACGGGGAGAGGCTTACGCGGATGGTGTTCAGGGCCCGCCTTTCGTCATATCCCGAAGCCGTGAGGACACGGTGGTTCTTTTTATCTCTGTCGCTGCAGGCTGAGCCTGTGGAGACGCAGATCTCCTTTTCCGACAAGGCGTTCTGGAGGACAGCTCCCGGGATAGAGTCATGGGACAGGGAGAGGATATGGGGCGAATAGGAGAGTCCCTCCTCACGGTTCAGACGGTACCCCTCCAGAGCATCGGTTCCGGTGATGACAGCCTCTTCCAGAAGGCGCAGGGTTTCGAGGAAGGCGGGTCTTTTTTTGCGAAGCTGCCTGAGAACGAGTCCCAGGGCGATGATCCCCGGTATGTTTTCTGTCCCGGGGCGGAAAGAGTGCTCCTGCTCTCCGCCGGTGAGAAGGGGATGAAGGTGACGCCCTTTTCGGATGAAAAGAAGGCCTGTCCCTTTGAGGGCATGGATCTTGTGGGCACTTAATGTCAGGAAATCCCAGTCCAGGGCGGGCCAGGACTCCCACAGGGGGCTCCAGAAACTCTGAACAGCATCCACATGGATGAGGATGCCGGGATGAAGGGCCCGGGCTCTCCGGATCAGCTCCTCAAGGGGCTGGATCAGCCCGGTCTCGTTGTTGACCGCTGTGACAGAAAGAAGGGCACAGGAGGGAGAGACCCCCTCGTCCAGGCGCTCCAGGTCGATAGCGCC
Source organism: uncultured bacterium (assembly GCA_964574875.1). Lineage (GTDB taxonomy): Bacteria > Macinerneyibacteriota > Macinerneyibacteria > Macinerneyibacteriales > DSCS01 > DSCS01. The sequence goes on along the minus strand of CAZNOX010000002.1, from coordinate 21,295 downwards.
TCCCTTCTTCAGAGGAAGACGCACAAGAGAGGCCCCCTGGCGCTCCAGGGCCTTTGCCGTGTTTTCCACAGAGGCATGGCCGGTGGAGGTCAAAGCGATTTTCTTTCCCCGCTTGAGGAGAGGGGCGATCCCCCGAAGGACCGTGTTGTTGCCCTCGGTGGCTCCTGAATTGAAGATGACTTCTCCCGGGGAGACTCCGATAAGGTCGGCCGCTCGCTGGCGCACCTCTTCGCGGAGAGCTGCTGTGCGGAATCCGGCCATGTGGAGAGACGAGGGGTTGGCGTAATAGTCAAAGAGAGTCTCCTGAAGAGAGAGGAGCGCTTCTTTCATGGGGGGTGTCGTTGCCGCATTGTCCAAATAGATCATAAGATCCTCCTGTGACACTATACGGAAGAAGAGCTTCTCTTTCAAGGGCTTTTGCGCCTTTCTCCTTTACAAGGGAGTTTCGTCTCCCTAAAATCGAGGGGGGAGGAAATCAGATGACAAAAAAAGTCTCCGTAGGGATGAGCGGCGGCGTGGACAGCGCCGTTGCAGCCCTCCTGCTGAAAAAAGAGGGATATGATGTCTCGGGGTATACCCTGGTCTTCGGCCCCTGGGGCCGGGAGCTTGCAGATGTGAAGAGTGTCGCTGCACACCTGGATATCCCCCTGCGCGTGATCCCCGCCGAAGACGTTTTCCGTAAAGAGATCATCATACGTTTTATCGGGGAATACCGCTCCGGCAGGACGCCCAGCCCCTGCCCCCTCTGCAATCCATTGAAATTCGGGCTGGGCCTGGAGGCCGCAGGCGGGGAGGGCTATGTGGCCAGCGGCCATTATGCCCGTATGAGAGAAGGGGCTCTTTATGCCTCGCCCCATGACAAAGACCAGTCCTATTTTCTGGCGAGGCTTTCGGAATCCCTTCTCCGCCGTCTTCTGCTTCCCCTGGGGGAGATGACCAAAGAGGAGGTGCGGGCTGAAGCGGCCCGGGCAGGCCTCTCTGTGGCTGAAAAGGGTGACAGCCAGGATGTCTGTTTCATCCCGGACGGGGATTACCGCGCTTTCCTGGAGAAAGAGGGCCTTCCGCCCTGTCCGGGGGAGGCCGTGGATGAAGAGGGGAAGGCCATAGGTGCGCATGAGGGTTATTTTCATTATACACGGGGACAGCGGTTCAGGCTGGGGGGGACATCAGACCGTCTCTATGTGACAGGAAGCCGGCCGGAGGACAATACCCTGATCATCGGCCCTGACAGATCTCTCTGGGGACGCGAGCTGAAGGGGACCGGGTTTCACCCGCTGGCCTCTGCCGAAGACCTTGCCGGCCCTCTGCTTGCCAAAGTCAGGTCGCGGGATTCACTCCATCCCTGCCGTCTTGAGAGATCTCAGGAGGAGTTCCGGCTTCTCTTTGAAGAGGAGGTCCGCGCGGTGACACCGGGACAGCTGGCTGTCCTCTACAAAGCGTCGGAAGAGGGGATGCGTGTGGCGGGAAGCGGGTGGATCCTGTGAGCCTCCCTCAGAAAGTCCGGGCAGTCCTTTTCGACTGGGGGAATACGCTCATGGTGGATTTCGGACTGGAGGGCCCCATGTGTGACTGGCCCCGGGTGGAAGCCGTGGACGGGGCCGGAGAGGTCCTGGACGTCTTGGCAAAGCGGTACAGGCTCTTTGTGGCCACCAACGGGGAATCCTCCGGAGCTGCGGAAGTCGCCGCCGCCCTGGGACGGGTGGGGCTGGAACGCTTCTTCCAGGGGATCTACGCGCAGAAAGACCTGGGGTTCGGAAAACCTGATGAGCGGTTTTTCAGCGAGATCTGCCGGAAAGAAGGGCTGACACCCTCCTCCTGCCTTATGGTGGGTGACCATGTGGACAAAGATGTCCGCGGAGCCCTGGCGTTCGGCATGCAGGCGGTGCTTTTCGATCCCTTGGAGCGCCATCCCGGTTTTGAGGGGAAAAGGATCGTTTCTTTACGGGAACTGACAACACTGATTTAAGGGAAGAATTTCATAACTTCTTTATATTATGAAACTTCTTGACAGTTAAGGGATTACTCTCTATATTCGTATGTGAAATTTATCAAGGAGGCAACGACCCATGGAAGAGATGAATATTTTAATGGAGCAGAGGCTGGAAAAGGCACAGCAGATGAAAGAGGAAGGGCTGGAGCTCTTCCAGTACAAATATGACAAACAGCATACTGTGGCCGAGATCCTCAAAACGTTTGAGGACGCCGCCGAGGAAGAGACCGGAGATGTCCGCACCGCCGGGCGCCTGATGATCAAGCGTGTCCATGGGAAGACCGGTTTTGCCGACCTGAAAGATGATTCGGGACATATTCAGCTCTACTTCCGCCGCGATGTGGTGGGAGAAGAGGCCTACAAGATCTTTAAGAGACTGGATATCGGGGATATTATCGGAGTCCACGGGACGATCTTCCGCACGCACAGCGGGGAACTGACACTTTTTGTCAAGGATTTTTCACTTCTGACCAAATCCTTCCGCCCCCTTCCCGAGAAGTTCCACGGGCTTCAGGATAAAGAGCTCCGCTATCGTCAGCGCTATGTGGATATGATCGTCAACGATGACGTCCGCGAGCGGTTCCGCAACCGGAGCCGTCTGATCTCTCTTATCCGCAGGACCATGGAAAAGGCGGGGTATATCGAGGTGGAGACTCCTGTCCTCGTCCAGATGTACGGGGGCGCCGATGCGCGCCCGTTTATGACGCATCACAATGCACTCAGCCGTGACCTCTACCTTCGGATCTCCCTGGAGACCTACCTGAAACGCCTTGTGGTGGGAGGCCTGGAAAAGGTCTTTGAGATCGGGCGTGTCTTCCGGAACGAAGGCCTTTCCAAACGCCATAATCCGGAGTTCACTCTCATGGAGTTCTACGCGGCTTATCACGACCTGTATGACATGATGGACTTTACCCGGGAGCTGATCCTGGCCTGCGTAGACGGGATGGGATATGAGAGCCGCAAGGTCGCATACGGAGAGAGGACCATTGATTTCAACCTTCCCTGGAAATCCATAAGCATGGTGGATGCCATCAAAGAGTACACGGGGCTGGATGTCCTCTCCATGGAGACAGAGGCCCTGCGCAGCAAACTCAAAGAGTTCAACCCCGACCTGGATACAAAAAAGATGGGACAGGGAAAACTCATCCAGGAGATCTTTGAGGCGACAGTTGAGGAGCACCTGGTCGATCCCACATTCATTACCGATCATCCCCTGGAGATCTCTCCCCTGGCCAAAAAGAAGAGGGGGGATGAGACAGGCCTGTTCGTGGAGCGGTTCGAACTCTTCATCAACGGGTGGGAGATGGCCAACGCCTTTTCCGAGCTCAATGATCCCATGGACCAGGAAGAACGGTTCCGGAGCCAGGAAGCCAACTTTGAGGCCGGAGACGAAGAGGCCCAGCGCCTTGATGAAGATTTTATCCGCGCCCTTCAATACGGACTGCCTCCCGCGGGAGGTGTGGGGATCGGTGTGGACAGGCTGGTGATGCTTCTCACCGATGCCGAGACGATCAAGGATGTGATCCCGTTTCCCCTGCTTAAGGATGAGGGGAAATAATGTCGCTCTCCTTCTGGATCGCCAAAAAATATCTCAAAGGGCGCAAGACCAATAAACTCCTGTCGGGGATCACCCTGATCTCCATGGCGGGGATCGCCGTGGGTGTCATGACCCTGACCACGGTCCTCGCCGTCATGCAGGGGTTTGAGAACGACCTGAAGGACAAAGTCCTCGGCGTCAACGCTCACATCCTGATTCAGAACAGGTTCGGCTATGATATTCCCGACCCGGAGCCCCTGGAGGAGAAGGCCCTCGGGGTGCGGGGTGTGGAAGCTGCTGCGCCCTTCATCTACGGTGAAGGGCTGGTGATGTACCGGGGGCGCAACTACAGCGCCGGGATCCGGGGGATCGACCCTGAACGGGAAGGGACCGTGACCAAGTTCGGCGGTTTTATCAAGGAAGGTGCCCTGAAGAAGGGCGGCATCGCCATGGGAACAGAGATGGCGCGGCTCCTGAATGTCTCCACCGGGGATACTGTCCGGCTTCTCTCTCCCGACGGGAAAGTCACCCCCATGGGGATCTTTCCCCGTGTGAGGGATTACCAGGTCACCGCCCTTTTTGAGAGCGGGATGTATGAATATGACACCTCGCTCGTCTACATGGTCTATGACGATGCCCGCTCCTTTCTCTCGCGGCAGGGAGCTTCGGGGATCAGCCTGCGCATCGCCAATATCGATAAAGCCGAAAGTATCGCCCGGGAGGTCTCCTCTCTTCTTCCCGAAGAGTATGCAGCCCGGGATTGGTTTCGCATGAACCGGAACCTCTATTCAGCCATGGAGCTTGAAAAAAAGACCATGTTTATCATCCTCACCCTGATCATTCTTGTGGCCTCTTTCAATATCGTCGCCACCCTGATCACCCTCGTGCGCGAAAAGACCCGTGAGATCGGGATCCTGAAATCCCTGGGGTTCACAGCGGCTGAAGTCAAACGGATCTTCCTCTATAACGGACTCATCATCGGCGGGGCCGGAATCACCCTGGGGGAACTTTTAGGCCTTCTTCTCTGTTTCATTATCAGGATTTCGCATATTAACGCGTTGCCTGCAGAAGTCTACTATTCCACGGAACTCAAAGTGAGTTTTTCCTTCTGGAACTTCTTCTTTGTGGGAGCCGTGGCTTTTTTTATTACGTATCTGGCTGCGGTTTTCCCGGCCAGGCAGGCAGCGAAGATGGATGTGATCGAGGCGATAAAATATGAATGACATTACAGTTGAGGTCCGCGGTTTATCCAAAGTCTACCGTTCTCCGGGAGAGGACATCGAAGTCTTTTCCCATGTGAACTGGCAGGCTTCCGGTGAGAAGACCGTCGCCGTTATCGGAGAATCCGGGGTGGGGAAATCCACATTTCTCCATGTCCTGGGGCAGCTCACCCTTCCCACAGAGGGGGAGGTCTTTCTCAACGGCCGGAACCTCACTCTCCTGGACGACAACACCCGTGCGCGCATCCTCAAAAACGACATCGCTTTTGTCTTCCAGTTTTTCCAGCTTTTCAATGACCTGACCCTCAGGGAAAACATTTACATCGCAGCGCGGATGACCTATAATGAGAAAGAAGCTCTGGAGCGCACAGATGCCGTCATCGAAGATCTGGGCCTTTCCCACAGGAGGAGCCATATTGTCAGTCTTCTCTCAGGAGGGGAAAAACAGCGGACGGCTATCGGGCGGGCCCTGGTCAAGGACCCCGTCCTTATCCTGGCCGATGAACCCACCGGAAACCTGGATGAACGCCATTCCGATGAGATCATGGATCTTCTCCTGGCCCTTCAGAAGAAGAGGAATTGCGCCTTTGTCATGGTGACCCATAACCGGGCCATGGCCGGGCGTTGCGACGAGATCTATCAGTTGGAGCATAAAAAGCTTCATCCTTTGGAGGAGGATTAAGCCATGTATGACCGATTCAGCGAGCGGGCCCGTAAAGTGGTCCTCTACGCACGCGAAGAAGCCGCCCGTCTCAACTATGATTTTATCGGGACGGAGCATCTTCTCCTCGGGCTGCTCAGGGAGGGCGCCAGTATCGGCGTCATCGTCCTGCGCCGTCTGGAAGTGGATATCAACCTGCTTCGCGATGAGATCAAGAAATTTATCATACAGGATGGGGACCGGGCGCGTGTGGAGCACGATATTCAGCTGACTCCCCGGGCCAAACGGGTCCTGGAGCTGGCCATGGACGAAGCCGGGCGCATGGGCCACAATTTTGTGGGGACAGAACATATCCTTCTCGGGCTTCTCCGTGAGGGAGAAGGGATCGCCTCGCGGGTTTTAAAAAACTTCGGAGTCACTCCGGACAGAGTCCGCAGTGAGGTGGTGCGCCTTCTCAGCGGAGACCTGGAGGGAGATCTCTCCGGCACACGCGGGAAGACAGGGCAGAAGAGTTCCCCTCTCGATGATTTCAGCCGTGACCTCACACG
>CAZNOX010000002.1:5923-15239 GCA_964574875.1 uncultured bacterium | reverse complement strand
GTCATCGCCGGGACGAAATACCGCGGCCAGTTCGAAGAGCGTTTGAAAGCTCTCCTCAAGGAGATCGAGCAGTCTGAAAACATCATCGTCTTTATCGATGAGATCCATACCCTTGTGGGGGCCGGAGCCGCTGAAGGAGCCATCGATGCCTCCAATATCCTCAAACCCTCTCTCGCCAGGGGTGAGATCCAGTGTATCGGAGCCACCACCCTGGACGAATACAGGAAATATATTGAAAAAGATGCCGCCCTGGAGCGCCGTTTCCAGAAGATCATCGTGGAACCGCCCACTGTGGAGGAGACCATCGAGATCATCTCAGGCCTGCGCGACAGGTATGAAGCTCATCACGGAGTCAAGATCACCGATGAGTCCATCGTGGCCGCCGCCAGGCTTTCGGACCGGTATCTTTCCGACCGGTTCCTTCCTGACAAGGCCGTTGACATCATCGATGAAGCGGCCTCTATGGTCCGCCTGACCCTCTCCCAGATGCCCAAGGATATCGCCGACCTGGAGAAGAAAGTGGAGCAGATCTCCCTGGACAAGAGAACGGCCATCATGATGCAGGAGTTTGAAAAGGCCGCCAGTTACAGAGACAAGGAAAGCAAGCTGAAAGACCGCATCCGGGAGATGAAAAAGGAGTGGGCAAGCTCACAGGCCAACGATGTCAAAAGCGTTCAGGCCGATGATATCAAGCTTCTCATCTCCAAACTCACAGGCATCCCCCTCTCCAAGATCGAAGAGAAGGAGAGCGAGCGCTTGCTGAAGATCGAAGAGGAGCTCAAACGGCATATCATCGGACAGGACCAGGCCATCACCGTCATCGCCAATGCCCTTCGCCGGGCCCGCGCCGGGCTCAAGGATCCCAACCGGCCCATCGGGACCTTCATGTTTCTGGGGCCCACGGGAGTGGGGAAGACCGAGCTGGCCCGGGTGCTCGCAGCCTTTATGTTCGATGACCCTGATGCGATGATCCGTGTGGACATGTCGGAATATATGGAAAAGTTTTCTGTTTCCCGCCTGACGGGAGCCCCTCCCGGATATGTGGGCTATGAAGAGGGAGGGCAGTTTACCGAGAAGGTGCGCCGCAAACCCTATTCCGTCATCCTTCTGGATGAGATCGAAAAAGCTCATCCCGACGTCTTCAACGTGCTTCTTCAGGTCTTTGAAGACGGGCGGCTCACGGACAATGTGGGGCGGCTTGTGGATTTTAAAAACACCATCATCATCATGACGTCAAACATCGGGGCAAAATTTATCTGGCAGCAGAAGACCCTGGGATTCTCAAAGACCGGCGTCGAGATCGATTACGACAAGATGAAATCCATGGTCATCAGCGAAGTGAAAAAACTCTTCAACCCGGAGTTTATCAACCGGGTGGACGAGCTTGTGGTCTTTAATCCCCTGGGACGGACGGAGATCAGCCTGATCATCGACTTGATCCTGGCTGAAGTCAGGTCCCGTCTCCAGGAGCGTAATATTCAGTTGGATGTCACCGAGGAGGTCAAGAACTTCCTCATCGAAGTGGGGTACAGCCCTGAATTTGGCGCCCGTCCTCTCAAAAGGGCGATTCAGCGTCATATTGAAGATACCCTGGCACTGGAGATCCTGTCCAGGAAGTTTATCGAGGGCGATACCGTAAAAGTAAACTTGATTGATGGGAATATCGTAACCGAGCGTACGGGCGATTCCATCCTCAGAGATCTTGCGTCGGAGGAGTCGAATGAAAAAATGGATTAGCAGTGTTGTCTTTTTGGCCGCGGCCGTAGTCACGCTATGGGGTATCCCCGTAAAAGAGGTCCGTATCGAAGGCCTGAAGAATATCGACAAGGATTTTATCCTTTCTGTCTGTCACAGCGTGGAAGGGACAGAGTTTTCCGTCATCAAACTGCGTCAGGATATTGAGAACATGTATGACCTGGGGTATTTTGACCGGATCGATGTCCGGGCGGAAAACGCAGACGGTGGGATCGTGGTCATCTACAGCGTCAGGGAGCGCCCCTTTATACGGAACATCACCATCCGGGGCAATAAAAAATACGATGACACGAAAATCCTGTATGAAGCCCCCTTTCTTGTGGAGGATGTCCCCTTTGATTCCAAGTACCTTCACCAGGCCAAATACAACATCGAGAAAAAATACAAAGAAAACGGCTATTTTCTGGTCAATGTCACCGCAACGGCCGAAGAGGCCCAGGACGGGGTGAACCTGGTCATCGATATCGATGAAGGAAGCAAGCTCAGTATCGGGACCATCCGGTTCAAGGGGCTCAAAGAGCTGGAGCCGAAGAAACTCAAAAAAGCCATGGAGTCCAAAGAGTCGTCCTGGTGGCGTCATCCCAAGCTGGATACAGAAAAACTCGACGGGGACATGACACTCATCGAAGAGAAACTTTGGGAGATGGGTTATTTCAACGCTTCCGTGGAAGGTTACGAGATCGTTCCGTCGCGTGACCCGGGACGCAGGGATATCATCATCACCCTCAACGAAGGGAAACGCTACCGCCTGGGGGAGATCACTTTCGAAGGGAACGAGCTCTTCAAAGACGAAGAGCTGCGGGACATGGTCTCCATCGGCCCCGGGGAGTACTTTGCCGGAGACGACTGGGAAAAGGCCAAAGTCAAGCTGCTGGAGGCCTACGGGAACCGCTCGCACATCTTTGCTGATATCACCCCCCGCTACACCTTTCACGACGAGACTGTGGATGTCACCCTCTTTATCACCGAAGGGTCGGCTATCCGTGTGGGGACCATCGAAGTCCGCGGCAACACCAAGACCTACGACAAGATCATTCTCAGGAATATCCTCCTGCGCCCGGGAGACGAGTTCAAGAGGAACCTTCTGGTCCTCTCCCAGGAGCAGATCTATAACCTGGGATATTTCGAAGATGTCCGGGTCCTTCCCCGGCCGGACGAAAAAGACCCCAATATTCTTAATATCATCATCGAAGTGGATGAAAAACTCACAGGCTCCATCAACCTCGGAGGCAGTTATTCGGAATATTCCGGGTTTTCCATGTTTCTGAAATATGAAGAGCAGAATATCCTGGGACGGGGTTACAAAGGGAGTATCCAGTTCGAGATCGGAAAGAAAGTGGAGACCTACCAGCTGGGCTTCACAAACCCCAACCTCTTCGATTCGCCCACCTATGTCTCGACGAACCTCTATAAGAAGGATCAGGACTACACCGATTACACGATCTTGAGGAACGGCGGGTCACTCACCGTGGGCCGGAAGCTCAATCTCTTTACATCGGGCTACCTCTCCTATTCCCTGGAGAGTGTGGAAGTGAGTGATGTCTCCGATGAAGCCTCTCAGGAGATCGACGAGACAAAAGAGCTCAGGAGCAGCGCCAGCCTCACCTTTGCCCGGGATTCAAGGGACAACCGCTTTGAGCCCACACGGGGGACTCATAACACCCTCACCGGTGAGCTGGGCGGGAAGTTCCTCGGAGGAGATGTCAACTATTACAAAGTGGAAGCGACAAGCAACTGGTTCTTCCGCTCCTTCTGGAAATTTGTCTTTTCCGTCTATATGCAGACCGGTTTTGTGGAAAAACTCGATCCGTCCACGGAAGTCCCCATCTACGAACGTTTCTTCGTGGGCGGGAACATCTACGGAGTCCGCGGTTATGAAGACAAAGCTCTCTCTCCGCTGGATGACGACGGCTACTACAAGGGCGGCAATTTTTACTTTACCACTTCATTTTCATACAAGTTTCCCATTGTGGAACGGATGATTACGGGATATCTTTTCTGGGATGTCGGCCGCGCCTGGGAGACTCTGGGCGACTTCAATTTCCGTGACATGAGGGATGGCGCGGGAATCGGCGTGAAAGTAACGACCCCGATGGGCCCCTTGACTCTGGATTATGCCTATGGATTTGACACGGAACAGTGGAAATTCCACTTCGGCATCTCCCAGGGGACATTTTAAGCCCGGGGATAAAAGGAGGTTAGATCATGAAAAAAGGAATCATTCTTTGTGCTGTTCTGGCCCTGGCTGCAGGGCTTGCCTTTTCTGCTGAACTGAAATTCGCCTTTGTGGATACAGAACGTGTCTACAATGCATCCAAAGAGAAGCAGACAGCCGAGAGCATCTTTGAAAAAGAGGCCACCGAGATGCAGAAACAGCTTGAGGCGAAATACAACGAACTCGTGAGCCTGAACCAGAAACTCAAAGAGCAGGCGGCGTTCCTGAGTCAGGAAGAGGGACAGAAAAAACAGCAGGAACTCATGGACAAACAGGATGCGTTCAACAAACTCCGCAGCGAAATGGCTCAGAAACTCGAGCGCCGCAAAGCGGAACTGATGAAACCCATCTTCGAAAAGATCCGTTCCATCGTCACTAATATCCGTAAAGAGAAGAGCCTGGATGTCGTCTTTGATAAAAGCGTCACCATCTCTTCCGGGGATGAACTGGATCTGACCGATCTCGTCATCGAGAGAATCAATAAGTAATGCTGATCACGCTTCTCTTTGAGGAGATTTCGATACCCGGGAGCCGGATCATCCATCCGGCCCCCGGACGCATACTGAAACGGTTCGCATCTGCAGCCGCTGCCGATGAATCTTCACTCTGTTTCATCGAAACAGACGAGGCTGCCGCACAGCTGGGGCAGCGCCCGGTGGGAGCCGTGGTCACTTTCCGGGAGCTGGACAACCCCTCCCCGCAATTCATCTGTGATGACCCCCGCACTCAATTTTTCGGTCTTGTCGCCGGACAGGCCTTTGCTCCTGCCTCTCAAGGTATTCATCCCGCAGCGGTGATCGGGGCGGATTGCTCCATCCACAAGACAGCATCGGTAGCCCCCGGTGCGATCCTCGGGGATCATGTCACGCTTGAAGAAGGCGTCTCCATCGGAGCCGGCGTCATCGTGGGAAAAGACTGCATCATCGGAGCGCGCACCAGGATCTTCCCCGGTGTGGTCCTTTACGAAGACACACGGGTGGGAGAAGCGTGCGTGATCCATTCAGGAACAGTGATCGGATCCGACGGATTCGGTTATATGGAGACAGAAGAGACGCTGGTCAAGATCCCCCAGGTGGGACGTGTGAGGATCGGAAACAGAGTGGAGATCGGAGCCAACTGCACCATCGACCGCGCCACTCTGGATGAGACTGTCATCGAAGATGATGTGAAGATCGACAACCTGGTCCAGATCGCCCATAATGTCACTGTTCAAAGATGTGCGCGGATCGCCGCCCAGAGCGGTGTGGCCGGAAGCAGTTCCATCGGACGCTGGGCTGTTCTGGCCGGCCAGGCCGGTGTGGGAGACCATTGCCGTATCGGTGACCGTGTCGTTCTCACTGCACAGGCCGGAATCGCCGGATCTCTGGAAAAAGCGGGTGTTTATAGCGGGTCTCCGGCCCGTCCCATGAGCGAACAATACAGGATTTTAGCCTACCAGAACCGTCTGGAAGCCATGTGGAAAAAGATCAAAGAGCTGGAGAAGAAGCTGGACACTTATGAGAAGGACCATTAAGAGGGCAATCGATTTTCAAGGCCCCGGCATCCATTCGGGGCAGGAGGCTCATATCCGCCTCCATCCTTCAGAATCAGGCGGGATCTGTTTTCGTCTGGGAGGGATTCCTATCCCTGCACATATCTCATACAAGACAGGAGACCGGCGCGGAACGACCCTGGGACGGGAAGGAACAGCTGTCCAGACCGTGGAGCATCTCCTCGCCGCTTTTTACGGAATGGGCATCACAGAGTGTCTTGTGGAATTTCTTTCGGGGACGGAGCTTCCCATTCTTGACGGAAGCGCCCTGGATTTTGCCCGGGCTCTTCATGAAGAAAGCCAGGTGCTGGATGAGTCGGCGCCCCCCCTTCTCCTCCCCTCATTCTCTTACCGGCAGGAGCATGTCCTCGTAGAAAGTTTTCCCGAAGAGGCGCTCACCATCTCTTTTCTCTATGACGGATCACGTTTCGGACTGGCTCCTCAGGAATACAGCCTGGCCGTGACCCCGCAGGCCTTTCTCAGAGAAATCGCCCCGGCGAGGACCTTCGGGTTTTATGAGGAGCTGCAGATGCTTCAGAAAGCCGGCCTGGCCAGGGGAGGGACCACGGACAATGCCCTGGTGATCAAAGACGGACAGCCTTTGAAGAATGAGTACCGGATGGACCGGGAACTTGTCAGACATAAGATATTGGATTTCCTGGGAGACCTCTCCCTGTGCGGACATCAGGTGAAAGGACGCATCCGGGCTGAGCGGAGCGGCCATTTTCATAATACGGAATTTGTCAAAAAAATGCTGGAGGTTACCTTATGGCAGTGATGGATACAAAGAAGATCATGGAGATCCTGCCTCACAGGTTCCCGTTTCTCCTCATCGATACCATCGAAGAGATCGACGAGAACCATTGTGTGGCCAAAAAGAATGTGACTGTGAACGAACCCATGTTTACCGGACATTTCCCGGAGAACCCCATTTTCCCGGGAGTCCTCATTATCGAGGCCATGGCTCAGACTGGAGGCGTCCTCCTGGCCGAGCGGACCGGCTTCGATAAGGAAAAACAGAACACACTCTTCATGGGAATGGACTCGGTAAAGTTCAGAAAACCCGTCTTCCCGGGAGACACCATGATGATCAAGGTCCGTGTGGAACAGAGCAAGAAGCTCAAAAACGGCTATTTTGTGAAATTGAAAGGCGAGGCCCTCGTGGACGGAGAAGTCCGGGCTTCCGGACTTGTCACAGCGGGGATCTTCGACAAAGAGGAGGCCTGACATGGCTTCGATCCATCCCACAGCCATTATCGGAGAGGATGTTCAGCTGGGCGAAGGGGTCTCGGTGGGGCCTTATGCCGTGATCGAAGACCATGTGAAGATCGGAGAGAAGAGTTCCGTGGGGGCTCACGCGGTGATCCACAGTTATGTCTCCATGGGCCGTGAGAACCGGATCTATCCCTTCTGTGATATCGGAGGCGAGCCCCAGGACATCAAGTTTGAGAAAAAAGAGTCCTGGGTGGAGATGGGAGACCGGAACCTCATCCGGGAGTACGCCACCATCCACCGCTCTTCCAACGAGGGGGGAAAGACGGTTCTGGGAAACGATAACTTCCTCATGGGCCATGCCCATATCGGGCACGACTGTACAGTGGGGGATCAGGTGGTCATGGTGAACTTCACCGCCCTCGGGGGGTATGTCACCGTGGAAGACCGGGCCTTCATATCGGCTTCCTGCCTGGTCCACCAGTTTTGCAAAGTCGGGACTCTGGCCATGCTGGGAGGAGCGTCCCGCATTACCCAGGATGTGCTTCCCTACACGCTTGTGAGCGGGTATCCTCCCCGCGTCTTTGGCCTGAATATCGTGGGTTTGCGTAGGGCCGGTTTTGAACGGGAGACCAGGAGTGTCCTCAAGGATGCTCTCACTGTCATACGCAAAAGCCCCTCCCGCGAAGAGATGCTCAAGGCACTCGGGGAGCTGGGCCCGGAGAAATGTCCCGAACTGGCTCATATGATCGCTTTTATCAACAGATCGGAAAGGGGCTTGCTGCTGAAGGAGAATGGGTAAGATATTTCTGTCTGCAGGAGAGATATCGGGAGACCTCCACGGAGCGTTTCTCGCCAGAGCGTTGCAGCGGGAGATCCCCGGAGTGGAGCTGTGCGGAATCGGCGGGGAGCGGATGAGAGAGGCCGGCGTCACTCTCATCGACGACCTGACCGAAAAGAGCAGTGTGGGGATCCTTGAGGGTCTGCCGCACCTCAAAGAGAATCTCTCTTCTCTTAAAAAAGCCCGGCGGTTTGTCACCGAGTGGCATCCCGGCTGTGTCGTCTTTATCGATAATCAGGGATTCAACCTGAGCCTGGCCAGGACAGTCAAAAAAGAGGGGATCACCTCGTTCTACTATTTTGCCCCTCAATTCTGGCTCTGGGGATTCAAAAAGGCCTCCTCCCTTGAAAAGACCCTGGACCATATTCTGGCGGCCTTTCAAAAAGAGCATGAGTTTTACAAGGGAACAAAACTTTCTGTAGACTATATCGGCCATCCCATCCTTGATGAGATGCCCCGGCTTGAAAAAGAGGAAGCCCGGCTCAGGCTGGGGCTCCCGTCTGCAGGGGACAAGCCCCTCATCGGACTTCTTCCGGGATCCCGCCCCCAGGAGTTCAAGACTCTCTTTCCCCTTTATCTGAAGACTGCTGAGGCGCTCAAAGAGGAGTATGACTTTATCATGCCCTTCGCCTCAAGCCGGATTTTTGAGCGCTATGCTCCTGAGACCCCCTCCTTTATCACAACGGTGAAAAAAGAGGGGACAGTGGTGATGCAGGCTTCCGACCTTCTGATCCTCTCATCCGGGACAGCCACTCTTGAAGCCGCTGTCGCGGGGACTCCCATGATCATCACCTACAAAGTCTCCCTTCTTACGGAGATCGTGGCCCGGCTTCTTGTTAAAGTCTCCTTTGTGGGGATGCCCAACATCATCGCAGGGAAAAAAATCGTTCCTGAATTACTCCAGCGGGATTTGACACAGCCCCGACTCACCGCTATGGTTAAAAAGATCATGGAGGACACCTCTGAATACCGGAAGATCAAAAGAGAGCTTTCTCAGGTGAAAGCATCCCTGGAGCCGGCAGGTGCCGTCCGGAGGGCGGCCCGGCTGATAAAAGAAAGGTGCTGTCATGAGTAAATTACGCGTGGGGGTCATCGGTGTGGGCCATATGGGGAATTATCACGCCCGGATCTACCATCAATTGAAGAAATATATCGATTTTGTGGGGGTCTGTGATATCCGGAAAAGCAGGGCCAATGAGATCGCCGAACTTTACGGGACAAAAGCCTTTTACAATTATCAGGACCTTCTTCCCTACGTGGATGCTGTGAACATCGCCGTCCCGACGTCGGAGCATTACAAAGTGGCCAAAGGGTGCCTGGAGACCGGCAAGCATATCCTCCTGGAAAAGCCCATGACACGGATCTACGAAGATGCCGTGGAGCTCATCGATATGGCCGAAGAGAGAAACCTTGTCTTTCATGTGGGCCATGTGGAGCGCTTCAATGCCGCCGTCCTGGAACTCACCGATGTGGTGAAGGGGCAGACGCCCATCTTTCTCGAAGCGAAACGCCTGGGCCCCGCGGGAGACCGTGAACGGACATCCGGGGTCATCCTGGATCTGATGATCCATGATATTGATATTATCCTCGGGCTGGTCAAAAGCGGCGTGGCCGGAATCGCTGCGGTGGGAAAGCGGGTCTACAGCAAGTTTGAGGATATCGCCAATGTCCAGCTCTATTTTGAAAACGGGACCTTTGCGACGATTTCCGCCAGTCGTGTGAGCCAGTCCAAGATCCGGACGCTCTCCATCACCATGCCCGA
>CAZNOX010000002.1:0-5823 GCA_964574875.1 uncultured bacterium | reverse complement strand
AAGGACCGTCACGGCCTTTTTCAACGCGTGGGCTTTGTCCCCGGGCGGCTCTTTCCTGAAAAGGGATATGTCTGGTTTCATACTGTCTCGGCAGGAGAGGTCAAAGCCGCTGTCCCGGTGATCCGGGAGTTCACGGGAAAAGAGCCCGTGGCGGTCTCCGTGGGGACCTACACAGGGTACAAGATGGTGCGTGAGCATTTCGGCCATGATGTCACCCTCTTCTATCTGCCCGTGGATTTCTTTTTCTTTGTCAATTCTCTTTTCAACAAGATGAGGCCCCGGGCCCTGGTCATCGTGGAAACGGAGATCTGGCCCCAGCTTATCCGGAGAGCCTGGGAGAAAAAGGTGCCGGTGCTTCTGGTCAACGGGCGGATCCCTCCGAAAGATTACAAGAGTTACCGGTTCTTCAAAGCCTTATGGAGACAGATCTTTGCTCTCTACAACGCGTTGCTCGTTCAGTCCGAGGTGGAGGAAAAAAGGTTTTTGGATTGCGGAGCTCCGGAAGAGCTCATCGAGGTCTGCGGAAACACAAAGTATGATGTCTACGGCAAAAAAAGCGATCCCCTGCGCGAAACGAGGCTGGCTGCTCTCTTTGAAGGCCGCCCCAAAAAGCCGCTCACTGTGATCGGCTCAACGCACAAGGGGGAAGAGGAGATCCTCTTTTCACGCTTTCAGGAACTCAAAGGGGAAACGGTTTTTATCCTGGCTCCCCGCCATCTGGAACGGGTGAGAGAAGTGGAGATGCTCCTCACGGAGAAGGGGTTCAGCGTGGAGCGCCGGACTTCACCCCTCTCCTGGAAGGCGGATGTGATCCTCTGGGACACCATGGGCGAGCTGGATATGGTCTATAAGTTTGCTGATCTGGTCCTGGTGGGGGGGAGTTGGATTCCCCAGGGAGGGCATAATATCATCGAACCGGCCCTCTGGGAGAAGTGTGTCATCGTCGGCCCCTATATGCATAACTTTCAGGAGATCTACGACTATTTTACGGAAGAACGCGCTCTCATCACCGCTACGGCAGATGAGGTCGCTCCTGTGGTGAAACGTCTCCTGGACAACCCCGGAGAAGCTGCGGCTGTGGCTGCACGCGCCGGAGCGTGTGTCCGCGCCAACAGCGGAGCTGCGGGGCGCTATGTGAACGCTATTAAAAAGGCCCTCTCCTCATGACACTGTTGAAAAAGGTCCAATACGCGATCGAATATTGTTTTGTCAAGGCAGTGGCTTTTGTTGTCTCTCTTTTTCCCTGGCGGGCAAACCGTAAGCTTGCCGCGGCCCTTCTTCCCCTCTTCTCTCTTTTAGGATACAAAAGGCTTACGATCGACAACATCAAAAAGGCTCAGCTGGACCTTCCCAAAGAAGGGAAGCCCCTCAAAGCCTTTGTCCGTGAAGTCTTCATTCAGAATATCCTCACCTATATCGAAATGATCCATCTCATGACCATGGACAAAGAGGATGTCCTCAAGGTCCTCACCATTGAAAACGAAGAGGTGCTCAAAAGGATCTACGAGGAGTACCCCGGGGTCATCTTTGTCCTGGGACACCTGGGAAACTGGGAGCTTATGGGCCAGGTGGTGGCTTACAAAGGCTATCCTCTGGCCGTGATCGCACGGAGGCAGAACAATCCGCTCACGGACCGCCTGGTGAACCGCATGAGGGAAAAGAGCGGGGTGAAAGTCATCTTCCGCGACCGGCGCGCCGTGCCGGGGACTTTGCGCCTCCTGAAAGACGGATACGGCGTGGCGATCCTCAACGATCAGGACGGGGGGATCGCAGGTGTGACCACGACCTTTATGGGACGCCGCTGCTCCACTCCCCACGGGCCTGTCATCTTTGCCCTGAAGACCGGCTGTCCCGTGAGTTTTGTCACCGTCCGGCGCTTGGAAGACGGGACTTCTGTGGGGCATATCGGAGAGCCTTTTCTCCTCAAGCGGGAACACGACGACCTGGATGAGGATATCCGCTTCCATCTTCAGGGATTAGTTGATAGACTGGAAGAGGCCGTGAAAGAGAATCCGGCCCAATGGAACTGGCTGGCCAACCGCTGGCGGACACAACGAAAATAAGGAGGCTTCTGTGGAAAAGATCACCATCAAGACACACGTCATTACCGGGGAAGACGATATTATCCAGGTGGCGGCCAGGGCCCTGGAGAAAAAGGCCAAAGACGGGGATGTCATCGTCATCTCTTCGAAAGTCGTCTCCATCTCCCAGGGGATGGTCAAACCCTTTGATGAGCTGAAGATCTCGCGCCTGGCCCGCTTCCTCTCAAAATTTGTGACAAAACCTCTCTCGGGAGAAGGCCTGGGGCGCGTGGAAAAGATGCAGGGAGCCATTGATGAAGCCGGTGCCCTGAGGATCCTTTTGGCCGCCGTTATCGGCGGAATCGGGAAGATGATGGGGATCCACGGGTGGTTCTACCAGGTGGCGGGCCGGCGTGCCGGAGCCATTGACGGTGCCGACGGTGTGCGTGCCAAGACGGTGGGCCCCTACAACCGTGTCCTGATCTTTGCTCCGGTCAAGGGCGACGAAGTCTGCGAAAAGATCAAGGCTGAGCTGGGCCGAGAGGTGGAGATCGCCATTATCGATGCCAACGATTACGGCGATGTGGATGTCTGGGGAAAGACCGCGGGTCTGGATCCGGAGTATGTGGAAAACAGTTGCGCCGACAATTTCCTGGGCCAGCGCCTGGAGCAGACTCCCATCGGGATCATCAGGCCCTAAGGGCGTTTTTTTAAATTTGGATTGACACCTTTTCCCTCTTCTGTTATTCTCGACTATAACTGTAAAAAAACGAAGTTTTTTTCAGAAGGAGGAGTATGAAGAAGATCATTGCCGCCGTGGTTCTACTACTCATGGCCATCGGGACCTTTATCGCCCTTACTCAGAAAGCTGAAGCGATCAAAGCTCCGCCCAGAAAGAACGGTACCGTCAGAACAGAGAACGGGAGCACGTCCTGTGTGGCCGGAGGGACCCAATGCTACTGGTCGCCGCCTCCGCAGGAGGCTCAGCGGATTTAAAGAGGGTGGAAGAATTTTTGTCGTCCATGGACATCACCGGATGATATGAAGGAGTTGTATGAAAAAGATCGTTGCTGCGTTAGTCCTTATTCTTATGATCATCGGCACATTTATTGCCCTGTCTCAGAATGTGAACGCCATCCAGGTCCCGCCTCGAAAAGACGGAACGCTTCGGACTGAAAACGGGAGCTCATCCTGTATTTACGGAGGCTCTCAATGTATCAGGTCCACTGCAACTTTATCACATTTAAGGACCTGAACACGACCCCGGGATCTGTTCAGACGCAGGTCAATGTGCAGATCCCGTTTCGTACCGTTTTTCGGGGGATTATGCAGAGAGTAAATATCATCATTCCTGTCATTATTCTTTTTATCCTTATGGCATGCAGCCGTTCTTCAGAGATCAGCCGCCTGAGCCGTGAAGAGGAAGGTCTGATCCGGAAGATCACATCACTGAACAGCCTTTACCGGCTGAAAGAGGTCATCACACTCCGTGATGTGAATGAAAAGGGTTATTTTGCCGATTTTAAAATGAATGAGAGACTCATCCTGGGCTTGCACCATTACCGGGGGGAGGATCTTCTCCTTGTCTGGAACAAAAACGGCACCTTTCTCGGACAGGCCGGACAGGCGGGGAAAGCGCCGGGAGAATATATCTCTGTGGGCGGTTTTGAGTTTACCGGCCCTGAGTCTTTCATCATCTATGACCGGGCTCGGGATTTTATCAATTCCTACCGGGTCGAAAAAGGCGCTGTCGTTTTTGTGGACCAGGCTGCACCGGGCCTGGCGGAGCAGACCTACATGGACACGCTTTTTCGCGCGGGAGGGGCTTTTTATCTTCTCTCCTGTTCCGGGCCCGAAGGGATGCACACCCTTTTCCGCCTTGATGAGAAGATGCAGGTCGCATGCCGGTTTCACAAGAGAAGCCACTCTTCTCTCATCGCCAATCCCACATACGCTGTCTCAAAAAATGAGATCTACGTGCTGGGAGCCTTTGATGACCGCTTGAAGATGCTCGAGCCTTTTATCTATGTCTACTCTCTTCAGGGGAAGCTGCTTCGAAAGATCAAAACAAAATACAGGGATATCTTTGATATCAATTTCGACCGAAGTGGAAAGGTCATGCTTCTCACAAGCATGAAGAATATCTTTGACCTGTCCAAAGCCGACGAGTACCGGCTCCTCGACAGAGAGGGCCGGGTGATCCACACCTTCACCAGCCTTCCGCCACTGGATCCGGAGACGATTCTGGGAGTCTCCCGGACAT
Organism: uncultured bacterium; assembly: GCA_964574875.1. Lineage (GTDB taxonomy): Bacteria > Macinerneyibacteriota > Macinerneyibacteria > Macinerneyibacteriales > DSCS01 > DSCS01. The sequence goes on along the minus strand of CAZNOX010000002.1, from coordinate 1,539 downwards.
GTCTCGACTATGAAAATGTCATTTACCTCACCCGGCCCGATGAAGCGGGCCGGGCCAAACTCTATATTTATGATATCGATGCGGGCCTGGAGCCTGAAGGAGGAGAAGATGGAGAATAAGAAGAAGACTATCCTGTTCTGGAGTATCCTGGCTGTCCTGCTTCTGGCCACAGCCTTCAATTTCATCCGTTCACAAAAGGTCATCACCACCGTGCAGGAGGATTATGAGGTCTTCCGCCAGGCACAGATCGCCGAGTGGAACTTAACCGGAAAAACACTTGATTACACATCTTTTAAGAATCTGGAGAATGAAGAGGCTTTCAAGGCCCAAGGGAAAGAGCGCTACACTCTTCTCTTTCTTTTTCCTCAGCTCATCTGCGAGCAGTGTGTCTATGCCTATGATAATATCCTGCGCACACTGAAAGGGGCGTATGTCCGCATCGCCGTCCTCGGGCTGGGCCGTGAGGTGATGACAGGGCTTCAGAAGAAATATGAGTTGAACTATCCTGTCTATTATACCGATTCAGCGGAGTGGTTCGAATCCAAAAAGATGATCGAAGGCCCGCTACTCATCCTGCTGGACGGGCGGACCGGAATCGTCCTCCGTGTCTCCCCCGCCTTCAGCTTCGTTCAAGACCCGGAAAAAGAGTTCGCTGAGTTGATCAAAGTGCTGGATGAAGTGAAGGCGGATATTTAAATTCTGTTTATCTCTCCTGCCTCCTGTGGTACAATAAACCGGTGAATACAAAAAGGCCGCGGATGTTCCGGTCCGCTTTCCATGTCTCCATCATGATCTTTCTCAGCCGGGTCTTCGGCATGGTCCGGAATATCTTTATCGCCTCTTTTTTCGGAACAACAGGAGCGGCGTCTGCCCTTCAGGTGGCCATCCAGATCCCTTACATGTTCCGGAGGATCCTGGGAGAGTCGGCCCTGGACGCTTTCTTTGTCCCCGTCTACACCTCTTATGCCCAGGAGGGGGACAAAGAGAAGACCGACGGCTTCATCTCCAATGTCATCAATGTGATCGGCAGCCTGATCCTGGTGATCATCGCCATCGGATGGCTGATCATGCCGGTGATCATCTTCCTCCAGGCGGCAGGTCTCAAAAGCTCCTCTCCGGAAGACTTCAATTATGCTGTCTCCCTGGCGCGCATCACCCTTCCCTTCATGTTCTTCATCTCCATGATGGCGCTCTTCATGGGCTTGATGAATGCCAACCGGAATTTTGTCATCCCCGCCTCCAACTCCCTGGTCCTCAATATCCTCTTTATCGGGGTGCTTCTCTTTTTCGGAAGCCGTGTGGCTCATGTCTATGCCCTGGGTTACCAGGTGGCTTATGCCTATATCTACGGCGGTTTTCTCATCTTCTTTTACCAGTTCATCTATATCCGTAAAAAATACGACTTCCATTACCGCTTCAGATTCAACCCCAAAGGCGAGGGGATCTCGCGCATCTTCAAGATGATGCTTCCGGCCATCGGGAGCATGGCGGTGGTCCACATCAACATCATGGTGGATACGCTTCTGGCCTCGTTCATCT
>CAZNOX010000001.1:147495-216981 GCA_964574875.1 uncultured bacterium | reverse complement strand
GGCCTGGTCGTGGGGGGAAAGGCCCCTATCATCATGCTGAGCAGGGCCGATGATGCTGCGACGAAGCTGAATTCGATTGTCATGGGATTGCTCTGAAAGGAGGAGGCGAATATGGCTTTGAATAAATTGAATGCTGTTTTAAAAAAAGAAGTCCGGGAACTTGCTGAGAAGGGGACCTCGAAAGGGAAGGAAAAGGTCATCGTCACCGTCATCCCTCCCCGCGGAGAGAAGGGGCCCCGCTATCTCCTGGACGGGAGCGGAGACAAAGAGTATATCAAGATGAACGCCAACTCCTATCTCGGCCTTTCCATGCATCCTGAAGTCATCAGGGCAGAGGAAAAGGCTGCTCGGGAGTACGGGGTCGGGCCCGGGGCTGTCCGTTTCATCAGCGGAACCCATCAACCCCACGTGGAGCTGGAAAAAAGGCTGGCGGCTTTTCACGGACGGGAAGCAGCAATGATCCTCAGTTCTGCCTATGTGACCAGCATGGGGGTCATCGTGCCCCTGACCACACCGGAGACCGTGGTCATCAGTGATGAACTCAACCACAATTGTATCATCAATGCCCTCAGGCTCTCCAGGCCGGCTCAAAAGTATATTTTCAAACATAACGATATGGGTGATCTCAAAAAGAAGCTCACAGAGGCCGTGGGAAAAGGAAAAAGGGCTCTGGTGATCACCGACGGCATCTTCAGCATGCGCGGTGACCATAGCCCCTTTCAGGAACTCACCGCACTCTGCCGTGATTTTGACAGCCGCTTCGAAGAGGGTGTCATCTCCATTGCCGACGACTCTCACGGAGTAGGCGGCTTCGGCGAGACCGGACGCGGGACCGAAGAGTATACCGGGGCCAAAGTGGATATTCTCATCGGGACATTGGGAAAAGCCTTCGGGGTCAACGGCGGTTATGTGGTGGCGGACCAGGCTGTGATCGACTATTTCAGGGAGACCACACCCATGTACATCTACTCCAACCCCATCACCTGCTCTGAAGCGGCTGCCGCGTTGAAAGTCCTGGATATCCTTGAAAGCGGGGAAGGGAAGGAGAGGCTGGCTCATCTGCGCGCCATGACTTCAAAATTCAAAAAGGGGCTCGTCGCCCTGGGGTATGAGACTCTCCCCGGTGAGCATCCTGTTGTTCCGCTCCTGGTCAGGGATACACAGAAGACAGCCGACCTGGTGAGTTATCTGACCAGAAACGGCGTTCTGGCCACAGGCCTGAATTTCCCCGTGGTCCCCAAAGGGGACGAAGAGATCCGTTTTCAGGTGAACGGTGACCATACAGAAGCTGATATTGAAACTGTCCTGGGTATTCTGGAACAATACAAGAAGGTTCAGTGTTAAATAATCAGCGCGGTTTTTGCAACAAAATGAGCTGAGTCCGTATATAGAAGTAGAACCATGTAAGGAGGCTCTATGAAAAGAAGCATACTGACCCTTATTGTCCTGGGTGCCCTCGTGATGGTCACGGGGTGTTCCATGACACAGAAAAAAGTGAAACCCGTGGCCGTGGAGGTCCCGGAAATCCAATACGAGACCTATCAGCTGGACAACGGCTTGAAGATCTATGTGGTCGAGGATCATGCTGTTCCTCTGGTCAAATTCGAGATCTGGTATGACGTAGGCGCCATCGATGAGCCTGAACGCATCTCGGGCATATCCCATATGCTGGAGCATACCATGTTTTTAGGGACAGAAAGCCTGGGAAAAGACAAGGTCCATCATCTCACGAAACAGGTGGGCGGCTGGGCCAATGCCGGCACCTATTACGATTTCACCATGTATGAGGAGGAATTGCCTTCTGCCAAATTGGAACTGGCCATGGCTATTGAAGCCGACAGGATGCGGAACCTCAAGATCGACCCCGATGAGTTTGCAAGAGAACAGCAGGTCGTGGCTCAGGAAAGACGAATGAGGACAGAGAACAATTTCTTTATGTCCTCCATGGAAGAGATCCAGTCCACCGCTTTCACCGAGCACCCTCTTCACCACACCATCATCGGGTGGATGGATTCCATTCTGGGGTATACCGTCAAGGATATGAGGGACTATTATACACAGTACTATTCTCCCAATAACGCCGTGATGGCTGTCTCAGGCGATGTCAAGCCTGAAGAGGTCTTTGCTCTGGCGCAGAAGTACTTCGGAGATTACAACCCTCAGGAGATCACCCGCCTGGGAATCGTCGAACCTGAACAGACTGAAGAACGGTTCATCAGGATCGAGAAGGTGACACAGGTCCCTCTCATCGGGATGATGTACAAGATTCCTCAGGGGAATGATCCGGATATGGTGGCCCTGGATGCCCTCAGTTCCATTCTTGTGAATAATGCCACGTCACGCATCAACAGCGTGTTGAAAAACGAAAAGCACCTGATCATGCAGGCCGGAAGCTTCAGCTTTGACCTGCGGGACCCCTCTTATCTTTTTGTCTATCTCATCCCCATGTCTGTGAAGAGTATGGACACGGTCAAAGAAGCCTTTGATGCAGAGATCCAGAGACTCATCACCGAAGGGGTGACAGAGGAGGAGCTCGCTGCAGTGAAGAAGGCTGCCCTGAAATCAAAAGTCTTCAGACTGAAGGATAAAGGCGGGTTTGCTTCTCAGCTGGCGATCAACACAATCCGGTTTGACGATCCTGAACACTATAAAAAGTCATATGAGCAGCTGGAAGCTTTGACCGGTGACGATATTACGGCCGTCGCCCGTCAATATCTCGTGCCTCAGAAAAGAACTGTGGGATATGTCGTCCCCAAGGGAAAATAACGGAGGATATCCATGAAACGATTAATGATACTGAGTTTAACCCTGGCGTTCTTTATTCCATCAGTCATGGCCGGGGTGGAATTTTCTCCCAAGCTGTTTGAAGACCTGGCTCAGAGTGTCAATAAGGTCCCTGAGATCAAGATCCCGGCCTATGAACGCTTTGTCATGGATAACGGGCTGATCATCTATCTTGTGGAGGACCACTCTCTGCCGATCATCGAAGCCACCGGCTTCATCAAAGGGGGGCGAGCCCACGAGACGAAAGATATCGCCGGGATCAGTGCTTTTCTCACTGATATGATGACCACAGGAACTCAGAACAGGACAGAAGAAACTCTTGACCAGTACAAGGAGCTCTATGGACTCTCTTTCTTCATGGGTGTCAAGAGGGATTACCTGACCCTGGGTGGAAATGCCCTGGTCCAGGATAAAGGACACCTGCTGGACCTTATGGCGGATATCCTCATGAACCCCAAGTTCGATGCGCCCTATTATCAGCGTAAACTCATGGAACTTTATCAGGGTCTGAGCATGTCCCGGACACAGGATCCCGCCCTTGTGGACATGATCTTCTACCGTCATCTTTACGGAGATCATCCCTACAGTTATGACACTGATATCGATCTCATCACAGCAGCCGCCCAGAATTATACACCGGCCCGTCTCATGGACTATTACAGGGAGTCTGTGGCCCCCAATATGACCATCATCGCCTTTTCAGGCGATTTTTCCGCCAAAGAGATGAAGCGGGAGATCGAGAAAGCGTTCGGAAAGTGGGAAAAAGCTCCGGTGACGCTTCCCCATCAGAAGAGTATTGCTCCTAAAGACGAATACGGAAAGATCTACATCATCAATAAACCGGATGCCACACAGGCCAAGTTTAAAATGGGATTCGACCTCTTTACCCATGATTATCCCGAGGATATGGAGTTCAGAATCGCCAATATGGTCTATGGGAGCGGAGCCTTTGAATGCCGCCTTATGGACACCCTGCGTGTGAAGAAAGGGTATGCTTATGATGCCCGCTCCACTTATAATGCCAATAAGCTGGGCGGAGAATATGTCGTCACCACAGAAGTGAAACCCGAGAGCGCTCTTGATACCTATGAGACGATCATCGGAGAGATGGACAAGATCCTTGACAGGGCACAGCCCATCACCAAAGACGAACTGTTCAAGACGGTGAATTTCTTCAATGCTCTCATGCCGAAATTCTATGTGGAAAAGATCAATGTCATCGAGTCTGTGGTCCTCAGTGTGGAGATCTGGGGTGAAAGCGCCGACCGTGTCAACGAGAATATCAAACGTTACAACAACATGTCAGCAGAGATGGCCCAGCGTGTCTTTGAAAAGAATCTGGACCCCGACCGTTTTATCACCGTTATTCTCGGCCAGAAAGAGAAGATCGTCCCCCAATTCGAGAAAGCGGGGATCCCGGTGGAAGTCATCGAGATGTAAGTGAAAAGCGGCTCTTCGGGGCCGCTTTTTTTTTCTTTATTTTCCTGAAAAAGTCCGATAAAATATTCCTGAAAACGAAACAAAATCTTTCGTAATCCGTATAAGAATAAAAATGGAGGTCGCATCATGAGAATAAAAAAGTTTTCCGGAATGGGCGTTATCCTGGTCTGTCTCTTTTCTGTTGTCTTCGGAGGGGAGACTCCGATGAAGACGGGGATGACCCCGGGAAAAACCTACTCAGGATTCCGGCTTCTCCGGAAAGAGACCCTGTCCGAAATAAAAGTGACGGCCCTTGTTTTTGAGCATATCAAGAGCGGTGCCCGTCTCATCAAGCTGGAAAACGATGATTCCAATAATGTCTTCAGTATCACTTTTCGGACTCTTCCGCAAGACGATACAGGGGTGGCTCATATTATGGAACACTCTGTCCTCTGCGGTTCGGAACGATTCCCTGTCAAAAGCCCCTTCGATATCATGAGGAAAGGGTCTCTGAGGACCTTTCTCAACGCCATGACCGGAGCTGACCGGACCATGTATCCCATTGCAAGTCAAAACAAGAAAGATTTTTACAACCTGATGAGTGTCTATCTGGACGGAGTCTTTCATCCTGCTCTTCTCAACGACGAGAGGATCCTCAGACAGGAGGGATGGCGGTATGAATATGATCCCGAGACACAGACCCTGCACTACAACGGAATCGTCTTCAATGAGATGAAGGGAGCCATGTCTTCTCCGGACAGGGCATTGAACTACGCCATCGATGAGACCCTCCTTCCTGATACGGTCTATGCCAGAAATTCAGGAGGAGATCCCCGGTTCATCCCTGATCTCACCCAGGACGAATTTGTCGCCTTTCACTCGGCCTATTACCACCCGTCTAATGCCTATATCTACCTCTATGGGAATCTTGATACAGCCGAAGAGCTGGCCTTTATCGACAGAGAATATCTATCCGCATTTGAAAAAAGGCCTGCAGGCGCAGGGCAGGAAGGACAGAAACCGTTTCAAGAAAGAAAAAGCGTCACCTTTCCTTATCCTGCAGGAAAGGGCGGTTCCGAACCTCGCGATTATCTCTCTGTTCACTTTGTCCTGAACGCCATCACCACTCCTGAAGAGGTGATGGCGCTGGGAGTCCTGGAAGAGTATCTCATGGGAAGTCCCGCCTCTCCGCTGAAAAAGGCCTTGGAAGAGAAGGGTTTCGGAACCCTGGTCTACGGATGGCTCTCCCGGACGACCCCTCCGGTCATGAGTTTTGTCGCTGCGGGGGGGGACAGAGAACGGCAGACAGAGTTTACAGAGACTGTCACCCGTGTGCTCAGCGATCTCGCAGAAAAAGGGCTGGATCCCTCACTTCTGGAATCTCTTCTCAACAAGCTGGAGTTTCGTCTCCGGGAACCCGCTTCAGGACGTTTCCCCAGGGGGCTTTCCCTGATGTTTCAGGCGACTGCATCCTGGATCACCTTCGGGGATCCGCTGGAGGGGCTTGCTTTTGAAGAGAAGCTGGCTCATCTCAGAAAAGACCGGGTGATATGGAAGAGGATCCTGAACAATCAATTTGTCAATAATCAGCATGCCGCTTCCATCACCATGATTCCCGACCCCGGGATGACAGAACGTCTTCGACAAGAGGAAAAGGAAAAACTGGAGAGGATCAGAGAATCTCTCTCCGAAGCTGACCTGTCACGGATCATCGCCATGAACAGGGAACTCAAGGAGTATCAGGAAACTCCTGACACCCCTGAAGCCCTGGCCACCGTCCCTCTCCTGGATCTTGCCGATATCGAACCGGATATCACCGTTCCCGTGGGGGAAGTCCGCCATCTTTCCGGGCGTCCCGTCATGATCTATACTGACAATACCAACGGGATCTTTTATTGGGACCTTTATTTTGATATCTCTGACCTGGATCAAGAGGAGCTCCAGAAGGCTGTGCTTCTGTCCCGTTTCCTGGGACAGCTCGGGGCAGGCCCTTATGATGATGAAAAGCTTTCCATGGAAGTCAACAGCCATCTCGGCGGGCTTTCCTTTGACATCTCGCGCATGACAGATGAGCAGGACACCCACCGCTGGAAGGTTTACGCCGTGGTCTCTCTGCGGGCCTTGTCAAGAGAAGCTGATGAGGCTGTGAGACTTCTGAAGCTCATTCTGAAGAGAACGGATTTCAATGCAGAGCAGCGCCTGGCGACTCTTCTGGCCAACGAAAAAGCCCGCATGGAAAGAAAGATGATCAATGATGGCCTTGACATCGCCATCTCCCGTGCAAACAGCGCCATGGGCGGGCCCTTTGTCTTTGATGAGATCACCTCAGGATATGACTACAGCCTCTTTATCAACAGGGTGAACCGTGATTTTCAAAAAGACCCTTCTGCTGTCCGAAAAGAGCTGAAAAAAACATATGAATACATCTTTGCCGGAAACAGGGTGACAGCGGGCCTGGTCACCGATACGGACCTCATGGGGGAGGGGATGGCAGCAACAGAAAAGATCCTCTCCGGACTTCCTCTTTTCAGGCCAGGAGCCACAGAACCGCCACGTTCTCCCCGAATGGCTGAGATCACTCTTCGGGAGGGCTTCGCTTCGCCGTCACGTGTCAATTTCGTGGCCCAGGTGGCCGATCTGGATAAAGAAGGTATCCTCTACAGCGGTTCACTTCTGGCTGCATCGAACATTGTGAGGAATGTCTATCTCTGGCAGGCCCTGCGCGTCCGGGGCGGAGCATACGGAGGCGGGATGTCAGTCTTTCCCGACAGGACCATGCTCATGTATTCCTTCAGGGATCCTCATATCAGGGAGACTCTCCAGGTCTTTGAGAAGGCCGTTGACTTTCTCGACGGGTTTGAACCTTCAGAAAAAGAGATGGAACTCTACCTCATCGGGACCATAGCGAACCTGGATCTCTCCAATGCTCCTCTCAGCCGCGGCCGATACTATTTTAAAAAGGTCCTCACAGGCGGAGACCTACAGGAGATCAACAGGATAAGACGAGAAGTCCTCTCTACGACGCCGGAAAAGATCCGCTCCTATGCCCCTCTTTTCCGGAAGATGATCCAGCAGGGGATATACAGCGTCTACGGAAATGAAAAACAGGTCAAAGACGTCGGGGGAGAAGCCCTGACGAAAGTCATCACAGTGAACTGAATGTAACCTGTAGGGGGCCGGCAGCGTATTTAAAAGTAAAGGAGGGATCATTATGAAAAGATCTGTTCTGTTACTTTTATGTGTCATGGCCGGTTTCGGGCTGATCCTGGCCAAAGGAGGCCCTGCAGGAGCTCAGGGGACCACAGGGGCAGCCGGAAGCGGAAAAGGGACTGTTGAGAAGAAAAAGGTGAAGACCATGATCCAGGAGCAGAAAGAACTTCTGGAAAAAGAAAAAGAGATCAATGCGAATAAAAACAACGGAGAGACTCAAAACAAGGAACAGGAAAAAGAGGTCAACGGAGAGGCTGTCCAGACAAAAGACCAGTCCGGAGAAGGGGAGAAGGAAAAAGAGCTGAATAAGGAAGCCAATCAGAATAAGGGCGAGGAGACACAGCTTAAAAACATGGAAGCCAATAAAGCCCTGAACCAGAATAACGACCCGGGTGTGTCGGAAGAGGCCAAACAGATCCAGGCAAAAGAGCAGAAGAAGGACGGTGTCTCTGATGAAGCTCAGCTGAAGGAGCAGAAGAAGCTCCAGGAGCAGAAAAAGCTTCAGGAACAGTTGAAACTCGAGGAACAGAAGAAAGAGATGCTGAAAGAGCAGAAGAAAGACAACGAAGAGTAAACAGGCCTTATTATTACCGGTGGGGGGAGAGAGGGTTCCACTCTCTCCCTTTTTTTGTCTTGATAATTATCACGGCTTCTGTATATTCTAAAGAGCATGACAGGAGGATCGATGAAGAAGCTGTGGGTTCTTATTGTTTTGATTGCCGGAATGGCGGCCCTGTTCCTTTTTATTTCCTGTCTATCCACACAGCCTAAAGAAGGATACATCGAAAACGGAGAGGCCTCTCTCTTTTATCAAGAAGCGGGAAAAGGGCTTCCTGTTGTGGTCCTTCATGGAGGGCCGGGATTCGGATTCCACTATCTGGAGCCTTACCTCTCTTTTTTAACTCAAAAATTCAAACTCATCTTTTTCGACCAGCGCGGGTGCGGAGCATCAAAGGGGGGAGAGACTTCAGAAATCACTTTTGATGCTCTCGTCGATGATATTGACATTGTCAGGAAAGAACTGAAGCTGGAGCGTATCAATCTTCTGGGGCATTCATTCGGGGCTCTCCTCGCCCTGGAGTATGCCAAACGCTATCCTGATCATTGCGGAGCTCTCGTTCTTGTGAGTGCTGCTCCCACGAAATCCTCTCTCCTTCCTGCCCACAATGATTTTTCCCGTCTTTCATTCGAAGAGCAGGCCCGGTTTAAAGAGATCATGAAGAGCGGGGAGTTTGAAAAAGAGGATCCGCAGGCCGTCTCCTATGTCCTGACCTGTTTTTTTAAAATGTCCATGGGTGACGGGAATAAAGCTCAGGAGATCGATTTAGGACTGGACAGAGACCGTATTCATAAGATGTTTTCCGTGATGTCGGCGTTGCATCCCTTTCTGGCGTCGTATGACATCACACCTCGCCTGGAGTCACTCCATTCTCCTGTCCTGATCATCCACGGAGAGAAGGATCCTGTGGGAGAAGCCAGCCCCATGGCTCTTCACGACCTGATTCCCAATTCGATCTTTATCATCTACAATGACGCCGGGCATTATCCCTTTGCTGAAAAAAAGTATGATTTTGTCCAGGATGTCATGCGCTTTTTGACCATGTATGCCAAATAACTGAGACGAATCACTTCCTGAAACAACTCCTGCGTTCACGTTGTCCTATGATAACGGATTACGAAAAAAAACCTGATACGAAAGGAGCTTGTCTATGCTGATAAAGATCTCTTCTCTTTCCCTTCTTCCTCTTCTTCTCCTCACTGCACTCATGAGCTGCTCTTCTGAAAAAGAAGAGAAAGTGATCCATAACAAGATCGCGCTTAAACCCGACGGACGTCTGCCCCTGATCAAGACGGTCCGCGTGGACGAAGGGAATATCGATTTTTATCTTCACGAATCAGACGGGAAGGACCGGCTTGCCGTGGTCGTGCACCCTGAAGATCAAACACGAAAAGTCGTTCTTTTCAATAAAGAGCTCGAACAGACGGGAGCTTTTACGCTTCCATCCGGGAAAGGGCCCGGAGAGCTGGGAAGCTGGATTCCGGGAATGGGAATGGACGGACAAGTGATCACTTTTATCGACCGTCAGAAAAACTCCATGGAGATGTTCGCTTATGACGGACGATTTGAAGATTCTGTCCCCATCCAGGACGCCTCCTACAGCCTCTCCTTCGGAAATTGTGTGGTGACGCACTTCGGAGAGAACTACTATATCGGGATGACCTATCCGGGGTCTGTGGTGAAGACAGACGCCCAGTTCAATGCTCTTGCGCGCATCAGTACAGAGACGGAACTCGATGTGCAGAAGATGTTTGAAAACCTCGTCCGTTATACGGTGGATCCTTCGGGAAACGTCTATGCCGTTATGCTGGGGCTCAAAGGATCCTATGAGATCAGAAAGTATGATTCCGGGATGAATCTTGTGAAAACCGCCTTTAATGACGACGGCCTGAATGACCTGCTCTCTCTGGAGATCTGCCGTTTCCCCGACGGTTCATTTGAAGCCAACGGGGGAGCTTCAGCCACATCTCTCTGTGTCAAAGGGGGAAAGCTCTATGTCCTGCGTGGAGTCGCCGGGATCAATGATGTGAAATGGGAGGACGGGAAAAAGGTCTACTACGGCCTGCCCATTCCCGGGTTAAAAAAAGGATTTGTCGATATTTTCGATACCGGGACATTGAAGCATCTTGCAAGAGTGGATGCTGAGTTTCTCGAGCCCCACCAGGATTACCGCCTCTACCCCTTTGATGACCGCTTTGTCTTTGTCGCGACATCAGAGATCGATAAAGAGACGGGAAAAGAGAAAGAGACCAGCGATTATATCTACACCACAGGCCTGGAACCTCTTGAGGAGATTCCCGCTTTACAGGGGAATGCCCGGTGATTATAATGAGAGTGCAAAAAAGGAGGGTATTTTGAACCTGGAATATCTTGATGGGTTTCGTGACGATTTCAGTGAATATACCGAGCTTCGGTATCAGAAAAACAGCAATCTGAGGATCTCACTCCTCAACGGGGATATCGTTGCCAATACACGCAACCGTATCAGCGGGATCTCTGCGCGTGTCTATGCAGGCGGAGTCTGGGGATTTTCCGCCAGCCCTGAGACGGCTCATGAAGATGTCAGGGCTGTCATCCGCGCCGCAACCCGCAATGCTCAGTTTCTGGACAGCAGGGAGAACAGGAATGCCATGCCCCTGGCCTACGGCAGTGCCCGGGGATATCACGATTTCTCCACGATTCAGGGGAAGGCGGCTCCAAAAGAGATAACAGGTTTTTTGCGCGAGATCGACGGATATTTGAAAAAAAGCTATCCCGATATCAGTGCCCGCAGCGTCACCATGGCCAATCTTGATATGGAGAAAGCCCTGTTGACGTCTGAAGGATCCCGGGCCTATTCCATGATCCCGCGGGCCCTTCTCGTGATTTCCCTGACTTTGGATAAAGGTGACGGCCCTGTGGATCTCTATGATGTCTACGGAGGGTTTGGACAATACGAGGATCATTTCGGCATTGCCGAAGACTTTTACGAGCGTCTTGATAAGTTGTACGTCAAACTCAAAGCGAAATCCGAAGGGATCTATCCCGAAGCAGGAGAGCATGATGTGATCATGGATGCCGACCTTGCCGGGATCCTGGCCCATGAAGCCATCGGGCATACCACGGAAGCTGATATTGTCCTGGGCGGGTCCGTGGCGGGGGACTACCTGAATAAAGAGGTGGCGAGCCCCCTTGTCTCACTCACCGATTTTGCTCATACAGCCCTGGGGAAGCCGTGTCCGGTCCCTGTCTATGTGGACGATGAAGGAACCGAAGGAGAAGATGTCGCCATTATCGAAAAAGGAGTTCTGAAGAGTTATCTCTTTAATAAAGAGACAGCTCTTCATTTCGGTTTTGCACCCACAGGGAATGCCAGGGCATCGGAGTATAGCGATGAGCCTCTTATCCGTATGAGAAATACAGCGATCCTTCCCGGAAAGGACAGACTCGGGGATATGATCGCCTCGATCGACCATGGATATTATCTGGCCAGGGCCAGTAACGGACAGGCGGACACCACGAGCGAGTTTATGTTCGGTGTCGTCATGGGGTACGAGATCATAAACGGAAAACTCGGAAAAGCCCTGAAGAACACCACGATCTCCGGGGTCGCTTTTGATATGCTCAGGACAGTGAGCATGGTCTCCGACGAGATGTCCTGGAGCTGCGCCGGGATGTGCGGGAAAAAACAGGCTATTCCTGTGGGGATGGGTGGTCCTGCTGTCAAATGCAGAGTCAACATAGGAGGGAAGTAAGATGATGATGTCCTATGACAAAAGCCTGGAGATCCTGAAGAAAAGCTGTTCCTCCCTGAAAGAGACCGGAGCCGAAAAAACGGCCTGCGACCTCTCCCACTCCAAAACACATGAACTGAATGTGGACGGCGGGGAGATCAGCCTTTTCAGGACCATATTCAATACTGAGCTCACACTCACCGTCATCAAAGATGCCAGAAAAGGGACCATGACCACCAACAGGACCGATGAAGCCTCGATCAGAGAGACCGTTCAGGAGACATACGATATCGCCCTTTCGTCGGAGAAGGACCCCGCTTACGACATTTCAGGGCACAATATCATGAAAACGGAGCTCTCAGGAGACGAGCCCGATGCTGACCGTATGTATGAGCGGCTGAAAGAGTTCACAGCAGATGTCCGCCAGAAATACCCTGAAGTTATCCTGGAACAAGCTATTCTGGACTATAAAGTCCTCACCCGGCATTATAAAAACAGCAACAGCGCCGATCTCTACCATGAAAGAGGTTTTTACGAGTTCACAGTGATGTTTTCAGCAAAAAGAGAGGCAAAAAGCTCTTCATTCAACTATGTCAATGTCACCATGAATGACCTTTCGCGGCCTCTTTTTGATATCGGAGGAGTGGACAGGCTCATCGGAGAAGCACCCTTCCTTATTGAGACAAAACCTTTTCCCGGGAAATGCGTGGGGCAGATCATCGTGACGCCCGAATGCCTGATGGACTTCATCATGTTTCTTTCGTCGCATCTGAGTGACCGGGCCATGATCACCAGGACCTCATTTCTGAAAGATTCGTTGGGAAAAGGCGTCGCTTCTCCTCTGGTCACATTGAGGTCTCTTCCCCTGGATCCGTCCATGGCGGGAGGTTATGCCATCACTCACGACGGTTTCCCCGCAGAAAACCTGACTCTTATCGAGAAGGGGGTTTTGAAAAGCTACCTGTTGAGCCAATACGGTGCGGTGAAATGCAACCTGGACAGGGCGGCCAATAACGGCTATTTCTATGTCCTTGAACCGGGGGATGATTCTCTGGACGCCATGATCGGGCGTGTGAAGAAAGGACTCCTCCTCACCCGGTTTTCAGGCGGGAACCCCGGAGAAAACGGTGATTTTTCAGGAGTGGCAAAAAACAGTTTTCTCATCGAAAACGGAGAAATCAAGCAGGGGCTGAGTGAAACCATGATCAGCGGAAACATCAAGGACCTGTTTCAGAATATCACGGCGGTCTCCCGGGAGACCAATGATTCAGGGCACAGCCGTATCCCCTGGGTCCTGACTGAGGGGATCACCATCTCAGGGAAATAAGGCCTTCTTACGGGCGGAGGAATCGTCTCCGCCCGGATTCATCAGTTCATAAAGTGGGAACCTCTAAAAACCATAAAAACTCATAAGTCTCAATAAATTAACCAGATATATGCTTATAAGGGAACATATACGAAAGAAAACTGCTCTCTATACAGAAACTCAGAAGGGACGTATGATGAGGACAGAAAGGAGATATCATGATGCTTTTAGCTTTTCTTCTGCTGGGGACAGCCGCTCTTCTCTGGGGACTCATCACACGGGAAGTCGTCTCCATGATCCGCCATAGCCTGGCTCATCGCCCCTCTTTTTCAAGGGAGAAACGGAGCCCCGTATGAAAGGAGCTCTTCCGGACACAAGACTGCTCATGAATCAAACAGGCCCCTGGGATTTTGCCCTGACCGGCGAATGGGGAGACTCACCTCTTTTTTACAAGGTCGATCCGTGCCCCATGTGGTTTTACCGTGATCAGCTTCGGACCCGGAAGTGGATCTCTGCAGGAGAAGAGCCGGGTCGTGAAGCTTATTTGATGATCATGCTTCATCTCGAAAAGGATTCCCGGGTGACCGATTATGTCAGACGGTTTCTCCCCCTGTTAAAGAGTGATTATGCCGACCTGCGTGTTCTCGGGCGTACATTCAGGCTTGATAATGTCTTTCTCTTTGCTGAGACTGTGGCCGGATACCGCGAGGTCGCCCTGGCAGGCCGGCACGAAGCCCTGAACATCTCCTTTGCGAAACATCTTTTTGAAACACCGTTATTGGCCGTCAATGTGAACGCGGGGAGTCCCGCTTCTCTTTCGGCCTGAGATATCGGAGCCGCCTTTCCTTTCCACCGTATCCTCCACATCCCACAGCCCCGGCAGCGGCTCCGAGCCGGGGCTGACCACCTTCTTCCTACAAGCGTGATTGTGGTGTTGGGAGACAGGGAGGAGCTTCGGACAATACCAGTGCACAGGCCATGCGGCGGAGAAGCTCTTTAAAAAGATTCAAAAACGTGATGCTTATTGACAAGCGCCTCACCTCAGGTCATACTTAACGTTAGGGTATATCAATGGGAAGGAAAATTTCAAGGTCGATCATAATCGGAGGGTGTCTCACCTGTTTCGGACTCATCTTTCTTCTGATCAATTACAATAAGATCACACAAGAGATCGTCACACATCATGAACGCCAGCGGCGGCTCATCGTGGAGCAGACTTCAGTGGCTCTCCGGGAGTATTTCAGCCACTATGAGAAAGACCTTGTTTTTTTATCAGCTCATCGCCGGGTGATCTTCAACACTCCTGATATGGGGATGCTCCTTGAACGTTACTACCGGGCCAATGAAGGGCACATTTTCGCTGTGACACGGATCGATGCTGCCGGGCATATCACCGGGACTTTCCCCGTCCGAAAGGACATCCTTGGAACCGATGTGAGCGGACAGCCCCACAATAAACGGATATTAAGGGACAAAAAACCTGTGATCAGTGATGTCTTTGAGACCGTTCAGGGGTATCAGGCTGTAGCGTACGCCTATCCCGTTTTTCATGGAGAAGAGTTCACAGGGTGTCTCACCGTCCTGATCCCCTTTGAGTCTATTGCGCGCCGTTTCTTTGAACCCATCGGGGAGTCCGGCGAAGGGTATCCCTGGGTCATCTCAGAGGGGGGGTATGTCATCTATCATCCTGCAAAGGAATTGATCGGAAAAGAGATCATGCCGCTCTATGAGGATTCTCCCGGATTCACACGCCTGATCACATCCATGCTCAAAGGAGAGAAGGGAAAGGGGACGTATCTTCTCAAACCGCAGGAGAGAGACAAAAAGATCACCATGCACGCCTCTTTTTATCCCATCCGTGTGGGGGATACCTTCTGGTCAGTGGCTGTCTCGACACCCGACAGCAGCGAGGTCGAAGTCCTTATGGGATACCGGTGGCGTCTCTTTCTCACAGTCGTCATCCTCATCGCCCTGGTCTCCGGTTTTATCATCATCAGCCTGAAAAATACACGGGCCAGAAGAGAGATGGAAGAGATACGGAGGATGGAAAAGGCCCTCACCGAATCCCGCAACTACTTTCAGGGGATCATCGACTCCTCTCCCTCTGTCCTGATCACCATTGACAGGGACCTGAATGTGACCGGGTGGAACAAGGCCGCTGAACGTGTCTTTTTCAGACAGGGCCACACAGGCCGGAGATTGTCTCTCGAAGAGATTTCCCCTCTTTTTTCTTCGGTGGAGTCTGAGATCAGGAGTGCCGTGGAGGCGGGGAGGGAAAAGACGGTTATGGGCCTTCCCTATGAATCAGGGGAGTCTGATTATTACTTCAACGTGACTTACTTTCCCTTTGCTGAAAACAGCCGGGAAGGAGTCGTCCGTGTGGATGATGTCACAGAATCACACATCATGACCCGGCAGCTTGTCCAGGCTCAGAAGATGGAAGTGGTGGGGACGCTGGCAGGGGGCCTGGCTCATGATTTCAACAATGTCCTCGGAGGGATCGAAGGGACTGTCTCTCTGGCTGAATACTATCTCAACAGGACTGACGAACCCGACAAAGAAAAACTTCTGCGCTATTTCGGCAACCTCTCCAAGGCCTCACGGCGCGCCTCTTCGGTGATCGACAGACTCCTCAGCCTTTCAAAGATGAACAGCGGGGAGAAGAGTGTCTTCGACCTGAATGAAGCTCTTGAAGAGATCTATGAGATCTGCAAGAATACACTGGATAAATCGGTGGTCCTTGATTTTCATTTTTCCGATGAAAAGGCTCTCATCAAGGGGGATTACTATCAGATCGAACACATGCTTCTGAACCTCTGTGTCAATGCCGAACATGCTATGACCATCATGCGCCCCCCCCACAGTAAAATGGGGGGGACACTTTCTGTCACGCTCCGGCCCTCAACAGACGGACAACCGTCATGGGTCATCACTGTCCGGGATACCGGAGTGGGGATGAGTGAACGGGTGCGAAAACAGATCTTCGATCCATTTTTCACCACGAAAAAGAAGAGCGCCGGAAGCGGCCTGGGGCTTATCATGGTCTCCAATGCGGTTGCAGGACATCACGGGACGGTTACCGTAGATTCCACTGAAGGGGAAGGGACTCTTTTTACCATGACTCTTCCCGCATACTGTGGAGATGAAGAGATGACAGAACGCAAAAACGAGACCGGTGAGATCATCCGGGGAGAAGGAGAGATCCTCATCATCGATGATGAGACCATGGTGAGAGACCTCACCAGCGAGATGCTTCAGTTGTGCGGATACGAGGCCCGCTGTGCAGACGGAGGGCCCGAGGGCCTTGCCCTCTACCGTGAAAAGGGCGCGGAGTTCAAGGGGGTCCTGCTCGACCTCTCCATGCCCGGGATGGACGGTTACGAGGTCTTCCGTGAGTTGAAAAAGATCGACAGCACGGTCTCTGTCATCCTGCTTTCGGGGTTTACCGGCGATAAGAGGATCCGGAAGATGATCAGGGAAGGGGCCCTGGGATTCTTACAGAAGCCCTTTTCCGTTGCAGACCTGTCACAGATGCTTCAGAAAATGGATCACAAAAGGTGACTTTGACGACTGTTTTCATGAGAACCGGAAGACGATGAGAGCCGCTCCGAAAGAAGCCCTCTGCTGCCTCTCCTTGTTTGAGAGTTCCCTCCCTTAATCTGTTGTGATCAGGCCGAAAGAATCGATCCACGGGTTTGAGTCTTCGCCTTCAGGAAGGCCCTGGGCCCATGGCCTGACGGTCTCCATGACATAGAGTGTCTTCCCTTTCAGGAAGGCCCGGCCTGAACCCCGAAGCGATGTCCCCTGTCGGGGAATGATCTCCAGTTGAAATTCGACTCCGGGCCAAAGATCATAAAAGAGAAGGGGGGACGCCCCGAGGGGATTTCCGTCGATGATCTTCATCTTACGGAGATTGTCAAGGGCTTCTGCGGGACGGGTGAAATCAAGAGTTCCGCAGGTCTTGTCATCAAGAAAGGTAAAGAGGACACGGCACTGATTTTCTTTATCCTGAGCTGTGAAGATGTACTCGTCGAAAACGCCCGTCTCGGTGTGCAGCTGTGATATTTCAAAGGAGGGCGGAGAGGGAAGCCGGATAAAAAAATTACCGGAGCGTGATGTGAGGTATTCCCCGTCCCATTCAAAAGTCCCGGGCGTCTCACGCATACGCGGGTGTCCCGGTAGCAGGGGGCGAAGTGTCCTGTTGAGAGGGCTGAGAAAAAATAGCAAAGCGATCAGGACAAGGAAAAAGAGCATAAGGGGAAGGCCAAGAGAACGCCTGTGTCTGGCCCTCACTCCCTCATCGTGTGGCAAAGTCCTGAGCCTGGAAGGGGAGAGGCGTGTCCCGCAGGCAGGACAGGAGGATTGGGACATTGTGACAAACTCACTGCATTCAGGGCAATGATACAAAGATGCGTCTCGTTTCATTAATGAAATTATATCAGGGAGACTGGAGATAAGCAAGAGGTGATTGGGAAAAAGAACGGAAGCCGGGGAAAAGAGATTGAATATATGAGGGAAGATGATAAAATAGAAAAATGAGAACCATCAACGGCCGTTTCGAGATCGTGAGCCTTCTGAACGAAAACAGCAATTTCATCGTCTATGAGATCACCGACCGTCTTGCACCCCGGAAGGAAAAGATCTTGAAGATCACGGTTTCGGAAGAGCGTTTTCAGACCGATCTCCTCAGAAAAGAGTTTCTCGCAGGGCTGATGAACCGGCACCCTCTGCTTCGCCCTCTGGAGTCATTTCACACACTGAGGACCATAGACGGCCGTTTTACGGATTCTTCCCGGTGTTTTTATGTGGCTGAGAAGTATCCGGAGCTTTACCGGGCCCGGAAGGACAAGGCCGGGGTTCTCGTCAATGCACTCTACACGTTCCTGGGATTTCTGCACAGGAACAGGGCGTATCACGGAGATCTCAGGGAGAGCAATATCCTGGCTGACAGCCAGGGGCTTCCCCTCTTTTTTGACATGAGCCCTCTCTACGTGAACAGTGACCTGGGACAAAAGAACGACAGGAATGCTGTCGTGGAGATCATGAGGTCTCTGGGGTTTCCTTTCCACAGTGAAGACGAGGAGAGACTCTTCTCCCTTCCCGGGTTTCTCTCCCTCATCTCGGATGATTATGTCAAGGCGGTTACTCTGGAACATATCCGGACTACGCCGTTTCCTGCTGAGCGGTTCTTGCAGAACAGGCATCAGGACGGAGCTTTATTATCTCATCCGGTGAATGTGATCTATGATTACCGTGATTCCCATAATGCGCGGATCTGGTATGATGGGATCATGTCGCTTATCCAGACAGAGGGGTATGAACTCTACCGGGTAGAGGGGGAGGGAACCCTTTCTCAACGTCTCACAGCCCTTTTCCATGAGGGGGATGGGGATGAGGAGCTCCTGGATTCTCTTGAAGATGCCGCAGGATACGGGCCTCTGGCCATCGGCCTTGGAGCAGCGGACCGGTTGAGCGGAGATGATCTCCGTCTTTTACAAAGACTCTCCCGTCATTTCGATCACAATCGTGTTCGCTTTTTTGCCTGGAACAGGGAACCCGTTGAGGGTTTTGAAAGCGTCTCTTTTCCGTTACTCACAGATGAGGAAGTCGTCCATGTCCTTGAATACTATCTTCCGTTTCTTGACAAAAGTGAAGAACCCGCACACCGGTTGTGGAGTCAGTCAGAAGGCGAACCCTCCCTTCTCTGCGGGCTGATCCGCCACATGGCTGCCCGGGATTGCCTCGATTTCAGAAATGCTGCTGTTTTTTTGAAGGAGAGAAAGGACTGTTTCGATTTTTCCCTTTCGGTGAGAGAGATCCCGGTCTCCATCCGAAAAGCAGCTCAAGAGGTCCTGGCGCTGATCCGAGCCATGGGAGGGAAAGCGCCCCTATCCTTTTATCACTTCCTGTCCCAAGAGGAGAAAGAGGCTCTCGCCTATCTGCTCGACGAAAAAGCGGTCTACAGGGACAGGCTCTTTTTCATTCTGCGTATCAACCGTATTCCCTCGACGCTGTTGAAAAACCGGGGGGAGATGCCGGAGAGCCGGACTTTTGTCCGTGAATTGGAAAAACTTGCTTTCCAGGAGAAGGAATTTCTGGAAAGTTATGTCTTCTACTCATTGACTGTGGGCCTGGGACACGATGCCTATGTGAAGGTCATGGATTTTTACAAAGGCTTGACTGAGCGGGAACGCTCCCTGGACAGGCCTCTCTTTTTCAGGCTCTTCCGTATGTTTGATAAAAACAGCAGCGCCCTGGAAGAGGGAAAGTGTTTTGACCTCTACTTTCACCTGTTGAAGCTGGATTACAATCATTTCTATGAGAACACTCTTTTACTGGAGAAGCTTGAGAAGAACGCCTCGACAGAGAAAGAGCGCCACATCGTCAAGGCGATGAGACTCACTCTGGATGACAAGACGACTCTGGACGACGTCAAAGAGATGCTTTCTCTCCTGAAAGAGGAGAAAAGTGAAGCGGAGACCTGGCCCCTCATTCTCCGGCATGTCCTCCTGAAACTCAAGTTTCTGGGATTGTACGAAGAGATGGAAAAACTCATGGAGGAGTACAGGCCTCTTATCGACTCTCTGGATGATGAAAACCGGGTCATGATCATGAATGAGATGTTTTCCTGTTATATGGATAAGATGAATCTTGAAAAAATGCAGGAGGCTGCACAGGCCATGCTTGAGACCGTGGAGAAAAAGAAAGAGAGTACAGGCCTGGATGCCCATTTCAGCAGCCATAATAATCTGGCGATCGTCCTCCGCCGGCAAGGGCGTCTCTCCGAGGCCCTGGACCATTATAAGAAAGCCCTTGAAATCGCCAGGCTCCTCGAGAACTATCGCTATGAAGCGATCGTCGCTACCAATATCGGAGTCATCCATTACTATTCAGGCGATTATGAAGCTTGCACCGCGTCATGGACCAGTGCTGTGAAAGCGGCCGAACAAGCCAGGATCTATTTTTCCATGGTCACCAACTCCATCAATCTTTCTTTGGTCTTTAAGCTTCTTCATCAGTATAAACAGGCCCTGGCCACGTTTAAAAAAATCGAACTCTATCTTGCAGAAGCACCCACAGTGAGGGAAAACTCCAAACTGCATCTTCTCTATGCGGACATGCTCATGGAACTGGGGGATTTCCGAAAGGCAGACATCCATTTAACAGAAGCCGCTCACTTCTATGAGGAACGGGATGCTCTGAAAGTGAGTTATGAATATTTCAATGTCAAGGCCTCTCTTCTTTTTCAAAAAGAGGGGAAAGAGGCCATGGATGGTTTTATTGAAGATCTCTTTTCCCGTTTTTCCTCGGAGGAGGACAGATCCTATTACAGCCTCATCCTCCTCACCGCTGCTCTTCAGTCCCTCTGTTCGGGAAATCTACGGGATGCAGCAGATTATGTCAAAAGGATCAGCAGCTCTTCACTGGAGACACTGGAGCCGGGTGACCGCCAGGTCATGGATGTCATCCGTTTTCTCAGTGGAGAAAGTGAAGAGTTCGCGAACGAGGTTCTCGGGGAGTTTACGGGATATTCCCGTTCCATGTTTATCCTCCATGCCCTGATCATGAAAGAGGATCGGAAGTCTCCCCTGCACCTGGAATATTGCGCCCAGCTTCTCTCTATTATGAACCGCTGGCTGAACCATATTCCGTATGAGTACAGGGAATCGTTTATGATAAACAACCTGGAGTGGCGGTTTCACCACGATCTTCTTCAGGGACTTGGATATGAGATCGAAGGATTCTCCCTGGATGATTTCCGCCGCAATCACAGCAGCACAGCTCAGCGGTACATGCGCCGGGAGAAGAGCAGGGCCTTGAAGAACTACAGGTTGTCTTCCATGGGAGAAGGTGAGGCTCTTTACCGGTCTATTCTCAAAGACCTGCTCAGGATCACAGGCTTGACACGTGCGGCCTATTTTGAGTATGACATGTATGAGGGATGGCAGCAGAAAGTCCTTCTGGACCTGGGAACAGGGTATCATCCGCCCCTTCCTGTGAATAAAGAAGCCATCAGTGATGTCCTCTTCGAAAGTTCTCACCGGGAGATCGCGTTCAGGCAAGAATCCGAAACAAGAGGCCCCTCAGTGAGCGCTGTTATGGTGATCCCGGTCCTTGATATTGAAAAGCTGGGACATAACAAGTTCCGGGGTGATGAGAAGCGTCAGTCCAGCTTTCACTATTTTGCCTTACGCGGCTGTCTCTATCTGGACAGTGACAGGATGCTTCTGGTCCCTGACAAGAGTGTCACAGAAGGCCTGGGGCCTTTGAGGGATTATATCAATGCTGCCGGATATTATGATTACCTGAAGCAGACAGCTCTCATGGACAAACTTACGGGCCTCTATAAACGGGAGCATTGGCTTAATCTGACGAAGAATCTTATGGATTATGCTTTGAACAATGACCAGAAGGTCATCATCGCTATCCTTGATATCGATCATTTCAAAAATATCAATGACCGGTACGGACATGCGCGCGGAGATGCTGTTTTGAAAGATGTGAGTGCCATGATCAAAGAGACTGTACGGGCTACGGATATTGTGGGCCGATACGGAGGTGAGGAGATCGTCCTGGCCATGATGGTCCCCCCGCAATCGACCTCATCAGGGATCATTGACCGGGTCCGGGCTGATATTCAAAACTCAGCCCTGAATAAAAAATTCAACCTGACTGTGAGTATCGGGTATGCCCTCTATCCGCGTGATGCAGAACTCCTGGATACTCTTCTGGGACAGGCTGACGAAGCTCTCTTTTATGCCAAATCAAGCGGGCGCAACGTCACCATCGCCTTTGAGACTATGCCGGATCACATGGCCGGAGAAAAGCACAAGAGCAAAAAAGCCATTGATGACCCTGTCCGTGAAAAAGAAAAACTGGACGCCCTGCTGGCTCTACAGGAAAAGATCGACCCCCTCAAGCCGGTTGCCGTGATCATCTCGGATATCTATGATATCCTTGTCTCCCTCTTTCAGGCTACGCGGCTGGCCATCGTTCTTGGAGGAAACGGCCATTTCCATGTCTATGAAAAAAAAGCATCGGCTCAGGGCGTCGAAACGAGAGAAACGGATTCTGACAGCGGTATTGCAGGGTCAAAAGTGAACACCTATGTGATCCATGAGCATTATAGCGTCTCTGTCTACCTTGAAATAGAGTCGGACCGCTATTCGATCCAAAAAGATACCCGTTTTTTCACTATGCTTGGAAATATGATCAGCGAAAAGGTTTTCCTGGCATCCTTTCATACTGTCCAGAACGAGTAGGATGTCAAACCCGGAGGAGGTCTTATGAAGAGGACATTATTTTTCCTTATTTTCCTGCCTGTTCTTTTAACAGGATGTGCCAAGACAGAGTCAAGGATCCTTGATCCCGTCTTCAGTGACGGGTTTGTGGTGGATCATCTCTGCACAGATATTACGGTGGTTCCGGAATCGGCCATTGAGGCGGCCAAGTCAAATCTTCACATCGCTTACGGCCATACGTCTCACGGAAGCCAGATCATCACCGGAATGAACGCCCTGGATGCTTTTATGGGAGGAGAGGGTCTCTATACCTGGAACGAAGGCGGCAGCGGAGGGGCTCTCGACCTCCAGGATACTCCGTTCAGCGGAGCCATCGACCTGGGAAACCCCGACAGGACCTCCTGGGCCCAGGCCACCAGGAGTTATCTCGACAGCCATCCCGAGTGCAATGTGGTGATCTGGTCCTGGTGCGGACAAGTCTCCGATGCGACAGAAGATAATATTCTCACATACCTGAATCTCATGAATCAGCTGGAAATCGATTATCCCGGAGTCGCTTTTGTCTATATGACCGGACATCTGGACGGGACAGGCATAGACGGGAACCTGAATCAGCGTAATGAGCAGATCAGGGCCTACTGCCGTCAATATGAAAAGATCCTCTATGATTTTGCCGATATCGAGAGTTACGACCCCGACGGAGGGGAGTATCTCTCAAAGCTGGCCAATGATAACTGCGATTATGATTCCAACGGAGATCAGACCCGTGATGCCAATTGGGCCCTGCAATGGCAGGAGGCCCACACATCCGGGGTGGATTGGTACCTCTGTTATCCCGCTCATACCCAGGCCTTGAACGGGAACCTCAAAGCTTACGCTGCCTGGTGGCTCTGGGCCAGGCTGGCCGGATGGAACGGCCTTTAAAGTGATGACGCCTTTTTTCCCTGTCATCGACCTCCATTGTGATACCCTGTGGCGTACTCTGACGTACGGCGGACGGTTTGACTCCAATGAGTATCACGTCGATATGGAGAAGTTGAGAGAAGGGGGAGCTCAGGCACAATTGTTTGCCGCATTTATCTTGATGAACGATCCGGAGAAATCAATCGATGAGTATCGGCAATATGCTTTTTCCATGATCGACCGTTTTTATGAAGAAATCGAAGAGAATCGCGGCCTGGAGGCGGCTTTCACTCATGAGGATATCCAAAGGAACAGTGATAAAGAGAGCATCAGCGCCGTGCTGACTCTGGAAGAAGGCGGGATCATCACAACAGAAGACGATCTTGAGACACTGTATGAGAAAGGGGTCCGCCTGATCACCCTCACCTGGAATTTCCCTAACTCTCTGGGGTATCCCAATAAAGATTGGATCCATACCGAAAAAGGGCTGACCCCCCTGGGGAAGGAGATCATCAGGACAATGGAGAGGAAAGGAATCCTCGTGGATGTCTCTCACCTGTCAGACGCAGGGTTCGGTGATGTGGCGGAGATCCTGAACGGGCCTTTTGTGGCTAGCCACTCCTGCTGCCGGGAACTGGTGTCTCATCCACGAAACCTGACGGATGATATGATCCGGACTGTCGCTGATCACGGAGGGGTGGTCGGAATCAATTTTTCAGCCGCATTTCTCGGAACCGGAGAAAAAGGGACCATTGACGGGATCGTCAGGCATATGAAACACCTGAAGCAACGCGGGGGAATAGACGTGTGTGCTCTGGGGAGTGATTTCGACGGGATCTTCTGTCCCCTGGAGATCGAAGATTATTCAGGCATGCCCCGTCTTTTCCGGGCTTTTGAAAAAGCGGGATTCAGTACGGGAGAGTGCGAAAAGATCGCCTGTCAGAATGCCATGCGTCTCATGGAATCCATGGGGCGTGAAGAGCACGGGTGATGGAACCCGGAAGGAGAGAAGGCGGATATGAGACTGCTCAACGGGCGTTTTACCATAAAACAGCTTCTCAACAGTAACGACAATTTCATCGTTTATGAAGCCGGGGACCTCTTTTCCCCCGAAAGAGAACTCATTCTTAAAATGACCGTTTCTGAAGAGAAGTTTCAGAAAGACCTTCTGAAGAAAGAGTATATGGCCACTTCTCTCTATCGCCACCCGCTTCTGCGTCCCATCCGTTCTTTTCACAGCCTGATGAGTATCGACGGCCGTTTTACGGACAGCGGCCGCTCTTTTTATATTGCGGACAAGATGCCGGAGCTCTTTCATATGAATTCGAAGAATAAAGAGGAGCTGATCAACAGCCTTTATGCCCTCATCTCTTTTCTCCATGCCAACGGGACATATCACGGAGACCTCCGGGAGAGCAACGTTTTAAAGACCCGTGACGGGAAAGTCGTTTTTTTTGATATGAGCCCCCTTTACGTGGACATCGACATGGGACGGCGGGCCGACCTGCTCTCTTTTGTGCGTCTCATGGACGAAGCCGGATACAGGATTTCAGAAAAGGATGTGATGGACCTCAGGCTCTACTTTCCCCATAAAGAGGTGATCTCCGACAGCATTCAGGCCGCTGTCGTCAGGGAGCATGTCCGCTCCACCCCGTTTCCCGGAGCCCTGATCCTTTGGGAGAGGGAGATCCCTCTCCTGGAGACGCCGGAATCACTCATGCTTCTCTTTGATTACGCCTCTGAAGAGAATGCCTGTCTCTGGTATCAGGGATTGATCCCCCTGTTCCAGTCCAAAGGGTACGAGTATTTCGGTATGGAAGAGGAGACGATCTCCCCTGCTGAACGGATCATCAAATATCTTGAGCATCCTGAAGAGAAAGAGAGAGAGTCCCGCCTGCGGACTCCTGAAGAGTTCCGGACGAAAGCTGTTCGGTCACTGGAGAACAAAACCGCCACAGGCCCGGTTCTTTTGGGCTTTGGGCGTGCAGACAGGCTGACAGAAGACGATATGAGGTTTTTAAATTATCTCTCCAGGCGTTTCCAGCCCAAAGACCTTCGGATCATCGCCTGGAACAGACGACCTCTGAAAGGGATGGTGCCCCTGACAATGGCACGCCTGGATGAAAAAGAAGCGGCCCGTATCCTCCAATATTACTTTATCTTCCTTGATGATCCTCGTGATATTGCCCGGGAGGTGATCCGGCAAAGCGAAGGTGAACCAGCCCTGATCATGAAAAGTTTGAAAAAGGCAGGTGAAGAGGGGTGTTTCGAGCTTCATGACAGCCGGGGTGTTTTTTTGCATCCACAGAAGTGTTTCGCACCGGGGCTCAGTTTCAAAGCAGAAAAAGGGACATCGGAGATTGATGCCAAAGAGGTTCTGGCACTCGCGCGGGCCATGGGGGGAAAGATTCCGCTGGCATTTACGGAGAAGGCTCCTCCTTCCATGAAAAAAGCCCTGGAGTCCTTTGAGCGTCAGGATGTTGCCTATCAGGATGACTTGTTCACTGTCTTCCGGCTCTCTTCCCTCATGGACTCTGAAAAGAAGAGTGTGGATCCCGCCCTGGCCCGCCGCGTTCTGGACTATTTTGAAGAGAACGGATTCCGGGAACTCTCCTATCTGGAAAGTTATGTCTATCTTGCATTGAACTCCGGGTTCGGAGCCGAAGCGTATCAGAAGGCCATGGACACCTATCTTCAATTGGGTGTTCGGGAACAGTCCCTTCATCACAGATTTTTCCGGCACCTCTTTTTGCAGTTTCATCATTCTGTTCATGATCTTCTCGGGGTGAATCTTTTCAGGCTTTATCAGATTTTGGATGATATTGATGTTCAGCGGTCCATCAGCCGCGATGTGATCTTAGAACAGATGAAGACTTATGCGGATACCCCGCTGCGCCGGATCCTTTTTGAAAGCTATCGACTTGTCATTGATCAAAGCCGGGACGAGCATCAGGTCGCATCGCTCCTTGATTTTATAAAAAAAGGACCGGCTGATCACCCTGAGGAGTGGGGGAGTGTCTTCAATAATCTTCTGATGCATTACGTGATCGATGGAGAATACGACAAGGTGGAAGAGACTGTGGAGAAGTTTCGGGAGATGATTTACGGGCTGGATGAAAACAGACAGTCTCTCATTCTCAACCAGCTCCTGGTCACCTCAATGGATAATCAGAATAACGAAAAGATCAAAGAGACAGCTGAAGAGATGCTCACCCTGGTTGAAAAGCACCGGGAACACCTCTCACTTGATACGGAGTTCAATGCCTACAATGGACGGGCCATTGCCTACCGGAGGAACAGGGAGTATGAGCAGGCGCTTGAATATTTCAACCGGGGCCTGGAGATCGCCCAGCGGCTCGATAATCAGAGGCTCGTGGCCATCGTCTCGACCAACACCGGGATCATCAATATCGACCGGGGAGAGTATGAAGAGGCGATCTCCTCCTGGATCCGTGCTATCCGGGCGGCAGAACGGATCCGCTACTTCCATGCGGCAACCGTGAATACCATGAACCTGGCCCAGGCTTATAAGACGCTTCACCTCTATGACAAGGCCTATGATGTCATTGTCAAAGGATTCCACTATCTGGAAGATGAAAAAGGTGCGCGTGAACGGGCGAAGATGAACTATCTTCTGGCCGATCTCCTCTATGAGATGGGGGACAGGACGCAGGCACGGAAAGCTCTGAAAGAGGCCGGGAAGTTTTATGGCAACCGGTCATCACTCCGCGAATGCGTGGAATATCACCTTGTCTGTGTCACTGGCCGGGCAGAGGAGGAGGGGCCGGGGGCGTTGACATCACTCATGAAGTCGCTCTTTTCGCAGTTTCAATCGGAGGAAGATAAGACGCATTATCGCACGCTCCTCATCCATGGAGCCGAACAGGCTCTGCTGAGAGGAGAGGATGCCCTGGCGTCGCACTTTCTGGAAGTCATGGACGAGTATGAGACTGAAGCAGAGGACGAGTCTGAAAAAAACCGTGCCGATCTTCTGAGAGCCCTTCTGGGAAACAAGGAGGCCTTTGCAAGGGTATCCCGGGCTCCTTTTTTCAGTTCGTCACAGATGCTCTCTACACTTCACCTTTTGGTGGAGAACAGCGAAGAGGGGTCCGCTCTCTTCTATGACAGGCTTCTTGATCTCTTCGTTCAAATGAAAGAGTGGCTGAACACCATTCCCCTCCAGTACAGGACCTCTTTCATGGAAAACAACAAGGAATGGGCCTTTCATCATCATCTCCTGTCCCGACACGGGATCGATCCGGTCACAGGCCTTCCCGAAGCTTTCCGGGAAACTCATCGCCGTATTGCACAGAAAAAGATCGCAGATGATAAACGACGGGCGCTGAAAGATTACCAACTCTCCCCGGTGAGCGAAGGAGCAGGCCTCTACAAGACGATCCTCACGGATCTCATGGATATTACCGGGATGACACGGGGAGCTTTTTTTGAATATGACCTCTACTCGGGATGGACAGAAGAGTTGGTCATGGAGAAGGAGGGGCGCTGCCACCCCCCGGTCCCCATGAGGCGCGATCTTCTCAACGAGATCCTTTTTGAAAAAACGCACAGAGACATCTTTTTCCACAGGGAAGAGAAGCACCAGGGACGAAGCCTGACCGGGATTCTGATCATTCCAGTACTGGATATCGAGAAATTGGGCCGCGGGAAAAACAGGGTCCGGGAAAACAGACAATCGAGTTATCACTACTTTGCGTTGAGAGGATGCCTCTACCTGGATACCACACGGCTTCTCCTCTATCCGGATAAAGAGATCACCGAAGGACTCGGCCCCTTCCGGGATTATATCAATGCCGCCGGCTACTACGATTATTTAAAGAAGACGGCACTCCTGGACCGGCTCACCGGCCTCTATAAGAGAGAGCACTGGAGCAATCTCTCAAAAGACCTTCTGGGGTACGCCGATAAGAGAGAGCAGCAGGCGATCATCGCCATCCTGGATCTGGATCATTTCAAGAATATCAACGATACCTACGGACATTCACGGGGAGACTCCGTGTTGAAAGAGATGGGGCGCGTTATCAAAAACACAGTCCGCATGAGTGATATCGTAGGACGGTACGGTGGTGAAGAGTTCTCTGTCTCCATGATGGTTCCCCGTGATGCAGACAGTGGGACGATCATCGACCGGATCAGGAAAAACACCGAAAATTCAGTGTTGAACCAGAATTACAAGCTGACCTGCAGTATCGGGTATGCACTCTACCCCGGCGACGGAACAACTCTGGAGGAGCTTGTGGCCAAGGCTGATGAAGCGCTCTTTTATGCCAAAGAGACCGGAAGGAACAGGAGTGTCTCCATCCGGGGTGTCCCCCGGCGGAGGGAAAGAGAAGCCGAAGAAAAAGCTCTCAGGGATCCTGTCCGGGAAAGTGAAAAGATCGATGCTGTCTTTGACATGGCCCAGAAGATCAGGCCCATTACCGGACCGGAGACCATGGTCAGGGAGATCTTCAATCTGCTGGTGGCCTATTTTCATGCACGGTCGCTCTTTGTGGTCATGGAGCATCCCCGGAATCTTCTCTGTCTGGGACTCAGAGGGGAAAGCAGCCGGATCATCACCGATCCGTCCCTTGTCTCTGACGAAGGAAAAGGCACTCTGATCTGGAAAGCGCAGATGAATAAAAAGACAACAGCCTCTGTCTATCTCGATATCGATTCCGACCGCTACTCGGCCACGTCTGACCGGGCCTATTTTCAGCTTCTGGGAACGATGATTGCAGAGAAGGCCTACCACTCCCTTCTTATCAGCGGCCGTCTTCCTCTTGACAGGGGAGAGGAGGAGAGCACTCGTTCATAGGGATGTGACCATGGACTGTGCCCTACAACATCTTGACGTCCGTTTGCAAGCCCAGTTCATCTATTGGGAACCTAATAATCCGTATCGATGAAAAAACTCTTTAAATAACAAACACTTGTATCAAACAGGGGAACTAAAATCTGTCGAAAGTGATGTCTATACTAATCATCGAAGTGTTTCTATAATAATCATGAGACAACTCATCGGCCGATTTTGACTCATGAAAAAGGAGGGTTCTCGTGGAGCAGCTGATTTTGGCCATTATCATCGTTTTGGCCGTTGTGGTGAACCTGGACGGACACATGAAGAAGAAAGAGGAACAGAAAAAAAGACGGAAGAGCCTCTGGGAGTGAAAAGAAAAAAATATGGAAAAAGAACGGTCGGTATGTTATGATAGGAAGAACTCGGCTGTCCGGTGCTGCGATCCGCGTTCTGAGCACGCCGGGTGTTGATGTTCAGGATAAGAGGAGACAGGTATCTGAAAAGGGGGGATATGGAGAAGTTGAAGATCATGGTTTTGCTGTCCGTTCTGGCCGGGCTTGTTCTTGTCAATATTGTTTACGGAGCTGACCGATGGTCGTCGCTCATCGTGGAAACAGTCCTCTGGATCACGGCCCTGAACTATGCCTATTGCTATGTCAGAGGGCTGCATCATGTCCGTGATGTGAAAAAGAGTTTCATCCGCCAGGACATGACCATCCATGGTGAAAGAATCGAGTTTTCGGCCGAACCGGGAACAGGAGGGACCAGGGCCCTGGTCCGCCTGACGTTGAAACCCCTGGATTCTGGCGGCATCGCCGGAGTCACTGTCGTGTTCCGATATGCCCTGGAAGAGATCGAGATCGTCAGCAGGACGGCCCTGGCTCTCTTGTCCGGCGAACAGGACGTCTGCCTTCCTCTCAAAGACCCCGGCGATGTCCGGACACTGCTCTATGCCCTCCAACAGGGGACAGGCCGGTTTATGGTGGAAGTCTCCTACTCCTGCAGGGCCGGACAGCGGATGAAAAAAATATGTGAATTGCACCCCCGGGTGATGGATCCCCGGGGGTTACGGGACCTTCTTGAAGAGCCGACACAACCCGCTGCCGTAAGGATCGAAAAGGCTGTTCACCTCCTTTGTAAAGCCTGGATCCTGACAGCCATGCAACCGGTGCATGGAGGGTGTGAGGAGGCCGGCGATCTAACCCCATGACCGCAGGCCTCCTTCTCCCCCAGAGATGGTGGAGATCGTGAGCGGTAGAGGGATCAACTCTTGGAGCAATCCCCTCCTGAAGGCTGGCCGATCATGACAAGAACGACCGGATCGACAATGGCCTGACCGAGAAGAAAAAAGCTATTGAGCTGTTACCGGTTCTCCCCTAAAATCCTTACACCTGCTGTAGGAAGGGGAATAACCGTGTATGATGTTGTCATAATCGGGGCAGGCCCGTCCGGGGTCTTTTTAGCCCGTTTTCTTGATCCACGATATCGTGTTCTGCTCATTGATAAAAGAAATCTGGATAGTCCGGATTCTCCGCGGTTTCAAAAGTGCTGCGGAGGGCTTCTCGCTCCGGATGCGCAGAATATCCTGGCCCGGCTCGGAATGGGCCTCCCGGGTGATGTTCTTACAAGCCCTCAGCTGTTCAGTGTCCGTACCATTGACATGGATCATGATCTTGAGCGCTACTATCAGCGTTTTTATATCAACATCGACCGGGAAAAATTCGACCGATGGCTTGCTGCGGCTCTTCCTGAGCATGTGGATCAAAGATATGACTCACTCTATCTTTCCCACCGAAAAGACGGAGACGGGATCACCGTGACTTTCCGCCAGAACGGGGAGATCAGAGAGGCCCGGACAAAGATCCTCGTAGGCGCTGACGGTGCAGGCTCACGCGTCAGACGGCAGGCTGATCCGTCTTTCCGGGGGCCTTCTTATCTGGCTTTGCAGTACTGGTTCAAGACGGAGAAGGAGACTCCTTTTTATACATCCCTTTTCCACCGCTCTGTCACTGATTTCTACTCGTGGATCATTCAAAAAGAGGATCATCTTCTCGTTGGCAGTGCTCTTCCTCCGGGACAAGAGAGGAAAAGAAGATTCGAAGACCTTGTGGCAACGTTGAAAAGACGCGGACTCATTACAGGAGACCCCGTAAGAAAAGAGGGGGCCTTTATCAACCGGCCCAAAAAAGTGAGCGAGATCAGGACCCACCTGGATAATGTCGCGTTCACAGGTGAGGCCGCCGGTTTCATCAGCCCCAGTTCAGCAGAAGGCATCAGCTATGCCATGAAAAGCGGGCTTCTTCTTGCCGAGAGTATCAACAGTGATTTTCTCTCATTTCAAAAGACCTATCACCACATGACAAGGGGGCTCAGGAGGACGATCTGGTTGAAGAACAGAAAACTTCCGTTCATGTACAACGGGATTTTACGGCGCCTTATCATGGCCTCCGGGCTCTTTTCCATGAAGATCCGATAGCGGCGGACATTATGGACTTACGTCCTTTTGAGATAGATGTAGACGCCGGGGATGGGGATGAGGGCATAAAGCCAGGTGGCGATGAGCTTGATTCCCTGGATAGGGCTCCCGCACTCCAGAGTCACTGTTTCTCCGGCCTTAAGGTCGAATACGATCTTCTGGCTGCGGTATATATCCTGTCTTATCTGAATATCGTGTTTCCCGATGGGAAGCTCCAGCGAAACAGCTTCACCGTCTTTGACAGGCTGTCTCCGTTCTCCGTCGATCAAGACCCGGAAACGGCGAAAACGGCTTTTTCTCTGATGAATACGTTTGACGATCACAAGTCCCTTCTCCATAAAACCTCCCTGTCAGGCTGTTTATTAAATAATTTAGCTCTCTTATTATAGGGATTCCTCATGATCCTGTCAAGACGGCAGAGGGATCTCCCTGATCTGCGGCAGTGAACAGGTGATAATGAAACCTGACTCGTTTGATCCCGCTTTTGAAACAGGACCCTGAAAATGAGCTCTTTACAGATGATGATGTTTTCGTATAATTTGAGTATCTTTGAAAGAGCCTGAACAAGGAGGAGACATGAAAGTCTTTATTTCTTTTGATTATGAGGGAATCGGAGGAGTGGCGTCCTGGACCGAGACCTCAGGGTGCCCGGAACAGGACCGGCTGGCCACAGAACAGGTCAATGCCTTCTGCCGTGGTATCAGGAAGAGCGCCCCCGATGCCGGGATCCTTCTGTGTGACTCCCATGCCCATGGACGGAATATCCTGTGGGAGAGATTGGAGCCGGGAATCACCCTCGTCAAAGGATATCCCCGTAACCTTTACATGATGGAGGGAATCGATGAGACGTTCACATCCCTCGTCTTTTTCGGATATCACAGTCCTGTGGGAGGGGGAGGCATGATGGAGCATACCTACTCCGGCTCAGCCATTTACGGGATCACAGTCAACGGCGAGGATGTCGATGAAGGGATGATCAATGCCTCTCTGGCAGGAGAGTACGGGGTTCCCCTCTCTTTTGTCTACGGGGACGATGTCACGGAGCAGTTCCTCTCTTCCAAAGCCCCCGGGGCCCGGTTTCTTGTCTCCAAAAGAACGGTCTCCAAGTTTGCCGGCATCATGAAACCTTACCGGGAGCTGATCGACAGTCTGGAAAAAGAAGGGGCGCTGTTGAAAGAGAGCCCGGGAACCCTTGTGGAATTCTCTTTCCCCGGGGAGATGGAGATCGAGTTCAGGGATGCCCTCCAGGGATACATGTGTTCGGTGATCCCGGGGACAGAACGTCTTCATCCCCGGAAGATCAGGGTGAAGGTCCGGGATGCTCAAGAGATGTACCGGTATCTGATGACCGTAGTCTATATCTGTTCAGGAGCCGGGCAGATCCGGTGACAGGGGTATGGCCATGATTCACCCGCTGAAGTTTACCGTCATATTAGGGCTGATGCTGGTTTCCGGAGCTCTTTGTGTTCTCTTTTTCAGGCCCGGAGGGGTGTTGAGCCGGACGACTGCCGCACATGCTCTGAGTTATCTTTTGAACATGAACAGCATAAAAGTCTCTCTTTCTGATGAGCTGGACCCCGGGAAGGTCAGTGTCACCTGGGATGACAGCACAGTGGTCGACCATGGACGTCTCAACAGGGAGGGATTGAACCGGGAGCGGTATGGTTACGGAAACAACACCTTTCGTGTTTTTTATGAGACACAGGAGATCGCAGGATTTGTCCAGTATAAGTTCAACAACTGGCATTACCATGCCTATCATTTTCGCTTGAGCCGTCAGGATGGAAAGATCGCTGTTTCGTTGGCGGTTACCGGCCCTGACAAGAATATTGATCAGTTGTCCGGGGAATAGAAGGAGGTCATCATGAGAAGAGGAGTGTTGATCATCATGGTTGTGAGTGTCATCCTGATATCCTGCATGCGGCAGGAGAGCGGAGTGAACTTCACATTCAAAACGGGATATCATAAAGCTCAGGCGGAGACTGTCACCGGAGGCCTTCAGTGGCGCCCCGATTATGAGGGATATCCCTGGGCCGGGATGAAAAACGAGGTCAAAGGGATTCCTGAAACCTGGACCGATATCCTGGTCAAAGATGTGGTCATGAACTATGACCAGTTCCGTTATCAGAGCTATAAAGCGGGGATCATTGATAAAGACCATCTTGATTATTATTTCAAAGGAGAGCCGGAGGAAGTTCTCGGCCGGAGGCTGTCTGAAAAGTTTCTCCGCTGTTACTTCTATGTGGCCCGGGGAAAAGACGAGACGGGGACCATCCGTTATCTCATCGATTCCGACAATGACCACGATTTTTCAAACAACACTCCTGTTTCCCTTCTCACAGGAGAAGAGTGGGACAGACTCTCTGAAAAAGAGAGAAAAGAAGCCTGTATAAACATAACGGTGGAAGCGAAAATTAACGGAAAAATCCGGACACTGACGATCCCTGTGATCTTTCTGGACTGGGGCGGACAGAGCATGGGATGGATGGTTTTTTTCCGAGGAGAAGGGACCTTTCTCGGGAAGAAATTCCTGATCTTCCCAGGAAACGGCCTGGCCTTTGACTATGCCACATTCTCTTATTTTCAAGCGTCGAAGACCTATGAGAACTTTACAGAAGGAGATCTCTTTGAAGCCGGGGGTGACCATTACCGTTTTCAAGGGGCCGACCCCTCCACAATGACAATCAGGCTTGAAAAACAGCCTGCCGGCAAACCTCTCCTGGCAGCACAGGTGGGTTATACAGCCCCTCCCTTCCAGGGGAAAGAGATCCTCTCCGGAGACCAACGGTGTCTCGAGGATTACAGGGGACAGTACGTTTACCTTGTCTTCTGGAGCAGGACCTGTCCCTGGTGTGTCAAAGAGATCCCCTATATCGATGAAGCACGCAGGGAGATGAAAGGAGAAAATGTCGTCTTTTTGGGTGTGACCCAGACACGCGAAGAAGAGATGAAGCCCTTTATGCAAGGACAGGGGATCACTCTGCCGACAATCCTCAGCACTCCTGAGAATGATATTTCCGGACTCTACCATATCTGGGGAATCCCTCATCCTCTGCTCATCGGGCCTGACGGCACAGTCCTGGCCATGGGGGGAGAGTTGAGGATGGACAGGCTTCTCCCCAAACTGAAGGAATTTATCCAGGAAGACAACTCTTGAGAAAGGAGCCTGACATGAGACAATGGATTTTTGTCATCGTTGTGGTGTGCTTTGCGGCGGGATCCTGTACACGTCAGGAAAGGAACATCTTTGTCCTGGCTTCGGAAGGGGAGCCCCGGGAGATGGAAGAGTTCCTGAAAGACGGGGGGGATGTCAATACAGCGAATTCACGAAGCGCCTCTCTTCTTCACCTCGCTGCAGCCTTCAATCCCGACCCTGATATGGTGACGCTCCTTTTACAACACCGGGCTGATCCCGAAGCCAGGGACCGTGAGGGAAATACGCCTCTTCACCTGGCAGCAAGGCTGAACGGAAACCCTGAGATGATCACACGGCTCATCAAAGGAGGGAGTGATGTGAACGCCCGGAACTCATGGGGAGCCACACCGCTTATCCTCGCCGCCTGGGAAAACCGGAACAGTAAGGTCCTGGAAAGACTCCTTGATTCGGGAGCGGATCCTTCACTCATCGATCACAACGGGGAGACGGCCCGGGATTTTATCCGTGATAACAGAGCCCTGAAGGAGAGCGACATCGCCGGGAGACTGCAGCTTCCCGAAGGGAGGGAAGAAAAGTGAATGAAGTGGTCCGGTCGCTCTTTGAACGAAAGTCGGTGAGGGCTTTTCTGGATAAAGAGGTTTCCGGGCAAGAGAAGACAATGATCCTGGAAGCCGCTCTCCAGGCCCCTTCAGCAGGGAATCAGCTCCTTTATACCATCCTGGACATCCAGGATCACAACATTAAAGAAGCTCTGGCTGAAAGCTGTGACCGGCAACCCTTTGTTGCAAAGGCTCCTCTCGTCCTGGTCTTTCTGGCCGATTGCCGGCGCTGGATGGATGCTTATGAAGCAGCCGGGGCCCCGTACCGGAAACCTTCTGCCGGAGACCTTCTTCTGGCCTGCGAAGATGCTCTCATCGCAGCCCAGAACAGTGTGACGGCCGCCTGGTCCATGGGGATCGGCTCCTGTTATATCGGTGATATTCTGGAAAACCGCGAAAAGGTGGTCTCCCTCCTGAATCTTGACGAGTTTGTTCTTCCCATTGCTCTGGTCGTCTTCGGTTATCCTGATGACGCACAAAAAAAGCGTGAAAAACCTGCACGTTTTAATCAGTCGTTTCTTGTTTTCAAAGACCGGTACCGCCGGTTGCGTGAAGACGAGCTCAGAGAGATGTTTTCCAAAAGAAGCGGAAAAGACGATTTTGATTTTGACGAATACATCCGAAAGTTTTGTGAAAGAAAATATATGGCGCCCTTTGCCCTGGAGATGAACAGGTCGGCATGCTCCTACATGGAACATTTCCTCAGGGAGTGATCCGGCTTCTCATGAGGGAGCCACACATCCGGGAGTATCTGAACACGGGCCCGACAGAGGGCCGGGAGGTGTCCTGTGAACATACGGGTTGCCGGAGACGAAGACCGTGAAGTCATTCAGAGCCTGATCAGCCGGCAGCGGGCCTATCATGCCCGACTGCGACCCGACCTCTTTAAAATCAGCTGGGCCGGGGAAGCTGAGGCCTCAGAATGGATGGGACAGGAAGAGAAATGTGCCCTTCTTGCTGAAAATGAAGGGAAAGCCATAGGGTTTCTTCTGCTGGAAGCCCTGGAGACAAAGCCGCTTCCGTTCCTTGTCAAAAAGAGGTTTGTCTATATCAATGAGATCTATGTTGATGAAGAATGGAGGCATCAGGGAGTGGGACGAATGTTGATGGAGACGGCCTCGTTGTGGGCTCTGGAGCGGGAGATCCCCCTGTTGAGGCTCTCTGTCCTTCCGGACAACACAGAGGCTGTGGCTTTTTATACATCTCTTGGGTTTTCACCCTTTATGATGAGTATGGAGACCCGGGTGAGAAAAGAATGAAGAGAGAGGACCTGTTCAGGACGAAGATCGAGACAGAGCGCCTTCTCCTGCGTCCCATCACGGGAGAAGATGACCTGGAGATCTTTCTGAACTTTACTCCCCGTGTGACACGGTTCATGTATCCGGCCTCTTCGGACGACATCGAAGTGACTCGCCGGTTTATCGCACATTCCCTGAAAGCCATGGCAGAAGGGAAAGACCTCCAGCTGGTGATCACGGAGAAGATGACAGGAGCTTTTGTGGGATGTGCAGGTCTTCACGGACTCGAAAAAAGGACTCCCGAACTGGGAATCTGGATCAAAGAAGCCTCTTTCGGCCTGGGGCTGGGACGGGAAGCCATCCGCGGCCTCTATGATTGGGCCTCTCATCATCTTCATCCCCGGGCGTTTCTCTATCCGGTGGATAAAAGAAACGGGCCGAGCAGGAAGATTCCTCTCTCATTGGGAGGGCGGGCCGTCAGCGAAGAGATCTGTCTGACTCCCGATGGACGGACACTTGAGCTTGTCAATTACCTCATTCCTCCGTCTTTAAAAAACAAGACCGGCGCTCACCTGTTCTGATCCCGATCTCTTCATCGATAACCTTGATAAACAGGATCAGGCCCTTTATACTATAAGATCAGCTCATATCAAAAACGCAGTCCGGCAGGGATTCAGGGAGGGAGGAGAGATGAGGAAGATCGTTTTTCTGGTTGTCCTTCTTTTTGCAGGATTTTTCCCGTTGTTTGGAGACGGGTGTCCCGAATGCAGACGTCTTTTCCGTGTGGGGGAGTGTGAAAACAAGGCTTACCCCGATGATTTTGATGCAAGACAGAACGCCTATTCACAATGTCTCAATGATGCCATGGGGTTCAGCCACGGAGAAGAGTGGTTCGTCGATGATGAGAACCGCGCCCGTTACGAGGAAGCTCTTTCAGCGTGTGCTGATCTGAAACCTGATTGGGGCTATGAGTTTGACTGGCACAGCGACGAAGAACTCCGGTCGGTTCTTGCCTCTTCACTGGCCGGCCTCTTCAGCTCATCCCGGGTCTCCTTTGTCCAAAAGAGCGGGAGCGACTACTTTTTTGAAGGGATCTATGATTGCGCAAGGATCCCCAATGTGGATCTTATCGACGGGGCGCAACACTATCCTTCCACACTTCGACTCCGCCTCTACTACGATAAGGGAGGAGAACAAGAGCTTGTCCGGGAGTGGACAGGCCACTCTTCCCTTCATACCTATGGCTCATTAGCCGCACAGATGTTTGAAAACCGTGATGCTCTTCTCAAAAGCGATTTGCCTCTCACCGATATGACCGATGATTTTGAAAAGATGCCGGTATCATGCCGCATCCGGGGAGAAAAAGAGGCTGTGGCTTATAACACGACAATGACGATCACGGTGAATGGTTTTCAGGATGCCCGGGGGCGCACATCACGGGAGTTCTGCCGGATCGCCGTCTTTGTCAAGGAGGGCGAGATCCTCAACGGAGTTGTACCGGAAGGATTGCCCCGGGGAAAAGCGGCGGTCTTTCTTGTGGGCAGCGGAGAAGTGACTGTGGAGTACAGAGCTCCTGATACCTCCCTTGAAGGAGAAGAGACAGTGCAGGTCTACCATTGCCATACCATACGGGATCCTGCTTATCGGCCCCTGCAAAAGACGGAGATCTCCCGAAAGGTGATTGCAGAAGAGAAGATCCCGTATAAACGACCCGGGGTCTATGCCACCCTCTCGATAACGTACGAAAAAAAGAGAGCGGAAAAGAGGGACCAAGGGCCCCGTCACCAAGTGGACAAGACGTGGTCGGAAAAAAGAGAAGCGAAGATCCTGCTGAACCTTGAGAAGACACCGCGCGAATCAGTCTCCTTTGACCCCGGATCAGGAAAGATCAAAGTCACCCGCTACCGGTATCCTGTCAAGGATGTTTCTCTTATAAATGCCTCGTTGACAGGCCACGGGACAAGTGATGAGGATATATCAGGTGTCCATACGGTCACGGTTTCTGAAACACGCGGTGTCTATTCCGGCCTGGAGATCCAGAAAAGCGGGGCCATGCTTGTCCTGGATGTGGATCCGGAAACGGGCATGATCATCACGGCGACTTTTCCACAGTTTACCCTTCAGGGGACAGTCATGCACACGGTCAAAGGGACACAGCATTCCGGGTCTCAACAAAGAGAGATCGACCGTTCTTTTGAAGAGGAGGATTCTTTTGAAGTGAGCCAGGATTTCGGAAGTGAGACTTATCAGGAGGCTGTGGCCGTAAAAGAGGGAGACGGCCGGACCCTTCTCAAAGGCAGCGCCCAAAAGACCCTTCACGGGACGTTCGATACCGAGACCTTCTCCTCATCCTGGATGGTGGTCGTGGAGCCTTAGACAAGGGGGAGCACGGCGTTCTGTCCAGTCATCGCCTCTCTCCAAGGGGATGGCGAAGGAATGAATCAGCTATTATAATAATCAAAATACAGATGTATAAAACAAAGAGAGACAAAATGTAAATTATATATTGCAATAATGCAAAAAAAAGAGTAGACTCCATGTTATGGGAGGTTATGATGAAAATAAAAAAGATGATCACTGTTCTGTGTGTCCTTGCCGTCCTGATTGTCCCGTCCCTCTATGCACGTAAGGAGAACTCCATGAAAGAAAAAAAAGAAAAGGCCCTGGTCCTTTATGTCACCCACCCGTTAACAATCAAAAATGCGGCTCTCTTTATCCGAAGTATCCGGACATACGCCCGGGAGATGAACGATATTCCCATCCATGTGATGGTGGATGAACGGGCCGGCCTGGATACGCGGTCACTGGCCCTTCCCGGGGTCACGTGTCATCCCATCGATATCGCTCCTGAACTGCGCGGTTTTCCCTTTTCGAGAAAAGTGCATGCCTGTGCCACCGCAGAAGCGCTTCTTGCCGACGAATATGAGACACTGATCTATTCTGATACAGAGATGCTTGCTTTTCACTCCCTTGAACCCTTCCTTCCCCGGGAAGGGAAACGAGTGAAACTGCAGCCTGTGATGCTTCTGAATACGGTGGGGGAGTCTCCGGATACGGAGCCTGACGGATTCTGGCAGACACTCTATGATGATGCCGGAGTCTCTTTCCGGGATGTTCCGGTTATCACAGCTTACGTGGAGGAGAAAAAGGCCCGCTTTTACATCAACTGCGAGATCATGGCTGTCCGTCCGGAGGACGGCCTCTTTCAAACCTGGAAAGAGGTCTTTGTCAAACGGTTGACCGACCAGGACTACCGGGAACGCTATGTTCAGGATCAGCTTCATATGATCTTTTTGCATCAGGCTGCACTGAGTGC
Organism: uncultured bacterium; assembly: GCA_964574875.1. GTDB lineage: Bacteria > Macinerneyibacteriota > Macinerneyibacteria > Macinerneyibacteriales > DSCS01 > DSCS01. The sequence goes on along the minus strand of CAZNOX010000001.1, from coordinate 177,262 downwards.
GGTGATCGCGGCCAGGATCCCTGACGACGAGATGGACTGGATTCCTGAAAAAACATTTTATCCCGCTCATCTTCATGAGAGGATGCCTTCTCGGAAAAAAGTCGAAAAGATGGAAGAGGCCGCCCTGGTGGGATATGACCTTCAGAACTCAGGAAATCCCGGAATCCTGGATCTTCTTCCCCTGGACGAGTCGACCCGCGAATGGATCATTGATACAGTCTGCAGCCTTCTGCAGGAGGCTCCCGGTGTCTATCGGGAAGAAGGGGACTGTAACACGGTCGTTGTGGAGAGTGACAACGGGTATATCCTTGTGGACCCCTCCTCCACAGGACATGATGCGTCGTGGCTTGCACTCAAATTCCGGGAGAGGCCGCTTCAGGCCATCCTCTTCACCCATGCCCATCAGGATCATTATAACGGACTCTCACTCTGGCCAGTCCAGTCCGGGGTTCCGGTGATCATTCAGAGAGAATGGAAAAAGACCTATGAGTATCCTTTCCGTTTCGAGTCGTTCTATGTCCGGAGGAACAGGGCCTTTACAGGGGGGCAATGGATGCCGCAGAAGATCACAACCCCCCTGGCCCCTACAGTGACCTTTACAGACGAGTGGAAAGGCACCATCGACGGTATCGAAGTGGCTCTTTTCCATGCCCCCGCAGAGACTGAGGAGGCCTCCCTGGTCTGGTTTCCTCAGAAAAAAGTTGTCCTGTCAGGAGACTGTTTTTCTGGCTCCTTCCCCATGCTGGGGACACCCAGAGGCTCGACCCCGCGTTATGCTGATGATTATATTGCAGCCCTGGACCGCATTCTTTCCCTGAATCCGGATCTCATGATTCCGGGACACGGAGGCCCCCTTCACGGGAATGAACCCATCCGCGAGAGCCTGACCCGGTATCGGGACGCCGTGGATTTTGTCAATGAAGCTGTGATTACCGGATTAAACGACGGGAAAGCCCTCGCCGCACTCATTCAAGAGGTCAAGCTTCCGGCAAACCTGCAGCTGCCCGAAGTGTTCGGGAAAGTCTCGTGGGCTGTCCGCGCTCTCTATTACAACTATGCCGGATGGTACGATGAAGACCCCCTTTCGCTTCTGGATATCCCCCTGGAAACCGTCTACCGGGATATCAGGGAGATCTGTCCTCCCAAAAGGCTCCTCAAGAGGGGAGAAGCCCTTCTCAGTGAAGGCAACACAGCCTCGGCACTCTTGATCACCCAGTTGATCCTCACTGAGGACAGCGTCAACAGAGAGGCTCTTCTCCTGAGAAAAAAAGCCCTGACACTCCTCCTCACCGGAACGGGGAACTGGGGGGAAGCGAACCTGATCCGAAGTGAGATCCGAAGGATCGACCTGATGCTTAAAGATTAGGAAAGAGAAAAATCTGTCCGGCCCTCGGGTTGTCCCTCCCTTCTCCCGAGGGTGGTCTGCGGAGATTGACTCGTGTGAGGGGAAGAAAAGGACGGGGGCCGGAGAATAATTAAGGGAACCGAAAAAAAATCTTTCAATGACTCAACAAACAGGTATCATATCCGTATACACGTATAAAGAATCTGAGGAGTCCTTATGAAAAAGATCTTATTAGCGCTCATCGTCTTGTCGTCGTTCACCCTTCTCCCGGCCCGGGAGAGCCAATGGAAGCGTTATCCTTCTCTCTCTCCAGACGGAAAATGGATCGCCTTCTCCTATCAGGATGATATTTATATCGTTTCATCCGGAGGCGGACGGGCCCGTCAGCTCACCGTGAACGAGGCTTACGACTTCAGGCCGGTCTGGTCCCCTGACGGAAAGACCATTGCTTTTGCCTCATTCCGTTACGGGCAGTTCGACCTCTATACTGTTCCCTTTACCGGGGGAGAAGCCCGGCGCATCACGAATTTTCCGGGCTCTGAGATTCCCTACACATTTACACCGGACGGGAAAGAGATCCTCTTCAGCGCTCACATCCAGGATGCCCCTGAAAACCGCCTCTATCCAGCCTATTACCTGGATGAGCTTTACCGTGTGGCCATCAGTGACAGCCGGGTCCGGCAGGTCCTGACAACACCGGCTGAAGAAGTGGTCATCTCGAAGAATGGAGATTTTCTCCTCTATCAGGACCTCAAAGGGGGCGAGAATGCCTGGAGAAAGCATCACACATCCTCTGTGGCCAGAAATATCAGGATGTATGACATTCAAAACAAGACCCATACCATGCTGACGAGCTTCAAGGGAGAAGACCGTAATCCTGTTCTGGACAATACCGGGAGGAGGGTCTATTACCTCACGGAACAGTTCGGCGATTTCAACGTGGCGTCATTTTCTCTGGATGATCCCACTCAAGTCACACAGGTGACCTTTCATGACCGCCATCCTGTCCGCTTCCTGACCATATCAGACGACAACACCCTCTGCTACGGATATCACGGGGATATCTACCTCCTGAACGGCGGGAAGAGCCGGAAAGTGGATGTGGAGATCATCAATGAGCCCAAACACTACGCTGTGGACCGTATCGTCCATACAGGAGGGGTCACCGAGTTTGATGTCTCCCCTGATGAATCAGATGTCGTTTTCGTTGTCCGGGGAGATGTCTTTGTGACCTCGGCGAAATTTAAAAAGACCATCCGGATCACAGATACACCGGAACAGGAACGCTCGGTGGGATTCAGCCCTGACGGGCGCGCCGTGGTCTATGCCTCTGAACGGAACGGAAGCTGGGACATCTACATGACACGGTTGACTGATAAAAAAGAAAAGTCATTGGCCTATTCAACAGCTCTTGAGGAGATTCCCCTGGCTGCAGGCCCGCAAGAGGAGTTTCAGCCTCTTTTCTCTCCTGACGGGAAAAAAATCGCCTATCTTGAAGACCGCCAGACCCTGAAGGTCATGGATATTGATTCCAAAAAGGCAACGACCATCCTTGAGCGGGACCGGAACTACTCTTATATCGACGGAGATATTTTTTTCAGCTGGTCTCCCGACAGCCGATGGCTGATCTTTGACATGCTTAATAAAGGGAAGAATACAAATGATATCGGGATGAGGGATGCTCAGGGGAAGGGCCCTGTCTTCAACCTCACCGACAGCGGATATTACAACTGGGGCGCCAGCTGGGAGATGAAGGGGCAGGCGATCATCTACAATACGGGGAAATACGGGACCCGGCGTTTCGGCGGATGGTTTGAAGAGTATAATGTCTATGCTCTCTTCATGAACCGGGACGCTTATCTTAAAGCCACGTTGAACAGCGAAGAGTATCAGGAATATCTCCGTCTCGGTCAGGAAGAGGAGAAACCGGAGGATGACAAGGAAAAGAAGAAAAAAGACGGAGAAAAAAAGACCGAAAAGATTGAAATCGACTGGAACAACCTGGAAAAGCGGACGCTGAAACTCACCCGTTTTCCTGCTCAGCTGGCCGGGACCTTTCTCTCTGAAGACGGGGACAGCCTCTATTACCTCTCCGGGCATACGGATAAGACCGAGTTGTGGAAGGTCAGCCTCAGGCAGAATGAATACACCCAGATCGCGACATTTCCCGAGGACACCAGGCTTTATGCGGTCAATGGAAAACGGGATACCATATGGGTCCTTACCAAGGGAGCGATCCTCTCCTATAATGTGATGACCCGTGAAAAACAATCAGTGGCTTTCGAGGCGGAGCAGTTTCTGAGACCCCGGGAAGAGAGAGCCTATTTCTTCGAACATATCTGGCGCCAGGTGAAGGAGAAGTTCTTCGACCCCGGTATGAACGGTGTGGACTGGGAGATGTATAAAAGGGAGTATGAGCCCTTTTTGCCCTCTATCAATAATGACTTTGATTTTGCCGAGCTGGCCAGTGAGATGCTCGGGGAGTTGAACGCATCCCACACAGGCGCTTATGCCCGGCTCTCATCCCGGGAGAACGACAATGTCGCCACACTGGGGATCTTTTTCGGTTTTGATGATGAAAACAAAGACGGGATCATCATCAAAGAGGTCATCCCGGACGGGCCCTTTTTCAAATCCGGAGCCACTATTCCGGAAGGGACTGTGATCAAAGAGATCGACGGACAACCTGTGCACTCCCTCAGGGATTATTTTGCCGCGTTGAACCATAAAGAAGGGACATTTGTCAAAGTGACCGTGAACAGGCCCGGGATCTTTTCCGGTGACGAGGAGCTCTTTATCAAGGCGGAAAACTCGGATTACTGGGCCGTCTACAACCGGTGGGTTGAAAAGAACCGGCGGACCGTGGAGACTCTTTCTGAAGGCAGACTGGGGTATGTCCATGTCCCGTCCATGAATTCCACAAGCTATAACCTTGTCTATAATGATATGTTCGGACGCTATGCCCATACAGAAGGTATCATCGTGGATACCCGGTTCAATGGCGGGGGAAACCTGACCCAGGAGCTGGTGATGCTTCTCAACGGCAAAAAGTATATCCACTGGACACCTCGGGGCCAGGATTACGGTTATGATACTTCACGATACTGGTTCAAAAAAAGTATTGTCATCATGAGTGAAGGAAACTATTCCGATGCTCATGGGTTTCCTTATGCCTACAAGACACTGGGGCTTGGAAAGCTTGTGGGGATGCCTGTTCCCGGAACCATGACATCTGTCTGGTGGGAACGGCTTCAGAATCCGGCGATCAATTTCGGGATCCCGGAGATCGGAGGCAGGGACTTAAACGGAAACTACCTGGAAAATCAGCAGCTTGAACCTGATATCAGGGTTGATACCGATTACGAAGTGATCTCCCGGGGCCGTGACCAGCAGCTTGAAGCAGCGGTGAAAGAACTGTTGAAAGAGCTGGACAGTCAGGAGAATTAAGGATAAGAGGGGGCGCCTGAAGGCGCCCCTTTTTATTTCCGGTCCTCTTGCGCCTGATGGAGATGAATATCCATCTGGGGGAAGGGGATATGCAGGCCGTAATCGGCAAACCGGGTGTAGACTTTTTCATTCATCTCAAAAAAGATATTCCAATAGTCACTTGTCTTCGCCCAGACACGGACAGTCAGGTTGACAGAGCTGTCAGCCAGTTCTGTCAGGCCGATGAAGGGTTCCGGCTCAGTGAAGATCCGTTGGTCTTCTTTGATGAAATCGTTCAAGGCCCTCTTAAAATCATCCAGTTTATCACCGTAAGCGATTCCGAAGGTCCAGTCGATGCGGCGGGTCTCTTCTTTCGTGTAATTGACCAGGTCATTGGTGGCCAGAGGGCCGTTGGGAAGGATGATGACCTTATTGTCCACTGTATTGAGGTGGGTTGTAAAGATGGTGATCTCCCTGACGATTCCCGCATGGCCCTGGGCCTGGATATAGTCCCCCACATTAAACGGCCGGAAGATGAGAATGATCACTCCTCCGGCAAAATTCTGTAATGTCCCGGAGAGGGCCATGCCCATGGCCAGGCCGGCTGCACCCAGAAGAGCGATAAAGGAGGTCATCTGGATCCCTGCCATTCCCATGACGCTGATCACAACAAGGACCCGCAGAAGCGCTCCCAGGAAACTGGCGATAAAAGAGAGTAGCGAGGGGTCGATCTTTCTTTTGGAAAGCATCTTTTTCAAACCCTTGATAAAGAGTTTCACGATCCAGAGGCCGAGGACAAGGACAAGCAGGGCGCCGGCAAGTTTCGGAGCCCAGGCCAAAGCTATCCCGGAGAGCTTTTCCCCATTGTCCACAAGAGCAGCGAGTTGATCTTCCATTTTGACTCCTTTCTTATTGACGTATGAGACAGTATAGCACAAAAGACATCGTTGCGGGAGATATCGAAGGAAAGTCTCCCGGTTCTCCTGAAACTTCAGGATTGAAGATGTGTCCTATGAAGTAAACGGAGGTTTTCTGATGAAACAGATCGTAACTTGTCTTTACCTTGTCCTCCTTTCCCTGGTGTGGGGATGTGCCCCGCAGGGAGAGGTGATTCAGAAGAACGAGAGGCCCATGGAGGGAGTGCGCACTGTGGCATTCAGAAGGATGCTGGATACCACGGAAGTGGCCACCAATAATCTCTTCTATTCTGCCGCTGTCTTTCAGGGAAGGCTCTACTATCTGGAGAGACGCCCTGACCGGTACATCATCCACGTGAAAGAGATCGACACAGGAAAGGAAGAGAACATCACACTGAACAGGGGAAAGGGCCCCGGGGAAGTCATGCACAATCTGGGTATCCGGATCCATGACAGCCGCATCTATTTTTGTGATCTGCTCATGCGCCGGGTGAACATCTATGATCTTCAGGGGGCCTATCTGGATGAATTTGCCCTCACCGATGAGATCGGGAACCCCTGGTCGTTCGAAGTCACGGATGAGGCCTTTTATTTTGCCGGGACCATCCGGTTCAAACTCTCCCGTGTGGACAGAGAGACAGGCGAGGTCCTCTCTCTTCCTTTTGAAAAGAGGTATGAGGGGGGAGTCCTCCCGGGAGGGACCCTGTCTGTGGATCAAGCCACAGGGGATGTCTTCCTGGGATATTACGGCCAGCCCTACCGTATCGAGAAGTATGACAAGCGGCTCGAAAAGATCATGACTTTTACACGACAAGGGCTTGAAAAATACCCCTCTCCGGAGTATTTCCGCAATGAAATCACTGACGGGACTGTGGGGTGTTACCTGATCTCGTCCATGCGCAATGACGGACGCTTCCTCTATGTGGCCAATCCCAACGGCCAGGACTTTGATAAAGAGTGGCGTTACCGGGTCATGGACTACTATTTTGATGTCTACGATATGAAGACAGGGGCTTATGTCAGGCAGATCAGGCCATCCGGCCCTCAGGAGATCCAGGGGGATAACGTCCTCGTGGATATCGAAGAGGGGAAACTCTTCTCTCTTGTGGTCGATTACGGGACAGCCACGAAGACTTTGTGGCCAGATTCAGAGAAAAGATCCTCTCGCACTCTGTTTGTCTTTGATACGGAATAGCGAGACGGAGCAGTCCCGGAGATGACAGGCTTTTCCTTTCGCTCAGGCTGAAGATCTGCTATACTTGAATACACTCTGTTTCCGGATGAAAGGAGTCTTCATGGGAAGAAGAGGTTTCGTCGTTGTCATGATCATGGTTGCACTCACCGGAGCTCTCCGGGGTGAGGAGGCTCCGATGACTTTTCTGTCCCGGACGTTCAGCGACTACATGGGTGAGATCTACAGGGCCTCATCGACACTTGAAGAACCGGGGCAGGATTACCGGATGCAGAATCTTTTTGACGGGTATGCCGGATCTTCATGGGTCGAAGGGAAAGAGGGAAGTGGAGCAGGAGAGACGATCACCATGATCATCCCCCATGGAGCCGATACCATGGCTCTGATCAACGGCTTTGCCCGGTCCCCGGCCCTCTTTTCAAAGAACAACCGAGTCAAAGAGCTGACCCTCACAGTGGAACGGGGATACACCCCTTCAGGGTATGTCACTGAACAGGGGCCGCTTCTGCTCACCAGACCGGCCTCTGAACCCCTCTCCCTGAAGATAAAGGACACACGGGAGCTTCAGGTTCTTCAGCTCTCCCTTCCCTGGGATGAGATCGACGGGAAAAGAGAGACTCTGGACCGGGCTTTTGAAGCCTTTTCGATGATCAAGGGGTATCCCAAGGCCTATGAGTCCTGTTATCTCCTTGAGCTCAAGATCTCAGCTGTCTATTCCGGATCACAATGGGATGATACCTGCCTGAGCGAGATCCGCATTTTTCACGAAAAGACCATGGAGATCACTTCAGTGGAAGCCCGTAACGGGATGATCTATTATCGCCGGAAGGGGGCGCCGGAAAAGATCCTCTACCGCGATCCCTCTCTGATCCTGGATCTCCTGGAGGTGAGTCCCGACAGGAGATGGTGTATAGCTTACGGCCAGTATATCGACCCCGAACGGATGAAAGAGACCGCTTACCTTATCTTTCATCTTCCCTACCCTGCTCCATGGAGAGACAGGGGTGATGCCCATAATGAGGAAAAGACGGTTCCCTCCGGGTTTTCAGAACACGACGGGAAACTTTTTCTGGAGTGGGCTGACGGAACACGTTCGGAACTGGACTAGGGGACGGGGTCATTGTCCTCTCTCCTTCCTTTTTATGATTTTCGGGAAAATGCCCTCTCTCTTTTCCTTGATTTTTTTTAAAAACAAGATATAAATTGGAGATTAACGAAAGGAGATCGGGAAATGAAAGGCAAAGTTCTTCTTATTCTCTTGGTCATTTTTACAGCAGCGGGGCTCACGGCCGGCGAACTGAAACTCAGGACGAACGGCGATACCTTCCTGCCCCAAAGCCGTCTGGGGGTCACCGTGGCACAGAAAGATGTGACTGAGACTCTTCTGGCTGTTTTCTCCGACGGAAAAAAGACTTTGGAACAGTATCCCGTGGTCGTCAACGGCGAAGAGGTCAATTTCACCACACCTGACAAGCAGGGGGTCTATGAGTTGACCATTGTCCTGCCTGACAGCCCGGGGACTGTTTTGGAAAAAAAGGCCATCACGGTCCATTATATCCTGGCGAATAAGCTGAGATATTTTCCCAATGAGCCCATGACCGTCTATTTTTCAACGATGAACCCGGAGTTCCGGGACGGGTGCTGGGTGGGGATGTTTTCGGCTGATGTTCCGAAACTCAACGGAGAAGCTGTGAGGGATTATTTTATCGTTGAAGGCGGGATGGACCCGAAACGCGAAGACTATCTGGAGTTTGATGCCCCTTCAGAACCCGGGACCTATCATCTGCGCGCCTACACATCCATGGATCCCACCGGGTATGAGATCTCCCGCATCGTGTTTCAAGTGGCTTCTCTCAAGCCTGAGACATCCCTCTCGTCATCCAAAAGCGTTGTGAAGGCCGGGGAACGGTTTCAGGTGACTTACAAGACCAATGTCTTCCTCCGCAACGGGACCTGGTTCGGTTTTGTCACACCGGATGTTCCTCATAACGACCAGGTGGCCAGCTCTGAGAACAACAGTGAATACGGGTACCCCTTTGCTTATGTGGGGATGGAAGAGACTGAAGGGACTGTGGAGCTGGAAGCCCCGTCCAAGCCGGGGAAATATGAAGTCCGTTTTTTCGATTCCAATGTGGACGATGCTCTTGAACTGGGATCCATTCCCATTGAAGTGACATGGTGAACGGACAGAGCCGATAAGAGCACAGGGCCGTTTCCTCAGGAAGCGGCCCTTTTTTTATACCCGCTTCGTCTGCCATTTTCCCTGTCTGTAAAAGAGGACCAGGGATGAGAGTTCAGCGATATCTCCGATGATAAAAGAGAGCCAGACAAAAAGGAGAGGGGCGTTGAGCAGGGTCACGGTGATGATGAGAAACGGGATCTGAAACGCCCAGCGTCCGATGATACTCGAAACGAGAAAGGGAAGGTTGTAGCCTGACCCGGAGAATGCAATGGAGAGTCCGAATCCGATCCCGATGAAGATGAGTGCAAAGGTCGCATAGCGGAGAAAATCAGCTCCCATGGAGATCACTTCGGGATTGTCTGAAAAAAGCCTGATAAAAAACTTTCCCCAGAAGACAGCAACAGCCGTAAAAAGAGCCATGACAGAGGCTGATAGAAGCGCTGAGATCCGGCAGGTCTCTCTGGCCCTGGAGATGTTTTCCGCGCCAAGGCATTGGCCCACGATCGCCGACCCTCCCATGGAGAGCCCCACGAGCGGCATAAAAGCGATTCCGATGAGGCGCCCTCCGATCCCGTAGGCGGCGATAGCGGCTGTGCCGAAGATGGAGACATATTTTAAAATGGCCGCCATGGAGATGTTCCGCAGAAAGATCTCCACTCCATTGGGAAGTCCGATGGTCATGAGTTTTTTATCCAGCGTCCTGTCAAGCCGGAAAAGTCTTTTCAATGAGGGTTTGATCCCCCTTTTTCCCGAAAAAAGGAGCGCAAAGCCTGTGAGAAAAGCAAGTGTCTGGGAGAAGATCGTGGCCAGGGCTGCTCCGAAGATCCCCAGCCCGGCTCCGGGGCATCCCACCACCGGAACAGTCTCAAAAATGAGGAAGGGGTCCAGAATAAGGTTGAAAAGACTTGTCCCCAGCATGATAAACATGGGGGTCCGGGCGTCACCGATACAGCGTAAAGCCGTATTCACTGAATATGAGGAAAACATAATGGGCAGAAAGAAGAGACGAAGGTATCCGTATTCCAGCCCCATGGATGTGACAGCGGCATCGGTGAAGAACCCCATGATGGGTTTGAGGAAGAGAGCCAGAAAGAGGGCGGCAAGGGCTGCAACGATGAATTTGAAGGTGATCGTCTGTTCGATGGCCCGGTTTGTCCCGGGGATGTCTTTTTTTCCGAAAGCCTGTGAGATGAGGGAGATGGAGCTCACGCCGATGACCTCGTTCAGGGATTCGACGATCCAGAAGATCGTGGAAAAGACCGTAACCCCGGCAATGGCTTGTCCCGATATCCGCCCGAGCCAGAAAATATCCACAATATCATAGATCATCTGAGCACTGAATCCGATCATTGTGGGGATCGAGACCATGAGGAGGTTTTTCAGGATATTGCCGCGGGTGAGGTCATGGGTCATCAAAAACTCCTTTGCTTGAATGAAAATAGCCTCTTTATGAAGAAAAGACAAGAGGATCTCTTCACTATACACGCCGGTGAAACAAAAAGTTTCGCTTTCCTGTCTTTTTCACAAAGGAGGACTGATGAGAAAAAGAGCGTTTTATGCTGCAATCATGATCATGATACTGGGAGCCTGTTCATCACCTGTCACGAAGATCGAAAGAAAAGAGGGGGTCAGCCTCATCACCACACGGATCGATAAAGATTGCGGGCATGAAGCGGCTCTTCTCGCTGCATTTCCCTTGGACCCGGACAAGAGATTATTACTTTGGCATGCCGATGCGGATAAAGATCAACGTTTGGCCGCCCTGACGCAGACAGACGGGAAGACGGTCATGATCTCTCTTTTCAACCGGGAGATGACTCTCCTCACAGAAAAACCTCTGATATCGGGAAAAGGCCCCGGAGAAGTGCAGTGGCCGGCGTCATTGTCCGTGGGGAACGGGAAGATCTATATCCTTGACTTTCAGAAAAACGGGATGGAATGCTTTAATGACCAGTGTGAATATGATGATTCCATCCTCTTCTCCGACCTCTCTTTTTCTGTTTCATACGGCGGTGTATCCGTCGATGCAGCTGATGGAGCTTTTTATATCGGGCCGGTCCGGATGCCTCTGGTGGTGAAACTCGGCACAGACGGGAAGATGGTTGCAAAGATCGACAGTGATGCCCGGGACGGGCAGGATGCCATGACGAAGAATCTCCTGATCAAAGATACAGATGACCGGGGAAACCTCTTTTTTGTCTTCAACGGCCGAAAAGACCGTTATGAGATCAGGAAATATGACAAAGACCTGAAGCTTGTCTGGATCAACACCATCGAAGACGGATGGACGGAGATCCTGAGCAGCGCCCCTGTCGTCTTTCCCAACAGACGTTTTCAGATGCAGGGGGCCAGAACCACGGAAGGGGTCTGCGCTGCGGGCGGAAAGGTCTATGTTCTGAGGGGGACAGGGGGCTATGCTGAATATGAATGGGACGGAGCCTCGATCAAAGGAGAACGAAAACCCATACCCGAGTTAAAAACCGGATTTGTGGATGTCTTTGACGCCGAAAAGGGAGTTTTTCTGGAAAGACGCCGTTACCCTTTTTTGAAGACCATTCTCTCCTTTTCTCTCCTGGCTTTGGAAGACGGCCTCTATTTTTATGCTCCGTTCCAGACAGACAAAGAAGGACGCATGAGAGAAGGCGCCAATACCGTCTATAAAGCGGGCTGGTAAGAGACTCGTTACTGGAGACAGCAGGATCCGCATGGGGGCTGTGAGACACATCCGGCCCCTTTACAGTCTGTCATGGCCAGATAGTTGACATCCACATAGTCCACTGAATCCACCGGGAATTCCGATGAGAGAAGTGTGAGGGAAAATCCGTCATTTTCGCTCTTGATCTTCTCAATTTTAACAGAAAAATGGAAGGGCTCTCCGTTTGCCGTCTTTCCCAGTCCCACCACCTGGACTGAGAGTTGGGGCGCTGACTCAAAGCTGATGTATTGTCCGTTCAGCTGGAAGGGGACCCAGAGATGGGTCCGTAAGCCCTTTCCCATGCGGGGAGAAGAAATACGGTGTGACCCTGCGATGCGGTCAGGGAGGCTATCCCCCTCTTTCTGCGAAGAGGCATCAAAGCAGGACAAGAGAAGCAGGCTGAAAATGAACAGGGATATGGTACGCATGTTGTGAGAATATCACACAGCAGCAGGCGAGACAAGACAATTCACGAAGCAGATACCTCTTGTTTTCCGAGGCTTTCCGGGGTATGATACAATCATGAGCATCGCCGGGCGGTTAGACCAGGTCTACAAAAAAGCTCCTTCTCTCCCCATCACTGACAAGAGCAGGGTGATCCTCTTTTCCGACCTCCACAGGGGGAGAGACAACAAGAATGATGATTTTTCACAAAACAGGCATCTCTTTGAGTATGCTTTAAAATACTATGACAAGCACCGGTTTCATTACATCGAGCTGGGTGACGGCGACGAGTTGTGGGAAAACAAGCGTTATTGGGATATCTATAAGGCTCATGAGACGATATTCGAGATCATGATAAAAATGCATGAGCATGGACGCTTGTCTCTGATCTTCGGAAACCACGACATGGAAAGAAAAGACGAAGGGGTCCGGCGCCGTTTCCTCCACAGGTTCTACGACAGTTATAACGGGAAGTATCTCCCTCTCTTCACCGGCCTGGACGCCCATGAAGGACTCCGGCTGGATTATAAAGGGGGAGAAGCGGAGCTTTTTCTCGTCCATGGGCATCAGGGGGACTGGCTCAATGACAGGCTCTGGAAAGTGGGGCGCTTCTTTGTCCGTTATTTCTGGGTCCATCTTCAGACCATGGGGTTTCACAACCCGTCAAGCCCGGCCCAGGAATATAAAAAAAGACGCATCATCGAGCGGAAGATCATCCGCTGGGCCCGGTCCCGGAAGAGAGCCATCATCATGGGGCATACCCACAGGACGCGTTTTTCAGAGCCCGGTCATGACCCCACAGCCTATTTCAATACCGGCAACGGTGTCCACAGGGCAGGGATCACCGGAATAGAGATCGAGAAGGGCCGCCTCTCCCTTGTCCTGTGGCGTGTCTCCACACGGGATGACGGAGGGCTTTATGCTGAGCGAAGGCTTATACGCGGGCCTCTCCCCCTGCAAAAAATCAAAGAATTTTACTGATCCGTGAAACTTATTCCTCCTGTCTTTGTCATAATTAAAAAAAGGAGGAAGATGAGATCTTCGATCATGACAGGGGCAGCAGCCCTGGTTCTTCTCATTCTTTCAGGATGCGCCCGGAGTTCAGAGGAGGCCGTGGTCTCCAGAATGGATGACTCGGTGCAGACGATTGCTCTTCAAGAGGTCGCACGCCTCGAGGTGAGGGATTTCGTCCGGAGTAATCTGGTCATGTGTATGGGCCTCTATGAAGGTGAAGTCTATTACCTTCAGGAGTTTGAAGACTCTTTCAGGCTCTTCTTTTTCCATCCAGAAACCGGCCGGACCCATACGGTCACTTTTCCCAGGGGGAAAGGACCCGGAGAGTTTCTGCAGGCCATGGGTGTGAGGATCCAGGACAGGACCATCATGATTCCCGACTTTTTCATGAAACGCCTGAACATGTTCAGCCTTGACGGATCCTTTACCGACAGTTTTCAAATGGATGCCCGGTCAGGGCTTGATTCCATACTTGATTTCACACTCGAAGGAGAGACACTCTATTATTGCGGGATGAGAGAGACCCTGGTGGGGAAGTATGATGTCCGTTCCATGACTGTGGAGAAGACGGTCTCCAACGGAAATCATGATGTTCCCCGGGACGGGGATCCTTTTTCGGGTGTTTCTCTTGTCAAAGACAAAGAGGGTCTTCTTTACGCGGGACACATCAATGCCCCCTACCGGATCACGGTTTTCAATGAAGACCTTGAGACGGTTAAAGAGATCAGAGTCGAAAACAGGGAGGAGTATGTCCCTGTGAAATGGGCCATCGGCCCGGGGTTCACCTCAAATGCGGGGGATCATGTGATCTCGACCATGGCTCTGCACAAAGGTGTCCTGGCTGCTCCCGAGTGTTCACTCCGGATAAGAAGACAGGGAAACAGGTTCTCCCTGGAGGATTTCCGCGGGACCCTTTACGTTTTTGATACGGCCCGGGGAACGCTGGCCCTTGTCCTGACTCATCCTTTGTTTGAGCATGTCTCTATCCTATCGGTGGTGGGGATGGATGAGGGGCATCTTGTTTTTTATCTTTATCGTCAGCCGGAGAAGGGGGATGAAGGAATGAACGCGATTGTCGTCTGCAGAGTCCCTCCTGAGATGAAAGGCCTCTTCAGAGGATAGCTCTTGTCAGCAGTGACAACTCATGGTAAACTTAGCTTGGAGGTTTCCATGGGAACGAAAGCACAAAAGCTGTTACTGATCGTCATCATCCTTCTTACTGCAGCCTGTCAGAAACAGCCGGTGAGAATCGGATTCATCGGATGTGTCACCGGGAAAGGTTCGGACCTCGGCCTCTCTGCAAAAAACGGGATTCTTCTGGCCCGGGATGTTCTGAATTCACGGGGAGGAATCGACGGGCATGAGATCAAAATCATCATCAAAGACAACGGCATGGATCCCCACAGGACAGTCCAGGCGGTAAAAGACCTGAGTTCAGAAGGGGCCGCGGCCATAATCGGCCCTCTCACCAGCACAGCAGCCATGGCAGCCGTGGAAGAAGCGGAGAAGAGAAAGATCCTGCTCATGAGCCCTTCGGCGACCACAGATGCTTTGACCGGAGTCGATGACTGGTTCTTCCGTATCCAGCCTCCCAACAGTTATGAGACGCGTAATATTGCCGCTTATATCATGAGAAGCATCAAACCCAAACGGATCGCGGCCTTTATCGACCTGTCCAACAGCAGTTACACGCTGAACTGGTATGAAAGCTTTCGGCAAGACCTGACATCCTACCATGAAGTCACACTGATCCCCATGAAATTCGACAGCCGTGATGAGGTCTCCTATTACAGCATGGTCAGAGGGCTGGAAATCGAAGAGCCGGACTGTGTGGTCCTCATCGTCAACGGGCTGGATGCCGCATTGATCTGTCAGCAGATGGAAAAAATGAAGATGGATCTTCCTGTCATCTCCTGTATCTGGGCCAAGACAAAGGAGTTCATCTACCACGCAGGGACATCAGGGGAAGGGGTCATTTTTTTTCAGCACTATGACGAAGACAACACTGATCCCGCTTATCTGAAGTTCAGAGAACTTTACAAGGAGCGATACCGTTCAAGTCCGGATTATGCTGCACACAGCGCATTCGAAGCTCTTCTGGTGCTCCAGCAGGCCCTGTCAGACGACTCTGATGTGAAGCATCTTAAAGAGACTATCGTCCGGATAAAGGATTTTCAGGGGCTTCAGGGGACCATCTCCTTTTCCCCTCAGGGAGACCCTCTTTACAATGCCTCTCCTGAAAAGAAACTTGTGGTCGTCAAAAACGGGACCTTTGTGACGATCGGAGCCTTGAAGAGTGAAGGAAAACAGCCTTAAAAACGTCCTGGTCCGTTACTTCATGATAGCGGGCCTCATCTCCATCCTTTTTATTGTCATCGTCACCTATTCAGGGATCGTGATCAAGATCCGCCGGGATGTCTACGAGAAAAACATCCTCATCGTCAATCTGGCCCGGGGAGAGATCCAGCGCTATCTGGATGAGATGCTGACTCCTGTGGAGATCCTCCGTGACCTCTGGGAGAAAGACTCATCCTTCGGGCGGAGAGATCGAATCTCAGAACAGTATATGCAGATGACCCTGGACAAGGACCCGATCCTCCAGCAGATCGTCGTTGTCGATGAGAGGAACAAGATCGAGATGGTCTATCCTCCTGACAGGGACCTGCTGGGAAACGACATGTCGGGCCACTCCTATGTCACCATACAGGATGAAGCTAGCCGGCAGCTGAGATGGTCGGATACATTCATCTCCGGGAAGACAGGAAATCCCTCTGTGGCTGTGATCCTGCCCATGGGCAAAAGGACTCTCATCGCTTACATCGACTTAGCCTATCTGAACCAGATCGTCACAAAGATGGCCATCGGAAAGACGGGGATGGCTTTTATCATGGACCGGAAGGGGACGCTCATCGCTCATCCCGATACCCGGGTGGTCCAGGAACGGGCCAACATCACCGAACTGGGGATCTCTCATCCTGAACTTATTGTGGAACAGAGGACACGGGTGGTCTCCACATCTGAAGGGGATAAGATCATCTCGGCGTCCTACCTGGCCCCGGGAGGATGGACGATCTTTTTTATCCAGGACACCAAAGAGGCCTTCGCCGACCTCTATCGGGCTTTCCCCTCTTTTCTCATCGGGCTTGTGGTCTATACCCTCCTGGCTTTTCTCCTGGGCAGCCTTTTCGTTCAAAGGACAGTCCGGCCCATCATGAAACTGAGCGCAGCAGCGAAAAATGCAGCAAAAGGGGAGTACCGTCAGGTGAGAGTGGCTGATTCTTATACCGAGATCGATGAATTGAGAGACAGTTTTGCCACCATGGTGGATGCTGTCCTCAGCAGGGAAGCTGCACTCATCGAAAATGAACGGATGCTGTCCACACTCCTGTCCAATCTTCCCGGCATGGCCTATCGCTGTGTCAACGATGAAAACTGGACTATGGTCTTTTTAAGCGACGGCGTCCGGGAGCTGACAGGGTATGACGCTGATGAACTGCTTCTGAACAAGGTCAAGGCGTATGGCGATCTGATCCATGAAGAGGACCGCCTTATGGTCTATAAACAGATCCGGGATTCCATGACCAGGGACAACACATTTGAACTGGTCTACCGCATCTATCATAAAGACGGCAGCATCAGATGGCTCTGGGAAAAAGGGCGTCCCATCTATAAAGGCCCCAGTCCCCTGTTCATCGAAGGTTTTGTGACGGATATCACGGAGTTGAAGGAAAAAGACAAACAGATCCAGAATATTCAGAAGATCGAGATCCTGGGGGAGCTGGCCGGAGGCCTGGCCCATGATTTCAATAATGTCCTCGGGGGGATCGCCGGAACCCTTTCCATCATGAAACTCAAAAGGGAAAACGATATCCCCATGGATGAGAAGGAGATCCGCAAGTATATCCAGACCATCGAAAATGCCATTGAACGGGCCTCGTCCATCGTCCAGGAGCTCCTGACCCTCTCCCAGCAGAAGGAGCCTGTCAAGGAGAAGCTGGATTTCAGTGACGTTCTCCATAATGTGGTGAGGATCTGTGAAAACACTCTGGATAAAAGCATCACCTTCCATACCGATCTTTATCCCGGCCCTGTGATCATCGAAGGGGACAAGACGCAGCTTGAACAGGTCCTGTTGAATCTCTGTATCAATGCCTCACACGCCATGACGATCATGCGTGAGAAGAATGAGACCCCGGGAGGAGTCCTGACACTCACAGCTGAACCCGTGCATCTGCATGGCGAAGAAGCCGCCAGGCAGGGACGGAGAGAGGGGGAACCCATGGCGCTGATCTCTGTGGAAGATACAGGCGTAGGGATGGATCCGGAGACAGCGGAGCACATCTTCGAACCCTTTTTCACCACAAAACAGCGTTATCAGGGAACGGGCCTGGGGCTGGCCATGGCTGACAGTATTGTGAAGAGACATAACGGGTTCCTTTCCGTGGAATCTCAAAAAGGGAAGGGATCCCGTTTTATCCTCTATCTCCCGCTCCTTCTGGACCATCCCGATGTCAGGACAGCCCTGCCGCCGGAAGAGGCGGAGAGAGTCGCCGGACATGGTGAGGGGATCCTCCTTGTGGATGATGAGACCATCATCCGGGAAACTCTCAAAGAGATCATCGAGCTCCACGGGTTCCTGGTCTTTACGGCTTCCGACGGAGAAGAGGCGGTGAGGCTCTATCAGAAAGAACGGGCGCAGATCAAACTTGTGATCATGGATATGCTCATGCCCAGGCTTTCGGGAGAAGAAGCGTTTCTCAAGATGAAAAAGATGAATCCTGACGTGAAAGTCATTCTGGCTTCGGGATTCAGAAAAGACGAGCGCATCAGCCGCACACTCGAGCGGGGGGCTGTGGGATTTCTCCAGAAACCTGTCGATTTAAAAAACCTCTTCACCCTCATTCAGGACAATATCCCGTAAAGGTCATCCGCCTTCAATCCTCTTTTTGAAAAAAAGCAACTTTTTCCTTGAAAGTGAGGCTGAATATCCATATATTGTATGAAGGAACTCGTTATCATACAATATATATCGAAGGAGGGGGATGCCATGAACATCCGTGTTGTGAAGAGAAGCGGGGAAGAGGCGGCTTTTCAGCCTGAAAAGATCGAAAATGCCATCTATCTGGCTTCAGCCAAATCCCTGAACGGAGCTTGCCGGGAATTGGCTGAACGCGTGGTCAAAAAAGTCACAGAGTTTATCGAAAAAAACTATGAATCTGTCATCACCGTTGAGCAGATCCAGGATATTGTCGAGAATTTTCTCATGGACAGCGACAGGAAGGATGTGGCCAAAGAGTATATCCTCTATCGTGGCGCACGGGCCCTGAAACGGAACCTGGTTCCGAAAAAGGAAAAGGTCTACGGGCTTCTTGACGAGGAGTTCCTGAGCCGATATAAACATACACCCTCTCCCATGGGGCCGCTGGGTCATTTTGTCTACTACCGGACCTACAGCCGGTTTCTGGATCAGGTGGGACGCCGTGAAGAGTGGTGGGAGACGGTTTCACGCGCTGTGGAGTATAACTGCAGCCTTGTCAAAGGGGTCAGCCAGAAAGAGGCCAGGGAGCTTTTCGATAATATCTTTCATCTGAGACAGTTCCTTTCGGGACGGACTTTCTGGGTGGGAGGGACGGATGTGGCTAAAAAATTCCCCACGGCCAACTACAACTGCGCCTTCACGGTCATCGACAGTATGAGCGCCTTTTCAGAGGCCTTCTATCTTCTCATGGTGGGCTCCGGAGTGGGTTTCCGTGTCTTGAAAAGTGATGCGGAAAAACTTCCCCGGGTGCGGACCAACCTGGAGATCATCCACGAGCAGTTTCTACCCGAGACGGAGGAGAAACGGCATGAGACCACGTCACTCACCTTCGTGGAGAGCGGCGAGATCGCCCGGATCAAAGTGGGCGACTCCAAAGAAGGATGGGTCTCTGCCCTTGAGTTTTTGCTCGAACTCATGTATGCCCATAAATACAGACGATGCAAGACCGTCCTCATCGATTACAATTCCGTGCGCCCCAGGGGGGAGCGCCTGAAGACTTTCGGGGGGACCGCCAGCGGATACAAGGCCCTTCAGGACATGTTCAGGAAGATCGACGGGGTGATCAAAAAAGCGGGAGCCAGGGCTCTCACCAATGTCACCAGGCTGGAACCCATCGATTGTATGGATATCATGAATATCATGGGAGCCTGTGTGGTGGTCGGTGGAGTGCGCAGGACAGCCGAACTCGGGCTCATCGACGCCAATGACCAGAAATGCATCACCGCGAAAAACGACCTCTATTATCAGAATGATGCCGGGCAATGGATGGCCAATGAGGATATCCTTCACCGCCAGATGAGCAACAATTCCATCTTCTATGAGGAGAAACCTCAGCGTGACAAGCTGCACTGGCATATGGAACAGATCCGGTATTCGGGAGAGCCGGGTTTTGTCAACGCTCAGGCGGCCAGGAAGCGCCGTTCCGATTTTCAGGGAGTGAATCCCTGTGCAGAGATCCTGCTGGCTGACAAGGGACTCTGCAACCTGACCACAAACAATGTCATGGCTTTTGTGGAGGAGAAAAAAGGGAAAGACGGCCAGACACGGTCTTCGTTCAACCGTGAGAAGTGGCTCAGAGCCCTGGAACTCAGTGTCCGTGCAGGGTACCGGATGAGTGCTGTCTACCTGGAACTTCCCGAATGGGACAACAACCAGCAGAGAGACCGTCTTCTGGGAGTGAGCATCACGGGATGGCAGGATATGGTCAATGCCACCGGAATGTCAAAAGAGGAACAGGCGAAACTGCTGAAAGAATCCCGAAAAGCGGCGAATAAAGCCGCTGAAAAGGCAGCAGCCGAATGCAGCGGACGCATCCCCCTTCTTGTGACCACGGTAAAGCCCGAAGGGACGCTTTCTCAGCTCCCCACAGTGAGCAGCGGGCTTCATTACTCTCATTCCCCCTACTACCTGAGGAGGGTCCGTATCAGCAAGACCGATGTCCTGGCCAAGGTCTGCCGTGAACTGGGATATCCCATGGAAGATGATATCAACAATCCCAATAACTATGTCCTCGCTTTTCCCGTGAAATCTCCCGAAGGCCGGACCAAATACGATGTGACCGCCCTGGAACAGCTAGAGCTTTACAAGATGTTCATGCAGAACTACGTGGACCATAATGCGTCGATCACCGTCCATGTGAGAGAAGAGGAGTGGGAGGCTGTGGAAGAGTGGGTCTGGGAGAATTGGGATGATATCGTCGCCATCTCTTTTATTTCCCTGGATGACCATTTTTATCAGCAGGCTCCATATGAGAAGATCTCCAAAGAGGAGTTTGAGAAACTCAGTGAAGCCATGAAACCCCTGGTGCCTTCACTCATTGCAAAGTATGAGTTGAACGAGACGGAGATCGACCTTGGGGACGAGACCTGCGAAGCCGGGATCTGTCCCATCCGGTAATCATCAGCAAGGCCGCAGTTCAGCTGCGGCCTTGTTGCTCCTCCGTGAAGATTCCGATGCCTCGTCTTAAAGGCGGATCAGTTCTTTGGGATATCGGTTCAGGATCTCAACCCCGTTTTCTGTGACCAGCACAAGGTCTTCAATACGAACGCCGCACTCTCCGGGAAGATAGATCCCCGGTTCCACAGAGAAGATCATGCCGGCTTCTGCAGCCATGGGATTGGCCAGGCTCACATCCGGGAACTCATGGACATCGATCCCGATATGATGGCCTGTCCTGTGGGTGAAGTACTCTCCGTATCCCTTTTGAGTGATGACATCTCTGGCCGCCCTGTCGATCTCCGAGAAGGGGGTCCCGGGCCTGATCACAGATTCTGCAGCCAGATTCGCTTCCAGGACAATCGCATAGATCTCTTTAAGCTTGGGGCCGGGTTGCCCGAAGGAGAAGGTCCGCGTCATATCGGAGCAGTAGCCCTTTGTCCGTCCTCCGATATCAAAAAGGACGCTGCTGCCGGGAACAGGAGTCCCGTGGCCGCTCTCATGATGGGGGACAGCAGCGTGGCTGCCGAAAGCGATGAGCGGGGCAAAAGAGAAGGACGAGTCGTGTCCGGAGTAGAATTCATCCAGCTTTCTCACAAGCTCCTTTTCCGTCGTTTCAGGATGGAAACACTCAGCAAGAAATCCCAGGGCTTTGTCGTTCAGGCGGGACGCCTCCTTCATCAGAGTGATCTCTTTGACGTCTTTGATCATCCTCACCCTGTCGATGAGAGGAGAGGCGTTAGCAAGAGAGACAGAAGACTCCAGGAGAGGGAAGAGAAACCGGGCGGGACAGTCTTTGTCCACAGCCAGGGGAGCAGAGCGGGACAGACGGTTCACGACTCCTCTGAACGGGTCTTCTCCGTCCTCATGCCAGATGGTCTCGTACGGGGAGTCTTCTCCCTGGGGGAAGAGGCGGTTGCAGAAGAACAGAGGGGCTTCGCCCCGGGCCAGGAGGAGTCCTGCAAAACGCTCCCCCGGATCGAAAGAGATCCCTGTGAGATAAAAGATGTTCGATGGAGAGGTGAGAAGCATCTGGCTGCTCTGAGACCGGTTCATGGATTCCATGACACGCTGAAGACGTTGACTGTCCATATCAGTTCCTCCTGTTTGTTCTACAATAGAGGTTTTCACCCCGGCCTGCAAGAGCCTTTCTCTGTTGCCTGTGCTCCTCTTTTTTGATAGAATTGTTGTCTATGAATTCGCGTCTGGTCATCTTTTTCGATTTTGAGACAAACGGGTTTGCCGGAAGCAGTGTCCTTGAAGCGGCGTTGATCAAATGCAGGGTCAATGACCAGGGAGAAGCCATTCCCATCCATATCTTCCACAGGTATTACCATGCCCTGGAATCGTTCAACATGAAAGCCTTTGAAGTCCATGGCCTTTCTCCGGATATCATCGAGGAAAACCGGGTAAACCAGATGGCTGAATATGCCCGTTATTTTACCGGGGATGACGACCTCTTTGCCTTTTCTTTCGGGTGCAGCCACTGGGTGGCCCATAATATCGATTTTGATACAGCATTTCTTCCCTTTATTCCGGAGAAGCAGTTCTGTACCATGAAGGAGAATACGTCTGTCCTGAAATTACCCCGACGCTCCCATGGCGGTTATAAATTCCCCACACTGAGAGAGGCTGCTCTCTACTACGGGTTGGATTATGATCAGAGCCAGGCTCATAACGGCCTCTATGATGCGACTCTGGCAAGGGACATTTTTCTGGGGATGCTCAAATCGAAGCATGCCGGAGCTCATCGGTTTTTAGCCGAAGGATAGGGCTCCTGCGGATGGTGTCAACCCCGGATCTTTTTATTGGTCTTTTCCTGATGCTTCGAAAGATGGATCCAGCGGTTTGTGGCCTGTTCAGCCATCTGGGAGATGATATGGGGAAGATCTGAATCGGTCCACAGCTTTTGAAAAGTCTCCTGACTCAGGAGATCACTGTGGATCATGAAAAGGTCGTCTTCTCCCGGGGTGAGGGTCACCGCCTCTCCGGGAAGTGTCACTCCTTTCTCCTCGCATGCCTTTGTGAGAAATGACGTCGCTGCCACGGAAAACTCTTTAAGAGCCTCCAGGGGGCGTTCAGTCTGGTTCAGCCGTTCCCGTAATTCGGAAAAATAAACCCTGGCATGACTTGTGAAAGAGAGTGTCCTGCTCATAAAACCTCCTTTGTTTCCCTTATTATACGTCCCGGAGCCTTATCTTGCAAGGAGGCTTAGAGAAGAGTGGCGGCGGCGGCGACCAGAAGGGCCGGGATATAGTTCAGGACTTTGATTTTCTTGATATTGAGGATGTTGAGTCCCAGTGCGATGATCATCAGACCTCCTGTTCCCGTGAGATTGGAGACAAGAGCCTCTGAGAAGAAGCTTCGGGAGAGAGCAGCTGTCAGGGTGATCCCCCCCTGAAAGAGGAAAAGGGGGATGGCGGAGAAGAGGACGCCTGCTCCGAAAGTGGACGCCAGGGCCACGGATGTAAAGGCATCCAGGATGGATTTTGTCAGAAGGAGACTCCGGTCACCGCTGATCCCCTCTTCAATGGCACCGACGATGGTCATGGAGCCCATGCAGAAGATGAGAAAGGCCGTAAGGAGGCCTTCAGAGAAGAGTCCCGCATCCCTTGTATGACGGCCCATACGGCGGGTGAGATGTTCAACGCGGTCATGAAGAGAAAAAAGCTCTCCAAGGATCCCGCCGATGAGAAGGCTGAAGATGACGATGAGGGCATTCTGGGATTTCAGAGCCATGGAAAGGCCGAGAAAAAGGCTGGCCAGGCCCACCCCGTCCATGACCACAAGACGGATGTTTTCCGGGTATTTTTTCCCTATGAAAAGACCGAAGAGGCTGCCGGCGATCACAGCGATCCCATTGATCAACGATCCCCAGGGCATACGGATCACCCCGCCGTGATTTTGTTTTTCCCTGTGTTTTTGCTCTGGTACAACAGGGTGTCCGCCCGTTTGAGGAGAGTCACAGCAGAGTCATCCCGGCGGGCCAGTGTGGCTCCCCCGGAAATGGTCACCTTGACATTCTCCCCTTCACTCGTCCTGTAGCGGGAACGGGAGACGAGCATCCTCAGCTTTTCCGCTTTTTCCATGAGAGAATCAGAATTGACATATTTGAGCAGAATGATGAACTCTTCTCCGCCCCATCGTCCTGCAATGTCCGATGAGCGGATATTCTTGTTCAATGTGGTTGACAGGATCTTCAGGACCTTGTCGCCGAAGAGGTGGCTGTAGGTGTCATTGATATGCTTGAAATCATCGATATCGAAGAAGACCAGGCCGAAGGTCATCTGGTAATGGCGGGTCTCATTCAGGAGATTATTAATGGCTGTATCCAGGAAGCGCCTGTTGGGGAGGGTGGTGAGTGTGTCGTAGAGGACCTGGCTTTTGAGAAAACTGATCTCTTCTTCAAGATGCTGGCGCTGGGATTTGTCGGTAAAAAACTCGGCGGCTCCTTCCACAGCGCCTTTCTTATCATAAAGAGGGATGACCGTTACGGCCACAGGGACACGATGGCCCTCTTTATGATGAAGATAGACCGTGGTGCTCCTCTCCTGTCCGTCATCCATCGTCGCGTGAAGGGGACATCCCCCATGACAAAGGATCTTGCCTTCATGGTCCACATGCATAAGGATGTTGTCATAACAATGGGAGTGGAGGACTTCTGAAGCGTCATACCCCGTGATGAGTTCAGCCTGACGGTTCCAGAAAAGAATGGTCCGGTCACGGTCCACGATATAGAGGCCGTCATTGATCCTGTTCAACAGGGTGATCAGCGATTTATCCTTCAGAATATTCATATAAACTCCTTGATAAAGTATAGCAGAAGTTTATTCTTGTCGTAAGAAGAAAGAGAGGAGCCCTGTGAAAAAGGAATTATGGCATGAGCGTGTCTCTGAACTGGACACTCTCCTTAAAAGAGGTGTCCCTGAGCGATGGAAAGCCCTGACTGCCCTTGAAACATCCGTTCCCCGCGGGGGAGCAGAAGAAGAGGGCCTTGCTCAGAAGATCGACCATACGCTGCTGGATCCCTTTGCAACCCGTGAAGATATCAGGCGCGTGTGCAGTGAAGCCGTCCGGTTCAGGTTCGGCGCCGTCTGCCTTTTTCCCTGCTGGATCCCTCTGGCCAGAGAGGTCCGTGACCGTGAGGGGGCGGATTTCCGCATCAGTGTGGTCATCGATTTTCCAGGCGGTGGGGAACTCACAACCGCCCGGGTCACTGCTGTGGCCGATGCTTTCAAAAACGGGTGTGACGAAGTGGATATCGTCATGCCGCTGGGCCTCTTTCTTTCCGGAGACTACCCGGCTGTCCTCGAAGACCTCATGGCGGTGAAACAGGCTTCAGCCGGGGTTGTGAAGGTGATTCTGGAGCTCTCCCGGATGGATGACCTCCGGAAAAGAGATGCGGCTCTCCTCGCCTTTGTTTCAGGGGCTGATTATCTCAAGACATCAACGGGGGTCAACGGTAAGGCGGCTGTCGAAGATGTCGCTCTTCTGTGTGATGTGGCCGGGAGGCTGTGCGGAGTCAAAGCTGCAGGGGGGATCAGGAGCCGGGATACGGCCCTTGCCATGATCCGTGCGGGAGCTGACCGTCTGGGAACCAGCTCAGGGCCGGCTCTCTTGAGCCGGGATCACGCTGAGTGAATGATGTTGATGAGTTCCACACGGCTGTTGATGCCGAATTTCTGATAGATATTGTAAATATGGTGTTTCACCGTCTGTTCTGACAGGGAGAGGTCCCAGGCGATCTGCTTGTTGCTCATGCCTTCACAGACATAGCGGATGATCTCACTCTCTCTCTTTGAAATATTCTTCGACTGAAAGAGGCCCTGGAGGCGTTCCTCTTTTTTTTCATCATGGATGATCTGCCCGAAATAGTTTGTGGAGAGTTTTCTCAGGAGAAGGAGAGGGATCCCGTTGAGAAGGAGATAGAAAAGAGCACTGGGGAAGCCCGCCTGGCGGGTGATGATCATCTGGAAGGTCAGGAGATGAAACGTGAAGAGAAGGGTATAAAAAGCAGCCAGGATCAGCACAAGGAACGTGCGCTGTTTTGACCTGATCCGTCCCAGGGAAAGAAGGAGCCTGATGTTGGAGAGGATCATGATGAAAAGAAGCACTTTGACTGCGACGACGGTGAACGAGGAGATCATCAGAGAGCTCTTTGTCAGGATGTAGATCCGTGTGAAAAAAAGGAAGACAAGGATGAGTGCGGCAGAGATGACGATAAAGATAATAGCCACAGCCCTTTCGAACTCCTCGTGGAGAAAGCGGAGCGTCATGAGGACATAATTATAGGAAGAAAGAAGAGTGAATCCGAGTAAAGAGACGATATAAACCAGGTTGAGCGTCAGGAATGAGCTGAAATCTCCGCCCATGAGAAGATTCGTGGCAGTATATTTTATAACAAGCTGAAAAAGGAGAGAGAGGAGGGCGAAGAGGTAGAAAAAGAAGGTGTAGTCCAGAAATGTCTGTTTATAACGGGTGCGCAGCTGATTGATGGAGACAAGAAGCCCGAACCCGAAGATGATACTGATGAACTTGAGAAAAATCACAATATGTTCCATATGATAAAATCTTACTCCCCCCTGAGAAGGGTGTCAAGAAAGGGGAGGTGATACTTAAGTATCACTTGAGACCATGAACGGAAGTATCATTTTCTGAATCCGAAAGCACACTTAAGTTTCATTGAACCCCCGCACAAGAGGACGGATAATGAAGCATCAACCACAGGAGGTGGATTATGAGAAAAACAGTTGTCCTTGTGCTGCTTGCACTGGTAATGGTCCTGTCGGCTCTCCCCCAGGAGATGACTTCCGAGGGCATCTATAAGAAAGCGGAAGAACTCTTTTATAACGGAAATTATATGGAAGCCGCGGATATGGCTGAAAAAGTCCTCCAGGACGGTGCCCTGGGCTCCAAAGCCAATATCCTCATGGGACGCGTCTATATGGCCCTTGAAAACTATGATAAGGCCATCGAGTTCTACGACAAAGGGATCCAGGCTGCTGATAAATCGAGAGATACCGTCAATATCGCCTGGGCCTATAACAACATCGGTGTTATCTATAAGATGAAAGGGAACTACCAGAAGGCCCTGGATTATTACCAAAAAGCCCTGATTATTGATGAGGCTTTTAACCTGAAGTATGGCATGGCCCGGGAGTATAATAATATCGCCAATATCTATTATATCCTCGGGAACAAGAAGTTCGCCCAGCTCTTCTACCGGAAGGCCCTGTGGGCCAATCAGGAGATCAACCACATCGAAGGGTTAGGCATCGCCTACAACAACCTGGCCTCTTATCATTACAACGATGATAATTACACCAAGGCCATCGAGTATCTGAACTATGCCATCAAGTACGATGCTCAGCTTCCCTACAAAGGGAACCTGGCTGATGACTACCAGAACCTCGGCATCATCTATGAGACCATGGGAGACTATGACCAGGCCAGGGAGAATTATCTGAAGTCATTGGACATCAACCTCAAGATCGGAGTCTTTTCCAAGATCCTGCAGAATTATGAGAATCTTTCTTTCCTCTATGAGAAAAAGAAAGACTATCCCAAAGCCATCGACTACAGGGAAAAGATGATCGAGGTGGACCGTAAGGCCGGGTTTATGAGGATCTACCGCGACCAGGAACATCTCAAACGCCTCAATGAAAAGCTGAATCAATAACAGGTTCACATAGAGAGGGCCGGGCTCATCCGGCCCTCTTTATCATCCCCTCCAGTTTTCTGTATAAAAGCGACAGGATCACAGTCAGGATCATCCCCTTCAGAAGATTGAACGGAACCATGCTCCAGAGGATCAGCGACCATTTGTCTGTCACAAGCCGGTTGACAGAAGAGGCCATCCTGATCACAGCCTCCACAGGGATCCCCAGCACCGTCTCGTATAGAGGAAGAAAAAGAACAAAGTTGAGAACCGCTGCTGAGGCAGACATGGCCAGTGTCCCCGCAAGCCCTGCATAGACCGCTTTTTTCTCTGAGCGTAAGCGTCTGTGCACAAAGGAGGCTGTCAGGATAAAGGAGAGCCCCACAAGGAAATTGGCCGTCTCCCCGATAAAAGCCGTGTGTCCTGCCAGAATCCCGTGAAGGATGTTTTTGATGAGTTCCACGGCGGCGCCGCTGAGCGGCCCCATGGAGAGGGCGGCGATGAGCGCCGGGAGATCGGAAAAATCCATTTTCAGAAAAAGAGGGAAGAGGGGGATGGGAAACTCGATGAGCATAAGGATAAAAGAGAGCGCAGAAAGAATAGTGATGCGTAAAGCCCGGACACGGTTTCTCATGAGGACTCCTTTTTTCATTATTATAATGAGCCCGCAGGATTTGAAAAGAGGGAATCCGGGTCTCTCCCGGAGCCCTCTGAAAATAATGAGGGTCTCATGGAGAAGAGCGCTTTTTTTTCTGGACAAAAAATTGTTCATGCTATAATAAGAAAAAAAAGGGGGACAACCATGAAAAGATTCTGTTTGCTCATCGTGTTGACAGCGTTTGTTTTTATACCCTTTGCCCTGGGGCAATATATCGAACCGGGCCATACACACGGAGATGAAGATGTCCTTTTCGACCTCTCTGTGGTGGATGCCATGGAGATGGATACCATGGAGGATGATGCAGAGACGGAGGCCGTTCCGGATATGCCTGCAGCCGATGTGTCCGGGGAGATGAAGATCAGCAAATATCTGAAAAACTTCAATATCCCGCTCTCCTACGGGAAACCGGTGGCCTTTTTCGGAAGCACGCCTCAGTACCTCACGGGAAAGCTCATGCTTCCCGTCACCAGCCGGTCTGTGGAGCTCCTGGACGGGACCACCTTTAAGAAGACCGGATTGGGCGATATCACAGTCGGAGCTGATTATCTGCGAAAGATGGGAACTGTTCTCACCGTGACCGGACTCTATGTGAAACTTCCCACGGGAAAGATGGAAGTGGGCGATGATGAGATCCCCCTGGGAAGCGGAAGCCTTGATGTGGGGCTTCATCTCTGGGGACGGAAAAAACTCTCCTTTATGACCCTGTCCGGTGATCTGGGTTATGTCCTGCGGGGATCCTACGACAGTGATTCTCTCAATAACACTTATGATTACGGGAATATCTTTCTTTTTAAAGTCAAAGGGACAAAACGGCTCGGGGATAATCTCTACGGCCATGTGGCTCTCCGATACGTCTCCTTCGGAGAGACAGAAGTCCGTGATAACGACGGCGGCCTTCCCTACTATTTTGCAGGGATCAAGGCTCTGGACCTGATTCCCTATGCCACCTGGCATTGGAAATACAATATCTCTTTCACCGGAAAATTGGAGATCCCCGTCTACAGCAGCTGGGCCCTGGATAAGGCCCCTGAACCCCTCTCCGGGGAATGGCCGCTGGAACCCATTGATCCTGAGCGTTTTGTGAAGTTTTCTTTTAAAGTGACTTATCCTTTTCAAATCTGATCTCTGACGAAAAAGCCGCTGTCCCCCGAGTGGGACAGCGGCTCAACGGACAGACCGCGGAAGTGAGGTGAAGCGTGGTTTTCGACCCTCTTTCCCTGTGGCAGGAGCTGCATGGGGTTCCGGAACGCTCCGGGAGAGAAAAACAGACATCGGCCCTTCTCCGTGAAGCCATGCGGAGAGTCCGTCCCGACGCGGATATCATCCCTTTGTCAGGATACACTTTTGTCTGTGTGACAGGAGAAGGGGACGACACTCTTTTGATCCGAAGTGATATGGATGCCGTTTCGGTATCCGGAAATAAAGCCGCCCATCTGTGCGGACACGACGGACATGCCGTTCTCCTTCTTACTGCGGCCTCTCTCCTGGCAGGAGACAAACGCCGCTTTCTTTTTCTCTTTCAGGGAGAGGAGGAGACCGGTGAGGGGGCCTTCAGGGCCATGGAGGATATGGCCCATCTGAAGATCACATACCGGAGCGTGTTGGGATTTCACAATATTCCGGGATATCCCCTGGGAAGCGTCCTTGTGAAAGAGGGGAGCTTCGCCCAGGGTTCCGTGGGGTTATCCCTTCGTATCACAGGAAAGACCTCTCATGCTTCAGAACCCCACAAGGCGCAGAATCCCGCTCTTCTTCTTGC
>CAZNOX010000001.1:0-147395 GCA_964574875.1 uncultured bacterium | reverse complement strand
GTGACTTTCCGGTGGCAGGAGTTTTTCCCCGCTGTGGACAATCACCCTGCCATGGCCCGAAGGGCCGGGGAGTCCCTGGCCTCTGCAGGATTCTCTCTCCTTTCTCCCGGAGAGCCCTTCCCCTGGTCAGAGGATTTCGGCTGGTTTTCCAAAAAAGCCCCTGCGCTTATGGTGGGGATGGGAAGCGGGGAGACACAGCCGCCGCTGCATCATCCGGACTATCGCTTTCCCAACGGCCTTCTCCACCCGGGAGCCTGGATCCTCGCTCACCTGGCGCGCGCTCTCTGATATGCTTTTTCCCTTGAAAAAAGATCATGCTGTGGCCTCTTCAGGGTGGTTGCGTTATGGAAAAGGAACGCGACACAAAGACGATTCTCTGGAGGCGTGAACTTTCTTTTGGGAGAGCATGTGATTTTTTCCAAAGGCTCTTCCTCCAGGTGATTGTCTCTTGATTTTTCCTTTCTTTATGCGACAATCGTGATGTGCAGGTGTGATTCATCTTTCATCTTTATCAAGGAGGCCATTGCCATGGATTGGAAAGCCCAGTTGGGAAAAGCGATCGACGAACAGAAGACGAGTCTTGTGAATCCGGACAGAGAGACCATGATCAGGCGTGCTGTGGAAAAGGGAGAAGCTCTTGTGGCGGCTTCCGGCTGCCTGGCCACCTGGACACCCCCGGAATCCACAGGCCGGAGCCCCAAAGATACTGTCATCGTCAGACATCCTTCCGTGGAGGAGAACATCGACTGGACTTCTCCCAATAACCTTCCCCTGGACCCTGAGACATTCGAGCTGATCTTTGAAGATGCTTGTTCGGCCCTCAGGGAAAAAGAGGAGATCTACATCACTGAACGGGTGGTGGGCGCCGACAGCCGTTATGCGCTGCCTGTGAAGACGATTACGGATAACGCCCTTTCTGCGCTCTTTACAGATAACATGTTCCGTCCTGTTCCCGGGGATATGGAAAAGAGCGTCTTTTTCAACAAAGGGTATACTCTCCTGGCTCTGCCTTATGACAAACTGGATCCGCAGAAATATGCCGGACGTCTGAGAACTCTGCCTGACGGGTCACCTTCAACGATGATCGTGGCCATGGATTTTGAGAGAAGATTGGGGATCATTATGGGTTCGGCCTACATGGGAAGCATCAAAAAGATGATCTTCACCGTGATGAACTACTACCTTCCCCTTGAAGGGATCCTGCCGCTTCACTGTTCCGCCAATGAAGGGACAGGGGGAGAGACCGCTCTTCTTCTGGGACTCTCCGGAACAGGCAAGACCACCTTGTCTGCAGACCCTTCCAGGGCACTGCTGGGAGACGATGAACACGGATGGAGCCGGGAAGGGATCGCGAATTTTGAATACGGGTGTTATGCCAAGATGATCAATATCAATAAAGAGAAGGAGCCCGAGATCTACCAGGCAGTCAACCACGCTGATGACTATCTGAAACACGGGGCCATCGTGGAAAATGCCATGATCTACCCCGACGGCCTTTTTGATTACGATGATGAACGTCTCACACCCAACTCAAGAGCCTCCTATCCGTTGCGCTATCTGACCAATATCAAAGAATCGTCCGTGGGCGGGCATCCGTCCACCATCCTCTTTTTGACAGCGGATGCTTACGGAGTGCTGCCTCCTGTCTCCCGGCTGGATAAACAGCAGGCCATGCTCTGGTTTCTTATGGGGTATACAAGCAAGCTTGCCGGGACCGAGACCGGCGTGGTGGAGCCCGAAGCCACCTTTTCACGGTTTTTCGGGCAGCCCTTTATGCCCGCCCGTCCCCATGTCTATGCCTCTATGCTCGGAAAAAAGATGGAAGAACACAACACACGTGTCTTTCTGGTGAATACAGGGTGGACGGGAGGATCGTTCGGAACCGGGAAACGCATCGATTTGAAGATGACACGGGCCATGGTCAATGCCGCTCTGACAGGGGCCCTGGACAATGTGGAGTATCAGGAGAATCCCTTGTTTCATCTGAGTATCCCCTGCACATGCCCGCTCGTTCCCCACACGATCCTGGATCCGAAAAACACATGGAGTGACAAACGGAAGTATGACGAGACAGCAGCTCTTCTGGCCGGGAAGTTCAAAGCCCATTTCGACAAAGCTTACGGCGGACAGGAGATCGACCCAGCAGTGGCCGCCCAGTGCCCCGGAAAATAGGAGGAGCGTATTTGAATCAAGTGATCATGAGAACGGAAAGGTTGTCAGTGGAGGCGCCGCTGCCGGGCGACGCCTCCTTTTTCATAACCCTTTGGCGTGACAGCCGTGTTATGGCTCATGTGGGTTTCCCCCGGGGGCTGGTGTGCGATGAAGAGCAGACGGCCAGGCGCATCAGTGAAGAGAACGGAAAAAAGAGCATCTTCGGCCGGCCTCTTCTCATCCGCCTGGCGGCCGATAACCGTCCTGCAGGAGAGTGTTTCATGTCCCTTCCCGATGAAGAGGGGCTGAGCGAGACTGATGTGAAACTGCTCCCCCGGTTTTGGGGAGAAGGATACGGCACAGAGATCAAAAAAAGCCTCACAGCCTATATTTTTTCTCACACAGAAGCCAGGGGAGTGAAAGCGACTCCCAATATCAGCAACACAGCATCCATCCGCATGCAGGAGAAATGTGGAGGGGTCTGCCTGGGACAGGGCCTCTACACGCCCGGCGACAAACAGAAAGAAGAGCAGGGGGCCTGCGATGTCCCTTATCTCCTCTATGTGATCTACAGGAGCGATGAAAAACCGGGGAAAGCGGTGATCTTCGATCTGGACGGGACTCTTCTGGATACTTTGGGAGATATTACGGATGCTGTGAACAGCGCTGCGGGGCCATCCCAGAAAGACCCCTTCACCACGAAAGAGGTGCGCCTCATGGTGGGCCGGGGGCTGGAAGTGCTCCTGGAGAAAGCAGCGGGCAAACCTCTTCAGCCCGAAGAGAGAGCAGCGCTCATCACTCTTTTCAACAAGGCCTACAGTGAAAACTGGGACCGGAAGACGCGTCCCTATGACGGAATCCCGGAACTTCTGGAGCGGATCAGAGAGGCCGGGTTCATCATGGGGGTCCTCTCCAACAAACCGCATGAGTTTACAGCCAAATGCGTGAAAAGGTTTTTCCCCGGCATCCCGTTCCGGGTAATCAGGGGTGTCCGGGACGAGGGCCTGGTGAAACCCGATCCCCTGCTCACAGGCCATGTCCTTCGTCTTCTCGGCGCTGACCCCGGTCAGACCCTCTTCCTGGGGGATTCAGAGATCGATATCCGCGCAGCCAAAGCCTGCCGCCTCTTTTCAGGAGCAGCCTTATGGGGTTTTCGGACAGAAGCGGAACTTGTTTCAGAGGATCCGGATGCCCTCTTCGCAGCGCCTGAAGATGTGGCGGCCCACCTCCTGGACAAGAACGGCCTTGTCTCCTGATATTGCCCCCGGGGGGAGAATGTGGTAAACTATCCTTTGAGGAGGGATCTATGACAAGTGATTTTTCAAAATTAGAAAAGGGGCAGAGGGTGACGGTGGAGGCGCTTGTCACAGGAGCGAATGAGCGTCTGGACCGTAACGGAAACACTTATATCGATCTGACTCTCACACGGGGCGAGGAGAACCTCTCCGGGAAAATATGGAACAGTGCGCGATGGGCCGCTGTCTTTCCCCGGGTCTATGAACTCCTTCTGGGAAAAAAAGGACTGGTGGTCTCCACTGACGGGACTGTGGATGAGTTCAACGGCAGTCTCCAGCTGCGCATCGACCGTATGGATATTCTGGACGGGGCCGATTACAGAAACTTTCTTCCCCGCTCCCCCCTGAACCGCGAGGAGATGATCAAAGAGTTTGACGAACTTCTGCTCCATATCAACGATGAAGAGACCGGCCGTCTGCTCAGAGCTCTTTTCGATGACGAGGTCAGGGAACTCTTTTTTGATGCCCCTGCCGCCAAGACATATCACCACAACTATCTCTCCGGGCTTCTGGAACACACCCTCTTCATCGCCCGTCTGGGACAGAAGCTTCTGGAGGTCTATCCTTCGGGACTCATCAATGCCGATATTCTCATCGGGGGGATTCTTGTCCACGATATTGGGAAAATATGGGAGTACGATAATCAGATGGGATCCATCGATGTGACTGACCAGGGGAAACTCATGGGACACATCATCATCGGTTCCGAGTATGTGGGGCGGAAAGCCGAAGAGGAGGGGGTCGATCCCTCCGTTGCTCTTCCGCTACAGCACATCATCCTGTCTCATCACGGGATGCGGGAATACGGAGCCGCTGTCCTCCCCATGACCATAGAAGCCTATCTTGTCCATCTTCTGGATAACATCGACGCCAAGATGAAACGCTATTCCGACCTCATCAAGGAGTTTCCCGATGCCAGATGGACAGGCCGGCAGCGCATGTTCAATGATGTGGAGATCTTTCTGGGCCAGTGATCATGGATATCAGAAGGGTCTTGACTGATAACGGCCTCTTCAGGCCAGGGGATTCCGTTCTTGTGGCCCTTTCCGGCGGGAAAGATTCCGTCTTCCTTCTTCATGCCCTTGTCCGGCTCAGAGAGGAGCTCTCTTTGGGGCGGATCGGCGCTGTCCATGTGAACCACCGTCTCAGAGGAGCCGAGAGTGACGGCGATGAGGCCTTCTGCCGTGACCTTTGCAATTCTCTTCATATCCCGCTTTTTGTAGAAAGAGCCAACATCAAATACCTGGCTCTCCTGTGGAAGCTGTCCCTGGAAGAGACAGGGAGGCAGGTGAGATATGCTGTTTTTGACCAGGTCTCCCGGAAACAGGGATTCGATAAGATCGCCACGGCGCATACTCTGGACGACCAGGCCGAGACGATCCTCTTCCGTCTTGTGAAGGGATGCGGGCTGGAGGGGATCATGGGGATCCGCGAAATGAGGGGAAACATCATCCGCCCTCTTCTGTCCGTCGAGACTGAGGAGATCCTTGCGTGGCTTCAAGAGAACGGGATCACCTGCAGAACGGATCAGACAAACTCCATGACGACATTTGACCGGAATCTTATCCGTCACGAGGCTCTCCCCGTGCTGAAAAAGGTCAATCCCCGCTACCGGGAATCTCTGCTGCGGTTCCGGTCCATCGCTGCAGACAGCCAGGCGCTGATCGATGAATATGCTCAAGAGCTTTTACGGGAACGCTTCAAGACAGACCGGGCCGGATATGTCCTTGAGCTGAAGGGGTTGTCTCCTGCAGCCCTCAAGATGCTTGTCAAAAGGATCGCCGGGAAGACATTCGGCCTGACCCTCTCCTGGAAAGACCTCTCCCTGCTTGAAGAGATGGTCCGGCGCGGTGTCTCGGGAAAACGCATGGACCTGTCACGGAAATGGGTGGCTCACCTCAATTATGACCGTCTTTTCTTTAAACCTCCCGAAGGCTTTTTTTCTCTGGACCGCTTTGAGTTGAAGCCGGGGAAGACAGAGATCCCCTCCTATCATCTCACTGTGGAGATAAGTTTCGAAGAGGAGTTTCCCTTTTCCATCGGAGAGAATGAATATCTGATTCCTGCGGACCTGTGTCACACCGGATCCCTCTGTGCCCGGACCCGGCTCCGGGGAGACGTGTTCACCCCCGCGGGGGGAAAACGCAAAAAGATGAAGAAGTACCTCAACGACATGAAGATTCCCCGGGTCTCCCGGGACAACCTCATCATGATCGCAGATCGCCAGCGCATCTGGGCCGTGGTGGATGTGAGCGAGGGAGAAGGGGTCAACGAACCCGGGCATGGCCCCTATGTGAGGATCAGGGCTCTTTTCAACCCTGACGGAGAAAAATCAGAATGAAGCGGATGACAGGGCTTCTCTTTGTGATCACCTTTCTCTGGGGGAGCACATTTATCTTCTCCAAAGTGGTCCTGCCCCATTTCTCTCCGGCCTTTATCCTCTTTGTCCGGTTCTTTGTCTCAGCCCTCCTCCTCTTCCTGCTTTTCGGCAGACAGATCACCTTGGACAGAAAAGTGATCAGGGCCGGCCTGTTCATCGGCCTGGCCAACGGGGCGGCGATGTTTCTTCAACTCATCGGGCTGCAGTACACCACAGCCACCAATTCAGGCTTCATCACCTCGGTCTATATTGTCTTCGTCCCCATCCTGGAATACCTGGGGTGGAAGAAAAAAATCAGCCGGACGATTCCATTGAGCATCCTTCTGAGCCTGGGAGGGATCTATCTCCTCTCCACCGGGGGTGCCCTCCTTCACCTGAACAGGGGAGATATCCTCACCGTCTTCTGCGGGGTCATCTTTGCTCTTCAGATCTACCTGATCAGCTATTACGGCCGCTTTTATGACACCTTCTCCCTTGTCTTCATGCAATTTGCTGTCACCTTCCTCCTGGGCCTGGTCATGATCCTGTTTCAGGGCGGGATCGTCAGGGGGACGGATTTTCTCCGGTGGGATGTCATGGGGGCTCTGGCTTTTCTGACGGTTTTCGGGACATTCATCCCCTTTGCCATGCAGTTTTTCATACAGAAGAGGATCTCTCCCACCGTGGCAGGGATCATCTATCTGTCGGAACCTGTCTTTGCCACACTCCTGGCCTTTCTCATCCTGGGAGAGCGTCTTGTCCTGCTTCAGTGGGGAGGGATCGTTTTGATCCTGGCGGGAATCCTTATCTCGATTCGCCGTTGAGGGCCTTTTTCCTCCGGCGCAGATGTTCAAAAAAACGGCTGAGCAGGGCCGAGGACGTGGCCCGGCCAAGGCCTTCTTCAAATTCGGGGATATGGTTCAGCCATTGAAAATCGTAGGCCCTGACACACGTGACCAGGGCACCGGCCTTGGGATCAGGGGTTCCGAAGTAGACCTTACGGATCCGGGACAGGGAGATGGCGCCTGCACACATGAGACAGGGCTCCAGGGTGACATAGAGGTCGCACTCTTCAAGCCGCCAGCTCCCCAGGGTGTGTGCCGCGTCCCTGATGGCGATGATCTCGGCATGTGTGGTGGGGTCCTGGCTCTCTTCGCGGAGGTTATGCCCCCGGCCGATGATCTCTCCGCAAGAGACGACCACAGCCCCCACAGGGACTTCACCTGCGGCGTAGGCTTTCAGAGCCTCCTTCAGAGCCTGGCGCATAAAGGGATCGTGCTGCATGAGAGGATTATAGAAGAAACAGCGGGAGACGCAAGGAAAAGACAAAAAACTGGCGCTTCCCGGCTTCTGTGATAAGATGGGGTCATGGCTGCTCCTTACCTCACGTTTGCCCGTTATATCCGGGATCGTTACAAGACCAAAGCATTCAGGATCTCCGTGGATGGTTTCCTGGGATGTTCAGGGCAGTGCATCTATTGTGAGAACAGCTATTACAGCCCTCCCGAAGAGAGTCTCGAAGACCAGGTCCTGCGGCTGAAAGCGTTTTATGAAAAGCGCTATAAGGCGCGGGATTTCTATCTCTATTTTCAAAAAGGGACAAACACAGCCGCTCCCGCAGAGGAGCTCAGAAGCCTCTATGACCGCGGGCTCTCCATCCTCCCCTTTATCGGCCTGATCATCGGGACCCGTCCCGATGCCGTGAGCCCGGAGATCATCAGCCTGATCGCGAGTTATGCCTCTTCATATGATGTCTGGGTGGAGTTCGGGCTCCAGTCCACGTTCAACGAGACTCTTCAGAGAGTGAAACGGGGCCATACCTATGACGATTTTATCCGGGCCCTGGCTCTGCTGGAAGGGACAGGGATCAAATGCACGGTGCACATGATCCTGGGGCTTCCCGGGGAGACCCGGGAGATGATGGCCGAAAGTGTCCGCCGTCTCTCCCGTCTTCCCATACAGGGGATCAAGTTTCATCATCTCTATGTCCTCAGGGGGACAGAACTGGCGCGTCTCTATGAATCCGGTTCTTACACACCTCTGACCTATGACGAGTATAAAGAGGATCTCATCGTCTGTCTTGAAAACCTGCGGAGTGATATCGTGGTGCATCGTATTCTCGGTGAAGAGAGGAGCGGACGTCTCCTGGCTCCGCACTGGCCCATGTCCAAAGACGAGATCCTTGCTGATATCAGAAGAACCATGGCCCGGTCAGGACGTTTTCAGGGACGTCTTTCTCCCTGACGCCTTCTCTTTTCCAGAGTCAGCAGAAGCACGGCTGTGCCGCCGCCCAACAGAAAAAAGAGCAGGACGGGAAGGAGCTCTTCATAACGGGGCCCGGAATGGGTTATCACCAGGGTCACTGGCTTTCTCAGGGCCCCTCCGATAAAACCGGTCAGAAACGCGAGGGTGATCCCGTGATGCTTCACCAGGAGGGCTTTGATCCCCTTGGAGACAGTCATGAGCCCCAGGGCGATTCCCGCAAAAAGAGAGACAAGGGCCAAAAAGGCCTCTCCGGGAAAGGGGAGGGGGGCCGAAAAAAGGGAGATGAGATAATCGATGAACCGGTTCCCGTAGATGATGACCGCTTCGTAAAAACCCGTGATCAGCAGGATAAACGATCCGCTGATCCCCGGAAGCATCATGGCGCTCACGGCCAGGATCCCTGCGGGGAAGAAGAGCGCGGCACCGGGAAGGCCGGCTTCCTGCACAGGAAGGCCTGAGATGAGGAAGGCGGCGGTGAAACCTGCAGCCAGGGCCGCAAGCCGGCCTCTCCTGAGGGGGAGAGACTCTTTCAGGGGCTCATGGAGCGAGAAGAGGATGAGCCCGATAAAAAAGGCATAGGTCGCAGCAGGGAAGCGGGAAAGAAGAAAGCTCATGACCTTGATGCCTGTGACCAGGGCGGTGAGGATCCCGGCTCCAAGGAGAAGAAGAAAATTTCTATGGGGCCGAAAGGCTCTCCTGTCTGTAAAAAGGGAGGTCAGGGCGCTGAGCCCGTCGATAAAGGGGGTGTAGATCCCCGCGAGAAGGGCGATGGTCCCGCCGGAGATCCCCGGGATGATATCGGCGATCCCCATGAGAAAACCTTTGATCACGATGGTAAAAGGAACGTCCTGTTTTTCCATGGGATGATTATAAGAGAAAAGCAGGGAAAGTCAATAAAGGGAAGAGGAGGGAAAAGTATTGAAAAACCTCCTCTCTTTGCTAATGTATCAGGATGACCCCGGCCCAAGGAGGTGCCATGGAACGCCTTATCCGCGCAAAGACCCTCTCCTGCCTGTGCGGAGATATTGCCTGTCAGCCTGATATGGAGGCGGTGGTCAATGCGTCCAATGCTTTTCTGAGAAGCGGTGGTGGAGTGGCCGGAGCGCTTCACCGGGCTGCCGGGCCCGGGCTGGAAAAAGAGGCTCTCCCCCTGGGACCCATCAGGCCGGGGGAGGCTGTGATCACCGGTGCCCACCGCCTTCCCAACAGGGCTGTCATCCATTGCCTGGGGCCTGTCTACGGGGTGGACAAGCCTGAAAAAGAGCTTTTGAGTTCCTGCTACAGAGCGGCATTGCACCTGGCCGAGACCCATGAGATCCGTTCAGTCGCTTTCCCGGCCCTCTCCACGGGGATTTTCGGGTATCCGGCGGAAGAGGCCGCTCTTGTGGCTCTGAAAACAGTCCTCTCGCTTCTTCCGGGCCTGCATATCGTGGAGCATATCCGCTTTGTCCTCTACACACCCCGGGATCTTGCTCTCTATGTGAAAACACTGGACGAACTTCTTGATGAAGAGGAGTGAACCCGGAGAAGAGAGAAGAATGCGTCGAAAAATGGACTTGAATTTTATCCGTCTTGAATTAGAATAAAGTTAGGGAAGACGAATTATCTGCAAAGGCAGGAGTATGAGTATTAAAGAGAATATCCTCCGCGTCAGGGAGGCCGTTGAGACTGTTCAGGCGAAAAAGGGGCTCTCACAGAGAGTGGCTCTGTGCGCAGCGACAAAGACCCGCTCCCTGGACGAGGTCAAAGAGGCTCTTCGGGGCGGAGTCGATATGGTAGGCGAAAACCGCATACAGGAAGCGCGGGAGAAGTATCCTTTCGTCCCCGAAGCCCGGCGCCATTTCATCGGGCATCTGCAGAAGAACAAGATCAAATACACATTCGACCTCTTTTCCTGTATCCAGTCCGTGGACAGCATCGACCTTCTGAGAGCGCTGGATCTGGCTGCTGTGAAACGGGACAGGGAGATGGATCTTTTTATAGAAGTCAATGTCGCCGGGGAAGAGTCCAAGTACGGGTTTTCCCCTGAAAGGGTCGGGGAGGTCATGGGAGAGGCCGCAGAATGCGAAAGGGTCAGGGTGACCGGACTCATGACCATGCTGCCGCTGTCTGATGATAAGAGCCTTCTTCATAAAAAAGCGGCGGAAGCTTACAGGATCTACGAGACATTACGGTCCTGGAACAACGGAAACAACATCGCTGTGGAGTGGCTTTCCATGGGAATGAGCCAGGATTACCTCGTCGCTGTGGAAGAAGGAAGCAATCTCATACGGATCGGGACTGCACTATTTGGAGAGAGGGGTGTCTGATGCATATTGTACGGTTTACATATTCTCTGAACTTGATTGTCATCCTCCTGAACACCTACATCATGTTTTTTATCATCCGGCTTTTTGTGCCGTTCAGAAAACAGATCATCTTCAACCGTCTTTATAAGGTGATCTATTACGCGACAGAACCTGTTCTGCGCCTTTTCGGGCACAAGAAGGTGACTGCGCGGAAACATGATGTCCGTGCCCTCTATGTCACCATCATCTTTGTCAGCCTCTATTCCTTTTTCTGGATTTTTGACAATCCGGACAAGACAGCGTTCGGAGGGCTCGTCTATATGACAGCCTCTTTCGTGACCTATTTTTTCTACCTCTTCTGTTTTCTTTTCATCGCCGACTTTTTCATCCTCATGCGGGGCCCCTATGCTTACGG
Source organism: uncultured bacterium (assembly GCA_964574875.1). Taxonomy (GTDB): domain Bacteria; phylum Macinerneyibacteriota; class Macinerneyibacteria; order Macinerneyibacteriales; family DSCS01; genus DSCS01. The sequence continues at coordinate 136,622 of CAZNOX010000001.1, read as the reverse complement.
TGAGCTCGCCCGGATCATCCATTTTGCAAGCGACACGGTCATCGCCCCCTGGAGAAGGGTCTTCCCCGGGCTGTGCGGAAAGAGGAGGGATTATACACCATTCCTGGGGATCTTTTTTGTCCTTCTTCTCAGTGCGTTCATCATGACCCTGCTCAGCGGCCTGTTGGGAGACGCTGTCTCTTTCATGGAAAACCTCGGCCGCGGGCTGGAAGCTCTGGTCAACATGTTTATGTCCCTCTGGGTCATTCTCATCATTCTCAGGGCTCTCTTTTCCTGGTTTGCCGTCCCCCAGAACAACTTTATCATGGAAAACCTCGTCTTTCTCACCGAGCCCCTCCTCATGCCGCTCCGGCGCCTCTTTCCTCCTTACAAGATCGGGCTGGATTTTACCCCTGTGGTGGCCATCGCTGTGATGATCATTGTCCGGTGGTTTCTCATCCTGATCATCAATTTCATTTTTTGACCCCGGGCCGGGAAAGCCGTTTTAAAAAGGAAGGATGCTATGGAACAATACCGGAAGACAGCAGAATATCTCAGGGAAAGGGGCTTTTCAGACCCCGGCATCGGCGTGGTCCTGGGAACCGGACTCGGTGGATTGGCCCGGTCGGGAGAACGTCTGGCCGAGATCCCCTATCAGGAGATCCCCGGGTTTCCCCTCTCCACGGTGGGGACCCATGAGGGGATCCTTGCCATGAACCGCGTGGGAAACCGGAATGTCCTCTTCATGCAGGGCCGTTTTCACTTGTATGAGGGCTACGGGCCTGCTGACATCGCCTTCCCCGTGCGCGTCATGCGCCTTCTGGGATGCCGGGTCTATATCGTCTCCAATGCCGCCGGCGGAGTGGGAAGCCATCTTGACCCCGGTGACCTCATGCTGATCACAGACCATATCAACTTCACAGGGGGCAACCCTCTCACCGGGCCCAATGATGACAGTCTCGGCCCGCGCTTTCCTGAAATGGACAAAGCTTATGACCCGGAACTGCAGAGGCTGGCCCGGAAGGCCGCTGCTGACGAAGGGGTTCCTCTGAAAGAAGGAGTCTATTTCGGATTACGGGGCCCCTCGATGGAGACGGATGCCGAATACCGCATGGTGAGTCTTCTGGGAGCGCATGCTGTGGGCATGTCCACGGTCACGGAGGTGATCGCCGCTGTCCATTGCGGAATGCGAGTTCTGGGATTTTCTGTCATCGCCAATAAATTCGGCGGAAAAGGCGCAAATAAAGGGTCTTTTGAGGATGTTGTGACCACGGCTTCTCAAAGCGGAGAGCTTTTGGCGCGTGTCATCGCCCGTGTCATTAAAGAACTTGACAGAGAAGTGAAATAAACGTAGTATCTGAAACCAAAGGAGGTTGATTTTGAAAGCTTTTTCAAAATTCCTGACGCTTTTCCTTATGGCATTTGTGCTCACCGGGGTGCTCTTTGCCGTGGAACCGGCACCACACCCCAATCCGTGGCGTTTCGGAGAAAACAACTCTGCCAATGGCGGGATCGATTTCAATATCAGGGCAGACGCTGTCACAGCGGAATTGACGATTTACAATCTCAACGGCGACCGGGTCCGCCTGGTCAAGGTCACTGACCTGGCCCTCCTCTCCACGGGAACAGTCACCTGGAACGGCCAAAACGACAACGGCTGGGTCGTGGCAGGCGGGGTCTACTTTTATGCCCTCACCGTGACGTTTCCCACGGCGACAGGGACTGACGACGAAGCCTACAAGGGCAAATTCGTCTTTATCGATTAAGGGGGGGCTATGAAAAAGATTCTGGCCATTTTACTCTTTGCTGTGATCCTTGCAGGCGGGGCCCGGGCTTTTGAGACCACCGGAACCGGCCGGACAGGCGCACAGCTTCTCCGGATGAACATGTCTGCACGCAGCCTGGCTCTGGGCGGAGGAGGCCTGGCGGTCTTGTCCGGGCTGGATGCCTTCTGCCTGAATCCTGCAGGCCTGGCCCATGTGGAGCACATGGAGATCACCTTTTCCCATAATGAGATGTTCGGTGATGTGCGGGCTGAATACCTGGCTTTTGCAAAAAAGTATTTCGGCATGATCTTCGGGCTCGACCTCCGGGGGATCACGTTCACCATGGACGAAAGGGATAATACAGGCCTGGAGACAGGCGAGAGCCTTCATTTTTACAATATAGCCGGCAGTTTCGGCGTGGGGCTCCCCGTGAGTGAGAATATGTTTCTCGGGGGCAGCGTCTCGGGGATCTATGAACACACCGGACTCGACGGGTATGATGATCTCAACTGGGGATTCAACGGCGGAATCAAGATCATGCTTATGGATCAGCGGATCAAACTGGCCGCCTCTGTCCGGAATGCATCCACAACACGGATCGGATACACTGAGCTGCGGGATTTTCCCATGCCGCTCACGGCAAATGCGGGGATCTCCTACACCTTCAGAAACGGGGAGATGAAAGACAAACTGGTCCTGACTGCGGATATCGAGGGCTATTGGGAGCAGACATACACCCCTTCGGGAGGCGTAGAGTATCTGTGGACGGACTGGCTTTCAGTGAGGGCCGGATACCGCCACAAAGAGAATTATGATGTCATGGATTGCATCAGTTTCGGTTTCGGAGTCCGTGAAAAGATCAAAAAACTCGACGGGCATCTGGATTATGCTTATGCTCCGTACGGTGATATGGGGGCCACCCACCGTATTTCCTACGGATTGAGCTGGTAGAAGACGGCAACACCCCGCAAGGGGCTTTAGAGGAGGAAAGAGACGTGGATTACAAAGAGACTTTGAATTTACCCAAAACCGATTTTCCCATGAGAGCCAATCTCCCTGTCCGGGAAAAAGAGATCATTGAACAATGGAGCCGGGACAAGGGGATCTATGAAGAGATCATAAAAAAAAGGGAAAACGGCGGGAAATATATTCTCCACGACGGCCCTCCCTATGCCAACGGCATGATCCACATGGGGCATGCCCTGAACAAGACATTAAAAGACTTTATCCTGAAGTACAAATCACTCAAGGGGTACAAGACCCCCTATATCCCCGGATGGGACTGTCACGGTCTCCCCATTGAACTGGAAGTCTCCAAACAGCCGGGGAGCGAAGCTCTTTCGGTTCCTGAATTCCGGAGGAAGTGCCGGAATTACGCTTTGAAATACGTGGAAAAACAGCGCAGGGATTTTGAACGGCTGGGGATCTTCGGAGAGTGGGACAAGCCTTACCTGACCATCGACAGGAGTTATGAAAAGGGGATCGTCGAGATCTTTACAAAACTTGTGATGGACGGTTATATCTTCAGACAGAAAAAACCCGTTTACTGGTGTTCACACTGCACCACAGCACTGGCAGAAGCCGAGATCGAATACGGGGATCATGCCTCTCCCTCCATCACGGTCAAGTTTGAAGACAGTGAAAAGAAGGGGACTTTTTTCATCATCTGGACCACCACGCCATGGACCCTCCCCGCCAATGTGGCCATCGCTCTTCATCCTGACTTCACCTATGTGGATGTGGCTGTGAACGGCGAACACTGGATCGTCGGAGAACCTCTTCTTGAAAAGATGATGGAGGAGATCGGGATCACAGAGTACACCGTCACGGAGAAGTTCACCGGACGAGAGCTGGAAGGGCGCGAAGCGAGACATCCCTTCATTGACGGACGTCTGAGCCGGGTCGTCCTGGCGGACTATGTGACTGATGATACAGGGACCGGATGTGTCCATACTGCCCCGGGACACGGGCAGGAGGATTATATCACAGGGCTGAAGTACGGCCTTCCCATATTGAACCCCGTGGATGACAACGGGCGTTTTACTGCGGAGTTCAAACCCATGGAGGGCGTCTCGGTCTTTGAAGCCAATGAGCCTATCATGGAACTTCTGCGGCAGAAGAAGGCTCTCGTTCACGCCGGAACCATCTCTCACTCCTATCCCCATTGCTGGCGGTGCAAAAAGCCTGTCATCTTCCGGGCCACGGAGCAGTGGTTTGTCAAGATCGACCATAAGGATCTCAGAAAGCATATCCTCGATGAGATCGGACAGACAGAATGGATCCCCGAATGGGGAGAAAACAGGATCAGGGGGATGGTCCAGGACCGTCCCGACTGGTGTATCTCACGGCAGAGAAGCTGGGGAGTCCCCATCACGATGTTTCACTGCCCGGAATGCTCTGAGTATGCCGTGGACGAGAAGATCATGAAGCGAGCTGCGGAGTTTATCGGTGAAGAGGGCTCTGACGGATGGTTCACCAGGACAGAAGACGAGATCCTGGGGGAACTCAACCGCTGCCCCTCCTGCGGCCATGCGGGGCTTGAAAAAGATATGAATATTCTGGACGTCTGGTTTGAATCGGGATCCAGCTACAAGAGTGTTGTGGAAAAGTCTGAGGCTCTTGGCCTCCCCGCTGACCTCTATCTCGAAGGGTCGGACCAGCACAGGGGATGGTTCAACAGCGCCATTACCCTGAGTACGGCAGAACAGGGGAGAGCTCCCTTCAAAACAGTCCTGACCCACGGTTTTATCGTCGACGGAGAAGGACGGAAGATGTCCAAGTCCCAGGGGAACGGTGTGGACCCCCAGGATGTCATCAGGGAGTACGGAGCTGACGTCCTCAGGCTCTGGATCGCTTCTGAAAACTACCGTAACGATGTCCCGCTCTCTGCAGAGATCATGAAACGCATCGCAGAAGCCTACCGGAGGATCAGGAACACCCTGCGCTTTATGCTGGGTGTCCTCCACGGGTTTGATGTGGAGAAGGGGCGTGTGGATTATGAGAAGATGCCTGAGATCGACCGTCACATGATGCTGGAACTGAAATCCCTCACCAGGGATGTGGACAAGGCCTATGAGGCTTTTGAGTTTCACAAGGTCTTCCATACGATTCACAACTATTGCACGGTGAAACTCTCCTCGTCTTACCTGGACGGGAGTAAATCCAACCTCTATGCCGACGGGAAAGAATGGATGAGCCGGAGGGCCACATTGACTGTAGTCTGGGAGACGGTCACCGCCCTGACCCGGATGCTTGCCCCTCTCATCCCCTTTACGGCCGAAGAAGTCTGGGGATATCTCCGTGAGATGGCCTCTCTGGAAGAGAGCGTTCATCTGTCCCTCTGGCCGGAGATCAGTTGCCCTGAGGAGAGAGAGCTCACAGAAAAATGGGAGCGTCTTGACTCGTTACGTGACGATATCCGCCGTATCCTTGAAGCCAAACGAAACTCCGGAGAGATCGGACACTCTCTGGATGCCTATATTTATCTTCATACAGACGATCAGGACGATGAAGCTTTCCTGAGAAGCCATCTGGACGATCTGCGCCGGATGAACATCGTCTCTTCTGTCTTTGTGGAAAAAAAGGACGGGATGAGCCCGTGCAGCGACTGGCCGGGCCTCTCCATAGGGGCTGTCAAATCGCCTCATGAGAAGTGTTCGCGTTGCTGGGAATATTCCCCGACAGTAGGAAAAAGTGAGAACCATCCGGACCTGTGCAGCCGCTGTGTCCGCGTTGTCCAAGAAGAAGGCAGGTGAGTGCCCATGAAAAAAGAACGCCTCGAGTATTATAAAAGCATATTGACCGAATTGAAAAACAGTATCCTGGAAGACCTGGACTCCATTGAGGACCAGCACATCCACCATTCCAGCGCCAAAGAGTACGGCGACTCCGCCTATCCCATCCATCTGGCTGATATTGCAGACTCCCTCACAGAAGCGGAACTGGGGTTTAAACTGAAGAACTCCGAAGAGATCATTCTGGCAGCCATCGATGCTGCGTTAAAAAGGATCGAAGAGGGGACCTACGGGATCTGTCAGGATTGCGGAGCCAGGATCTCAGACGAGCGTCTGGAAGTCATGCCCTATGCTGTCCGCTGTATAACCTGTAAAAGTGAATATGAAAAGAATAAGACAAAATAGCCACATCATCATCGCCGCCGCTTTCCTCTTCTCCCTGGCGGTGGACATCATCACCAAGGAGTGGATCGCATCCCGCATGATGCTGAACCAGAGCATTTCTGTCCTCGGGGATCTCTTCCGGCTCACTTATCTGAAAAATTCGGGGATCGCCTTCGGGATCTTTCAGGGATTCTCCTCGCTTCTGCTCTGGGTCTCTCTCATCGTCGTGGTGATCCTGATCTTTGCCTTCCGGGGGATCACTCAGCAGCGTCCGGTGGTCTTAGCCGCCTACGGCCTTATCTTCGGCGGAGCCATCGGGAACATCCTCGACCGGATAAGATTCAACAGCGTCCGTGATTTTCTTGATTTCGGGATCAATGCGCAGACGCGCTGGCCTGTCTTCAACGCAGCTGACGCTTTTATTTTTGTTGGTATTGTCTGTATAATCCTGTTTTTTAAAGAGCACAGAAAACAAGATGAGAAGGGGGAGAAGAATGGGGCTTAATTTTACAGGGCGGTCTTTCATTTCGCTGAATGATATGGATAAGGATGAATTGCTTTATCTCATGGAAAAGTCTGCTGAAGTCAAAGAGGGGAAACATAAAGGGTTTTTACAAGGGAAGACCGTGGCCACACTCTTTTTCGAACCCTCGACGAGGACACGGCTCTCTTTCGAGACAGCGGTCCTTCAGCAGGGGGGGAGTATTTTCGGGTTTTCGTCCTCAGCCTCCTCTTCGGTTCAGAAGGGGGAGTCACTCACCGATACCATCAAGACGATCACGGGATATTGCGATGCCATTGTCATGCGCCATAAGATCGAAGGGGCAGCCCGGCGCGCTTCCCAGGCGGCCACTGTCCCGGTGATCAATGCCGGAGACGGCGCCAATCAGCATCCCACACAGACATTTCTGGATATCTTTACCATGATGGAAAAGAAGGGCTCGCTCGACGGCAAGACCATCGGACTCATGGGAGATCTGAAATACGGCCGGACGACCCATTCTCTGCTCATCGCCCTCTCTTTTTTCAACGTCAGGCTCGTCTTCATCTCTCCCAAAGAGCTGAAGATGCCCGAACACTACACAGATTTTCTCAAAACGAAAAAAATCGATTTCGAAGAGCGTGATCTTTTGGATCAGGATGCATCCTCACTTGATTTTCTCTACTGCACGCGCATTCAAAAAGAACGCTTTTTCGACCCCATGGAATATGAGCGTGTGAAAGGATCCTACATCCTGGACAGGGAGAGCATCGCCCTTCTCGGAGAGAGCACTTACATCATGCATCCCCTCCCGAGGGTGGACGAGATCTCAGAAGATGTGGACGATGATCATCGGGCCATCTATTTTGAACAAGCTCATAACGGTGTTCCCGTCCGGCAGGCTCTCCTGGGGCTTGTCCTGGGAACCATAAAATAAGGAGGTCGGCAATGAGCAGCGACAGGAGTTTCCGTGTCTTCAAAATAGAAGAGGGGACTGTGATCGACCACATCCCTTCACCTCTGGGGCTTCTGGTCCTGGACATTTTAGGACATAAAAACGAAGGGATGATTTCCATCGGGCTCAATTTTGATTCCCGTCAGGTGGGCAAAAAAGACCTGATCAAATTTGAACATAAGATCATTAAAAAAGAGGAGACGGACAAGATCGCCCTTGTGGCTCCCCAGGCGACGATCAATATCATCAAAGAGGGCAAAGTCGTGGAAAAACGCGACATTGATGTCCCTGACGCCATTGAAGGGTTTCTCACCTGTATGAATCCCAACTGCATCACCAACCAGGAAAAAGTCAAGGCCGCCTTCGATGTCATCGATAAAGAGAAGGTCAAGGTCAAGTGCCGTTACTGTGAACGGGTGTGGGAAGTCAAACCGAATATGATCGAAAAGGACGGCCGCTGATGAGTGAACAGACCCTGTATGCACAGTTGGAGCTGGCTTTCCGGCGTTTTTATATCAACCTTTTCCGATACGGAAGGGGAGAGCTGGCCAAGTTCGGGATCTCGGGCTCTCAGTTCAATATTATCGTCACGGTCTACTTTCAGGGCCCCCAGAGCCTCAAAGACCTCTGTGAGCGCCTTGTCCTTGCTCCGAGCACCATTTCAGAGATGATCGTCCGTATGGAAGACGCCGGGCTGGTCATTAAAAAGAAGGACGAACAGGACAAGAGAAAGATCCTCATCGATCTTACCGAAGAGAGCAAAAAAATCGTTATTTCGGTTATCGACGCCCGGGTCCGTTATGTGAAAGAACTCAGCCGGGGGATCGACACGACACAGCTGGAAGTTCTCAGGGATACCCTGGAATCCATGCTTGAATGTCAAGAATAGTCACCGGGCTCCGCGCTCTCGAGCCCTTCGTCCTGTCAAAAGAGGCTCTCCTCGCTGCAGAGGAGTATCCCTTCAAAACAACAGAGTATTATCTCTCTCTTGTCCGGACATTCTCTCCGGACGACCCTGTTTTTCGACAGATCGTCCCCTCTGATGACGAGGTCGCGTCCGTTCACTCTCCCGATCCTTTTCTGGAGGAAGAGAAGATGTCTGTTCCGCGCCTGATCCACCGTTATCCTCAGCGCGCCGTCTTTCTGGCGGACAATTTCTGCGCTTCCAACTGCCGGCACTGCATGCGCAAACGCATCTGGAAGGAAAAGCCCTCGTCCGCATCTCCGGATGAGGTGAAAGAGGCGGCTGACTACTGCCGTCACAACGGGATCGAGGATATCATCATCTCGGGAGGCGATCCGTTTCTTCTCTCCCCGGGACTCCTGGGAGAGATGATCGCCCTTTTCAGGGAAAGGGGAGGCCTGAAGGTCATCCGTGTGGGAACGCGTCTCCCCGTCGTGGATCCGGGACGGGTCACCGGGTCTCTTCTCAGGGAGCTTTCAAAAAGAGGGCCCCTCTATATCATGCTGCACTACAACCATCCGGCCGAATGGACTCCGCAGGGAGATGCTCTGCTTCGCAGGATGAGGGAGAACGGCCTGATCCTCATGAATCAGAGTGTCCTTCTCAAAGGGGTCAATGACGATGCTTCAGTCCTGAGAAAACTCTTCATGGGGCTTCTTGAGCGGGGAGTGAAACCCTACTATATCCATCAATGCGACCTGGTCCGCGGGGTGACTCATTTCTGGGTGGACCTCTCCCGTGGAGTCGCCCTGCTGAAAGCGCTTCAGGGCCATATCTCCGGATTGGCCCTGCCCTACCTGGCCGTGGATCTCCCCGGAGGGCTGGGGAAAGTCCTTCTGGGGCCTTCAGACACCCTCTCCAAAGAAGGGGGAAAGTACCGTCTCCGCACCTATACCGGTCGTGAGGTCCTCTATGGAATTGAATCCTGAAAAGAAACATCTCAGGAGAGAGATGTTGAAAGAGCGCAAGAGCCTGACTCCGGAAGAGTGGACCCTGAGAAGCAAAGCCATTGTGGAGAAGCTTCTTCATACGGGATTATTTCACCGTTATGAGACTTTTCACGTGACATTTCCCATGAATAACGAGGTGGATATCAGGCCGCTGATCCGGTGGCTCTGGGCGAACGGGAAACGTGTGGTCATGCCCCGCACCGATTTCGCCGAAAAGAGGCTTCTCAACTACATCGTCCGTTCCTTTGATGATCTGGAGCCCACACAGTTTCATATGCATGAGCCGAGAGTGGAAAACCTCCTCTTTACCGGCCATGCCGACCTCATTCTTCTCCCCGGTGTCGCCTATGACAAAAAGCTCAACCGTCTGGGTTACGGAGGAGGGTTTTACGACCGTTTTCTTGAGCAGCAGAAGACCTTCTGCGTGGCTCCGGCTTTTGACTTCCAGGTGGTCCGCCGTCTCCCTGTGGAGCCCCATGACAGGCCGGTTGACCTCATCGTGACGGAAAAAGCCCGGTATTCGCTTTCTCCTTGACTTTTCCCGGGAGCGGGGATATAACAAAGTTAGATAAAGATAATTTAATGGAGGAATTGTGGACCACAGGATTCTCTACAGGGTGATCTACGGCGACACGGATCAGATGGGTGTGATGTATCACGCCAACTATTTCAGGCTTTTCGAGATCGGGCGAAACGAATATTTCCGTGGCAGGGGGGTCCTCTACCGTGACATGGAAAAAAAGAAGATCTTTCTTCCGGTGAAAGAAGCGTGGTGTGATTATATGGCCGGAGCCCGGTATGATGACCTCCTGGAGATCCGATGTGATATCGGGAAAAGCAGCCGCTCTTCTCTCCTTTTCCGGTATGAAGTCTTCAGGGGTGACGAGCTCCTGGCCAGGGGGACGACGCGGCATGCTTTTGTGGATGATTCCGGACGGGTGATCCGCCTTTCCCCGGAAGAATTCGCCCTACTCACACAGGGAGAACCCTGATGATCATTGAAAAGAGGAGGGTGGACTCCACCAACGATCTGGCCGAGGAGTGGCTGAGGACTCACGGGACAGAGGATCTTCCCTCTTTTTTCAGGGCAGATGAGCAGACTGCCGGAAAGGGAAGGCGGGGCCGTCATTGGGCCTCCCCTGTGGGGGGGCTCTACATGACAGCGGTTTTCAGCGCTCCCGGAGAAAAGGAGAGTCTCCTCCACCCCCTGCGCTGTGCTCATCTCATCCACCGCGAACTGGCGGCTGCAGGGCTGGACGGAGTCAAGATCAAATGGCCCAACGACCTCTATGTGGGAAATCGAAAGCTCGGAGGCCTCCTGAGCCGGCGTATCGTCCTGTCGGGGGAAGGGATCCTCCTTGTGGGGATCGGGATCAATGTGAACCACACGGAGATTCCCGTAGAAGCCGTCTTTCTGGAAGATCTCCTGGGATCAAAGACCCCGTCACCGTCAGAACTCTTTCACTCCTGGACGGATATTCTGCAGAAGGAGATCCCCCGCGATGACATCGTGGAGTATCTCAACGCCCACCTCTGGAGCAGGGGAGAATATGCCCGTCTGAAGACACCGGACGGAGAGATCACTGCCCGGATCATCCGGGTCAACGACGACCTCTCCCTCTCTGTCATGAGTGAAAGGGGAAAGAGCCGTCAGCTTCTGCTCGGAGAAATAGTGTAAAGGAGAACGCCATGAAACTGTCCAAAAGCATGGAAGATTACCTGGAAGCCGTCTATGTGATCGCCAAGAACAAAAAAGTCGTCCGGGTCAAGGATGTGGGCGCCTTTTTGAAAGTGAGGAACCCTTCTGTGATCAAAGCCATGCGGGGCCTTGAGGAGAACGGTCTGGTCCGGCACGAGCACTACGGATACATCGAGCTGACATCCGGAGGAATCGAGTACGCGCGAAACATCTACGACCGCCATGTGCTCATTATGAATTTCTTTACCAGGATCCTGAAAGTCCCCATGACTATTGCAGAAGAGGATGCCTGTATCATCGAGCACTACCTCCATAAAGTCACCATGAGCCGGCTCCGCCATTTTATGAAATATATTGTGGAGGAGACTGACTTCTCATCAGACCAGTTTGACCGCTATTATGAAGAGGGGGCGGCCGAACAGCGATAAGGACCCATGAGAGTGAGCCGAGGATAATCCTTGCACAAAACCATGAGGAGTGTATATTCTGCACATGGAAAACTTTGTTGTCACCATTGACGGCCCTGCCGGAGCGGGGAAGAGCAGTGTCGCCAGAAGAGTCGCCGAAGCCATCGGAGCCTTCTATCTGGATACCGGAGCCATGTACCGTTCTGTCGGGTTGCTGTCCGCCCGTGACAGCCGCGATCCTGTGGATGTGGCCCGTACCCTCGATTTTCAGATCATCTATTCCGAAACAGGAGAAAAACGCATTCTGGCAAACGGTGAGGATGTCACCCTGAAGATCCGGACTCCTCAGGCCGATAAAGAGGTCTCGCGTGTGGCCGCCATGAGAGATGTCCGCCAACACCTCATCGAAAAGCAGCGCCTTTTTGCCAGCGGGCACTCCATCGTTCTGGAGGGGCGTGATACAGGATCCGTTGTCTTTCCCCAGGCACGCTACAAGTTCTACCTTGATGCGTCTGTTGAGGAGAGAGCCCGGAGGCGTTACGATCAGCTGGCGCAGAAGACGGTTCCGCCCTCACTTGAAGAGATCGCGACCGATATCATCCGCAGGGATACAGCCGATCGGAACAGGGAGTGGGGAGCTCTCAGGATCCCCGACGGCGCCTGTGTCATCGATACCACAAATCTGTCCTTGGAGGAGGTTGTCGACGAGATTTTATCTCATATCAAAACATGATATTAAAACACGTTGTCACGTTTACTCAAAATCTGGCCCGTCTGATTCTTATTCCCCTTTTCTTCCTTATGTTCCGCATCAAGCTCGTCTATACACGGCCCCGCTGGAAAAAAGGGCCTGTCATCGTCGCCTCTAACCACAGGACAGTGTTCGACCCGCCGCTCATCGGTGTTCTCTCCTTTCAGACCTATTTTTACATGGCCAAAAAAGAGTTGTTTCACAACCCCGTTGCCGGAGCCATCCTGAAAGCCGTGGGAGCTTTTCCCGTGAACAGAGCGGTCTTTGACATGAGAAGCCTGACAGCCATGCAGCAGATCCTTCATAAGAAGGGACGTGTTTTCATCTTTCCCGAAGGGACGCGCAGCCGTGATAATGATGTCCGTCGGGGGAAACCGGGGATCGGTTTTCTGCTGGACAAGACAGGCTATCCCCCTGTGATGCCCGTGCGCATCTGGACAGGGAAGAGAGGGAAAAGGCGCTACTTCGATATTCTCTACGGAGGGGCCTTCTGTATCAACCGGGCCCTGTTTGCATCCCTGGAGGAGAAGGCCCGTTTCAAGGCCCTGGCCAAAGCGGTGACCGATGTCATAGGAGGGATGGAATGGAGATCATAGTCTCCCCCTTTGCCGGATTTTGCTACGGCGTTCAGAGAGCCATGGAGATGGCCCGACGCGCCGCAGAGAAAGGCCCTGTCTACAGCCTGGGCCCCCTGATCCATAACCCGCGTGCAGTCCGGGACCTTGAAACTCGGGGAGTCACCGTGGTCCAAAGCCTGGATGATGTCCCTCCGGGGGCTCTTGTCCTTTTCCGGACCCACGGAGTGGAAAAGGAGACCGAAGAAGAGGCCAGGCGGAGGGGACTCAATATCGTGGATACCACCTGCCCCTTTGTCAAGACAGCCCAGAACAAGGCCCGTTTTCTTCATGAGAAAGGTTATGCTGTCCTGATATTCGGCGAAAAGATGCATCCTGAAGTCCGTTCGCTCTACTCCTATACAGAAGGCGCAGCGCGGGTAATGAACAGCCCTGATGAACTCGGGGATGAGATTTTCAAAAAGGCCGGGGTCGTCTCCCAGACCACCCGGAGCAGAAAAGCCTTCTCTCTCTTTTGTGGAGAAGTCTTGAGGAAAAGCCAGGAACTGCGCATCTTCAACACCATCTGCCTGGCCACCACAGAGCGTCAGGAGGATGCGGTACGCATTGCCCGGAAGGCTGATTTTATGATCGTGGTGGGGGGGAAGAACAGCGCCAACACGCGGAAGCTTTATGACATCGTGCGTGAGATCAAGCCTGCTCTCCACGTGGAATCAGCAGATGAACTTAGAGTTGACGAACTGACAAAGTATGATACAATCGGGATAACTGCTGGGGCGTCGACACCTGATACCAGTATCAGGGAGCTGACCAGCCGGCTAAAAAATTATTTTGGGGGGTAAAACAATATGTTGGAAGAAAACAAGAAACACGAAGAACTTGAGCATGACGAAATGACCATGGAGGAGCTCTATGCAGCGTCCTTCAAAGACCTGAGGCCCGGATCCGTCGTGGACGGCGTGATCGTGAAGATCATGGGAAATGAAGTCCTGGTGGATATCGGATACAAGGCTGAAGGCATCGTATCCCTGAATGAGTTCCATAATTCAGACGAACTGAAAGAAGGGGACAGCGTCCGGGTTCTTCTGGAATCGACAGATGATCAGGAAGGCCTGGTCAAACTGTCAAAAATCAAAGCTGACTATATCGAAGCCTGGGGTATTCTTGAAGACAAATACCACAAAGATATGGTCATTTCGGGCACCATTAAGAAGCGCGTCAAAGGCGGCTTTATCGTCAATATCGGTGTCCCGGCCTTCCTGCCGGCATCTCAGCTCGACGTCAAACTGGTCAAAGACCTGGATGCCTATGTGGGAGAAAAGATCGATGTCAAGATCCTCAAGATGAACAAAAAGAGGAGGAACATCGTTGTCTCCCGCCGTGTGATCCTTGAAGAGAGCTACAAAAAGATGAAAGAGGAGATGGACAACAAGATCCATGCCGGCGCTATTCTTCCCGGGCGTGTGAAGAACATCACCAATTTCGGTGCCTTCATCGACCTGGGCGGAATCGACGGCCTTCTCCATATGAACGATATCACCTGGAAAAAGATCAGCCATCCCACCGATGTGCTTGCTGTGGGGCAGGATGTCAATGTCAAAGTCCTGGACTACGATGAAAAGAACAACCGGATCTCTCTGAGCCTCAAAGAGCTGGAAAAGAATCCCTGGGATATCCTCGAAGAGAAATTCAAAGACGGCGATGTCGTCGAGGGAACTGTGGTCTCCATCGTGGAATACGGCGCTTTCGTCGAGATCGTCCCCGGCGTGGAAGGCCTTGTCCATATCTCTGAGATGTCCTGGGATAAAAACCTCAAGACTCCGGCACAGATCCTCAATGAAGGGGACAAGATCGAAGTCATGATCCTGAAGATGGACGTTGAGAACCATAAAGTCTCCCTGGGTATCAAACAGGTGGACGGCGATCCCTGGGAAAAGATCCGCGATGATTTCAGCGAAGGTGATGTCGTGGAAGGCGAGATCAAGAATATCACCGATTTCGGTGCTTTCGTCGAGATCGTCCCCGGCGTGGAAGGACTCCTCCATGTCTCCGATATCTCCTGGGAGAGAGTCGACAAGCCTCAGGATGTCCTCAACGTTGGTGACACGATCAAAGTCATGATCCTCAAGATCAATGAAGACGAGCGAAAAGTAGCCCTGGGTATCAAGCAGACTCTTCCCAATCCCTGGGATGAGATGATGAGTGATTATAAAGTGGGTGACGTGGTCACGGTCACTGTTTCCAAGATCACGAAAAACAACGCCATCTGCAAGATGGAAAACGGGATCGAAGGATTCCTGGCCATTTCCCAGCTGGACACCAAGCATGTGGAAAAGGTGGACGACGTGGTCAATGTGGGTGATGAGATCGAGGTGAAGATCATCAAGATCCAGAAGAATGAAAGAAAGATCGATTTCAGCATCAAAGCCCTGAAACAGGATACCGAAAAGCAGATCCTCGACGAGATCAAAGGGGAATCCGGCAATCATGACAAAGTCAGCCTGAAAGATGTCATCGAACAGGAGATGGTGGATAACATCGCCGGAGAAACAGAAAAAAAGACGAAAGCTGCCCCGAAAAAGAAGGCCGCGAAGAAAAAAAGCGAAGACGAGACTCCCGTTGAGACTCCTGAAGAAGCTGAAGAAGACGGGGGCGAAGAGAATAAAGAAGACTGATATGTCTTTGCCTGTGATCCTGTAAGCATGAGGGGAAGGTTGACAAGGCCTTCCCCTTTTTTATTTTATGAAGAAAACAAAAGAAGAGAAGGTCATTGAAGAGATCCTGCGCCGCTTCGGGGCTCCTGCCGTGGAGCTTCGCTATGAAAGTGCCTGGCAGCTGCTTGTGGCGGTCATCCTTTCGGCCCAATGCACGGATGAGCGGGTGAACATGACCACACAGACGCTCTTTTCAAAGTATCCTGACATCACCGATTACACAGATATGGACACAGGCGAGCTGGAGACCCTCATCTATTCCACCGGGTTTTACAAAAACAAAGCCCGCCATATCATCGGAGCAGCCCGTTACCTGGCTGAACGCCACGGAGGCCGGGTCCCCGGATCCATGGAAGAGTTGACCCGGATCCCCGGAGTGGGGCGAAAGACAGCCAATGTCATCCTCAGTGCCTGGTTTAAAAAAGCCGACGGGATCGTGGTGGATACCCACGTGAAACGGGTCTCGCTGCGCCTGGGACTCACCGGCTCCGAGCAGCCTGAAAAAGTTGAAAAAGACCTCATGGCCCGGTTCCCCCGAAAGACATGGACTCTTCTGAGCATCGGGCTTGTCCTTTTCGGCCGCTACTTTTGTACAGCGCGGAAACCCCGGTGCAGGGAGTGTCTCTTAATAGAGGAGTGTTGTTATGACAAGAAGACTCTGTAGTCTTCTGATCCTTCTTTTCCTCCCGGCCCTCTCCATGACCGAAGCCGTTTACGGCAGGGAGGCTCTCCCCGGAGAAGCAAAAGTCATTTTCGTGGCCGACGGAGATACGATCCAGCTCCAGACAGGCCATTTCGTCCGTTTGCTCGGGATCGATACCCCTGAAAAAGGGCAGGAATATTATGCGCGGGCGAAAGACTATGTCCGAAAAAGAGTGTTGGGCAAAAAAGTGCTTTTGGAGTATGGCCCGGAAAGCAAAGACGACTATGGACGCCTCTTAGCCTATGTCCATTATGAATACCGACAAGAACAGCATTTTCTCAATGAAGAGATCTTACGTGAAGGGCTGGGGCATGTTTACATCGTTAACAAACAAGAAAAGTATGAAGAGACCCTGCTTTTAGCCCAGCGCGAAGCTCTTCTCCTTCGCCGGGGGTTCTGGAAACTCAGGCTTGTGGAGACAGAACATTACTATATCTCCTCGGACAAGTCCCATGTCTTTCACCGGCCCCGATGCCGCTGGGCCCGGTTTATCAGAAATGAGAATATCCGCTTCTTCTTTTCCAAGGAAGAGGCCTACCTGGAGGGATTATCGCCATGCCGGAGTTGTCAGCCGTAAACCAAAAATGGGCTTTGATCACAGGAGGATCCCGGGGGCTGGGTTATGCCTTTGCCCGGGAGTGCGTTCGAAAGGGATATCACCTGTTCCTCATCTCCAAAACAGCGGAGAGGCTCCGCCGGGCTGCAGACTCTTTACGATCAGAGGGAGATCGGCGTGTGGAGATCCTTCCCCTGGACCTTTCACAGGAAGAATCGGCCTCCCGGTTGTCGAAGATCCTGAACGAGAAAAAGATCACTCCTCAAGTCTGGATCAACAATGCCGGTCGAGCGCATTTTGAGCGGTTCACCTGCACGACCCCGGAAGAGGAGTCCGAAATCGTCCGTCTCAATGTCCTTTCACTCACCGCGATGACCCGGCTGGCCCTGGAGATCATGCCTCGGGGGCATCTCATCAATGTGGCCTCCACGGCAGCCTTCACTCCGGGCCCGGGAGCTGCGCTCTATTATGCCTCCAAAAGCTTTGTCATGAATCTCACACTGGCTGTTTCTTTTGAGAATGCAAAGAGTCCGGTGAAGGTCTCATTGCTTTGCCCGGGGCCCCTGGATACGGACATGCTGAGTCAACGGGGGGAGAAGGGGAAACGGGCTGATTTTCTCGTCATGTCACCGGAAAAAACAGCCCGTTACGCGTTAAAAAAAGCATTGAAAGGAAAAACCGTCATCATTCCCGGGATGAGCAATAAAATCATGGCCGCAGCCGCCCATACCCTCCCTCGGGGATGGATCGTAAGACTGATCGGACGCTCAAATCTCCGTTGACGATAAAAGTTCGGCCAGGCGCTCTTTGATTGTGGAGAGAGCCTTGTCCACAGGAACAGTCACACTTGACTTCTCCCCGCGCCGTTTGAT
Source organism: uncultured bacterium (assembly GCA_964574875.1). Classification (GTDB taxonomy): domain Bacteria; phylum Macinerneyibacteriota; class Macinerneyibacteria; order Macinerneyibacteriales; family DSCS01; genus DSCS01. The sequence goes on along the minus strand of CAZNOX010000001.1, from coordinate 119,132 downwards.
CTCCACCTCTCCCTTGTCCAGGTTACGCGTGGAGACGATGACACGCAGAGGAGCTCCGATGAGGTCGGCATCGCTGAACTGGCTTCCCGGACGCTCATCCCTGTCGTCGTAGAGAACATCGATCCCGTCTTGGACAAAAGCGTCATAGAGGGCTTCGGCCGTTTTGCGCACCGTCTCTTCTTTCAAATTCAGCGCATTGAGATGAACGTGAAAAGGAGCCACCGCCGCCGGCCAGATGGGGCCGTAATCGTCGTGATTGTCTTCGATGACCGTGGCCATGAGCCGTCCCACGCCGATGCCGTAGGAGGCCATGATCATCTCTCTGGATTCACCCTTGTCATCCAGGAAAAGAGCCTTCATGGGCGCGGAGTATTTTGTCCCCAGCTGGAAAATGTTTCCGATCTCGATACCCCGGGCCATGGAGAGGGGTTTTGAGCATTCGGGGCAGAGGTCTCCTTCCATGGTGGTGTAGACAGAAGCTGTTGTATGAGGAATATTTTCCATATCCCGCGACGGGGTGAAGTGTCTCATATGGGTGTTCTCTTTATTGGCGCCGCAGACATAAGAGCCTTCCGCCACGGAAGCATCCAGGACGATCGTAAGCTTGTCATTATCCAGCCCCAGGGGGGAGGCATAGCCCGGGACAGCGCCGCACCCGCGGATGGTTTCATCGTCGGCGTAGATCAGTTTTTCTATTTGGAGATGGGCTTTCAGGCGTGTTTCGTTCACTTCCCGGTCGCCCCGGATCACCACAAGGATGAGCCCATTTTCCGAAGTGTAGAAGACACACTTGGCTGTTTGGTCAGGCGTGATCTTCAGAAGATCGCAGACATCCTGGATGGTCTTTTTCCCCGGCGTGGAGACCTCTTCCAGGGGAAGATCCGAGTGTGACACTTTTCCGGGCAGGCGCCCGTCAGCGATCTCGCGGTTGGCATTATATCCGCATTCACAGAGAAAGAGGGTGTCCTCCCCGGCGGGGTTGACGGACATGAACTCATGGGAGATCCCTCCTCCCATGATGCCCGAATCAGACTGGACAGAGATAAAGTCTTTCAGCCCGCTGCGTCTGAAGATCCGCATATAGGCTTCATGCATCACAGCATAGTATTTTTCAAGACAATGTGTATCAGCGTGGAAGGAGTAGGCGTCTTTCATCGTAAACTCCCGAACGCGGATGAGCCCGCCCCGGCTCCGGGCTTCATCCCGGAACTTGGTCTGGATCTGATAGATCATAAAGGGAAGCTGCTTGTAGGAGCTCACATCATTACGGACCAGGTGCACCGCGGCCTCTTCATGAGTCATGGCCAGGACATGGTCCTTGTCTGAGCGGTCCTTGAAGCGGAGGAGGGATTCGTCGATGGCATCAAAGCGTCCCGTCTCTTTCCAGATATCGGCGGGATGGACCACAGGCATGACCACTTCCTGGCCGCCCACGGCATTCATCTCCTCGCGGATGATCTCCTCGATCTTCATCTTTACACGGAATCCCAATGGCAGGAATGAGTAGATGCCCGTGGAGAGCTGGCGGATATAGCCCCCGCGGATTAAAAACTTGTGACTCACCATCTGGGCGTCTTTGGGATCCTCTTTCAGCTGTTTTCCCACAAAATGACTCATTCTCATACCATCACTCCTTCATTTTTGCTAAATATACTGGAAATGCCCCTTCTGTCAAGGTTTATTGAGAGACATGCTCCACCCGGTAAGTGAGAGTGTCACCGGAGGTGAAAAGGAGTTGAGAACGGCCTTGTCCAATGGGCCATGGGGATTGAAGAAAAGGTCCACTTCTCCGGAGTTCCAGAAGACCTCTTTTAAAAAGATGTCGTCATAGCGTGTTTTTAACTCATTGATGGGAGCATCCGATGCAAAAGTCAGGCGGTAGGAGGCAGAAGAGAGAGGCATCACGGTCACGGTCCATAGGGTGTTGCAGGAGACTGCGGAAAATCGAGCTGGTTTGACAGGGCGCGTCCGGCGGATCAGTTCGAAGAGAGAAAAGAGCGTGTGAAGAGGTGTGTCAGGGGCCTGATAATGTTTACCGTCACCGAAGAACCCGTCCTCTCCCGGTGTAAAGATGTTGATGTGATACTCCCCGTTCAGTCCTCCCAGGTATTTTTCCTGTTTCAAAGGGGACCCTGTCTTGATATCGATCTGGGTCAGATAGCGGTTGTCCACTGAGCGGATGAGAGAAGCGGGAAAAGTGTTCTTCACATGGACATAGTGGTCAAGGCGGCCGTTCTGTTCTCTTGTGACGATCGTCGCCCGGGCAAAGGAGATGCCGTAAGCGGTGACCTTATACTCGCATATTTCAGCCGAAAAGAGAACAGGGGAGACAAGATGGATGAGGAGCAGGGAAAGAATGATCTTTTTCATCCTCTTGAGAATAGCAGGCTTCCCCATGCTTGCAAGGAGATAAATAGCACTTGAAAATCGGGGCAAGTTTCATTATAGTTGTGTGAAAGGGGGAACTATGCTCATACAGATCATGAAGTGCAAACTCCACAAGGCGCAGATCACCTATGCTCATCTCGATTATGAGGGGAGCATTACCATAGACGAAGAACTGATGGATATGGCCGGGCTCCTGCCCGGCGAAAAGGTCCAGGTGGTGAACAAGAGCAACGGAGAACGTCTGGAGACCTATGTCATCGTCGGCGAGCGTGGAAAACGGCAGATCGGGCTCAACGGCCCGGCGGCCCGGAAAGGGATGGTGGGCGATGAAGTCGTGATCATCTCCTATGCTCTGATGACCCCTGAAGAAGCCCGATCGTACACACCGAAAGTTATCGTTTTAGGGGAGAACAATGGCGTGATCCGTACGTTATGAGACGTCCGGCCCTTGTCCTCTTTCTCCTCCTGACCTGCCTCCTCTCTCTGAAAGCCTTAGACATCGATACGCTGAAAAAAGGGCTCTCTCTTGAGCCCGGCAATATCACTCTGAAAAGGAATCTCCTGGAAGCCTATTATACCTCGGGGTACTTCCTCGATACCATCGCTCTGGCCCGTGAGATGATCGAAAAAGATGAAGATGATGCGCGGACCCTGGAGCTTCTCATCAGGGCCTATCTGGCCAGACAGGATTATGACAGCGCCTCGTTCTATTTCCTTCCCTATGACAAGATGAGAAAGGGTCCCTATACAGATGATTTTTACGGCCTTCTTTATTCTCTGGGAAAGGGGCTCTACGATAAGGGCGACTACCTCTCCAGCCGGTATATTTTCGAAAAGGCCCTGGAGGGACATTCTGAAGACCCTCTCCTTCATTTCTATCTGGGGGAGATCGCTGTCAACCAGGGACATGATGAAAAAGCGGTGGCGTATTATGAGAAAGCCTTTGCCCGGGGTGAGGAGTCTCTGAAAGGAAAAGCCGCCGCGGCATTGGTCGTCGCTTATAACCGCCTGATCCATTTTGAATATTACAGAGGCGAGGAGAAGAGCTGCGAAGCCTCTCTTGATCAAGCCCGCGCCCCCATCCTTTTTTTGATCGAAAAGAGGGAGAGCCGTGTCCGGGAAGCCTCTGAGATCCTCGCGTTTGAGTCGGGATATTTTATTCAGAAGAAACAATGGGAAAGGGCTGTGGATGCGTTGACGCGTCTTCTTGAATATGAGCCCCATTACCCGGGGATCGAAGAGCTCCTTCAGCAGGCGGCCAAGGGGTTGACAGAAGACGATGACCTCATGACGGCGCTGGAGATCTACGGGATCATGATGAACACCATGGGCGCTCCCCTGGAAGTCATGAAAAATATCGCTCTCTATTTTGCCGGGGTCAAAGAGTGGGAGCCTGCCTACTACTATTCCAAGAAAGCCATGGAACGGGAACAGAACGCTGAGAATGTCAGCCGGTTCCAGGCGATCAGAGAGAAGTACATCGCCCTTCTGCAGGAAGATAAAAAACGATTGGCTGAGGAGGGGGATCTTGAAGAGGCCCTGATCACACAACACATCGAAGCCGAGATCTCCGGAAGTGTCCGGGATCCTCTGAAGGGGGACGGTACCCTGGCTCAAAAAAACGAGCTTCTCCGTCTCTGGGAGGATAAAAACGGGAAAAAAAGGCTGAAAGCTTCGACGGTCTACTGCCGCCTGGCTGAGGATCTTTTTAAAAAGGAATCTCCAGGTGAAGCCTACCATTATCTGGTCAAGGGCCTGAGCCTCTGGCCGAATAATCCCCAGGGAGAGGAGCTCTACATCCGGCTCTATCCCCTCTATCAGGTGAAGCAGGAGCGGTTGCTTTCATCATTGGACAAACTCATCGCTTCGGGAGCTTATCAGGAGGCCTCCCGGGCCCTGGAGAAGGAAAAGACACTCCTCTCCGGAGAGACGGCAGAAAAATACAAAGCCGAGATCCTTTCCATGGAAGCAAAGAAAGAGCGCCGGACTGTCCGCTCTCTCCTGAATACAGGGCGGTATTATCTGGATAAAAACAATTTCAGGCGTGCCCGTTCGTATTTCAACAGGGCCCTGGCTTATGCCGATTATCAGAAGGAGGCCTCCCGGATGCTCCGCCTGATCTCACGGCGGGAGAACGAGACAGTCCAGGAATTGAAGGATCAGTATCTTCTTCATCAGCTGAACCAGGATGTCCCGGCCATGAAAGCCGCTATCAATGAGATCCTCTTTATCCGTCCCGGTGATGCCTGGGCGAGGGCCAGGGCGGTGGACCTGGGGCTTCTGGAAGAGAATATCAAGTCAGACAAGGCCGAAAGCCTCTATCTGGAAGGGATCCGCTACTATACGGAAGGCCATTTCAGGGAAGCTATCGAAGCCTGGGAACAGGCGGAATCCCTCATCCCCGGATATAAGAACGTCTCTGACTATCTGGAAAGGGCGCGAAAGCGGATCACTCCATGAAAGAGCGCTTACGGATCTCACTGAAGACGAAATTCCTCATCGGGTTTTTGCTGGCGTTTCTCCCCACTTATATTGTTTTCAATATCCTGATCTTTAAAGAGGTGGCCGAGAACCTGGAAAAAGAACGCCTGGAGACCATGGCGACAGTGGCGGAAAATGCGGCAGTGATCGCCGAAGAGTACATGGCCCTCAACCGGTCTGACCTCCTCTCTCTTCAGCAGATCGTGGTGAATATCCGGAAGAATCCCGATGTCCGGGAAGTCACGTTGATCGATAACCAGGGGAAACTCATCGCCCATTCTGATATCGAGCGGTTGAAAAACGGAATCTCTGAATCACCTGAACCGGAGAACGGCGAGGTTCTTTTACGGCGGGAGACATCGGTGACACGTTATCGCGAGGGGCTCTACACGCTGAAAGCGGATATCAGGCGTTGGGGGGGAGAATCACGGGGGACCATTAGCGTGAAATATTCCAGGGAAGCCATCGGGAGGCTTCTTCAGCGGGTCCTTCTGAAGACCATCGGCCTCACGGCAGCCGACCTGGTCATCGTCGTCATCTTTGTCTACCTGATCTTTACTGTTATTGTGAAGCCCTTGAACCAGCTTCATCAGGGGGTGGAAGCCCTGGCCCGGGGAAACTACCAGACCGCTGTGCGCGTGAAGAGCAACGACGAGATCGGTGACCTGACCCGTGAATTCAATACCATGGTGGCCAGCCTCCGGGAAAAAGAGATCATCAGGGATATGTTTTCCAAGTACCTCAGCCCGGATATCGCCGATTTTATCCTGAAAAACCGAGACAAAGTGAGTTTCGGCGGCGAGGTGGTCCGGTTATCCATTATGTTTGCCGATATCCGGGGATTCACCTCATTCAGCGAGAAGCTTCCGCCGAAAGATATCGTGCGTTTTCTCAACAGTTACCTCACACGCATGGTGGATATCGTCTTCCAATATCACGGGACCCTGGATAAATTCCTCGGTGACGGCCTGCTGGCCATCTATGGCGCCCCTGTCCCTGATGAAAACCACGCTTATCACGCTATTCAGGCAGGGCTGGCCATGATCGAACACATGGCTGAGTATAACAAGCAGCGTCTTTCCTGGGGCGAAGAGCCCATCTACCTGGGAATCGGGATCAACTCCGGGGATACCCTGGTGGGAAATATCGGATCAGGACAACGGACGGAGTATACGGTTATCGGGGATACGGTGAACACCGCTTCGCGCCTTGAAGGGCTGGCAGGAGAAAATGAGCTTCTCATCTCGGCAGCGACATATGAAGAGGTCCGTGATCTTGTGGAGTGTGTCCCGCTCGGGGATTTTATCGTCAAAAACCGGGTGGAGCCTGTGACCGTCTATAAAGTCACCGGGGTGAAACGTGGATAAGAGCCGGGACATCGGGTTTTCTGCTGAACAGCGGGCAGCCGTGTATCTGGAAAAAAAGGGATATCAGATCCTGGCGAGAAATTACACGACTCCACTGGGGGAGATCGATATCGTTGCCCGGGACCGTGGGGATATCGTCTTTTGCGAGGTGAAATACAGAAAAGGCGCGGCCCCTCCCTCCCTTGAGGTCATCACAACTGAAAAACAGAAAAAGATCGTGAAAGCAGCCTACTCCTATATCAGGACTCATGGGAAGAGATGGCCCGCGAAAACGACATTCCGGTTTGACGCCATCGGCCTTTCAGACGAGACACTTGTCCATATTGAAGGAGCTTTTGATGAACCCTGATCTCCGCAAAAAGACATTCGTCTATCTCATCGTCCGCATCGCTATCATCAATTTTGTCGCTGCTTTTCTCTTCTTCATGAGCTCGGCGCCCAATCTCTCAAAAACATTTTTTCTGGGGACGTTGATCGGGGTCAACCTTCTTTTTCTCTTTTCCCTGGCTCTTCTGCATCGTCTCCAAAGCGTCAAGACTTTCCTCTATGCCCATTTTTTCTTTGATGTCTTTCTGATCACAGCGCTGAGTTTTTTTGACGGAGGAGTGGTGGACAGTGACCTTCCTCTCCTCTTCTACCTCATCATCCTGGCTGCAGGAGTCTTCTTCTATGACCGGGGTTCCGTCCTTGTGGCCACAGTGGTGAGTCTTTTCTATATCAGCTCCTTTGTGCTTCTCCTCACCGAGCAGATCCCCGTCCGTGATGTCACCGGGGCCCTCATGAATCCCGCAGCCACCCAGGAGATGGCCTTTTTGACCCTCTTTATCAACCTGGTCCTCTTCTATATCGCCAGCTATGTCATCTCGAACCTCGGGATGGCCTATTTGAAAAAAGGGGAGGAGTTTGAAGTCCAGCGGATCCTTCTGGACGATATTTTCGAAAATGTGACGTTTTCTCTCTTTGTCTTTGATCATCAGGGCCTTCTCAGCCGTTGGAACTCTCTCGGGGAGATTTTTGCGGGGAAACGGCTGAAGCTGGGGCTTCCCTATGCCCAGGTCCTTCCTGATGAGATCACCATTGCCATGAAGAAAGTCTACCAGCATCATGTGGAGAATTACGGGGACGACCTCAAGAGAGGACAGCAATCGTTCAATGTGCAGATCTCCGCCATCCGTAAAAACGACAACGACATGGGCTACATGGTCCTTGTCCATGACATCACAGCCAGAAAAGCCCTGGAAGAGAAACTTATGGAGATGGATAAACTGGCCTACCTGGGGACGTTAGGGGCCGGAATGGCCCATGAACTCAGAAACCCCCTGGCGTCTCTCTACGGAAGCATCCAGCTTCTGGACGAGAGGCCCTTCAATGAAAAAGACAAACACCTCTACGGACTGATCTTAAGGGAAGCGGAGCGGCTCAACAAGATCGTGACCGATTTTCTTGATTTTGTCAAAGGGGAGCAGGTGGAAAAGAAGGCGGTTCCCATCAAGGAGCTCATCCGTGAAGTGATCCTCATGCTCTCTGTCCTCACAGAAAAAGAGATCCGGCTCACAGGAGAACCTCTCTTTGTGGTGGGAGACAGGAATCTCCTGATCCAGACATTCAACAACCTCATCTGGAATGCCGTGGAAGCCTCTGAAACCACAGAAGGCCCTGTCGAAGTGGACATCAGGGATGAGAACGGGGAATGCTGTGTGGAAGTCAGGGACAAGGGAATCGGCATGGACCCCGGGGAATTGAATCATATTTTTACGCCTTTCTACTCCAAAAAGAAAAAGGGCGCCGGATTGGGCCTGGCCATCGTCAAAAAAAACATCATGAATATGGACGGACGCATCGAGGTGGAGTCGCATAAAAAAAAGGGAACCGTCATGCGTATTTTCCTTCCCGGGGCCCGGACAGAGATTCAATAACCACCGCTCTCTTATAAAAAAACTGTTCAACAGGAAAGAATCTGGTATAGTTAAAAAAGAATACTGAAAAGATTACAATCCGCATGTCCTGATCATCTGAGAGGGGAGACATGTTACTGGAACTCGTCCATAATATCACTCTTCTTGTCACGCTGGGCGTCTTTATCCTTTTTTTTGCCGGCCGTATCGAGAGCCGCAAGGGACTTTTCCGCCTTCTCACGGGGGTCATTTTTGGCCTCACAGCCATTGCGGGGATGATGACTCCCTTACGATTCGCCCCCGGAGTCATTTATGACGGACGTTCCATTATCATCAGCCTGGCGGGCTTTTTCGGAGGCCCCCTCACGGCTCTTGTGAGTCTCCTCATGGCCGGAGCTTTCCGCCTCTCTATCGGCGGGGCCGGAGCCTGGGTGGGCGTGGGGGTGATCGCAGAAGCGGCTCTGGTGGGGTCCATCCACTATTCACTCAGGCGCAGAGACAAGCGCTGGGAAAAGATCCTTCCCCTGTGGCTCTCTTCGCTTATCGTCCATATCATCATGATGCTGTTGCAGCTGGCCCTTCCCGGAGGAATGGGATGGGATGTGGCCCGGAGGGTGGGCCCCTTTGTCCTGCTTTTCTATCCTCCCGCCTTTGTCATCATCGCTGCTGTCTTTCTGGAAAGCTGGAGAAAAAGGAGTTTGGAGCGGAAACTGGCTAAAGAAGAAGAAAAATACAGACATCTGGCAGAGCAGATGGCGGACATCGTATGGGCATGGGATCTGGAGAGGAAAAAATACACCTATGTTTCACCTTCGATTGAACGTATCCTGGGATTTACTCCCGAAGAGGTTTTGCGGAATGACCTCTCTGTACATCTTCCTGATTCAGGGAGAGAGCGGATCAAACAATGGCTTATCGATGCTGAGAGAAAAGGAGGACTTCGGCCTGGGGAAGTCCTGGAATGTCAGCAGAGACATAAAGACGGCCGGCTGATCTGGACAGAAATGTCGGTTTCTATCATCTATAACAATAACAGGCCGGTTTCAATTCTGGGTGTCACAAGGGATATCACAAAACGAAAAGAGGAAGAGGCCAGGCATGCGCTTCTCCTCAAGGCGATTGAACAGGCCGGGGAGAGCATCATGATCACCGACCGTGCGGGGGCGATCCAGTATGTGAACCCCGCCTTTGAAAAAGTCACCAGTTATTCTGCCCGGGAAGTCCTGGGGAAAAACCCCTCCTTTTTGAAAGGCGGGACCCGGGACCATGAGTTTTACGAAGCCATGTGGGATGCCCTTATCCATGGCAAGACCTGGCAGGGGCTCATGGTGAACAAGAGGAGAGACGGGAGCCTCTTTACGGAAAAGAGCGTCATCTCTCCCATCCTGGGGGAGGACGGCGCCATCACAAGTTTTGTGGCGGTGAAACAGGATGTCACCCGTGAACTGGCCCTGGAAGAGGAGTACAGACAGGCTCATAAAATGGAAGCTGTGGGCCATCTGGCCGGCGGGATCGCTCACGATTTCAATAATATCCTCCAGGTGGTCCTGGGATATGCTCAGCTTCTGTCCACCCGCTGTCAAGAGGGTGACAAGTCGGGAGAATATGTGGCAGAGATCATCAGAGGGGCCGAAAGAGCCTCCGTCCTCACAAAGCAGCTTCTGGCATTCAGCCGCAGGCAAGTCATGGAACCCCGGGTACTGCAGCTCAATAACCTGGTGAAAAACCTGTTGAATATGCTTCAGCGGATCATCGGTGAACATATCCGCCTGGAATGGATTCCGGGTGCCCGTCTGGGAGAGGTCTATGCCGACAGTGCCATGATGGAGCAGGTGCTGATGAACCTGGTGGTCAATGCCAGGGATGCCATGCCGGAAGGGGGGACATTGATCATTGAGACTCAGAATGTCCTCATCGATACCGAATATTGTTCTCACCATCTCTGGGCTGAACCGGGACGGTTTGTTCTTCTCAGCGTAACGGATACCGGAGTGGGAATGGATAAAGAGACTCTGGAGATGGTCTTTGAGCCCTTCTTTACCACCAAAGGTGAAGGGAAGGGGACCGGGCTGGGGCTTTCTACGGCTTTCGGGATCATCAAACAGCATGAAGGAATGATCACGGCCTACAGTGAACCCGGCCAGGGATCAACGTTCAAGATCTACCTGCCCGTGACCGAGCGCCAAGCAGCCGCGGTGGGACCGTTGATCCAGGGAGCCGTCAGAGGAGGGAACGAGACTCTTCTCGTGGCCGAAGACGACCCGGCGGTCCGGAAGATGGCTGTGAGTGTCCTCGAAGAGGCCGGGTATACCGTCCTGAGTGCCAGAAACGGAGAAGAAGCCCTGGAGATGTATTATAGCAACAGCGAAAAGATCCGCCTGCTTCTCCTGGATGTGGTCATGCCTGTGAAAAACGGCTATGAAGTCTGGGAAGAGATCAGGATGAGAGACCCTCATCTCCCCGTCCTCTTTTCCAGCGGGTACAGCAAAACGGCGGTTCATGCGAATTTCATCCTGAACGAAGAGATGCAGCTCATCCAGAAACCCTACGGCCCTGAAGAGGTCCTGAGACGTGTCCGCCAGCTGCTGGATGAGAAGAAAGAGTAATCTTTATTATCTTCCGTTGACAGGAGCACAAACACATGTCCAAGTGCCAGTCAAAAGAGTGTTCAAAGGGGAAAGGAAGTCAAATTGATGATGAATCCCTGGAAAAGTGAGAAATTCGCTTCTGAAAGCCTGGAGCACATCGACCGGAATTTCCTGCAGGGAACTCCACAGGAGGTCCGATTTATCATCAGCGAACTTGGGGCTGAAACCGGCTCAACGATCCTTGATATCGGTTGCGGAGCGGGGAGACACTCAATTGGATTAGCCAAAGCAGGATGTGTTGTTACCGGTATAGATATCTCTCCGAAGATGCTTGATGAAGCAAGACAAAGGGCTGAGAAGAACAAGGTCACACTCACCCTCCTTGAAAGTGACATTCTTCGCTTATCAGAATTGCTGAACGGCCCTGTGAAAACATTCGATGGAGCGATCTGTATCTGTGAATCCGGATTGGGGACTCTGGGATGGCAACAGGATCTCTCCGTACTCAAGACGATTCATGGTTCCTTGAACGATGGTGCGAAGTTGATCCTGACAACCTACAACGGCTTAAGGAAATATAGAGGCGAGAGGATAAAAGCAAAAAGCTTTGATTACCTTCAGGGATTGGTTCACTGGCAATTACCCGATGAGTGGTACGATGATCACGCTCATGGGGAAAGGCTTCAAGATATTCAACGAGTCTATATCCCGGCTGAATTAACAATGTTATGCGAAATGGCGGGATTCAGCCGTGTCGAAATCCTGGGGTGCAAACCAGGGGAGTTCAATAGACAGCCCCTTGACCCGGATGACATTGAGATGATGATCATCTGTACCAAAACGGATAAATGCTAAACAGACAAAAAAGAGAAGAGATATCAGTCATGATGTTTCTGCAGCCTTCTGATTGACAGGTTAGGTGTATGGCACTCAGATAAGAGTTTCAATAAAAAAAGCCCTGCTTTCAGCAGGGCTTATGAGCTCCCCCGGCCGGACTCGAACCAGCAACAAACCGGTTAACAGCCGGTTGCTCTACCGTTGAGCTACGGAGGAGTATCAACGCCTGTTAATCTTATTCAGAAACTCTTTTTTGTCAAGGGGAAATAAAGAAAATGTTTTAAATTGTCAGGCAATTCTCTCTGTGTTATAATGAGAATGTTATCGAAAAGGTGGAAAAAATGGAGACGACAGGACGGCAGATGGTGATATCAGGACGGGTCCAGGGAGTGGGGTTCCGCTATTTTTGTGTCCGGCATGCCCAGCGCCTGGGTGTCCGCGGATATGTGAAAAACCTCCCTGACGGGTCTCTCCTGGTGAGGGCCTATGGAACGCCCTCCCAGATCGATGAATTTACCCGTCTTGTGAGAAAAGGCCCTGCCTTTGCGCAGATCACCGGGGCAGAGAGCGATATCGTCCCGGATGATCCCGAGGCCCAAATGTTCGAGGTAAGATTCTAGACTATGGATTGTCAAGGTTTCATCAAAACACTCCATCAGGAGTACCGCAATTATTCTGTGGATGAGATCCCTGATATTATCAATGAGATGGGGGTCCCCCCCGAGTGTTTCCAGGAGGTCTTCAATGCGGCCTACGACAGGGTCAAGACAGGACTCTCCCGCGCCGGGCTCGACGCTCTGGACCACTATATGGCTGAAGTGAACAATTACCCCTTGCTGGGCGAGGAGGAGGAGAAAAAAGCCTTTACCCAATACCGGAGGCATCCTGACAAGGGGATGCGCAACCTTCTGATCAAGACCAACTTGCGCCTTGTCATCAATATTGCGCGCAAATATATCAACAGAGACAACAAATCCATGCTTCTCGATCTTGTGGAAGAGGGGAATATCGGCCTGATGATCGCCATTGAAAAATATGACCCCAACCGTGAAAACCGCTTTGCCACCTATGCCGCCTACTGGATCAAACATTATATCCAGGAGTATCTCTACAAAAACACATCGATCTTAAAATTCTCAGACCGTGTCTTTCACAAGTATCTGCGGTATAAAAAGATCGTGAACCATAAGAACTCCGTGAATTCCCAGGTGAATGAAGAGGAGTTGAAAAAAGAACTCAATGTGGATTCCTATTCCCTCATGGTCCTCTCCTCTCTTTTCTATCGCCCTCTTCAGCTCGAAGAGGAGGCGGATACACCCGGGAACGGGACAGAGACAGTCTCTGTGGAGGACCGCTCAGAAGAGATGATGATGAAAAACGCCGTCCACGAAAGGCTCCTGAAAGCTTTGACAGAACTCAATGAACGGGAGAGGACCATCCTCGACTACCGATACGGGATCTATGGAGAAGATGTCATCTCGCTGCGGGAGATCGGAGACCTTTTGGGGATCTCCAAACAGCGGGTCTCTCAGATCGAAAAAAACGCTTTGAAAAAACTGGCTGCCAAACTGAAAAAGGAGTAGAGAATGAAGCATGTCATTATCACCGGAGCATCCCGGGGTGTGGGCCGGGCCCTTGTCCAGTCTTTAGCCTACGGGAATTTTGTCCTTCATTGTATCGCCAGAACCCGATTGGATGACCTGGCTGAATCCGTCGATGAGAAAGTGGGGGGGATCGTCACCTATCCGTATGACCTGTCACGTCTTGAAGGGCTGACGGGGCTTATGGAGTCCATTTTCGCTCATATTGAAGAACCGGAATTTATCGGCCTGATCAATAATGCCGCTGTCCTCGCCCCTGTGGGCCCCCTGGGAAAGATCGAGTCGGAGAAGATCGGAGAAGCTGTCAACGTCAACCTTTCAGCTCCCCTCATCCTGATGAATGAGTTTGTCCGGCAGGCCCAGCCCTTCCGCTGTGAGAAGAGGATCCTGAACATCTCTTCAGGAGCGGGAAAACATCCCTATTACGGATGGTCCTCGTACTGCTCGACAAAGGCCGGCCTGGATATGGCCAGCCGGGTCTTTGCCGAAGAGCAGAAAGAACGGAAAGAGGAGGACCGTGTCAAGATATTAAGCCTGGCTCCGGGGATCGTGGATACGGACATGCAGCAGCAGATCAGAAAACAGCCCCGGGAAAATTTTATCTATGTGGGCAAGTTTATTGAGTTTCATAAATCGGGAGCCTTGAAAAAACCCATGGATGTGGCTGAAAAGATCAAAGAGATCCTTTTTCTCGATTTTTTTCCTGACGGAGAGATCCTGGATATCAGGGAATTATAGGATCTGTCTCTTTTTCCCGTATCTCTTGCCGTTTTCCCTCTTCTCCTCTATAATACAGGCCGAAAGGAAGGGATATGAAAAAACCTTATATGCTCATTATCCGTGACGGATGGGGATACAATCCTTCAGCGGAGTATAACGCCATCACCCAGTGCCGTCCCCGTTTTCATAATCAATATATCAAAGACTATCCTGTCGCTTTCATCGGAGCTTCCGGGAGTGCCGTGGGGCTTCCTGACGGATATCAGGGGTCCTCTGAAGTGGGACATCTGAACATGGGGGCCGGTCGGGTGGTCTATCAGAATCTTGTCCGGATCAGCAAGGCTGTCCGGGAAGAGAGATTCGCTGAGAATCCGGCCCTGGAAAAGCTCACAGGCCATGTCTTGAAGACCGGCGGAATGATCCATATCTTCGGGCTTGTCCAGGACCAGGGCGTCCATGCCCATTCTGATCATTTGATCGCCTATCTGCGTGCATTCCGGGATCACGGCATCAGCGGCAGCCGGGTGGCTGTCCACGTGATCACCGACGGGAGGGACACTCCCCCGCAGTCAGCCATGGATTATATCACCCCTCTGGAAGAGGTCCTGAAAAAAGAGGATCTTGGGCATATTGCTTCGGTGACCGGCCGCTATTACGCCATGGACAGGGATAACCGGTGGGCGCGGGTCCGCAGGTTTTACGACCTGCTCACCCGGGGCAAGAGTGATTCGGATCTCTTTCCGTCAGCCGGATCGGCCGTTGACGATGCTTACGCCCGGGGTGAGACTGATGAGTTTATCACACCGCGCAAGGTCGCAGGCTTTGCCCCTCTCGGAGAAGGAGACGGGCTCGTCTTTTTCAATTACCGTTTCGACCGGGCCAGAGAGATCACCAGGGCTTTGATTGAGAACGGTTTTGATTCTTTCCCGGTCCTCGACATCAAGGACTTTTTTTTCCTGGCCACGACGGAATATTACGAGGGGATCACCGACTCGTCGCGGGCTGAAGTGGCAGTGGCCTTCCCTCTCATCAAAATGGATCACCTTTTGGGAGAGGTCCTGTCCCAGGCCGGGAAGACCCAGCTCCGAATTGCCGAGACTGAAAAGTACGCTCATGTGACTTTTTTCTTCAACGGGCAGCAGGATATTGTCTTCCCCGGTGAGGACCGTATCCTTGTGGATTCTCCAAAAGTGGCCACCTATGACCTCCAGCCGGAGATGTCGGCGCCCCGGGTGACGGAAAAAGTCCTGGAAGCGTTGGACAAAGAGATCTACGATGTGATCGTCCTTAATTATGCGAACCCTGATATGGTGGGCCACACCGGGGTCTTTGATGCAGCTGTGAAAGCCTGCCATGTGGTGGATGAGGCTGTGGGACAGGTGGTGGACAAAGTCCTGGAAAAAGACGGTGTGGTCCTGCTCACAGCAGATCACGGGAATGCCGAACAGATGGCGGATCCCGAGACGGGAGAGGTACAGACAGCCCACACCACAAATCCTGTCTGGCTCAGCCTGATCTCACGACGAAAGGATCTTCAGAAAGAGCATGTCATCTTGAAAGACAAAGGCAGACTCGCCGACCTGGCACCGACACTCCTCACCCTCATGGGGCTGGAGATCCCGCCGGAGATGGACGGACAAAACCTGATTGAAAAGAGGTGAGAGAGGGGATGTCCCCTCTCTCATAAGAAGGTTCTACAGGGCGAATGAGAGGCCGACCCACAGGCCCATATCGGAGCCCCAACCCATGAAACGGATCTTCAGATCGGTAAAGAGATGCATGCGGGGGTTCCCGATATCGAAGTCGGCACCGCCCAAGGCACAAAGGACAAAATCGGTGTCGGAACCATCAAGGCCGTTGCCGAAATCCCAACTCACCGTCCGGAATCCGAGCCCTCCGCCGGCATAGGGGCGGATGGTCCCTGATGTGGGGAAATAGTACTGGAGTGTGCCGTCAATGGAGAAGACACTGTAATCTCCGCCCAATGAGAACTCAAGCTGGGGGACAAGATAGAGGTCTCTGGCCAGAGTCCCCATATTGAGATCGGCACCGATGACGAGCTGCTCAAAATCAAAGTTGTAACCGGCTTTGACCGAAGCACGGGAAAGAGCCAGATTAGACGCTCCCTGGGCCAGGCCGGCAGCAGAGAGAAGAATCACAAAGACAACAAACCATTTTTTCATAACACAACCTCCTTGGCTAATGCATTTCCATTTAATATAGAACGATAATCTAAAAAATCAAGGAAAAGGGTGACTTTCTTTCTCCTTGCTAAAAGAGGGTTTTTATGGTACAAAAACTGGAGGAGGATGACTAATATGCTTGATATTCGAAGAATCGTCAAAGAACCGTCTGATGTCATCGAGGGGCTGAAACGCAAAAATCAGGATTTCAGCCATGAGATCACAAGACTCATCGACCTGGACAGAGAGAGACGTGATGCCATCACGGCTACGGAAGAGCTCAAACGTGAACGCAATGAATCATCGAAAAAGATCGGCCAACTGAAAAAAGAAGGAAAAGAGACAGAACCTGTGATGAATCAGATCAGCGGGATAGGGGAGACGATCAAGGAAAAGGATGCCCTCATCGCCAGGGTGCAAGAGGAGATGAATACTATGCTTCTCTCTCTTCCCAACATCCCTCATCCTTCCGTTCCCGACGGAGCCGGAGAAGAGGAGAATGTCGTGGTGAGGACATGGGGAGAGATTCCGAAATTCGACTTCCCCGTGCTGGACCATGTCACCCTGGGTGAACACGGAAACGCCCTTGACCTGGAGCGGGGTGTCAAAGTGTCCCAGGCCCGGTTTCACTACAAAAGAGATGAACTGGCGCTTCTGGAAAGAGCGTTGATCAATTTTATGCTGGATATGCATACCCGGCAGCACGGGTATGTGGAATACAGTGTTCCGTTCCTTGTCAACCGTGAGGCCATGACCGGGACCGGGCAGCTTCCGAAATTCGAAGACGATCTCTACAGG
This sequence comes from uncultured bacterium, assembly GCA_964574875.1. Lineage (GTDB taxonomy): Bacteria > Macinerneyibacteriota > Macinerneyibacteria > Macinerneyibacteriales > DSCS01 > DSCS01. The sequence continues at coordinate 102,274 of CAZNOX010000001.1, read as the reverse complement.
CTGGAAGAAGATGACCTTTTTCTCATTCCCACGGCGGAAGTCCCCCTGACCAATCTCTTCGCCAGGGAGATCCTCCCTCCGGATTCTCTTCCTGTCAAGGTGACATCACACACGCCCTGTTTCCGCAGGGAGAAGTTTTCACATGGAAAAGATGTCCGGGGGATCCTGCGGCAGCACCAGTTTCATAAAGTCGAACTGGTCAACTTTGTCCGCCCTGAGGAGTCCTACGAAGCGCTTGAGATACTGGTCCGGGATGCAGCGCAAGTCCTTGAGGCTTTGAAGATCCCGTATCGGGTCCTTCTTCTTTGCACCGGGGACATGAGTTTTTCATCAGCCAAGACTTATGACATCGAAGCTTGGATCCCGTCACAGGAACGGTACAGGGAAGTCTCATCCTGTACCAACTTTGAAGATTTTCAAGCCCGACGGGCCGGGATCCGGTATAAGAACGAATCGGGAAAAAATGAATTTGTCCATACCCTCAACGGTTCGGCCCTGGCTGTGGGACGTCTCCTCATCGCCGTGATGGAGAACTATCAGAACGCTGACGGGTCTGTGAGCATACCCGAAGCACTCCAGCCCTATATGAACGGAAAAACGACTATTCTGAAACGAAAGGATTAAATCATGATCGTCACGGATAAAAAAATCGAAAAACCGCAACGCCGATATTTCAGCGAAGACCTTGATATCTCGTCATGGGAAGAAGTGAAACCTCTTCTTGAGGAGATGACGGGTGAAGCCCTGAGTTCAGAAGGGGAGCTCATCACTTTTCTTGAAAAATACGGGGAGCTTGAAAACATCGTCCATGAAGAGGCCGCCCGCCGCTACATCGCCATGACTCGTTTTGCTGACGATGAGGAGAAGGGGAAGGCTTTTCACACCTTCTATGCTTCTGTGGTCTCACAGATGAAACCCTATGATTTCGCGTTCAAAAAGAAGATCTATGAAAATGATTATTTTCAAAAGCTTCCCCGGGAGAAGTTCGGCCATCTTCAAAAGATCATCGCCAACGATATGGAGCTTTACCGGGAGGAGAATATCCCTCTCCAGGTGAAGGAATCAGAACTCTCCACCAAGTACGGAGCGATCAACTCTCAACTCACAGCCCCTTTCGACGGGGAGGAGAAGACACTCTCTCAGCTCGGGGTCTATCTCAAAGATCCTCACAGGGATATCCGTGAAAAAGCCTGGCGTCTCAGGATGGAGACCCTGGGGTCAGCCAAAGAGAAGCTGGACTCTCTCTTCGACCAGTTGAAAGAGGTCCGTATCAAACAGGCTCACAACGCCGGCTTTGATAATTACCGTGATTATAAACATCGCGAGTTGGGGCGCTTTTCCTATAGTCCTGTCGATATCATGGCTTTTCACGATGCTGTGGAGCACGAAGTCATTCCTTTCCTGAGACAACTCAATGAAGAGCGCCGAAAGGCTCTGGGTGTGGATTCTGTCCGTCCCTGGGATACCTCCGTGGACCTGGACGGAAAGACTTTGAAACCGTTTCAGGATTCCGAAGAGCTCATCGACGGGGCCATCCGTGTCCTGAAAGACGTGAAGACCGATTATGCAGCAAAACTGGAGATGATGAAGAACACCGGGCTCCTTGATTTGGAGAACCGGAAAGGCAAAGCCCCCGGAGGGTACAACTACCCCCTGGCTGAGACAAAAGCGCCCTTTATCTTCATGAATGCCGTGGGGCTGCACAGGGATGTGGTCACGCTGCTTCATGAATCCGGGCATGCCATGCATACTTTTGCCACACGCGACATCACCATCACCCCGTATCTTCATACTCCCAGCGAAGTCGCCGAGCTGGCGTCCATGGGAATGGAGTTTTTGACCATGGATTACTGGGGACACTTCTACAATGATGCCTCTGACCTGGAAAAAGCCAGGCGCGACGAGCTTGAAGGAGCTTTGAAGTTTCTCCCCTGGTGCATGATCGTGGATGCCTTCCAGCAGTGGATCTACACGCACCCTGAGCACACAGTCAAAGAGCGGGACGCCTTCTTTTCGGGGCTCATGGACCGTTTCAACCCCGGTGTGGACTGGAGCGGGCTTGAGACAGAAAAGATCATCAGCTGGATGTATCAGCTCCATATCTTCGAAGTTCCCTTCTACTACATCGAATACGGTATGGCCCAGCTGGGGGCTCTGGCTCTCTACAGGAACTATAAGACACAGGGGAAGGAGTCCACACTGAAAGAGTATGATGCCTTTCTCGCTTTGGGTTATTCCTGCCCGGTAGAGGACCTTTACGAGACAGCGGGGCTCCAGTTCCATTTTAACAGGTCTTATCTCAAAGATATCGTCGAGTTTACAAAAAAAGCCCTGAGTGAATTGAAGTGAAACCCTGATTGAAAAAAAGGAGCCTTCATGGTCTTGAAACGAATTGCTCTCTGTGGTGTCCTCTTTCTCCTGGCGGCAGTCCCGGTAGCGGGATTGGGAACATTCTCCCTCATGAATCACAGGAATCATCCCGAGCTCACCTGGCGGGTCTATGAGACAGAGAACTTCCGGATCATTTACAGCACCGGCCTTGAAGAGACAGCCCGTGAAGCGGGGGGCATCAGTGAACAGGTCTATGCCATGCATGAGAAAAACCTGGGGCTCTCTTTCAAAAAGAAATATTCCATCTTCATCTCCGATGTGGACGATATCGCCAATGGAGCCACACTTCCCTACGGATACTTTTTCATCTGGGTCTCTCCCTCACGTTATCTGGACCACTTCACCGGGGACCAGCCCTGGCTTGAAAAGGTCATCGCCCATGAGATGGTCCATGCCCTCATCTTTGAAAACACCAAATCCTGGACGAATATCTTCGGCCCGTCCCTGGATGTCCCCGCTGAAGTCCATGAAGGTTATGCTCAGTTTTTTGCTTTAGAGCCCTGGGGGCTCATGAGGGGAGAGCGCTGGCTGGAAAACGCAGCACTCTTCAGCTCATGGAAGACATGGGGGATCACGCCTGATGACGGCCCTCTTCTCTACGCCAAGGGATTTTCCCAGATCCGCACTCTCTATGCCGAGCATCCTGAAAAGGCGGCCGAATTCGGCCGTCTCTTTAAAAGACGTGATTTTTTCGGAACGTTTCTTTTTAAAAAGGCCTTCGAAGAGAGTTTCGGCGAATCCTACAAGGATTACACGAAGCGCTGGAGAAAGGCCATGGAACAGTACTATAGGGAGAAGGCCGATTCCCTGGAAAGCCTTTCAGAGATCTCTGAAGACCTTGAGATCCCCTCTTTTGACGTCCTGGATGGCCTCATGGCCGCAGACGGCCGGTTCATCATCACGGGGACACGGAAGACAAAGGAACCGGCTCAGGGGCTCTATGTGTATGACCCCCGCCGGCAGAGACTGAAACGGATCACGGAACAGCCCTTTTTCGGCAAAATCTTCGCCGATGAGAAGGGGTTCTACTACGGTAAGACCATCCGGGGAAAACACGGATCTCTTTACAGCGACATCTATTTCCTTTCCAAACAGGGACACGGAGAGAGAGCGTTGACACGGGATGAACGCGCTTTCGATCCCGTGTCCATGAACGGGACGCTCTATTACCTCAGGAATACCGGACACGGAACCGCCGTGATTGCCCGGACAGGGGGGAACGGAGAGCCCGTGACCCTTTTCAGTCCTCTTTCCGGAGAAGAGATCTATGATCTCACCGGACAAGGGTCCACACTGGCTGCGGCGCTCTTTCATCCTTCTGAACGAAGATACTATCTTTTCCTTTACGACATTCCTTCAGAGACAGCTCAGCTCTTTCCGCTTCCCCAGCGTCCGTTTTCACCGGTGGTCTCCCCTGATGAGCAGACGGTCCTCTTCGCCATGGATGACAGGGAGAGAGCGTCCCTCTTCAGAGTGGAGATCAAAGACGGCTCTCTGAGGCAGGTGACACGGCAGAGGGGATTTCTAAAACCCGTGCAATGGACAGATGACGGCATCCTGTGCATCAGCTCACGTGAGCGCTCTTCCATGCGCGTGTGCCTCATCGACCCCCACAGAGAACCCGATGTCACCCGGGATGTGGACCGTCCTGCCTGGATGACCATCAAGCCCCGGGCTTCCCTGAATCAGAATATCCCCGAAGAGGGGGCCTTCAACGGCCCGTACCGCCCCTTCAGGAATCTTCGTCTCATCAGTTTTCTTCCCCTCTATATGGACGAAGAGGTCTACCCGGGGTTCATGACCGTCTTTTCCGAACCCATGGGATGGCATACATTTCAGGTCTTTGCCGGGATCGATGATGCCAACTGGGAGGATATCTTCTATAATATCTCCTATACCAATAAGAGCACAGCCTTTGATATCGGGATCTCGGCCTGGTCCCATGGAGACAGCACAGAAGATTATCTTTCAAAAGAACTTCGACAGCGAATCAGCGGGGGGCAGATCTCTCTCTCTCTCCCTCCCCGTGGATCATCCGCATAACCGCTATGTGACACGGATCTTCGAAACGGGAGGGGGGTACCGGAAGGCCGACATCCTCAACGGGGATTCGTTTTCGGGAGATGAGACTCAGCTTCCCAGGGATTACAGTGACCCCTATCTCTATTTTTCTTATATCTACAAGAACAGCCATCCCCGCCTTTTTTACCCCTATCATGAGACGGGAGTTCATACAGGGATCGCCTTTTCGCTTCCCTTCGCGGGAGAGAGAGATCTGTCCACCTACCTGAAATGCGATGCCTATCTGGTTCGCAGGATCTCCCCCTTTGTCGTCTCACTCTATGGGGAAGTGCATAAACAATGGGGAGAACCTGCTCCCCAGGACCTTCCCCGGATCCGGAGCGAGAACCACTCGTTTCAGGAACCCTTTACAGGCTTCCGGTATGACAAAAGAGTCACCGTCAGGGGGCTGAACACTGATATCCCCAGCCGTCTCATCGGGGCCTTGAGCGGAGAGATCCGCTACAATTACAGTATCGCAGAAGGAGCTCTCTTCATCGACACAGCCTTTTTCGACCAGGGACGTCTGGAAGCCGACGGCTCAGTGGCCACAGCGGGAGTCCTGGGGCGTATCAGCACCGGGTTTTTCACTGTGGGCGGGGGATACGCCTGGGATCTTGAAGATCCGGATAACCAGGGGAGCTTTTTTGAGATCGGGGCCATCCTTCCTTTTTAGGAACCTGAGCGCTTTCTTTTTGTTTATGTTGTGTAAGGAGGCGTTATGATGAATATTTTTGACACATTCAGTGACCGGGCCAGGGAGGCGGTCTATCAGGCCGGCGCTTATGCCCGTCAATACAACAATAATTTTATCGGAGCGGAGCACCTCTTGCTTGCGCTTCTGGATCATAAGGGGAAAGTCCTCGAAAAAGTCTTTGCAGCTCTGAATATTTCCGACGAGTCTGTCTCCCGGGATCTCCAGCGCTTTATCCAGCCGGGGCGGCAGCAGCCCGGAGGTGAAGAGGATAATCTGACTCCCGGGGTCAAGATGATCCTCCGGCTGGCTTTTGAAGAGGCCAATGAGATGGGGCATCAGTACGTGGGCCCGGAGCATCTTTTCCTGGGGATCCTCCGGGAATCGGAGAATGTCTCCTACCGCGTGTTGAGAAGTCTTGGAGCTGATCTGGATCTGGCCCGGCAGAAAGTCCGGGAGTATACCCGGATGAGCCAGAAAGAGGGAGCACAGGTCAGCGAACAGGATGAGTACCTGAACCGCTACTCCATCGATCTCATCACCCGCGCCCGTCAGAATAAACTGGATCCTGTCATCGGGAGGGAAAAGGAGATCGAGAGGCTCATTCACATCCTCTCCAGAAGGATGAAGAATAATCCCGTTCTCATCGGAGACGCCGGTGTGGGGAAGACCGCCATCGTCGAAGGATTGGCCCTGCGTGTCATGGAAAACGACGTCCCGGAGATCCTCAGAGAAAAGAAGATCCTTTCCCTGGACATGGCGGCTCTCCTGGCAGGAGCCAAATATATGGGTGAATTCGAAGAACGCCTGAAAAAAGTCCTGGAGATCATCGGAGAGCGGCGTGAGATCATCCTCTTCATCGATGAGATCCACACCATCATCGGGGCCGGAAGAAGCGGGGGAGCCATGGATGCCGCCAATATCCTGAAACCCGTCCTCGCCCGCGGAGAGATCCAGTGTATCGGAGCCACCACGGTGGATGAGTACCGCACCTATATTGAAAAAGACCCGGCATTGGAGAGACGATTTCAACCCATCTTTGTGGAAGAACCCGGGCTTGACGATGCTGTCCGGATCCTCAAGGGGATCAAAGAGAAGTACGAGACTTTTCACCGGGTCCATATCACAGATGATGCCCTGGAATCGGCTGTCTTCCTTTCAGCGCGTTATATCTCAGACAGGCATCTCCCTGACAAGGCTGTCGACCTCATCGATGAAGCGGCCGCCATGGTGAGGCTGAATGCCTTTAAGACTCCTGAAGAACTCTCTCAGCTTGAGCGGAAACTCGATTCCATACGGCGTGAAAAGGAATCGGCCTTTAATGACGGCGATTATGAAAAAGTCGCCCACCTCGGCGTCGAGGAAAAACAGCTGGAAGAGAAACTCAAAGAAGCCAAGGATGAGTGGGAAGACAAGCGGGCCCGGGAACAGCGGGATAACGTGGTCCGCCAGGACGATGTCGCCCGGATCATCTCCAGGTGGACGGGGATCCCCGTTAACCGGCTCACTGCTGAAGAGTCGGCCCGCTTCCTTGATATGGAAGCGTGGCTGCACAAAAGGGTCGTGGGCCAGGAAGAGGCCATCAGAAAAGTGAGTGAAGTGGTCAGGACATCACGGGCAGGGCTCTCTGATCCCGACAAACCCGCCGGAGTCTTTCTCTTTTTAGGGCCCACAGGAGTGGGAAAGACAGAGGTCTCAAAAGCTCTCACTGAGTTCCTTTACGGCGACGAATCCCTTCTCATCCGTATCGATATGTCGGAATATATGGAAAAACACGCCGTTGCCCGGCTCATCGGTTCTCCTCCGGGATATGTGGGCCATGATGAAGGGGGGCAGCTCACAGAACTTGTTCGGCGCAAGCCCTTTTCGGTGATCCTCCTGGACGAGATCGAGAAGGCCCATCCTGATGTGATGAATATCCTGCTTCAGCTTTTTGACGAGGGGCGACTCACTGACGGTAAAGGACGGAATGTCAATTTCAGGAACACCATCATCATCATGACATCCAATATCGGAGCCCAGCATATTTCCGACAGGCTCACCGCAGAAGACAACGGATCAGCTGAAACGGCCATGACAGACCTCAATGAGATCATCAGGGGGCTTCTTCATCAATACTTCAAACCGGAGTTCCTCAACCGGGTGGATGAGATGGTGCTGTTTACCCCTCTTTCAAGAGAAGAGATCCGTGAGATCGTCATCCTTCAGCTTCAGAGGATCGCCCAAAGGCTGGAGGCTCAGGGAATCACACTGGATTATTCGCAAGGGTTCCTTCAGCTTATGGTGAACTTGGGTTATGACCCCACCATGGGAGCCCGGCCTCTCAAGCGTCTGCTTCAGAAGGAAGTCACAGCGGCCCTTTCGCGGGATATCCTGTCCGGGCGGTTCCAAAAAGGGGATCATGTTCTGCTGGATGAAAAGAAGGGGCTTGTCTCTCTCGAGAAAGCCCCGGAGAAAAAGGGTTAAGCGGGTGTTTTCACTGTATTCCGGACGATATTGTAGAGTCCGATGCTGATAAAGATGGATCCCACCGCCTGGATGATGTTGCCGGGGACTTCAGCAAAGGCTGCCGGGGCTCCGAACATGAAATATTCCACCCAGAAATAGCCGGCGACCATCCAGAACATGGCAAAAGCGGCTCCGTAGAGAAGGCGGGGAATGGAATAGCCTCTTTTCTGTCCCGCGCGGATGAGCAGGGCAAAGATCAAGGGCTCGATCCCTTTGATGATAAAGGTGAAGATGGCAAAGTTCGGGTACCCTCCGATCACGTCAGCTAAAGCCGATCCGAATGAGCCGATGACAGCACCGAAGGCTCCGCCGAAGAAGAGCGTCCCCAGGAGGATCATGGAGTCTCCCAGGTTGATGTATCCTTTGATCTGAGGCATGGGAATACGGGCGAAAAGAGTCATGATAATGACAAGGCTTGTAAAGATTCCCAGGGATGTAAAACGGCGGATTTTTTGTCGCGAGTCGGTCATGCTTTTCCTTTCATTTACAGGGCGAAGGGATCGTCTTCGTTTTCATCCACTTCATCCCAGAGGTCAAGGTCAGAGTCCTCTGTGACATCGCTAAGAGGGCGGCCCTCTTCATCATCATCCAGCCCGGCAAAGGGGTCTGAATCATCTTCAGACGGAGATTCTTCATTGAAAGGAGCCTTCTCTTCTTCGGAGATCAGGCTCTCCTCCTCTTCTGCAGGCGTCTCCTCTGCAGGAAGTTCAAAGGATTCCTCTTCTTCCGGGGAGACAACGGCCTCTTCATTTTCCGGAGTCTCTTCACGGGGAAGGACGATATTCTCTTCTTCAGAGAAGGACTCCGGCTCGTCGCCCTCTTCAGGGAGATAGTCGGGGATATCGCCTTCAAGCCTGTGCTCCATCCCTTCGGGAAGGGACACGGTGTCCTCTCCTTCGTCCGGGGTCAATGAGACCTCCTCTTCGACATCCGCAGAAAGGGACTCTTCGGGTTCGTTTTCCATCTCCCCGATGGACTCCTCTTTTGGAAAGGAGTCCTCCCGTTCAGGGAAGATCGTCTCCTGGGGAGGGGCGGGAGGTGTCATCTCACGGATCTCTTCATAGGAGAGTGTGGACGAGGTCAGTTCGCGGACCAGTTCGAAACTGATGCTTTCATGATAAGTCTTGGCATAGAGGTGCAGTGTTTCCAGAAGCCCGAAGGCTTTTCTGATGTCTCCGGGAGCCATTTGAGCCAGATAGCGGGGAACGCCTTTCTCTGAATCGATCTTCAGCTCTCCCATGCGTTTGTCCAGGATACGCGACAATGTGGCTTCGTCAGGCGGTGCCATGGTGAGGTGGATGGCGCTTTTCAGGCGTGACTGAAGGTCTTTGCTCACAAACTTGAAATCATCGGCCTTGAGGACGGAGGCCATGATCAGCAGCTTTGACTGTCTGGCCAGGGCGTCCATGAGGAACCGGAACTCATGAGCGGCGGACGAGGCGTCTTCAAGCAGATGGACATCATCGAAGAGAAGGACCTCACAGGACATGTACCGTTTTCTGAAAAGGTGAAGCCTTCCCTGTTCGCGCATGTTTTCCAGCTCCACGATGAAGTTGTTGGCGGGAATGTAGTTGACTGAGCGTGATGTCTTCAGACGGATGGTGTTTCCGATAGCGTTAAGGATATGGGTCTTGCCCGTCCCGTTGGCTCCATGGAGCAGAAGAGGCCGGTCGTAGGCGTCCAGATGGTGGACAAGGTGAAGGACCATCTCTATGGTGTCTTTATTGTTCCCTTTGATGAAATTGTCAAACTGGTAGTCGGCCAGGGGAAGAAAAGCATCATGGTCAAGCTGTTCCGCTTCTTTGAGAAGACGGGAAAAGGCTTCACGGGCCTTATCGATCTCCATGGGTTTTTTCAGAAGGGATTTTGTCAGAAGCAGATCCTTTTTCATGGCCGGATTTTCGATCATGTCGGCTGCGGCTTCCATCTCGCGGCAGTCTGCAAGGTTCTTGGAGTAGAGGGCAAAGGCTTTTTTGGCTTCGTCCAGGTTTTTATCCAGATAGGCATCCAGGTAAGCGGTGTCGTACCCCAGGCTTTTCCATTCGTAGATCTTGTTTTCAAATAAGGAGCGCAGCTTTCCCCGGATAGCGATCATTTTCTCAGGGATGGATTCCGCTCCGAAGGACTTTGAAGGAAGCGCCTCTTCGATATCTTCTTCGGGAAGGTCGGCAAGTTCCGTCTCTTCGAAGACTTCCCGGCTCTCATTGAGAGGGAAGCGTTCCTGCATCACTTGCGGGGCGTTGTCCTCCATAATGTCCTCTTCAGGGATTTCCGGAAGATCCTCTGACAGGACTTCTTCAGTCTCTTCATGAGAAAATGGAGTGGGCTGAGCCGGTTTGTCCATGGCCTTCTCCGTGGAATCGGGCTTGTCTTCATCCGAGATGTCCGGGGCCTCTGTCTCAGGGGCAGCGAGCGTTTTGTTTGATGCGGAGACCATGTAGCGGTCCAGGTCGCCGAAGGCCCTGAAATGCTTCAGGATTTCGTCATGTCCCTGGGCGTGAAACTGTTCGAAAAGGGTGGGAGGCATCCTGAGAAGAAAGATCTCTTCTCCGGGACGGGAGAGGTTCTCTTTTTGCTGCCGGATCACGGCCCAGGCTTCATCACAGAATGAAGAGACTTTGCTGAAATCGATGACGATCACAGAGATATCGAAGGCCTTGATCTTTTTCAGAGCGGCTTCAAAACTCTGGATATTATTCGGGGATACGGACCCTTCGATAGAAAGGAATCCGGTGTGTCCCAGGGAATCAGAGGCCTGGGTTGTGAGATGTATCCCGATTCCATTGATTTCAAAAAGCTTTTGCATCAAAACCTCCCTTTCTCTTAATATTAAGAGTCGGGGGCTTTTTGTCAAGATTCTTTTCCCTTCGGGGCATCTTGACCTTTGACTAAATTGCTCTATAATGATTGAAAGTGCCAAAAAAAGGAGTCTCTATGGACATAATCAGTGTGGAACTTCACAAAGAAGACGATGACAATATTATCCTGGGCCAGGCCCATTTCATTAAAACAGTGGAAGACCTTTATGAAGCCCTGGTGCAGGCTTTTCCCGGAATCCGGTTCGGGCTTGCGTTTAATGAGGCCAGCGGGCCCTGCCTGGTCCGCCATGAAGGCACGGATGCGGAATTGCGAAAGACGGCAGCGGAAAACCTGGAGCGTATCGGCGCGGGTCATGCGTTTCTCATCATCATGCGGGATGCTTTTCCCGTCAATTGCCTGAACTCGGTCAAGCAGGTCCCCGAAGTCTGCTCCATCTTTGCCGCCACGGCGAACCCTCTCACCGTTTTGGTGGCCGATAACGGAGAGGGACGCGGAATCATCGGCGTGATCGACGGCAAGAAGCCTGCGGGGCAGGAAAACGACGAGGATATTGAGAAAAGGCAGGCGTTTTTACGGACCATCGGTTATAAAAGGTAATCTCTGTGCTTAAAAAAAACATCCGTTGGGATAAAGAGAAGATCTGTGAAGAGATCCGCACGTTGAAACGAAACGGAGTCCCTCTGACTCCCGGGTCTGTCCGCAGGGTCAACCCCCGGCTCTTTAATGCTGCTATCCGAAAAAAATATTACGGACACTGGAAAGCCGCTTTGGACCGATGCGGCCTTGATCCGGACGAAGAGTACCGGAAAGCCCGAAAAGAGAGAAAAAAGAAGGACGCTTGGGATCATGAGAAGATCCTGGACATCCTGAGGGGAAAAAGCCCGGGAGAACTCAGCCGTGTCTACAGAGACGAACCCCGTCTCTACTCGTCGGCCCGGCGAGTGTTCGGCTCCTGGAAAGCGGCGCTCAGGGAAGCGGGGCATGAGGAGGCTGTGACCCGGTTTAAGGACCATGAGCTTCTGTGTGTGATCCGGCGTTATCTTGAAAATCCGCTTCGGACCACGGTCTCAAAAGATGACCCGACCCTCTATGCCCGGGCCTACAGGAGGTTCGGCAGCTGGCAGAAAGCCGTGGAACAGGCCCGCGGGGAGGGGTGCGATGAAACCTGACTGTTTTTTCCTTGTGGACGGTAATGCCCTGGCCTATCAGGCCTTTTATGCTTTTCAACGTCAGAACCTGACCAATCCCCGCGGGGAGCCCGTGGGCGCCCTGTACGGATTTTTACGTAAGCTCTTCGGGCTGCTGGAGGCTCATCGTCCGGATTTTCTCTATGTCGCCTTTGATTCCCGGGGCAAGACAGACAACCACGAGCTTTTTGCTGATTATAAAGCCAACCGGAAACCCATGCCCGATGAGTTGAGCCTTCAGATCGCAAACATCAAATCATTCCTTGATCTGGCCCGGATCAAACGCATCGAGATCTCCGGACATGAAGCCGACGATATTATCGGGACTATCACAGAGAAGGTGAAGGAGAGAAGGGGGTGTGAGGTCCTGGTCTACACTCCTGATAAAGACCTTCTTCAACTCATCGATAACCATGTGAGTGTGGTGAGAAGCGGCCCCAAAGAAGACAAGCGCTATGACAGAAAGGTTTTTGAAGAGGAGTACGGGTTCGGCCTGGAGCATTTTACCGACTACCTGGCCCTCATGGGAGATGCTTCTGACAATATCCCCGGTGTGAAGGGGATCGGCCCCAAGGGGGCGAAAAACCTCATCAAAGCCCTGGGGGATGTGGAATCCATTATTGAACAGTCAGACGAGATCCCCAACCCCCGGGCCAGGGATCAGATCAGAGAACAGGAGGAGATGCTCCGTCTCTCCAAAAAACTCGTGGTGATCAACAGGCAGATTCCCATGGACCTGGACTTTGAAGAGGCGAGGTTCCCGGCCTATGATCCTGAGCTCATCAGGGACTATTTCACTCAGCAGCGTTTTCTCTCTCTTATGAAATATATCGCCCACAAGGCCGAAGAGAAGCCTGCTCCCGGCAGAGAGGTCATCTATGAGAGCGGCCCCTTTGACTGTGAGAAGGGGGAGTTCCTCCTCATGGAGGGAGAGGAGGGCTTTTTTCTCGGAGGCGTGGAGACGGAAGAGTATTACACGGTTCCGGGAGAACCCGGTTTTCTCAAGCGCCCGGGGCTTCTCCTCTGGACCTACGACGCCCATACCTTCCTCAGGGAACATGACGCATCCTGCAAAATCCGGGACCTCCGCCTGCTGGACTACTGGGCCCATGACTCGGAGACCGCGTCCACGGCAAAAGGGTTTTATGAGCAACGCTCCATCCGGACGATACAGGAACTCCGCGACTTTTTCTTGCAGGCCCGTTCCCAGCTTGAACAGCGCGGGCACTGGGATTATCTGGACACGACTGAACTGCGGCTTCCGGAGGTCATCAGGAGCATGGAAGAGTACGGAGTGAAGATCGACACAACGCTTCTGGAGGCCTACAGGACTGAACTGGAAGAGGCCACATCCGACCGGGAAAAGGAGATCTACCGTGAATGCGGAGAAGAGTTCAATATCCGTTCTCCCAAGCAGCTGGGAGACGTCCTTTTCGAGAAGATGGCTTTGAAGATCCCCGGACGGCTGAAGAAGACCAAAACGGGTTATGCCACGGATGAGTCGGTCCTTCAGAAGGTCGCCTCTGTCCACCCCGTGGGAGAGATGCTTTTGGAATACCGGAAGATCCAGAAGATCCTCTCCACCTACATCCTTCCCTACCTGGATGCTGTGGACAGAAACGGGCGGCTCCATTCCACCCTGGATTATTGCGGAACGGCGACGGGGCGGCTCTCTTCGAAAAACCCCAATCTTCAGAATATTCCCATCTACGGGGAGTGGGGAAAGCGCATGCGCCAGCTTTTTGTGGCCGATGAGGGGTATTCCCTCGTCTCGGCTGACTATTCCCAGATGGAACTCCGCATCATGGCGCACTATTCCGGAGATGAGAATCTGATTTCGATCTTCCGCCAGGGAGGAGATATCCACAGTGAGACGGCACGGCGCCTCTTCGGCACCGCAGACTCTGAGATGCGTCATCGGGCCAAAGCCGTCAACTTCGGGATCATCTACGGCCAGTCGGCCTTCAGCCTCTCTTCACAGCTTGATATTCCCCTTGCCGAAGCTGAAGCCCTCATCGGGCGCTATTTTGAACGCTTTTCCGGAGTCAGGTCTTTTATCGACAGGACCATCAGGAACGCCAGGGAAAAGGGCTGGGTGGACGTCCTGTCAGGCAGAAGACGGCGCGTCCCCGGGCTTCAGGGGAAAAACCGCATGATGCGTGAAGCGGCAGAACGTATCGCCGTGAATACCCCCATACAGGGGAGTGCCGCCGATATCATCAAGGAGGTGATGATCCGTGTCCATGACAAGTGGGCTGATGACGGGAATGTGCGCCTTCTTCTTCAGATCCATGATGAACTTCTCTTTGAAGTGAAAGAGAGTGCGCTCGAACACACCCTTCCCCTCATCCGCGAGGTCATGGAGGCCACCCCGTTCCCGCTTTCCGTTCCCATGAAAGCTGAAGTCTCTTCAGGGAAAAACTGGGAGGAAGCCCACTGATATGAGAGTGATCATCAGTCATGAAGGGATGGACTTCGACTCCCTGGCAGGGATGGCCGCTGCAAGGAAGCTCTACGGCGACGGGATCATGCTCAGCCTGGGGAAAAAAAGGGAGAATGTCGCCCTCTTTCTCAAGATGCATTACAAGTATTTTACCATAGAGAAATTCTCGCGTTTCAATGACCTGAACGAGATCACGGAGATCATCATGGTGGACACGCGGCGGAGGCAGAGGCTCGGCCGTTTCTCCGCTTTTCTTGAGAAGACAGACGCCAGGGTGGTGGTCTATGACCACCATCCGGGAGGAGACATCACCGGAGACGAGTCCTGGGTGGACTCCACCGGAGCTGTGACCACCCTTCTCGTTGAAAAACTCCTGGAGAAGGATATCTTCATCAACCCTGTGGAGGCCTCGCTCTTTCTTCTCGGGATCTATGAGGATACCGGAGCGCTGACCTATTCCACCACCACAGACCGGGATGTCGCTGTAGTGGCAGAACTTATGAAAAGGGGCGCCCGCCCCGAGAATATCCTGGCCTTCCTCAACAGAGAGTTCAATCCCCTTCAGCAGAGATTGCAGGAGATGCTCATGGAGTCCATGGAATCCTTCACCATCAACGGGCTGCCCCTTCACATCGCGACAGCGGACCTGGATGAGATCGTCGGCGGGATCAGCGATATCCTCCAGCGTATCCACGTGAGAGAAGAGCTTCAGACCTCTTTCGCCATTGTGGGGATGGGAAGGAAGACCCATATGGTGGGAAAGACCACAGCCGATGACCTCAACATGAATGAGATCATGGCTTTTTTCGGAGGGGGAGGCCATATCAAAGCCGCTTCGGCCACGCTGATGAACACCACGGTCAAAGAGGCCAGACAGCAGCTTCTCTCCCTTTTGGAGCAGAAAGCCGTCCCCGGAGTCCGGGCTGCCGACATCATGTCGCGTCCTGTCTTTACTCTGGGAGAAAACGAACGCCTCGGGGACGTCATCGAAAAGATCATCTATAGCCATTACCGGACTGTCCCCGTTGAAGATGACAACGGGCGGATCGTGGGACTGGTCTCCAAGGAAAAGATCATGGATATGCGCCGTAAAGAGCAGCTCCATATCCCCGTCAAGGGGATCATGGACAAGAGAGTCCTCTTTTTGGATCAGAACACCCCCGCAGACCAGGTGAGAGAAACATTTTTTAAAGAAAATGTGTCTCTTATTATAGTAGAAGAAGGGGATAAAATGGTAGGGGTGATCACTCCGTCCGATGTGATCCACTACCTTCACGCCCGGTAAAGGAGGCATGGAATGAGACGTCATCTCATCTTTCTCGTGATCGCATTAGCTTTTTTCGCTGTTGTCAGTTCAGCTGAAGAAACCATCCTGGATAAAGCAGAGAAATCAGCCGCTCTTGTGTCAGGACTGGAAGAAGGCGAGGAGGTCACCGGCGAGTACCACGGGGACCTGATCATCCAGAAAAGCGACTGTGTCATGAATGCTTCAGTCCTGGGGAATCTCTTCCTCGTGGACTCCACAGTCTCCATGGGCGGAAAGGGACAAGTGGCGGGGAATGTCTTTATCAAAGACTCCACGCTTCTCACCGCCGAAAATGAGATCTCAGCTGCTTATGCGCAGTTGCCGGGTTCATCGCTGTCACGGGCTCAATATGAGGAAGGCGAACATGTCAACGGACGGACATTATCGGAACGGTATCGCTACGCCTCCCTCGTGGACAAGATCTTCTTCTATATCATCCTCTTCATCATGGTCCTCATCGTGAACTTTCTTGTGGGCTCGCGTATCAAGACCTTCGTGGACGACATGAGCTCCTATGCCCTGAAATACTTTTTTATCGGGCTGGGGTTTTACATCCTGCTTCCCGTGGCCATGATCCTTCTTGTTGTCACCATCATCGGGATCCCGGTCCTGATCTTTCTCATGATCCTCTTTGTCTTTGCGCTTCTCGTGGGTTTCATCGTCCTTCTTCATTGGACAGGGGCCCGTCTTTTCCCGTCCCATAAAAATGCCCTCTTCCTGGGTTTTCTTTTCTATGCCATCATCGACCTGATCCTCACCGTGTTCGGGATCCAGTTCTCTCATTCGGTCTTCAGCACCATCCAGTGGCTCTACTTTTCGGGGATTATTCTCCTTTCCACCGGCCTGGCTTTACGCTATATTAAAAACCTGATCAAAAAGAAAAAATAGATCCGATCACACCAAGCCGAGGAGGAGTCATGCTGTTACAACTGGAGCGTGTCAATAAGTATTACGGGTCATTCCATGCCGTGAAGGACCTCTCTTTTTCCCTGGATGAAGGGAAGGTCTACGGGATCCTGGGCCGGAACGGAGCCGGGAAGACCACCACACTCAGAATGATCATGGAGATCTACTACCCTGAACAGGGGGAGATCAAACGTTTTTTTAAGAATAACGAAGTCTCGTACCTTCCCGAGGAGCGGGGCCTCTACCCCAAGATGACCGTTGCCGAGACCATCGATTTTTTCGGACAGGTCAAGGGAATGAACAAAAAAGAGATCAAAGCCGGGACGGACGAGTGGCTGGACCACTTCGACCTGGGAGAGTGGAAAGAGAAAAAGGTGGAAGCGCTGTCCAAGGGGATGCAGCAAAAGGTCCAGTTCATCATCACAGCGATGAACACTCCGCGCTTTCTGATCTTAGATGAGCCTTTCTCAGGGCTGGACCCCCTCAATATCCAACTCTTTAAAGATGAGATCGTCCGTCTCATGCGAAGGGGGACCACGGTCCTCTTTTCCACCCATATCATGGAGCATGCGGAAAACATCTGCAACCATGTGATCATCATCGACAAGGGAACGAAAGTCGTCGACGGGGAGATGAGCCGGATCAAGGAAGAGTACGGCAAGATGAATATCTTTATCCGCTATTCAGGAGACGGACGTTTCCTGCGCAACGGGATGGAGGAGTCGGTGGATGATTACGGGACGTATGCCGAAGTGGTCCTGAAAAAACGCGAAGACTATCCCGGTTATCTGAGGTCTGTGGCAGAGAAGCTCGACATTTCGGAATTCCGCGTGGACCTGCCCAGCCTGAAATCGATCTTTCTGGAAGCCGTGGGAGCAAAAGGGGACGAAAATGAAAAATAAATGGTTTATTGTCTTTAAAAAAGAGTTTTGGCATATGGTCAAATCAAAATCCTTTATCCTGGGGACGATCCTCACCCCGCTTCTCATCATCCTCTTTTTCGGGATCATCTATGTCACCCAGAAGAAGAATATGGAGAAGGTCCGCGAATATCATTATATCGACGAGACCGCTCAAGTCATCCCGCTGCTGGAGAGCCGTCTCCCCGCGACCATGAAGATGATTCCCTGGAACGGAAGTAAAGAGGAGGCCATCACAGCACTGAGGCAGAAAGAGATCAAAAATCTTCTCTTCTTCCCCGGTGACCTCTTCGATGAGTACTCCTTTGAGTACTACTCCGAGACCATCAGCGATTCCCAGAGGATCTCCCTTATTGAAAATGTCATCTCCCGGATCATCCAGGTGAGGAAATTTTCAGACCGCGGCCTTTCAGAAGAAGAGATCAACGCTCTTCTGGCATCGGCTAAAGCCAGGACTTTTGAAGTGACAAAGGAAGAGGGAGCAAAAAAGAAGAGTGCGGAAGTCTCTTTTGCCATCGCCTATCTGCTGGTCTTCCTCATCTACATGTCGGTCCTCTCCTGGGCTCCCCAGATGCTCCGCTCCACCATCGAAGACAAAAGCAACCGTGTGGCTGAAGTGCTGGTCTCCCATGTGAAACCGTCGGGGATCATGGCGGGAAAACTCAGCGGCACAGCCGCCGCCGGCGTCTTTCAGTATCTCATCTGGGCGGTGATGGCTTTTCTGGGGATCGTTCTGCTCAAACAGGCTGTTCCCGGGGCGCAGATCGCCATCAAAGCGCTTCTGGGTTCTCTCCATCCCTCGCTCTTCATCTTTTTCATCCTCTACTTCCTCATGGGGTTCCTTGTCTTTGCTCTGATCTTCGGGATCATCGGCGCCATGTTTTCCAACATGCAGGATGCCCAGAACGCCATGACACCGGCCATCCTCGTCTGCGTCCTGCCCATGATCTTTCTCATGGGTGTGAGCCAGGACCCCTCATCCTCGTTTTCAGTGGGCATCTCGCTGGTTCCCTTTCTCTCGTCGATCATGCTCATGAGGATCGGGATCAGTGAAGTCCCGGCTTCTCAGATCGCCCTCTCCATGGGACTTCTGCTGGTGACCATCGCCATCGAGATCTGGCTGGCAGGGCGCATCTACAGGATCGGCCTCCTCAGTTACGGGAAAAAGCCCACATGGAAAGAGCTGGTCTCCTGGGTGAAAAACGGCTGAAATCCGATTTCATTTGACAAAAGGCTTAACCCCAGTAGTATGAAGAAAATCGAGTTAACAAGGAGGTTTTTTATGGATAAAAAGCAGACGCTGTTCATCCCGGGCCCGGTGGATGTCGCCGACGAAGTGCTTCAGGCCATGTCCCATCCCATGATCTCTCACAGAGCCGCTGACTGTGTGGAGCTTCAGGGGCAATGCGCCGAAAAGATGCAGAAACTCATGTTTACGGACAACCCCATTATCTTTTCCACATCTTCGGGGACCGGACTCATGGAAGGGTCGATCCGAAGCTGCACAAAGAAGAGGGCTATTGTCTTCTCTGTGGGGGCCTTCGGAAACCGGTGGTTCGAGATCGCAGAGGGCAACAACGTCCCTGCTGACAAACATGAAGTGGAGTGGGGCAACCCCATCACTCCCGCTCTTGTGGATGAGTATCTGTCCACAGGGAAGTATGACGTCATGGCGCTGACCCACAATGAGACATCCACGGGGATCATGAACCCGGTCTATGAGATCGCAGACGTGATGAAAAAATACCCTGATGTGGTCTGGCTCGTGGATGCGGTCTCCTCATTGGGCGGGGCGAAGATCGAAGCGGACAAACTGGGGATCGACATCCTGATCTCCTCCTCACAGAAAGCGCTCGGCGTTCCTCCGGGACTCGCTGTCTGTTCCGTTTCCAAAAAGGCCATCGAGAGAGCCAGGACCGTGGAAAACAGGGGCTACTATTTTGACCTTGTCCAGCTTTATAAATATGCTGTGGACAAACCCCATCAGTACCCCTCCACCCCCAGCATCTCTCATCTTTTCGCATTGAATGTCTCCCTGGACAGGATCTTCAAGACCGGACTGGACAATGTCTTTAAACGGCATGAAGAGAACATGCGCTTTGTGAGACGGTGGGCTGAAAAACACTTTGAGCTTTACATCAAGGATGAAAAGATCGCTTCCAGGACGGTCACCACGATTAAAAACACGAAAGAGGCTGACCTGGGCGCCTTGTCAAAGGAACTCAGAAAACGGGGTTATGTCTTCTCCAACGGCTACGGAAAGATGAAAAACAACTCCTTCCGTGTGGCTCATATGGCCGAGAGGACACAGGAGGAGATCAAGACCTATCTGGACACCATCGAAGAGATCCTGGGCCTCTGAAAGGGCTCCGGGGAATCATTGAGAAGGGCGCTTCCGGCGCCCTTTTTTTTTATTGTTTTAAGAAATCAAAGATGAGATTATCCACATTGCGGATGGCATTGCGGGTGAGATTGAGGTTTTTACGGGCAAAACTGTAGGCGGGATCCGTTGTCAGGGAATCTTTGAACGCATCCCTGGCCCGGGCCAGGGCTTCCTGCCCTGCAAGAAAATGAAGGATCCCCACCTTATTGAGAAGGATCTTGTTGGAGGGGTCGTTTTTCAACATCTCCGTAAACGTGTCCAGGGTCTCTTTGAGAAGGGCCGGGTCCTTCTCTTTTTTGTATTTCATGAGAAAGATGTGGAAATGGTCGATCTCTTTATTGAAATAGGTGTTTTTGCACTCTTCGATGAGGTCCTTGATATTCTTGTACGCTGATTCATACTGTCGGGCGTTCACATCGATATAGGCCTTCTCAAAGAGCTCTTTGTCCACGATCTCGCCGGCCAGGTCATATCCCCGTTTCATCCATTCGATGATCTTATCGAGAAGCTTGATGTCCTCATTGTCCTTATACTGGCCTGAAAGAAGTTTCTTGAGATTCGTCAGGACAAAATACCAATAGACATAGTGATAATCCGGCTGGCGTTTGTGAAGACGTGTAAGCTCCTCTTCGACTTTTTTAAGATTGTCCAGCTCCATGTAGGCATCGATGAGCTTGATCTTGGTCTCGGGGATATCCGGAGCCATGGCGGCCGCTTTTTTCAGATAATCGATGGCCTGGGGGATATTTCCCGTTTTCAGATAGATGACGCCAAGGTAATTGTAGGCTTCCACACAGTTGCTGTCCCACTTGAGCGCTTTTTTAAAGATCTCTTTAGCCTCCTCAAGAAGGCCCTTGGTGAAGTAGACAGCGCCCAGAAAGAGGATAAACTTGATGTTCTGTTTGTTCTCCTCCTCTTCATTGATGTTGTTGAGGATAGAGAGTTCATGGATAAAATCCCTGTGGAGTTTCTCGATGTAGGGGATGATGCTCTTCTCGTCTTTTGAATTCTCAAGCTTGAGTGTTTTTTCGGAGATGGTCTTCCCCTTGTGGATGATCTTGGACCGCATGGTGTTGTAACGGTCCACCACAGTCTTGATCTGGTATTCCTTGCCGGAAATGATGACGGTGTTTAAAAATTCACTGTTTTTTTTAGCCATAGTCTTACTCCACATAGAGAATAACACAGAAGGGGGGGGAAATCAATAAATTTTGACAGCGGAAGCCCTCACGAGATGGAGAGTTGATGAAGAAAGTTCCTGTATTGGATGTGGGCGTAGAGGAAAAAAAGGATGAGAGCCCAGGCAAGGATGGTGAAGAGAAGGATAAAGAGCGCTTTCCCCTTTGGAAAATGACGGAAAGAGGCTCGTACGGCGCCCAGAGGAAGCAGGGTGATAAGGGCCTGCCCTGAAAGACTCCTGGATGTCTCTCCGGCGACATAGAGTTTCAGAATGAGAAGCCCGAAAAGAGAGATCAGAAGGAAAAGAAGAGAATTCTTCCCGAATATGGCGACGATCACATCATGCATAGGGGGATTATACCCCTTTCCGAGGTCTCAATCAAGTTGAAGTTGACTTTTTCCCGGGATGATTTATCATCAGGCTATGGTTAAAAAACGTCTGCTTGCCGCTGCGGAAAACGTGGGACGATTTTCTCTCTTTGTGGACCGCTCCTATCGCTCCTTCTTCCCGTTTCCGCCGTTTGCCCATATGTTCAAAGACCTCTATGAGATCAGTGTGAGGTCCATGCCCATCATCATCCTCGTCTCGGCATTCATGGGGATCATCATGTCTTATCAGCTCATCTATGAGTTGCGGACGTTCGGCGCGGAGATGTATGTGGGAGGGATCGTGGCAGTGGCTGTCTGCCGTGAACTGGGCCCTGTTTTCGCTGCCATGATCCTGGCGGGACGCATCAGCTCGGGGATCGCCGCCGAACTGGGGACCATGCGGATATCGGAGCAGATCGATGCTCTGGAAGTGATGTCCGTGAACCCCTTGAATTACCTCGTGGCTCCCCGTCTTCTGGCGGGGCTGGTCATGATCCCCATGCTCACGGTCTTTGCCGATGCCATTGCCATTGCAGGGTCGTTTCTTGTGGCCGGCAAGATCCTGCATATTCATATTCTCAAATACATTGACAATATCCGTTTCTACCTTGATTCTGTGGATATCCTTTCGGGCCTGCTCAAGAGCATGGTCTTTTCACAGATCATCGTTGTCGTCGGGAGTTATTTCGGGTACTTTACACAGGGCGGAGCCGAAGGAGTGGGAAAAGCGACCACCAATGCCGTTGTCGTCGCCTCAATTCTCATCCTTGTGGCGGACTATTTCCTCACCGCCCTCTTTTTCGGGTGACGGGCTATGATCGAAATACGAGACCTTCACAAAAGTTTTAACGGAAAAGACGTCCTTAAAGGAGTGTCGCTGACCATTGAAGACGGGAAAGTCACCACCATCATCGGCCAGAGCGGGTGCGGTAAAAGCGTCCTTCTGAAACATGTGGTGGGACTTCACGAGCCGGACAGAGGCGAGGTGGCCGTCAACGGGGAGGTCCTGGCTCATATGGATGAAGAGGCCAGGCGGAGGTGCCGCTCAAGGTTCAGCTATCTCTTCCAGGGAGGGGCTCTCTTTGATTCACTCACCGTGTGGGAAAACGTCGTTTTCCCTCTTGTGTGGGAAGGAGGGCGTCATCATCATTACGATAAGAAAAAATTGCAGAAAAAGGCGGCTGAAACCCTGGAGCTTGTGGGGATGGCCCATGTGGAGTCGATGAAACCATCCGAATTGAGCGGAGGGATGAAAAAAAGGGCTGCTCTGGCCCGCGCCATCGTCCATAATCCCGAGTATATTCTCTATGATGAACCCACCACGGGACTGGACCCGGTCATGTCCGCGGTCATCGACGACCTCATCCTTACCCTGAACAAGGAGCTGGGCCTGACATCTGTCGTGGTCACCCATGACATGCAGTCGGTGTCCCGCGTATCCGACGAGGTCTGTATGCTCTATGACGGGCAGATCGTCTTTAACGGGAGTGTCACCCGGATGAGGCAGGAGAAGAACCCTGTCCTGCAGCAGTTTATCCAGAGGAAAAATAAAGGCCCGATCCTTTTCGGGCAGTGAGAGGAAAGGAGGGCGAATGGCCAGCAAAGAGGTCAGATGGGGGATATTCGTGGCCAGCGGGATCATCGTCTTATTCGCCATATTTTTACTTTTCGGAGAGTTCAAGTTCTTGAGCAGGGGCTACAACATCTTTGTCAGTTTCAATTTCACAAACGGGCTGGAGGAAAATGCCCCCGTCCGGCTGGCGGGAGTCAATGTGGGAACCGTTGACGATGTCCAGATGGTCTACGACCAGAAAGGAACGCTCCACGTGATGGTGAGATTGTGGATCCGGGAAGATATCAGGCTTCGGGAAGATTCCCGGTTCTATATCAACACTCTGGGGCTCCTGGGAGAAAAGTATGTGGAGATCTCTCCCGGAAGCATTGCTCAGCCCGTCCTCCCGGAAAACAGTACTGTAGCGGGAATCGATCCCATGAGTACCGAAGAGCTCTTTGTCAAGGGGAATGAGATCGCCAACAACCTGGACCAGATCATGTCTCAGCTGAGCCGGCTCATCAGCGCTGACAGCATCGATGTCTTCATGGGAGCCCTGGAGAGCGTGACCAACGCCATGACCACAGCCGACACCATCCTCAGGGAGAACAGGAAGAACATCCTTGAGGCCACCACGGCTGTGAACCAGTCCGCCAAGTCTCTGCCCCGGGTGGCTGCCCATATGGAGAAGGTCACCGGAGAACTGGAACAGGGGTTTGCCGGAAAAGGGGCGAAGATCGATGCCATCATCACCAACCTTGATGAGTTCAGCAGGAGCCTTGATGAACTCTCTTCACTCATGGCGGAGATCAACAGGAAAGTCCGCGACAAAGAGGGGAATGTGGGACGGCTCATGGGCGACGAGGAGCTTTATGAGAACATCAACAACGCGTCAAAAGAGCTGAAAGAGCTCATCGAAGATATCAAGAAAAATCCGAGAAAATATTTCAAGTTTTCGGTGTTTTGATTATGGCCTCAAAAGAAAAACATGTCTTTGTCTGCAGCCAATGCGGAAAATCATCACCCAGGTGGATGGGGCGCTGTCCCGAGTGCGGAGCCTGGGACTCCTTTGAAGAGGAGGTCCAGGTCAAAACAAGGCCCTCTGCCAGGAAAGGCCCCGGGCCTCAGCCGGTGCTCTCCCTTGACATGGTGGAAGCCGGGGGAAAAGCCGCCCGCCTGGTGACCGGGATCGGGGAATTCGACCGGGTCACGGGAGGAGGGATCTTCCCTAAAAGCATCATCCTTCTTTCAGGAGGGCCGGGGATCGGGAAATCCACCCTGACCCTTCAGGTCTGTCACGGATTGCAGGAGAAGGGGGGTCTGATCCTCTATTTCAGCGCTGAAGAAAGCAGTATCCAGATCAGGGACAGGGCGGAGAGGCTGGGGATCCGCCGGGATATCCTCCTCTCCAATGAAGAGAGGCTGGATGAGATCCTGGCCATGATCGTCTCGCAGGAGACAGACCTCATTGTCATCGACTCCATTCAGACGGTCTATGATACCGCCCTTGATGCCGTCCCCGGAACGGTCTCGCAGATCAGAAATGCCATGTTCCGCCTGCGTGAAGCAGCCCAGCGTCACGGAAAGACCATTTTGGTCATCGGACATGTGACCAAATCCGGAAATGTGGCGGGGCCCATGTTCATGGAGCATATGGTGGATGTGGTCCTTCTCCTGGAAGGGGACGATAAAAATTTCTGGAGGATCCTCCGGGCGAAAAAAAACCGGTACGGATCCACTCAGGAGATCGGGGTCTTCACCATGGAGAAAGAGGGGCTGCGTGAAGTCCTGAATCCCTCCTCCTTTTTTATTGAAGAGAGCCCTTTTCTTTCCGGCAGTGTCATGGGATCGGTCATGGAAGGGATCCGGCCCATCTTTCTTGAGATACAGGCGCTGACCTCCCGTTCTGTCTATGCCATGCCCCAGCGCGTGGCCAACGGTATCGATACCCGGATGATGAATATTATCCTGGCGGTCCTGGAGAAGCGTCTTAATTTTCATATGGGCCAGCAGGATGTCTTCCTCAATATTGTGGGAGGGTTTCGAGCCCAGGAGCCCTCTGTGGGGCTGGCTGTGGCCATGGCGATCCTCTCGACCCTCAAAAACAGGGAACTCGACAGGCGGGACCTCTTCATGGGAGAGGTGGGCCTTTCCGGAGAGATCCGGAATATTCCCTTTCTGGAACGGAGGGTGGAGGAGGCGGCCAAACTGGGATTCAAACGGGCCTTCGTCCCGGGTGCAGCTGAAAACCTGAAAAAAAAGGGGCTGGAGATCATTCCCTGTGCCACCATCCACGAAGCAGCAGGAAAGGCCTTTCCCTGATGGCTGCTGCCAAACGCATTGCGGCTCTTGTGGTCGCAGGAGGACGGGGAGAACGGTTCGGCGGGCCTGTGAAAAAGCAGTTTCTTCCCCTGGGGGGGGTCCCTCTGCTCATCCGTTCCCTGACTCTCTTCAGGGATACCGGGTGGTGCGGCCTCCTCTATGCAGGGCTTCCCGAAGAGGAGTGGGATCATGCCGCTTCACTTCTGAGAGAATGGGGGCTTGAATCGGATGTGAATCTCACACCGGCGGGAGACACAAGGCAGGAGACTGTCCGCAGAGCCCTGGAGGCCATGCCTGAGCAGGATTATATCATCATCCATGACGCTGTCCGTCCCCTTGCCGGGGCCTCTCTGCTGGAAAGGGGCCTGGAGTCCCTCAGAACCCATGACGCTGTCATCCCTGTTATCCCTGTGACAGATACGGTCAAAGAAGTGGATAACGGGTATGTGACCCGGACACTGGATCGGAACCGCCTGAAACGGGTCCAGACACCTCAGTTTTTCCATATGGCTCTCCTGAGGGATCTTCACAGAGAATACCGGGGCCGTGATGTCAGTGATGATTCCCTCCTTTTTGAATTGAAAAGCCGCCCTGTCTTTACTATACTTGGGGAGGAGACCAACATCAAGATCACAACGCCTGCCGATCTGCTGTGGGCGGAAAAGATAAGAGAAGCGAAGGAGCTATGACGAGGGTCGGACTGGGATATGATTCGCATCGTTTTAAAGAGGGAGACGGAGTGGTTCTGGGAGGAGTCTTTATCCCTTTTCACCGTGCCCTGGACGGACACTCCGATGCTGATGCGGTGATCCATGCGCTCATCGACGCTCTTCTCGGAGCAGCGGGGAAAGGTGATATCGGAGAGCACTTTCCTGACACCCGGGCCTCTTATCAGGGCTGCGACAGCACAACGCTTCTGGAAAGGGTCATGGAGATGATCGCCCCGTCCTGGGCTGTGGAGAACATCGATCTTGTGATTCTCGCTGAAGAACCGAAGATCGCTCCCTACAAGGCCCGGATCCGGGAAAGGATCGCTGCGCTTTGCCGCATGAACCCTTCGGCGGTCTCCGTCAAGGGAAAAACCAATGAAGGGATGGGGTTTATCGGAAGAGGAGAGGGAATCGCTGTTCTGGCGTCCGTTCTCATCACAAGGGGGGATACATGAGAGTTCTGATCGTAGATGATGAAGCCTTCATCGGAGACCTGTTCAGGGATATCTGTGAAATGGGCGAGGCCTTCTGTGACGTGGCCCGTTCATGCAGCGAGGCCCGCCGGCTTCTTGCCGGAGAAGGGTATGACATGATCTTTGTCGACTACTCTCTCGCTGAAGAGGACGGCATCACCTTTATCAAAGAAGTGCGCAACGCGGGAACAGATACAGAAGCTTATCTCATGTCAGGCTGGCCCGAATCGCACTTTGATGCCGGGGACCTGACTCTTTTCAAAAAAGTCCTCCATAAGCCCTTCAATGTCAGGGATATCCTGGATATCCTCCAGAACCATGGATAAGCTGAATATCAAACTTGAGGTCTTTGAAGGGCCTCTGGACCTCCTTCTCTACCTGATCAAGGAGAACAAGATGGATATCTACGATATCAGGATCTCTGTCATCACAGCCCAGTACATCGCCTACCTGGATCTGATGGCCCAGATGGATATGGATATCGCCACGGAGTTCATGGTCATGGCAGCGACGCTCATGTATATCAAATCCAAGATGCTTCTTCCCGCAGAGACAGTCTCCGAGGATGATATCGATGTGGAAGATCCCAGGCGCCTCCTGATCAATCAGCTGGTGGAGTACAAGACCTTCAAAAAGATCGCCGAACTCCTTGAAGTGAAGGAAGCCGCCATGGCCGAGACTTACCGTCGTGATGTGAGCAAAGAGATGGCCATGTATGTGAGCAGGGAGCTTCTCTTTGATACCTCTTTCTATGAATTGCTGGATGCCTTTCATGACCTCATGGAGCGTGTGAACAATGTCTCGTTTCACGAGGTGGTCAAAGAGGATTATAAAGTGGAGGACAAGATCCGGGCCATCCAGGAATGGATCCTGGGTGATGAGCCTCTCCGCGTGAGTGAGCTGATCAGGGCCTCGCGCAATAAACTGGAGATGGTGGTCTATGTGCTGGCTGTTTTAGAGCTGGCCCGTCTGAAAGAGATAAAAATCATGCAGAACGAGGTGTTTGGAGAAATATGGATCTACAAGACGCAAAACCAGTGATCGAAGCTTTGATCTTTTCGGCCCGGGAGCCCCTTCCTGCCAAACGGATACGGGAGATCCTCGGAGAGGAGGAGATCAAAGAGAAGGCCGTGGAGGAGACCGTCCGCTCTCTGAATGAAGAGTATGAGCGTGACAGGCGGGGCTTTCGGATCTTCCATCTCAACGGCGGGTTCGAGTTCCGGACATCCCCCGAGTACGGCCGCTATATCGAAGAGCTCTATAATATGAAAAAGACTTTCCGGCTGTCCAAATCAGTCCTTGAGACTTTGGCGATCATCGCCTACAATCAACCTGTCACCAGGGTGGAGATCGAGATGATCCGCAGTGTCAATGTCTCTTACATCCTGAACAAGCTCCTGGAACTTGAGCTGATCAAGGTCATGGGGCAGAAAGAGACACCGGGGCGGCCTCTTCTCTACGGGACGACGGGGAAATTCCTCGAGTATTTCGGGATGAACTCTCTGGAAGAGCTTCCCGAGATCAGTGACGTGAAAAAGATGATAGAATGAAACGATTATCGAAATATATCGCTGAAACAGGATATTGCTCACGCCGCCGGGCCGATGACCTCATCGCTCAGGGGAAGGTCACGGTGAACGGGGCCCGTGTCACAGAACACCCCTGTCTTGTCAGTGGCGATGAGAAGATCTGCGTGGATGGGGAAGAACTCACCCCTCTGCACAAAGCCTATTATAAGTTTTATAAACCGCCGGGTTATGTCTGTTCACACAGCGACAAGCACAACACGACCATCTACGACTACCTGGGCGACGATTATTCCTATCTGCGTTATATCGGCCGCCTGGATAAAGAGAGCGAGGGGCTGCTTATCCTCACCAATGACGGGGCCCTTGTCCAGCATTACAGCCACCCCAGTTTTGAAGTCTCCCGGAGCTATGAAGTCACCCTGGACAGAGAGCTGTCCATCCCTGAGACAGCCCGTCTCTGCCAGGGGATCGTGGATGAGGGGGAGACACTTCTCTGTGATGCCGTGGAGATCCTCAGGGATAAAAAGTATCTCTTCCATCTTCATACGGGGAGGAAGCGTGAGATCCGGAGAATGGTGAAGAGTCTGGGCGGGACTGTGCTGAAGCTCAAACGGATCCGTTACGGAGCCGTGAGACTCGGAGACCTCAGAGAAGGGGAGATCACTCCCCTGAGCCCTGCGGAGATGGATGCTCTTTCCCGGGAGGAGACGTCATGACGCTCTCTTCTTTTCAGCTGGGGCCCGTTCAGACATCGGGCTATCTGATCCGGGATAAAGGGCTTCTTCTCATCATCGATCCCGGTTTTCCCGATCCTGCCCTGGAAAAAAAGATCACCTCAGAGCGCTTCACATCCTGCCTGATCATCAATACACACGGACATGCCGATCATATCGGGGGCAACAGGGGGATCAAAGAGAACCATGACGGGATCATCCATATTCATAAGGACGATGCCCCCATGCTCACCGATCCTGAAAAAAACCTCTCCTTCTTTATGGGAGTGTCCCTTGTCTCCCCTGAGGCCGATGTGACCCTGGCTGAAGGGAGCCTTGTGGGGGAAGGGGAATCCTGCCTCACTGTCCTCCATACTCCGGGCCATACTCCGGGATCCGTCTCTCTTCTGGATGACAGGAGGGGTGTCCTCTTTACCGGGGATACGCTGTTTAACGGCGGATGGGGGAGGACAGACTTGCCGGGAGGGGACGAGAAGGCCCTGATGGGTTCTCTGAAGCGGCTGAGAACGCTGGATCCCGAGCTCAGGTGTTATCCGGGCCACGGGCCGTCCTTTATTCTGAAAGACCAGTTTGAGATGTTGGATAGATTATTCGGGAGTTAACAAGGAGGTTTTCATGGGAATCAGAGTGGCTGTCAACGGGTTTGGCCGTATCGGAAGGCTTGTCTTCAGACGTATCATGGAGAAGTATCCTGATATTGACGTGGTCGCGGTCAATGACCTGACGGAACCCGAAGTTCTGGCGTATTTGCTCAAGTATGATTCGGTCCATGGGCGCTATACGGGAACAGTCTCTGCAGAAGGGGATTTTTTGATCGTGGACGGCAAGAGGATACAGGTCTTCTCACAGAAAGACGCCTCGCTTCTCCCCTGGAAATCACTCAATATCAACACTGTCCTCGAGTGTTCAGGCCATTATCGGGAGAGGGACAAAGCGGAGCTTCATCTCAAAGCAGGCGCTCAAAGGGTGATCATCTCAG
The DNA here is from genome assembly GCA_964574875.1 of uncultured bacterium. Taxonomy (GTDB): domain Bacteria; phylum Macinerneyibacteriota; class Macinerneyibacteria; order Macinerneyibacteriales; family DSCS01; genus DSCS01. The sequence goes on along the minus strand of CAZNOX010000001.1, from coordinate 72,808 downwards.
CCCCTGCGAAAAACCCTGATGTCACCGTGGTCATGGGAGTCAACCACACGGAAGCCAGACCCGAACACCGGATCTTTTCCAATGCCTCCTGCACCACCAATTGCCTGGCCCCGGTGGCCAAAGTTCTGGATGACCATTTCGGGATCAAGCGGGGCCTCATGACAACCATCCACGCCTACACATCAGACCAGCGTCTCCAGGATGCTCCCCATAAGGATTTTCGGAGAGCCCGGGCGGCTGCAGTCTCCATGATCCCCACCACCACGGGGGCGGCCAAAGCCATCTCTGAAGTCATCCCGCGCCTCAAGGGGAAGCTGGACGGGATGGCCATCCGTGTCCCCACCCCCAACGTCTCGCTGGTGGATCTGACTGTGGAGACGGAAAAAAAGACCACAGCTGAGGAGATCAACAAGACGATGAAGGAAGCGTCTGAGACAACCCTCAAAGGGATCCTTCAGTATACCGAAGACCCTGTGGTCTCTGTGGATTTCAACCATGCCGATTTTTCATCCAATTTCGATGCCCTGAGCACCTCTGTCATAGACGGGACCCTGGTGAAAGTCCTCTCCTGGTATGATAATGAATGGGGATACTCCTCCCGTGTGGTGGACCTCCTGCGTTATCTCAACGGGCAGGGGATGAAATGATCAAAAAAATACTGGATCATATCAGGACCCTGCCGGATTTCGACTTTCAGGGGAAACGGGCTTTTGTCAGGGTGGATTTCAACTGTCCCATGGACAGGAGAGAGGTGGCGGACAACACGCGTATCGAATCGACGATCCCCACCATCCGTTATATCCTCGACCGCGGCGGGAAACTCATCATCGCCAGCCACCTGGGCCGTCCCCAGGGATACGAGGAAGAGTTCAGCATCAGGCCCGTGGCCCGTGAGCTGGGACGCCTCCTTGATGAAGAGGTCATGGTCCTGCCTTTCGACTTGAGTAAAGAAGACCCGCACACGTGGAAAGCCTCTGAAAACAGGATCCTCATGACGGAAAACCTGCGTTTTTTCCCCGGGGAGACCAAAGGAGACGACAACCTGGCGGCCTTTCTCGCCGGGACAGCTGATATCTACATCAACGATGCCTTCGGAGCTTCCCATCGGAAACATCTCTCCGTCTACTCTCTTCCGGCTTATTTTGAGGAGAGAGGGATCGGGTTCCTCGTGGAAAAGGAGCTCAAAGCGTTCTGCAAAGTCCTGAAAGACCCTGAAAAACCCTACACGGTGATCATGGGCGGTTCCAAGGTCAGTGATAAGATCAAGGTGCTGGAGCATCTGCTTCCCGTAGCGGACCAGTTTCTCATCGGCGGAGCCATGGCCTATACACTCCTGAAAGCCAAAGGGGTTGACGTGGGGTCGTCCCGTGTGGAAGAAGACCGCCTGGACACAGCCCGGCGCATCCTGGATGAAGCTGCCCGGCTGAATAAGGATTTTATCCTTCCCGTTGACCATTGTATCGTTAAAACGGTTGACAGGCCCGGGGAAAAAATATATAGTAGGCAAATCGAAACGGGATATATGGGCGTGGATATCGGACCGGAGACCGTCCGGCTCTTTTCGGAATTTATCCGTAAAGCGAAAACCATTGTCTGGAACGGGCCCATGGGGATCTTCGAGATACCCGATTACGCTGTAGGGACGAACCGGGTTGCTGAGGAAGTAAGCCGAAGCGGAGCCTACACAGTCGTCGGTGGAGGAGACTCCGTACGCGCTTTAAGGGCGCTGGGCGTGGGCGATGAAGTCGGCCATATGTCCACAGGCGGCGGCGCATCGTTGAAATTATTGGAAGGGAACGGATTGCCCGGCATCAATGTCCTGCTGGAGAATCCGTGATGGAGGTGTAACATGCTTACTGTTTTAATTGTCTTTCATATCATCATCGCAATTCTTCTGACGCTTATCATCCTTCTCCAGGAAGGCGAAAGCGGCGGATTAGGCGGGATGTTCGGAGGCGGAGGAGATTCCATGTTTTCCGCCACAGGCGGACAGAGTTTTCTGACGAAAACAACGACGATCCTTGCCATTATTTTCGTCATCACATCATTGTCCATCGCCAAGATCACATCTGTCAAAAAGAGCAAATCACTGTTAAAAGAGGATGTGAAACAGGAACAGGTCCAGCCCGCTCCCCAATCCGGAGAAGAGAAACCCGCGGAGACTCCGCAGGGCGATGAACAAGAGCAGAAATAAAGCGTTGTACCGCGGGGAGACGGAGATCCTTCTCTCTGCGGAGATGTCATATGTGGCCCCTCTGAAGGCTTTCCTGGAAGCTGAAGAGGGGCTTTTTTTCATGCGTGTCAACGAGACGGACAAACGTGTCCGCCTTCTGATCCCCTCTGAAGAGGAGACACACGCCCTTGATTTTCTGGGAGATCTCGGGAAAATCATCCCGTTCCAAATAGTTTCCATAAAAAAAGCATTCCCCTTGAATTGAGTTTTCACTCTTGTTATACTTAACAGAATGGACGTTAGGTCAAAATGGGGAGAAAGATGATATCAAATGGACTTTGAAGGGTTGATTGCCGTCGTTGATGATCTCCTTGAAAACAGGCGGCTTCTCGCCAGTATCATACGCAGCAATACATCTTACCAGGTGGTGACCTCCAATGACGGAGTCGCTCTTCTGGAACTCCTGAGCAAATCCGATGTCCCCAGACCCGACCTCATCCTTCTGGATGTCATGATGCCGGTGATGAACGGGTTTGAGACAGCCCGTCACATCAAAGAGAACCATGAGGATATCCCCATCATCTTTCTGACGGCCCTCAACGACATCGAAAGCAAGATGAAAGCCTTTGAAATGGGCGGAGTGGACTACATCTCCAAACCCTTCAATAAAAACGAACTTCTTTCCCGCATCAAAGCCCAGATCACTCTGAAAAAGATGGCCGATGATCTGAAGATGAAAAATCAGATGCTTGAGGATGAAGAGAAGCATCTCCATTACCTGGTGGACCAGAAAACGGAAAAACTGGAAAAACTCACCCTGGCCATGGTGACCGCCCTGGAAAATGTCAACCTCTTCAATGATATCGATACCGGAAACCATATCCGCCGGGTGAGCCGTTATGCGGAATTCTTTGCAGCCGAATACGGATGCAGCCATGATTTTGTCAAACGGATCAAGATCTACTCTTCGCTTCATGATATCGGGAAAGTCGGGATCCCCCAGGACCTGTTGAAAAAGCCCGGAGACTACACGAGCGATGAATTCGAACAGATCAAAAAACATGTCCTCATCGGGGCCAAGATGCTCGAAGGAGAAGGAATCGATCCCATGGCCCGGAACATCGTCCTGTATCATCATGAACGCTGGGACGGAAAGGGTTACCTTGAAGGGCTCAGGGGAGAAGAGATCCCCCTGGAAGCCCGTATCGTCGCCCTGGCGGACGTCTATGACGCCCTGACCACCAAAAGGGTCTATAAGGATATCTACGGAGACAATCAGGCCGATGCCATGATCCTCTCTCAAAAGGGGAAACAGTTCGAACCGAAACTCGTGGAGATCTATGAAAAGAGCCGGGACCGGCTTCTGGAAGTCAAGAAAGAATCCTATGAAGCGGAAGAGCCTTTCGCCGGGGCCGGAGAAGGATAGAGGAGAAGATGAATCCTTTTGCGATACCTTCGCTGCTCTCGTTTCTGGTGGCGCTGTTCCTGGGAGGTTTTGTCTACAGTAAAAATTCCCACGGGCGGGCCAACAAGGTCTTTCTTGTCTTCTGTCTCCTGGCGGCTTACGCCGGGTTTACCGAGTTCATGCTCCGCAATTCCGAAACAGCTGCCGAAGCTCTCCTGTGGCGAAGGACAGGAGGGATCTGGCCTTTTCTCATTGCAGTCATCGTCCATTTTGTCCTCATCATCACAGAACATTTTTCCTGGATCAGACGGAAATCGTTTCTCTTCGCCCTCTATATGCCGGCTGTCTGTTTCAGCGCGATCAATATTGTGGACCTTCGGGAGGGAAGCATCCCCATCAGGCGATACTGGGGATGGACCTACGGGATCCCCAACAGGTTTCTTCTCTTCTGGGCCTTTATCCTGCTCACGGTGACCATCCTCATCTGTCTCCGTTTTTACCTCCGGGTCCGGGACCGGCGCAAAAAGAAACAGGCCAAATTTATCCTCATCAGTTTCAGTATTCCTGTTTTATTCGCCTATATCACCAATCTCATCTATATGGCCGGGGGGCGGATCCCCGAACTCTTCACCGTCTCTTTCATCCTGGGGAGTGTTTTCATCGCTTACGGGATCTGGAAATACGACCTCTTTATCCTCACCCCGAAGACCACCGGGGAGAGTATCGTGGATGCCATGACCGACGGCCTTTTCCTTCTTCTTCCCGACGGGACCATCGTCAACACCAATAAAGCCGCTGCCGACCTTCTCCGCTCCACGGAAGAGAATATCCTGGGGACATCTGTTTTTCACCTGATCCCCGAAGGAAAAGAACGGGAGTCCTTTTACGAACTCTGGAAGATGATCCTTCATACCCAGACTCCGGTGAAAGACCATGAGACATCCTTTTTCATCGACAATACCCTGGTTCCCGTCTCTCTCTCCATGTCCAAGATCATCAAGGCGGGGCAGATCGAAGGCATCGTCTTCATCGCGCGGGATGTCTCGGAAAGGACAAGGGCCAGGGTCGAACTCATGAAGGCCAGGGATTCCGCAGAAGCGGCCAACCGGGCCAAGAGCGTCTTCCTGGCCAATATGAGCCATGAGATCCGTACACCCATGAACTCCATCCTGGGATTTACAGGGATCCTCCTTGAGATGGAACAGAACCATGAAAAAAGAGAGATGCTCGAGATCATCAGCCGTTCGGGGAAGAACCTGCTGAATCTCATCAACGATATCCTTGATTTTTCCAAGATCGAAGCCGGAAAAGTGGAACTGGAAAAGATCAATTTCTCCCTCTCCCATCTTCTCCAGGAGATCCGTAACCTCTTTCTCATCAAAGCCAACGAAAAGAACATCTCCCTTCACCTGGACATGGACCCCGCCCTTCCCGCCTATGTCTTCGGAGATGAGCACAAGATCAATCAGATCATCATGAACCTGGTGAGCAACGCTGTGAAGTTCACCCGGAAAGGGACCATCACCATCACCTGCCGGTATGACAGCGGCATCACGGTGGTCAGCGTCAAAGACACGGGGATCGGCATATCCCGTGAAAAACAGAAGATCGTCTTCAGCGCCTTCAAACAGGGGGATATCTCCACAACGCGGGAATTCGGCGGGACAGGCCTGGGCCTGGCCATCACGAAGAAACTCGTGGAAAAGATGGGCGGAGAGATCGCAGTCAAAAGCGAACCGGACAAGGGCACGGAGTTTATTGTCCGGCTCAGTCTTCCTGAAGTCAAAGAACCGGACAAGCACCTTGCCGATGAGTCTTATGCCATGTACCGTTATGACCCGGCCAGGACCAAGATCGCCCTCATCGACAATGACGAAAACGACATCGCCATCATCAAAAATATGCTGAACAAAACAGGATTCACGCCGGTGATCCTCTCCAACACTCCCGATGCTGCCCGGCTTGTGGCTGAATCGGAAGCCGAGATCGTCCTTCTGGACCTCAAGATGGAGGGGCTCAACGGGTATCAGATCAACGATATCCTCAAGTCGGACACCAGGACATCGCATATTCCCGTGGTGGTCTGCTCCATCATGGACGGCCTTGAGGAGACCATCAACTACGGTGTCTTTGACTATATCAGGAAACCCGTTGAAGAGCGCACTTTTCTGAAACGGATCAAGTCGGCTCTCTACATCAACGGGGATGTGAAAAATATCTTCGTCATCGACGATGATAAAGACCTCCTGCTCCTCTATAAAAACCTTCTCCATGCTCAGCAGTATAATGTCTTTGTCTTTGACAATGCCAAAGCGGCCCTTCAGGACCTCAAGAAGGGGATCATCCCTGACCTCATCCTTCTGGACCTCATGATGCCGGGGCTGGACGGCTTTGAGTTTCTGGGGCTTCTCCGCGATAAGATGAAACGGGAGGATATCCCGGTGATCATCATGACAGCCAAGGATCTCACTGACGACGATATGAAAAGACTCAAGGAGAAGTGTCTGAATATCTTCAAAAAGACTCCCGAGACCGGGAAAGGCCTTGTCGACTTTATCAATCAGTATTTCAAAAGGCGCAACATCCGGGGCAAAAGCATGGTCCAGGAATGGTTCAGCGGGAGTGAAGGCGATCCGGAGATGCAGCGGCTTCTTCAGGACGGGCTGAAAAAACTCCCTGAGAAGATGGACCGGGTCAATACCGTCTACAGGGACGGAGGGGTGACTGACGAGTTCCGCAAGCTGGTCCACGATATGAAAGGATTTACGGGAAACTACGGAATGACGGAGATTTACGAGGTCTTCAGAGAGATCGACCGTTTGATCCACGAATCCGCCCCGGAGAAGGAAAGATTCGAAGAGCTCCTGCATAAGGCCAACCTCCTTCTGGATGCCATTCCGGCAGAATTTATAAAGCCTGCGGGGAAGCGGCCTCTTTCTGTCCTTGTGGCCGAGGATAATTCCATGAACCAGAAGCTCATCAGCGTGCTTCTGGAGCGCCTGGGGCATGAATTCACCATCGTTTCCAACGGGAAGGAAGTGATGGAGGCCCTGGAAAAGAAAAGATTCGATATTCTTCTTCTGGATATCCAGATGCCGGTGATGGACGGGATGGAGACCATAAAACAGATACGCGGGATCCCGGCGTACAACAGCCTGTGGGTCATCGCCCTGACGGCCTATGCCATCAAAGGGGATGAAGAGCGTTTCCTGGCAGCAGGATGCGATGACTACATCTCAAAACCCATCGATAAAGAGAGTTTTTACAGGAAGATCAGCCAGGCGGCACGCGACAAAGGGCTCTCTGTTCACAGCGCCATGCCGGGGGAAGAGGCGAGGATCGACCTGGACAGCCTCTCCCGGGCTGAAAAAGAGCGTCTGGGAGCGATCCTCAGCCGCATGGAGGATGAACTTCACGCTTTCTTCCCCGAAAAGATCCACGAACTCGCCGATGAGATCAGGGCGGTGAGGGAGGGGTCGGCGCCATTGAAAGACCTCGTCAAAGAGCTGAAACAGCTGGCTGACGACTATAACGATGAAGAGATCAGGAGGATGATCAACACGATGACAAGGGCTTTGCATGATCAATGACGAGTACAAGATCAAGACCACGATCCCCAATCTTGTCCATTCGGTGCTTCTCCGTGATGTGAGCCTCTTCGGAGTATCCCTCAACAGGCTCTGCAATGCTCTTTTTCTCGGCCTCTATGACCAGTATCAGGAGGGGTGGGGGCTTCCCGGAGGTGAGGGAAAGAGCCTTCAGTTCAAACTGAACCGCGACGGACAGGACCTTTTCGAGTTTCTCATGGAAAACAAAACAGGACTCTTTTCCAACAAGGCCGGGTATTTCAGGAACCTGATCATGTCCTATTCCAATATGGCCTCATTCAAAAGGGAGCGTGTCATCTTTACCGACCGTCTTTCCCTTGTGGAAAAGGGGATCAGGAAACGGGTGAAGATGGCATTCCGGTACCGGGATGTCATCCGGATCATGGAGCCCTACACCGTGGTCACCGACCGTGAACAGGAGTTCAACTATATCTTCGGATGGTGTGAGGCCAATCAGGCTTACAGGAACTACCGCCTTTCCAATATCATCCCCACCCGGCTCATGAAAGAGAAACAGGAGCATTTTGACCAGGATAAAGCCGATGAAGTGAAGCGCCACTTCGATCCCTTCCTCTCCTACGGGGAGACGGTGACCGTCCGGTTCTCCAATAACGGGCTCTATCTTTTTGATAATGTCAAATTTCTCAATCAGCCCCGTGTCCTCAAACGGGAGGGGAACACCCTTGTTTTGGAATCGTCAGTGAAAAAGGCGAAAGTCTATCTGGCCTCTTTCCTTGATGAGGCGTGTGTGCTTTCCCCGGCGGAACTGCGGCGCTACTTTTTAGACAAGGCCAGGCTGATGCAGAAAAATTACGAGGAGGAGGACAATGGCCGGTGATGTGATCGCTCTCATCGTCGTTTCCGTATCCACTTTTGCGCAGCTGTGTGCTGTCCTGACCATCCTGGCCGGGATCCTCAAAGCCTTTATCCTCTATTTCAAAGTGCTCATGAAGAAGTCGCTGAGGATGATCTCCATCATCGGCCTTGTCCGCATGGAGATGGGGAACTCCTTTTCCCTTGCCTTGAGTTTTCTCATCGGGGCCAGTATTGTCAGGACCATCATCGCTCCCTCATGGAACGATATCGGCAAATTGGCGGCGATCATCGCCCTGAGGACGATCCTCAACTACTTCCTGCTCCGGGATGTGGAAAAGATCCATCAGCTGGAGAACGCCGAGAAAAAAGAGGACTGACGCCTATTTGTCTTCTCTGAAATAGGGACGCCCCAGTTCAGCCGGGGGAGAACTCTCTTTGGAATCCTTCACAGACATCATGATCAGGATCAGTACGGTGACGATGTAGGGCAGCATATCAAAGAAATATTGGGAAATGTGGATATTGAGCCCCTGGAGACGGAAACCGATGATGTCCAGCCCCCCGAAGAGAAAGGCCCCGATGAAGATCCGGATGGGGTTCCATTTACAGAAGATGACCAGAGCCACAGCGATCCAGCCTCGGCCCGTGGTGATATTATCCTGCCAGGTGGGGACATAGACGAGAGAGAGAAAAGCCCCCCCCAGGCCGGCCAGGATCCCCCCCGCCAGGATATGGACGAATTTGTACTTGGTGATGTTGATCCCCGCTGCATCGGCTGCTGCCGTATTTTCCCCCACAGCCCGAAGGTTCAGGCCGAACCGTGTCTTGTAGAGGTAAAAAAAGGCGGCGATGACCACAAGGTAGCCCGCATAGACAAAGACACTGTGGTTGAAGAGCACGTCTCCCAGAAAGGGGATGCGGCTCAGAAGGGGAAGAGGGACGGGGTGGAAGAAGGCTTTGACCTGTTCGGGGACCACGTATCCTGCAAGCCCCTGTCCGGCGAAGCTTGCAAAACCGGTGCCGAAAATCGTCAGTGTCAACCCTGTCACCACCTGGTTGGAGCGGAGGGTCACGGTGAGGAAGGCGAAGATGAGGGCTCCTGCAGCTCCTGCCAGAGCGGCTCCGAACAAAGCCAGAAAGGGGTTCGATGTGAGAAGGGCTGTCTTGAAGCCGATGACAGCGCCCATGAGCATCATCCCTTCCACGCCCAGATTGAGTTTTCCCGCACGTTCGGTGAGGATCTCCCCGAGGATGGCAAAGGCAAGAGGGGTCCCTGCGATGACAGCGGCATGAAGGAAAGAGGCAAGCATCACGATCCTCCTTTAGCGGGGTTACGGCGGAAATGGATCCGGTAGCGGATGAAAAATTCGCTTCCGAGGATAAAAAAGAGGATGAGCCCCTGGAGGATCTCCGCAGCGGACTGGGGGATCTGAAAGGCCATCTGGATATAGGAGCTTCCCTGGATCATCGCTGCAAAGAGAAACGAGACGATGACGATGAGAGGCTCTTTGAGGTTGGCCAGCCATGCTGTGATGATGGCTGTGTATCCCACCCCTCCCGTGATCTCAACGGAAAGGGTCTTGTTGATGGCCGAGGCTTCGATCATCCCTGTGAGCCCGCAGAGGGCTCCGCTTAAGAAGATCGTGGTGAGGATCGTGCCCGGGACATTGATCCCCGCATAACGGGCGGTGTTCTCACTCTCTCCGATGACCTGGATCTCATATCCTTTCTTGGTCTTGTTGATGAAGAGGGCTGAGAGAATGACCAGCACGAGAGCGATGAGCCAGCCGATATGGATCCCGAAAAGGCGGGGGAGGACAGCATGTTCGTCGAAATTGGGGATTTTGGGAAAGCCCAGGGCCCCGGGGTCTTTCCACGGCCCGTTTTGAAGATAAGTGATCCATTTCAGCGCGATATAGTTGAGCATGAGAGTGAAGATCGTCTCGTTGGTTCTGAACCGGGCCCTGAAAAAGGCCGGGATGAGGGCCCACAGGCCTCCGCCGACAAATCCTCCCAGGGCCATGAGAGGAAGGAGGAGCCAGGAGGGGAGATGGGGAAAGGAGAGGGCGAACCATGATGCTCCGAACGCGCCCATGATGATCTGTCCTTCAGCTCCGATATTCCAGAATTTCATCCGGAAGGCCAGGGCGATGCCCAGGGATGTGATGACCAGGGGGATGGTCTTGATGATGGTCTCGGAGAGGCGGTATGTCGTCCCGAAAGCTCCCTGGATCATGGAGAAGTAGACTTTCAGGGGATTGTGATCCATGAGAAGGATAAAGAGTGAGGCGGTGAGAAGGGCCAGGAAGAGGGCGGACAGGTGGATCAAAATCTTTTGCTTTTTGGAGATCTCTCCCTTTTTAACGATCTGAATCATGGGCCATCCTCTCTATGGAATCCAGTGTCTCGCCGGCCATGAGAAGGCCCAGCGTCTCTTTCGTCGTCTGGTCCGCGTCCACGATACCGGTGGCTTTCCCGTCGCAAAGGACCATGATCCTGTCGCACAGCTCCAGGAGGACATCCAGGTCTTCCCCCACATAGAGGATGGGGGTCCCTTTCTTCTTCTCACGGTTGATATAATCATAGATCAGATACGACGATGCGATATCCAGCCCCCGGGTGGGGTAGGCGGTGATGAGGAGATGGGGCCGGGACATGATCTCCCGCCCCAGAAGGACTTTCTGGATGTTTCCCCCTGACAGGAGCTTCACCGGGTGATGGGGCCCGGGAGTCTGAATATTGAAATCTTTGATGATCTTCACCGTCTTCTCCTGGGCCGATTTTCTGTCCACAAAGAGTCCGGGTGACTGGTAATAATCTTTGAGGATGACATTATCCGTGAGGTCCATGGAGGCCACAAGGCCCATCCCCAGGCGGTCTTCGGGAATAAAGCTCATGGTGATCCCTTTATCGATGATCTCCCGGGAAGAGAGGCCGACGATGCTCTCGCCCTTGTAGACGATGTCTCCCGAGTGGACGGGATAGAGGCCTGCCATGGCCTCGCACAGCTCTTTCTGGCCGCTTCCGGAGATCCCCGCCACGCCCAGGATCTCTCCGGAAAAGAGGGTGAACGAGAGAGACGAGATCTTGTTCACATGCTCGTGGTCGGTGAGGGTCAGGTCCCTCACTTCAAGGGCCGGGCTTTTGTGTTCCATATGGACATGTTCGATGGAGAGGTCCAGGGAGCGTCCCACCATGAGATCGGCAAGTTTCTTATGCGAGGTCTCCGATGTCTTGACGTTGCCCACATTCTGACCCTTGCGGAGGACGGTCACCCAGTCGCTGATCTCCATGACCTCATGGAGTTTGTGGGTGATGATGATGACTCCGCACCCCTCGTCTTTCATGCGCCGGAGAATGGAGAAGAGGTTGTGGGTCTCCTGGGGCGTGAGGACAGCCGTGGGTTCATCGAGGATGAGGATATCCGCTCCGCGGTAAAGGACTTTCATGATCTCCACCGTCTGTTTTTCCCCCACAGACATATCATAGACTTTTTTATCAGGATCCAGGGGAAGGCCGTAGCGTTTTGCGATCTCCATGACCCTGCGGCGGATCCCGGACGTACTGATCAAAAGGTCTTCACGGCGCCCGATGATGATGTTCTCAAGGGCGGTCATGACCTCGATGAGTTTGAAGTGCTGATAGATCATCCCGATCCCGCAACGGATGGAATCTTCCGGGGAGCGGAAAAAGACCTTCTTCCCGTGGACACGGATCTCCCCTTCGTCAGGAGTGTAGACTCCCGAGAGCATGTTCATAAGGGTGCTCTTCCCGGCGCCGTTCTCGCCGAGAAGAGCATAGATCTCCCCCCGTTTGACCTTAAAGTTGATCGCGTCGTTGGCCAGGACCCGGCCGAAACGCTTCGTCAGGTTTTTGGTCCTGATGAGAGTCTCTGACGGGGGGGTGGATTGACTCATTTTCCTGTATCAAGCTTTCCGATGACACCCTGGACGAACCAGTCCATGCTGAGCATCTCGGGATCGGTCATGACCTCACCCTTTTTCACGCGGATAACGCCCTTCTGATCTTTCAGGGGGCCGCCGAACACATGAAAATCACCGGAGATGATCCTGGAGCGCATCTCGTCGACTTTGGCCTGTGCGCCCTCAGGGGCATTGGCTGTGAGGGGAGCCAGGGCGACGATCCCGTCTTCCAGCCCGCCCCAGTAGCTTGTGGGTGTCCAGGTGCCGTCCATGGCCTTCTGGATCTCATTGATGAAATAGGGGCCCCAATTCCAGACAGGGGCGGTCATGTAGGCTTTGGGAGCCATGGAAGCCATGTCGGAGTTGTACCCGATGGAGAAGGCGCCTCTGGCTTCAGCAGCCTGCTGAGGGCCTGCAGTATCCTGATGCTGAGCGATGACATCGCAGTTCTCGTCCAGAAGAGCTTTGGCCGCTTCTGTCTCTTTTCCCGGATCATACCAGGTGTGGGTCCAGCGGACATAGACTTTTGCGTCAGGATTGACAGCGCGGACACCCAGGGTGAAGGCGTTGATCCCGCGGATGACTTCGGGGATCTCAAAAGCCGCCACATATCCGATCTTATTGGTCTTCGTCTTCATCCCTGCCACAAGGCCGGACAGAAAACGGGCCTGGTACATCCTTCCGAAGTAGTTTCCCATGTTGTCTGTCATCTTGTAACCGGAGCAGTGAAGGAACTTGATGTCGGGGTACTCTTTGGAGACCTCTTCCACATAATCCATGTAGCCGAAGCTGCCGGCGAAGATGATCTTGGCACCCTGGTCGATCATGTTGCGGATGACATCTTTCACTTCAGGGCCTTCAGGGACAGACTCTTTATAGATCGTCCGGATCCCCAGGTTCTCGACGACCATCTGACGGCCTTTGTCCTGGGCGTAGGTCCATCCGTGGTCGCCCACAGGGCCGATATAGATGAAACCGGCCACCATCTCTTTGGATGCACTGGTCTTTCCGCTGCAACCGGCCAGAAGAGCCGCTGCAAGCAGGGGAAGAAGTGCAAAAAGCCATAATTTACGCATGGTTATCCTCCTTTTTTCTTATTTCCGAAATTGAATGACACCGTTTGAGAGAGACTCGATGATGGCCAGGGATTCCACCGGGATCCCCGCTTTTCTCAACGAATCGCCTCCCCCCTGAAAACCTTTTTCCACAGCGATGGCGACGCCCACAGGACGGGCCCCGGCATCCCTGATGATCTCGATGAGAGCAGAGACGGCATTGCCGCCGGCAAGAAAATCATCCACGATGAGCACCTCTTCCCCGGGATGGATGAAATCCCTGGAGACAGACATGGTGTAAGGGCTTTTTCGTGTAAAGGAGTAGCTCTCGGCGGAATAAAAGCCCGATGAGAGAGTGGACGGTTTCGTTTTTTTCGCGAAGACAACGGGGATGCGCAGAAAATAGCCGATCATGAAGGCCAGGGGGATCCCCGAGGATTCGATGGTAAGGACGCGGTGGATGGGTGTCCCCGCAAAACGCCTGATCAGCTCTTCAGCCATGGATGAGATCAGGGACGTGTCCAGCTGATGATTCAGAAAGCTGTCTACTTTCAGTGTATGGTCATCGATAACGATCCCTTTTTCCAAGATTTTTTGCTGGAGTGCTTCCATACACCTTCCCGGTTTTTCAGTCACAGCCTGCCAGGAGATCTGCTTCCATCATCATATCGTAACGGCAGGCTATTGCAAGCCAAATATCAGGACAGGCAAGGAGAGCGAAGAGAGGAACGGGATGGAGCTGAGGGGGCTCGAACCCCTGGCCTGTTGATTGCGAACCAACCGCTCTCCCAGCTGAGCTACAGCCCCATGTGAACGATGATAAAAGGTTTTTTGAAAAAATCAAGTGAGAAGAGGTTTTTTCTTTCGTTGACCCCATACTCTTTTGTGTTATGATGAAGGAAAAATACGGAGGAAATATGGACAAGTCCGTTGAAAAGACCCTTGCTTTTTTCAGAGAGATCTCGGCGATCCCCAGGTGTTCGAAAAATGAAGACGCCGTGGGACAGTGGATGACCCGGTGGGCCTCTCAAAACGGTCTCGGAGGACGGCGGGACAAGGCGGGGAACGTGATTATCTCCGTTCCCGGATCTCCGGGATATGAAGAGAGCGGGACCGTGGTCCTTCAGGGACATCTTGATATGGTCTGCGAAAAGACTCCCGACTCCCCGCATGATTTCTCCGCGGATCCCATCCGTGTCATCGAAGAGGAGGGGTGGCTGAAAAGCTGCGGAACCACTCTCGGCGCCGATAACGGGATCGCCATGGCTTTGGCCATGGACCTGTCCATAGACTCGTCGCTTATCCGCCCGCCCCTTGAGCTTCTTTTTACCGTGGATGAAGAGACGGGACTCAACGGAGCCCGTTCCCTCGAGCCCGGATCTCTCCGGGGACGTCTCCTTCTCAATCTCGACTCCGAGACGGAAGGGGAGTTTATCATCGGATGCGCCGGAGGGCGTGATATTCTTCTGACTTATCCCGCCGACGGAGAACTCTGTGATCGAGAGGGGCGGAACGCCCTTCTTCAAGTCACCGTAGGGGGGCTGGCCGGGGGCCATTCGGGGATGGATATCAATAAGGGGCGCGGAAATGCCAACAAGATCCTGGCCGCGATCGTGGAACCGCTCTTCACCGAAGGGATGCATCTTCTCAAACTCAAAGGAGGATCGGCCCACAACGCCATCCCCCGTGAAGCGGAGTGCCTTCTCGCTGTGGACGCTTCCAAAAAGGAGCGTATCCTGAACAGTCTTCGTGAAGCGTGCCGCAGGGAAGAGGAGGCCTGGAAAGGGCAGGAGAAGGCCATTGCCTGCCGGGTTGAGGAGACCCGGGAAGCCCCCCGAAAGGCTCTGCTCATGGATGACAAAGCCCGGGCACTCTTTAAGCTGCTCAAGGCGCTGCCCGACGGAGTCTTCTCTTTTCATCCTGAGATGAAAGACCTTGTGGAGACTTCGGATAATGTCGCCGTCCTCTCCTCGTCTGAAGACCGTCTTGAGATCCTCATAAGCCTGCGGAGTTCTTCCCCGGAAAAGCTGGACGACCTCACGGAAAGGATCGTCACCCTGGGGACACAATGGGGCGCGACGCCTCTCACAGGAGAGGGGTATCCCCCCTGGGAGCCGGACACAGAGTCAGCCCTTCTGAAAAGATGTGTGGCCCTCTACGGGGAACTCTTTTCACGCAAGCCCCTGGTCCGGACCATCCATGCAGGACTGGAATGCGGGATCATCGGAAGCAAGTTCGCATCCATGGAGATGATCTCCCTGGGGCCGGACATTGAAAATCCCCATTCACCGGATGAAAAGATGAATATCGCCAGCCTGGTGAGGCTGAAAGAGTATCTTGTGGTTCTTCTCGAGTCGCTGGCCCGGGAGAGCGCACGTTAAGAAAGGAGTCTCATGAAGCAGGAAGACAGATTCGAGCTGGCCAAAAAACGTGTGGATGACCTTAAAGGGTTTTATCAGCACCTTCTCTCGTTTGTCATGGTCAATGTCATCCTCTTTTTGATCGATGTGGCCACGTCGCCGCGGGATTACTGGTTCTACTGGGTGACTCTCTTCTGGGGGATCGGCCTTTTCTCTCACGGGATGGCTGTCTTCGGGTTCAACGGTATCCTGGGGAGAGACTGGGAAGAGAGGAAGATCAGGGAATATATGGAAAAAATGGAACACCAGGAGAAAAAAGAGCGTTAATCCTCCTTTTTCCTTGACTTATTTCGCAAACCGTATAATATCCATCCGCTATGATCCGATATCTTTTTACGCGGTATATCACGCCGTTTAAATGGCGTTTCATCCTGGGGTTCCTTCTGCTTGTGGGGAACTCCTATCTCACATCTGTCCTTCCCGTCTACATGATGAACGTCATCGACGACGGGATCCAGACGGGGGATACAAAGCGTCTCACGATGACCATGGGCCTCTATCTCCTTGTCTTTATCCTCTATGTGGTCTCCATGTATCTCATGACCGTGGTCCTGGAGACCCTGGGACAGGATATCCTCATCCGGCTCAAGACAGACTCGTTTAAAAAAGTCCTGGACTGGGATTATCAGCACTTCACCTCTGTCTCTCCGGGAAAACTGGTGACCCGGGTGGAGGGCGATGCCGAAAAGGTCCGCTTTTTCTTTGTCATCGCTCTGGTGACCGTTCTCCAGAGTTTTTTCATGCTTCTTTTTATGGGGATCATCATGTTCCGGACCAATGCCTCCATGGCCATGCTCATCATCTATCCGCTGCCCCTGGTCATCGGCCTGATCCTTCTGCTGCAGAAATTTATCTATCCCATGTTCAAAAAGGTCCGGAAACTCATGGCGGAGATCACATCCAAGATCACCGAGTATCTCACCGGCCTTGATATCATCAAAGTCTACGGCAAGGAAGAGCTCTATTTCAACCGCTTTGACAGGGACAACCGGGAAAAGTACATCTCGGAAAGGAATGCCGAGTTCGGCTGGATCACTTTTTTCAACTTTCTCTTCATGCTCCAGGAGATCATCATCGCCATGATCTTAAAAAGCGGGGCCCCCATGATCCTCAAGGGTGTGCTCACCTACGGAGCCATGATCATGTTTATCGAGTATGTGAGGATGTTCTTTTTCCCCCTCATCGGGATCTCTGAGCAGGTCTCCCAGATCCAGCGCTCCTTTGCCGCGTTTTCCCGCGTCTACGAGCTTCACAGCACTCCCGTCCGGATCAGGAGCGGAGACAAGACGCTGGAAGCCATGACGGGAGGTGTGGATTTTTCCCATGTCTCTTTTTCCTATAAAGAGGGAGAACCCGTTCTGGATGATGTCTCCTTCAGGCTCCCTGCAGGAGAGAAATGGGCCCTGGTGGGCGAGACAGGGGGAGGGAAGAGCACCATCATCAAACTTCTCCTTCGCTTTTATGATATCGGGGAAGGGGAGATCTCTATCGACGGGGTCAACATCAAAGAGCTCGACATCCGCTCTCTCAGGCAGGATATCGCGCTCATCGAACAGGATTTTTACCTTTTCCCGGCCACGGTCCTGGATAACCTGCGCCTCTTTGACACTGCGATCTCCAAAGAGGAGGTGGTCTCTGTCTGCAGGAAGATCGGGATCGACCGTTTCATCTCCCGCCTTCCTGAAGGCTATGAGACGAACCTTCATGAGGAGGGAGGAAACCTCTCTGTGGGCGAACGCCAGCTCCTCTCCATCGCCCGTGCCATGGTGAAGAAGGCGGATCTCATCCTCATGGACGAGGCGACCTCATCCATCGACCCCCATACGGAGAAGATGCTCGACAAGGCGATCCGCCTTCTCATGAAGGGCAAGACATCCCTCGTGGTGGCTCACCGCCTGAGCACGGTCATGGATGCTGACCGGATCCTGGTGGTCCACGGCGGACGCATCGCAGAAGCGGGGACCCATGAGGAGCTTGTGGGCAAAGAGGGCGTCTATCACCGTCTCTGTAGAAATCAGCTGCTCATCGAGGAGAAAGGGGCGGTGCGCTCATGACCTTTAAAGAACGGATGGTCCTGGAATGGTCCCGGCATAAGGGGCGTTTCTTTTTTCTTCTCCTGATCACCGTGATCTCCGCTGTCCTGAGAACAGCCATCCCCTATTACTACAAGCTCGTGGTGGACGCTCTGGAGACGAAGATGCCTTTGAGCGAGATCGGCGTCTTTATCTCCGGGATCGTGATCCTCAGTGTCGCCCGTTTCATCATCTATTCCTATTTCCAGGCCAACAGAGCCATGATGAACATGCGTTTTCAGTGGACCATCCGGCGGAGAGCCTTCCGGAACCTTCTCCGCGTGGGGCGCCTGACGTTCCAGGAGATGAACACCGGCGAGATCGTGACACGCCTTTCCGATGATGCGGAAAAACTCACATGGTTTCTCTCTTCGGGAGTCTTCCGGGGCCTCGATGCGGTCCTGATCTTTCTCTTCACCGTGGGGATGCTTCTTCTCATGTCGCCTCTCCTGACGCTTTATACGGTGATCAGCCTCCTGACCATGACTCTCTTCATGGCTCTCTTCGACAAGACCTTTCACAGAGCCTTCAACACCCTTCAGAAAGCGATCTCCGAGACCAACGACTATATTCACTCCACCATGAGCGGGATCTCCATCGTCAAATCATTCAACCGTGAAGAGCAGGTCACCGGTTATTTTCATGAGATGGTCCGGCGGCGGAAAACAAAAGAGCTCAAAGTCGTCCGCCTTGACGTGGGGCTGCGCGGGATCTATATGTCTCTGCATACCATCAGCACCATCATCGTCCTCCTCGTCGGGGGGATCATGAAGATCCACGGGATCATCACCCTGGGAACCCTGGTGGCTTTTCTAGCTCTGATCCGCAACCTCACCCATCCGGTCCTTGATATCGGCAATCTCTTTGTGCGCGGAAAGAGCGCGGCCGTCTCAAGCACGAGGATCAGTGTCCTTGAGGAGATGCGGTCTCCGGAGAAGGGGGGAACGGAGAAGGCCCGGTTCGAAGAGGAGATCTCTCTTGAGGGGGCCGGCTTCACTTACCAGGGACATCCCATCCTGAATGATATCTCCCTGAAGATAAAAAAGGGGGAGAAGATCGCTCTCATGGGAAAACTGGGAAGCGGAAAGAGTTTTCTGAGCCTCATCCTTGCAGGGATCATCCAGCCGACATCGGGGCGCATGGCCGTGGACGGGCGGGATATCACCGCTTTGAAAGAAGAGGAGTACAGGCTTCTCACAGGTTATGCCTCCCAGCAGCCTGTTATTTTTACAGACACCATCAAAAACAATATCCTCATGGGAGAGGAGCCCCACGGAGAACGCCTGGATTATGCTCTGCATATCTCCCAGATGGGAAAAGAGATGGATAAATTCGGGCTGGGGCTGGAGACTGTGGTGGGCCCCAAGGGGAAGACTCTCTCCGGCGGACAGAAGCAGCGCCTGGCCCTGGCCAGGGCCCTCTACCATCAGCCGCCTCTGCTCATCCTGGACGATATCACATCAGCCCTGGATGCTGAGACGGAGATGCGGCTGTGGGAAGACCTCTTTGCCGGGATCCCGCATCAGACTCTTGTCCTGGTGACGCACCGCCCCAAGACAGCGGGCATCGTGGACAGGATCTATGTCCTGGACGAAGGGCGCATCGCTGAATCAGGGACCCATGAGGAGCTCATGGGCCGGCCCTCCCTCTACCAGGAGATCTATCACGAAAACACCTGATCCCTGCTACAGCTGAAACGGCAGAATCGACCCCGCCGCTTTTTTCTTCAAGTCTGATGTGATCTTATCCAGGGCCCCCTGTGATGCGAGAAGATCACTCTCTTTGTCTCCGAGAAGCGTCCCGTTCCGGCTGAAGAGATCCATCTCTTTGTCCCCCGAGTCAAGGAGCCCGCTGATCCGTGATGTGATCTCCTGTTCCACCTTCTCCTGCTGCCTGGCGATCTCACGAGAAGCCTCTTCCGTGGCGGCTTTTTTCAGGATATCGGCCAGTGAGGTGGAGAGGGAGATCCGGGGTTCACCCGACGCTCCGGCTTCGATCCGGACGGTGACGGTGAAGGGAGGCGAGCGCCTGAGGATGTCAAAGACTCTCCGCTGTGTCTCATCGGTGGTCTCCGGGGCAGTGAGGTCAAGGCTTGTCACCGTAAAGAGAAAACGCCCCGAGAGTGTCTCTTCGTCGGCCAGGGAGATCACTCCGTCGGCCTGGTAGCCGGCACGGACCTTTTCCAGGTCGGGAAGAGAGGAGGAGGGGCTGTCGAGAGAAAGGGAGAGCCCTGTCCCCGAAAAGGAGATACGGACATCCGGTTTCACGTCTTTTCTGATATCGACCTTGCCCTCTGCGTCGATCCGGCGCTGCTGCGATCTCTCTTTGTAGGAGAAGGTGACAGGGTTTTTCCATTGACGCGGATGGGTGGAGAGGTCGTTGAGAGACCCCGTGACCTGTCTCTCATTATCACGGATATCGATCCCCACATGTTCAGCCAGCACAGTGGGATAAAAAGCCACCGGGAAAAGGATGTCCAGGCCCTTGCGCTCTTTTAAAGGAGGGGGCGGCACTTCCCGGACTCTCTTCTCCCGTTTTCCCGAAGGGATCTTCTCCCTGTTTCTGAGAAGAGAGCGGGCCAGCGTGGAGAATTTTCCGGCCTTCTGCCGGATGATCTCCTCAGCAGCCCGGTTGAAGAGGAGGGCCGGGCCGCCCTTGCCTGTGAGGGCAAGGACCTGCTTGGCGTCGTTTTTGACAGCGGCTTCCAGAGCCGCTTTCATGGAGAGAAGAGACTCTTTGTCAGCGGTAAAATCGTTTTGAGCGGACTGGAGGAGTTCACGCCCCTTTTTCAGGTTTCGGGAGGCAGACGAGGCCTTGTCCAGGAGGTCTTTTGCCTGAGTCACGCTCTTGACTGCAGAAAGGTCGGTGGACTGCAGCGCCTGATAATCCTCCTGAAGAGCCTCGTAGGTGCTGTTGAGCGAAGAGATCTTCTCCGACCACTTCTCATTGGCGTCTTTGACGGCCTGATGATACTCTTCAGCCAGCCGGGGGGCTGCCAGATCGGGGAGAAGGGCGTCTGTGAGGGCTTTGGTGTCCACGGCTTTTTCCAGGAGATCCTCTTTGGGCCTTTCCGGCTTTGGAGCCGGGGGCAGGAGAGCGGCAGACTCTGTGCGGGGAGTGCCCCAGGCCAGAGCCTGCACAGAAGCCTCTTCCAGGACGAACTTTTTCCTCAGCAGCTGCCATGTCCTGATATCAATGGTGACAGGGCCCGTTTCCACCAGGTTGGTCATGGGATGGTCCTTGTCTCCGATGGCCAGGGCATCAAAGGAGAGAGAGCCCTTGAGAAGGGAGGTCCGCAGTCCGGTGATCTCCACTTTCGCTTTGAAGATCATCTCCATGGCGTTTTCCGCGGCCCCTTCGATGAGCCTGTCCTTAAAGACGAGGCTGAAAAGGAGAAGAGCCCCGAAGACCAGGGCGAAAAGAAGGAGTTTTCCTGTTTTGACCGTCCCCCGGGCTTTGGAGACCACATGATCCAGTTTCACCATCCTCTTGACCTGAGCAGGGGAGATCTCTTTTTTCAGGGAAAAGGACCCCTGGTCATCCCGGGTATAGAGGCTTTGGGCGAAGTCTTTGTCTGCGGGAAGCTGGATATGTTTGAGGATCTTCTCCTTTAATGCTTCGGGGGAATCCACAGAGGTCCAGCGGCGGGGTATTTTTTGACTCATGATGCCTCCTTATCGGGTACGGCCCGGAAGGCCTGAGACTGTCCGTGAGAGTTTCTGTATCTTTGTCACCAGGGGAAGCTTCAGAAGAGCCTTGTAGGCTTTTGTCTTCCTGATAGCGCCCAGAAAACCATCACGGTACCGGCGCACAAGGAAGCGGAAGAGAAAAAAGAGGGGGACCCAGAGAAGAAGGCCCAGGACAAGCCCGCCGGCGACCAGCGTGTTGTTCAGCTTCGCAAAGGGAAGGACAGGGGCATTCTGCACAGAGGTCATGAACTCACGGAGAAAAGGACGGGTCAGAATGGCATACCCCAGGGAATGGAGAGCGGGGTCGGCCAGCGGGGCGACGATCTTCAGGACGATGAGCAGGCCCATCTCCACGGCCAGGTTCACCTTCAAAAAGAAGGTCAGGCCGAAGAGGACGATCCACAGGAGATTCCCTCCGGGGATCAGGGCCAGAAGAAACGCAAAACTCATGGCAGCGGCGATCTCTCCCGGCCGCTGGTTGGAATTCAACGCTTTGAGTATTTTAAAGAGAACGTTCATCCGGGTCTCCTTTCGTCATCTTTGAGTATAAGCTCATCCTGATGTGCGTCAAGTGTGACTTGGGAGAAACAAGTTGAGAGCAGGGGGAATTTCCATTATAATGTGAGAAAAAAGGAGGAGTATGAAAGTCATCGGGATCAACAGCAGCCCGCGTCAAAAGGGCAATACCTTTCTCATGATGAAACGCTTCATGAGTCATCTGGAAAAGAAGGGGATCGCAACGGAGATCATCACCATCGGAGGGACGGACCTCAAGGGATGCCGGGCCTGCGATACCTGCCGGAAGATGCAGAACGAAAAGTGCATCCTGGATGACGGGCTCAACGATATCATCCCCAAGCTCAAGGAGGCCCGGGGGATCATTCTGGGAGCTCCCACCTACTATGCGGACGTCCCCGCTGAGATGAAAGCCTTTATCGACAGAGCCGGGCGTGTCTGCGGCGCCAACGGGCGTCTTCTCAACCGCAAGATCGGAGCGGCGGTGATCGCCGTCCGCAGGGGCGGAGGGATCCATGCTTTTGATACCATCAACCACTTCTTCCTGATCTCGGGAATGATCGTCCCGGGATCCACATACTGGAATCTGGGAGTGGGCCGTGAGATCGGAGAAGTCCTGGACGATGCCGAAGGGATGTCCACCATGGACCATCTGGCTGAAAACTTTATCTGGCTTCTGGAACGGACAGGAGACGGGCGTGGGTAGTGAGATTTTTCAAAAAGGGGACCTCAGACACCTGATCAGCGGGGAGAGCCGCCGCTTTGTGGCCCTCCGCGAGGGAAGGATCCTCTTTGAATCGGATAAGCGGGGGATCGCCCCCCTTTACGGCTTCATCGGGGAGTGGGGTGAAGAGACGGCCGGAGCCTGGATCGGCGACACCGTGGTGGGACGGGGAGGAGCTCTTCTTCTTGTCAAAGCCCGGGCCGGTTACCTCTATGCCGGAATGATCTCTGAGGGGGCCTGTAAGATACTGGAAAAAGCGGACATTCCCTTTGATTTTTCCCGCTGTGTGCCGGGGATCCTGAACCGTGACAAGACAGGGTCCTGTCCTGTGGAAAGACTCACAGCGGAAATGGACGACCCTGAGGAGGCCTGGACAGCTGTGGGCCGTTTCCTCCGGGATTTGCAAGCATGACAGAAAGGAGAGCTATGAAATACAGAACCATGCCCTCGACAGGGGACAGGATCTCGGTTTTGGGATTCGGATGCATGAGGTTTCCGAAAAAGGACGATGAGTCTATCGATGAGGCCAAGAGTGAACAGATGATCACAGAGGCCATTGCAAAAGGCGTCAATTATGTTGATACGGCCTGGCCCTATCACCAGGGAAAAAGCGAGCCTTTTGTGGGGAAAGTCCTTCATAAGAACAACCTTCGCGACAAGGTCTTCCTGGCCACGAAACTTCCCACCTTTCTCATCAAAAAAGAGGAGGATCTCGAGGACTACTTTCAGCAGCAACTCCAGAGGCTCAAGACAGATCACATCGATTACTACCTTGTCCATACATTGAACCGGAGGTTGTGGGAGAACGCCAAAGAGAAGGGGCTCTTTCGTTTTCTCGACCGGATCAAAGCCGACGGCAGAGCCCGTCATATCGGATTTTCCTTCCATGACCATATCGATGTCTTCAAGGAGATCGTCGATGCTTACCCGTGGGAGTTCTGCCAGATCCAGTACAACTATCTGGATACCCATTATCAGGCGGGCCGTGAGGGACTCCTTTACGCCCGTTCAAAGGGATTAGGCGTTATCGTCATGGAGCCTCTCCGGGGGGGAAGCCTGGTCCATAAACTTCCTTCCGATGTGAAGGCGGTCTGGGACAAGGCCCCGGTGAAGCGGTCTCCCGTGGAGTGGGCGCTGAAATGGGTCTGGAACCATCCCGAGGTGGATCTTCTTCTCAGCGGGATGAGTGAACCGGAACATGTGGAGGAGAATATACGCCTGGCCGAAGAAGCCGCTCCCGGGGTCTTCACAGACACGGAGCTGAAGCTGGCCGATGAGGCCCGATCCCGGTTCCTGGACAAGATCAGGGTCCACTGCACCGCCTGCGGGTACTGCATGCCCTGCCCCCAGGGAGTGGCCATCCCGTCTGTCTTCGGGATCTATAACGATGCCTCTCTCTTCGAGGATATGGACGGGGGGCGAGAACGGTACCTCGCCTGGATCAAGGAGGAGAACAGGGCCTCACGCTGTGTGGAGTGCGGCGCCTGTGAAAAAGCCTGTCCGCAGCAGATCCCCGTCATGGAAAAGTTAAAAGACGTTGTCGCTGTTTTTGAAAATTAAGAGGAGGAGATGATGATCAATATCAAGACGGAAACACGCATAGGGGCCCGTGTCCTGGCCCTGTCATCAATACTGGCCTTATCCGTGGCCGTGCCGTTTTTCTTTCACCTCGCCGGCCTGTCGGGAGAGGTCTTTCTGCCCATCTTCACCGTGCTGGTGATCGGGTCGTTCTATACAGACTCTTCTGTCCTCATAGGGGCCGCTCTCCTGATCCCCCTTATCAACACCCTGCTCACGGGAATGCCAGCTGTCCGGCCGGTTCCCATGATGCCTCTGCTCACTGTTGAGATGGCCTTCACAGCCCTGGCCGCAGGAGCACTCCGCAAAAGGCCCCTGGCCGTGAGGCTGGTGCTTCCTCTTGCCCTGGGGCGTCTCATGTCTCTGCCGGTTATCCTTTTCGCTTCCGGCCTTTCCCTCTCCTGGTGGTCCGGCCGGTTCATCACGGGGATCCCCGGCATGCTTCTCAATATGGCGGCTGCGGGAGCTCTTCTCATGGTTTTTCCGCCGTCAGGGCCCAGGGGCACCGGGGAAGACCGGTAAAGAAGAGGGGCTATGAAGGGGACTTTTATTACTTTTGAAGGAGGAGAGGGTGTGGGGAAGACCACACAGATGAAGAAGGCCGCCGCTCTCCTCATGAGCGAGGGGTATACGGTGCTCACCACACGGGAGCCCGGAGGGACGCCTCTGGCCGAAGAGATCAGGGAGATCCTGCTCCGGCCTGCAGGGGAGTCCGGCCTTCATGCCAAAACAGAACTTTTCCTCTACCTGGCAGCCAGGGCTCAGCACTATTATGAAAAGATCCTTCCCGCCCTGGAGGCGGGGGAAATCGTCCTCTGTGACCGTTTTATGGATGCCACGGCTGCTTACCAGGGTGTGGCCCGCGGACTTGGCCTGGAGACGGTGGAGGAGATGAACAGATGGATCCTCGACGGACGTGAACCCGACGGGACGATTCTGCTCTATACGGATATCCATGCAGGCCTTCAAAGAGAGAACGCCGTGAACCGGCTGAGCCGTGAATCCGCGGATTTTCATTCGCGGGTCCTTGACGGGTATCTTGATTTGGCGCGGCGGCATCCCCAGCGGATCACAGCTCTGGATGTCACAGGGCGTTCCATCGATGATGTGAGCCTCCTGGTCATGGAAAGCATAAGGGCGTGGCTGTGAATACAGACTATTCCCGCCTGGAACAGATGGCCCGTGAAAAAAACCTTCCCTCCTCTCTCATCCTTCAGGAGCAGAGCCCGTCCAGGCGGCTTGAGACAGCACTGACCATGGCTGCCCTTCTTCAGGGGCAGGCTCCAGACGGGGAGATCCCCCGGGGAGTCTTCCTGGTGGAAGCCCGCAGGTCAGGGATCGTCTCTGTGGAGGATATCCAGGAAGGAGCCGAGTTTCTCCTCAAGACCCCTTACGGACAGGGGAAGAATATCCTCATTGTGGAGGGAGCCGAGGCTATGACCGCGGAGGCAGCCAATTCTCTCCTCAAGATCCTCGAAGAACCTCCGGACAATGCCGGCCTCTTTCTGCTCACATCCGACGCCGGAGAACTTCTTCCCACGGTACGTTCGCGATGCACCCTTTTTACCCTGAGGCAGGAGCCGTTTGAAGCATTTTTAAAAAACCTGGCGCTGAAGTACCCGGATATGACACAGGAAGAAGCCCTCTTTTTTCACCAGAACAGGGGACTGGTCACCCGGGATCTTCCTCTGGAGACGTTGCGGGCCATGCTGGAGATATGGAAGGGGCTCTTCGAAAAGAAGCCCGGGACAGCAGCCCTTCTGGACGCAGCGGATCGCTTCACCTCTGCGGGAGTCTCCTCCCGCTCGGGAGACGATTCTCTTCTGGCTTACCGGTTGTTCCGGGCCGTCACCGCATCGCTGTGCCGTGACCTTCTCCTCCTCCATGAAGGAGAAGGCGAGAGGCTCATGCGTCCTTCCTGGGCCCCTCTCTATAAAAGGGTTGATTTTACGCCAAGGTTTCTTATACTTCTTGAAGAATTGAGTGAATTGCCGTACAAAGACAGGATGAATGTCAACAGGAGATTCATCATAACAGAAAGCGTGATCAAATTCTGGGATGAGGAGCGAAAACGATGATCGAAGTGGTATCTGTCCAATTTCAGGACGCCGGGAAAGTCTATTATTTTAAACCGTGTGAAGAACCTCTCACTGCAGGGGATTATGTCATCGCTGACACAGAAAAGGGAGAGGCTGTGGGCAAGGTCATCGCTCCGGCGAGGACCCTTTCGCTGGAAGAGATCGTCCTGCCTTTAAAAAGCATCATCAGGAAGATGACGGCGGGAGACCGGGTGACGCTGAAACAGCTGAAAAACGAAGAGACGGAGGCTCTCCGGATCTGCCAGGAACTCATCACCCAGCACGGGCTCCCCATGAAACTCATCGATGCCCAGTATGCGTTTAATAAAAGTTACCTGATGTTCTATTTCTCTTCGGAAGGGCGCGTGGATTTCAGGGCCCTGGTCAAAGACCTGGCCCGGACCTTCAAGACGCGGATCGAGCTTCGTCAGATCGGCGTCCGTGATGTGGCCAAGAAGCTGGGCGGTGTGGGGATATGCGGCCAGCGGCTCTGTTGTTCAGCATGGCTCAGGGAGTTCGACAGCATCTCCATCAAGATGTCCAAAGCCCAATACCTGTCTCTGAACCCCAATAAGATGTCGGGGGTCTGCGGCCGGCTCATGTGTTGTCTCCGGTATGAGGAAGAGACCTACAAGAGGCTTTCTGAAGCCTTCCCTGATATGGAGTCGAGGGTCAAGACTCCCCAGGGATGCGGCACAGTCAAAAATATCAATATCTTTACAGAGCAGATCATCGTCCACCTGGACCAGGGCGGCGAAGATGTGTTTACCCTTGACGATATCAGCCCGGTGAAATCCGAACCGCTGAAAGACAAAGATGTCGTCATCGACGATCATGAGAACCAGGACAGGGAGGCCGATTCATGAAAAAGACCTATTATATCACCACACCCCTCTATTATGTGAACAGCAAACCCCATGTGGGGAGTGCCTACACCACTATCGTGGCCGACTGCCTGGCCCGTTTCAAAAGAATGGCGGGTTATGATGTCTTTTACCTCACGGGAACGGATGAACACGGCCTGAAGATCTATCAGGCGGCCCGGGAGAAAGGGCGCGATGTCAAGGAGTTCGTCGACGAGGTCGCCGGCCAGTTCATCGATATCTGGAAAAAACTCGACATCAGGTATGACTATTTCATCCGCACCACGGACCCCGACCATGAAAAGTCTGTCCGGGCCTTTTTCAAAAAACTCATGGATCAGGGCGATATCTACAAGGGCCATTATGAAGGATGGTATTGCGTCCATGACGAGCGCTACTATACGGAAAAGGAGCTGGGGGAGGGAAACCTCTGCCCTGAATGCAAACGTCCTGTCCAGTGGATCAGGGAAGAGAACTATTTTTTCAGGCTCTCCCGCTACCAGGATGCGCTCATCCGTCATTATGAAGAAAACGAAGGCTTCGTGGCCCCCGATTTCCGGCGCAACGAGATGCTCATGCGCCTGAAAAGCGAGCCTCTGGAAGACCTGAGTGTGAGCCGGAGTTCCTTTCCCTGGGGCGTGACCATGCCGGGAGACGAGGATCATGTGATCTATGTCTGGTTCGATGCCCTGCTCAATTACATCACAGCCCTGGGGTACGGGAAAGAGGATGATGCGGCCTTTCAGAAGTACTGGCCCGCCGATGTCCATTTCATCGGCAAGGAGATCAACTGGTTCCATTCTGTGATCTGGCCCGCCATGCTTCTGGCTGCCGGCATCCCCCTGCCCAAAAAAGTCTTTGCCCACGGGTGGCTCACTGTGGACGGGGAGAAGATATCCAAATCCATGGGGAACGCCATCGATCCTGTGGCCATTGCACAGGAGTATTCCCTGGATGCCCTGAAATACTATATGCTCCGGGACATCAAATTCGGAAGAGACGGGGACTTCTCAAACGAAAACCTCAAAAAACGGTTTAACTACGACCTGGCCAACGACCTTGGAAACCTGGTGAGCCGGACCGTCCAGATGATCCTCCAGTACCGCGGAGGGACTGTTCCCAAGGCCGCGGCGCCCCTCACCGAAGAGGACCGCTCTCTCCAGCAGATGGCCGAAGGCCTGTTCGGCGAAGTGGAGAAATATATCGGCCTCTTTGACTTTACCGAAGCCCTGGAGACCATCTGGAAATTTATCCGCAGGACAAACAAATATATCGACGAGACTGAACCGTGGAAACTGGCCAAAGAGGAGGACGGAAGCCGTCTGGACAATGTTCTTTTCCATCTTGCTGAAGCCATCCGGTTTGCAGCCCTTCTCATCGCGCCTTTCATGGAAGAGACCGCGCGCAAGATCTTCCTCCAGATCGGCTGCGACCCTGAAAGCGAGATCGCTCAGGGGTTTGAAAACCTGAGATGGGGAGGGGCACGGGGGAACAAGGTCCGCAAGGGCGAGATCCTCTTTCCCCGTCGTGACGAGGGGAAGAAAAAAGAGAGACCTGAAAAAGCCTGTGAGAAAAAGGACGAGGTCCCGCCTCAGGGAGTCGCTTTCATCACTTATGACGATTTCACCAAAGTGAACCTCAGAGCCGGTGTCATCCAGAAAGCCGAAGATATTCCCGGGGCAGACAAACTCTACGCTCTCACCGTCCGTATCGGGGATGAGACCAGGACCATCGCCGCAGGGATCAAGGCCTGGTATGCCAAAGAGGATCTCCCGGGAAAGTCTGTGGTCGTGGTCACCAACCTGGAGCCCAGGAAGCTGAGAGGAATCGTCTCGGAAGGGATGCTTCTGGCCGCTTCGACAGACAAGGGACTTTCGCTGGTCACCCTGGACCGGAAAGACGACATCTTCAACGGCGCCGTGGTGCGCTGAACCGGGGAGGAGGGGAGTGACTCTTACAGCCTTTCTTCAGGCCAGCGGTGTCTGGGGGTATCCGCTTCTGCTCCTGTCGGTGATCGCTCTGGCAGCGATCCTGGACCGTCTCTTTTTTCATCTGCAGCTGTGGCGGAAACGAGCCCGTTTTCGGGGGAAGGATGCGGCTCTCTTTCTCAGAGAGCACCGTTCGCTGAAAGATTACCCCCCGGGAGGGGTCATCCTGGATGAGATCAAGAAGACTGTCACCGCCCTCTCTCTTTTCGATTATGAGCAGGCCAGGGGGATCGTCTCTTCATACCAGGGCCTTTCGGAAAACCGCATGGGCCTTTTGAGCTTTGCCGTGACAGCAGCGCCTCTTTTGGGGATCCTCGGGACCATCAGCGGTATCATCTCGTCCTTCAGGGTCCTGGGCGTCTTCACCCTTGAAAAAAAAGACCTGCTCACCGCAGGGATCTCGGAAGCCCTGCTGACCACAGCAGCAGGCCTCATCATCGCTATTGTCACACTGGCCTGTTCTGCGCTCATCCGCCGGTTTCAGAAGATCCTGTTTCTTCCTTATCTCTCTTTTCTCCGGTTCATGAGAGCGGCGGTCCTGGATGACCAGAACCCTTCTCAGAAGAGGAGAAAAACGCCCCCCGACACCGAATAACCGTTTCCCCGGCTCCAATAGTCATCAGATTGATAATGGTCCCATTCCCATGACAGAGTCGCCGCAAGAAGGGACGAGACAAAGACACGCCCTTCAGCGTTGAGATTCCAGCCTTCCAGAGTCACCCCTTGGTCTGAAGGAGTGGCCTCGTCGACAAAAGAGATGCGGTCGGGATACGTTTTATGAAAATAACCCGCTGACGGATTGAAATAGAAGGGCCCCAGTGCGAGAGAGGCGCTGAGGGTCATCCCCGCGCAGTGATAGGTGTCGCTGTCCTGTTCCACCAGGGGTTCGATCTCTGCGGGGATGATGGCGGTCATATTGCTCTTCTGGGATTCCCAGTAGAGACGGGGGGTAAGGGTCAAAGCGGTGCCAAGGGCCCATTCCGTGGAGAGAGAAAGGCCGATGAGGTCTGACGAGGGGGTCATCATGGCTCCGCCGTGACCTGTCTCCAGGCGGCGGGCCTTCCAGGTATGGTGACGGAGATAAGCTGAAAGGGTGAGAGAATCATCCAGGGCATAATAGTACTGAAGTGAAGCAGCGCCTTCGAAATAGCTGTTGGAGGCGGCTTCCAGGCCGTAAGTGTTGGATCCCGCGGCTGCTGTCAATGTGGCCTGTGTCCTGGAGAGATCGTCATAGATATAGGAGAGGGAGCCTTTGATCGTGGTGAGGTCCGGATCCTCCCATTCGGTATAATCGCTTCTCCCTCCTTCTCCGGAAAAGCGGAAGGTGCTCTTCATGCTGAGGAAAAGGTCATACGAGAGGGTCAGGTTCATGAGAAGCTGGTTTTCAGAAGTCTCGGAGACAAAACCCGTATGGCTGATAAAAGCCTCACCCTGGAAAGCGGACGCCGAACATGCGGCATAGAAGGACTCTTCAAGGAAAGCCGAGGAGAGCTGTGAGGAATCACGGTAGATGTTGTCGTTATACCCGTACGTGATCCCTGTGAGGAAAGAGGTTTCCGCGGTGAGGGCGTAAAGAGGGGCCAACAGAAGAGTGAACAGCAGAACGAGTTCTTTTTTCATGAGAGATCCTCCAGTTGTCGTTTAATGAATGAGATCGAATATCCTTCGCGGAACAGCGCCATCAGCTTCTGTTTGCGAAGGCCGCTTTTCATACCGAAATCTTTTCCGTGAAGGGTTTTGAGAAGGCCCGTGAGGGCCGTGAGGTCCCGGGATGAGTAGTTTCTGAGCGCAAACGCTTCTGCAAGTTCCTCAAGCTCTTCCGGATCGGCATGAAGATATCCGGCAGCAACACTGAGAAAGCCGTTGAGAGCGTGCAGAAGCTCCGGCGAGGGCCCTTTCGCGTTGATGACCCGGGCCAGGGATCCGGGTGAAAGGCCGAGATCGCTGTAATAGAGATAATCGGCGATATCATCACGCTGAAAAGAGGGGCAGTCCTTTTTCAGGGAGAGGAGAAACCGGATGCGGGAATCAATGATCTTTTCGATCTCCTCTTCACGGTTATGAAGACGGGCCATGCGGATATAGGTGGTCCAGTACTCCGACTGGAACCCCAGTTGATCGATCCGGGCCCTGAGTTCACCGGGGAGCTGGGCTGCAGCGGGAAGGGCCAGCGCCAAGATGATGAGAAGAGAGAAGAGGAGCCTCTTCAACGGCTGTTCCCCGTTTCCGTCCCGTCACTCCAGCGCGGCGACCTGAACTCTTTACGTTTTTCAGTGCTCTCTCTTTGAGCCTCCCTTTTCCTGTCGCGGACAGTCCAGGCTGCTGAAGGCTTCTCCTGAGGTGAGCCGGTTTTCATATTTTTTGTCATCTTTTCAAGAGTCTTGGTCGACATCCGGCAGAGGCGTTTCAGGCTCCGGAGCTCCTCGCGGAAAGTCTTCGCCTCTTGAGCAAGACGGTTTACAGCCTTCAGGGCCGTCTCTTCGCTGAGGCCCTTTTTGACCAGTTGGGTGCGGGTATGGGCCCGGACCGCTTCTCTCTTTTTTTCGGGTGTCATCCCTGAAACAGAGAGGCTTGCAGTGAAGAGCACCATGATGAGAAGAGGCAGATAACGTTTCATATATGTTCCTCCTTTGAACCGTTGACATGGACAAGAGAGACATCTCCTCCGTAGGGATCGGAGAGAAGAGCTGAACGGGGATCGGGAAGGGTCCCGCCGTCCACGGAGAAGAGATACCTGTAGGCGCCGGGTTCCAGGGTCAGTGTGACCGTCCATTCCCCGGACCGGTTTTCGGTCATGGGTATTCCCGGCTCACCCCATTGGTTGAAATCTCCCACAAGGGAGACCTGACGGGCCTGGGGAGCATAGAGCGTGAAGGTGATGCGGTGGCCGGGCAGGCCGAGGTTTCGTAAAGGGAGAAAAAGGGCAAAGAAGAGAAGGGCACCCCCCGCGAAAAGGATCACAGCGCGAAAAGCCCGGCGTGATGCCCGGTAACGGAAGATCCGGTCCATGACCTGGTCTGCCGCTTGAGGGGGAAAATGTTCAGGAGCGCGATCCATAAAGGCCTCCTTTCCAAAAGGCATCTTTGATCTTTCGGCGGATACGGAACAGGATGATCTTGACATTGGACGGGCTTTCTCCTGTGATCTCCGCGATCTCCCTGATGGAGTAGCCGTCCGAGTAGTAGAGCTGGAAGATCTCCTTCTGCCCGTCGGGGAAGGCGTCCAGAAAATCGTTGAGACGGCCGGCAAATGATAACGGAGAAGCCGCTTTGGTGTCTGAGAGAAGGGCAAAATCAGCCTGGACAAACTCCGGCCTGGACTGTCTCTTCCGCAGTTCGCTGTTGATCATGTTCAGCGTGATGCGGTAGAGCCAGGAAAAGAATTTATACTCGGGGTTGTATTTTTTTAATTTTCTGTAGACCAGGAAAAAAACATCCTGGGAGAGGTCCACAGCATCATCATGGGAGTTCAGGCGCCTGAACGCCATCCGGTAGACAAGGTCGCCGTACCTGTTCATGATCTCCCGAAAGGATTCCGGGTGTCCTTTGAGAATATAATCCACCACCATACGATCATCCCAATCCTGCATTGTCCGACTATACCTTATTTTCACCCTTTCTGCCAGAAAATACGCAAAGAAGCCCTCTGCGGTTACAGGGAATATGGATTGAAGAAGAAGGTGATTTCTGTTATACTCTTTCTATGCATTACAGAACGCTTCTCTATCTTGTCCTGGTGCTTTACGGACTTGTGGCCTGGCTGATCATCAGGATCACTGTGCGGAAAAAAAGCGGAGAGACTCTTTATGAATCCATTGTTTTTTATATCTTCCAGGCTGCCGGTGCGTTTACCCTGGCCTTTCTGTTTCTTCTGGCCACATTGAAGATGCTTTATGCCTATCTTCCTCTCGCCAACTTTGAATCCATGCAGATCGTCGTCGTGGGCATGCTTGTCACCGCACTGTCGCTGACAGCCCTCTCCTATATCAACTACAGGACATTGAAAAGGCTGGGACAGAAAAAATGAGGCTCTTTGTCGCTCTTCCCGCATACGACTCCTTCCTGGATGAGATACGCCCGTTTCTCCGATCAGCCCGAAGGCTGTGGCCCGCCGTCCGATGGATCCCCGAAAAGCAGATCCATCTCACCGTCAAGTTTCTGGGGGAGACGGAAAGGCTCTCCTGTGTCACAGAGGCCCTGGGAACCGTCAGAGCCGCTCCTTTCACAGCGGGCCTGGGGCGGGAACTGCTGGTCCTGGGAAAGGAAAACGAGGCGAGGATCATCGCTTTGAAGCTTGAGAACAGTGCGTTCGCCAGACTTTTCAGACAAGTGGACGAGGGCCTCTCCCGCTGCGCTGTCCCCGCTGATCGGCGGCCTTTTCTTCCCCATATCACTGTGGGGCGGATCAAAGAGAAGGTCTCGCGCAGAGCGGTTTTGGAGATCCTTGCCGGAACCGGCCCTCTGCCCCGCGCTGAGTATCCCTGCAACGGCCTGCGTCTCTATGAGAGCATTCTCAGAAAAGAGGGGCCTGAATATATCATCCGCGGAGAGTATCCCTTTTCAGAAAGCGGACCCGTATGAATATTTTCGATGTCATCGCCCCTGTGCGTATCGGCGAAAGTGAAAAACCCTCCTACTTCAAACAGCCTCTCCCGGGATTTCCCGACCCGGTGATCCGCGGCGGGATCGCCACCTATCCGGTCTACCTGGATGCCAAGCTCCGTTCAGCCATGGAGCGCCTGATCGAACACCTCTTCCGCTCATACCGGGATGAAAAGTACCGGTTCAGGTTCGAGTTCCGTTCGGTGAAACGCAACGACGGAGACCTCTCCTCAGTCCAGGAGTATGACTACAGGAGAGAACTCTACAAGACCCTGGAGAACATCCTCCATTACGATGACCGGGGGATGTACCTGAATCTCTTTTTCGTTGCCCTGAGCACGGCCTTTTCTGCCACGGTGAGGCGCCATTATGCCAAGGAGGATGCTGTCTGGCTCATCAACACTATGGTCTATGATATTCACCGCCAGGTCCTGGCCAAGGCGCTGAAAGCTTTTGAACTGAAATATCCTTTTCTCTATAAAAACAACTTTTTCCACATGAACAGGGAACTTGTGGAGTTTGTCATCCGTGACCAGCTGGCTTTTTTTGCCGCAGGGGCCGAAGCGGGATCCGAGGAGTTTCTCTTTCCCCAGAGCAGTTCTCTCATCAATTCGCGGTTTCTCATCTCTCAGGAAGCCTTCCGTTCCATCAGGGAGATGATGAGGAAGACCATGGGGGTCATGGCCAGACAGTCCAGGTATGAGTCCCTCTACATGAGAAAAGGGATATCAAAGAAGGATATCGAGACAGGAAATATCGACAATCTCCGGGTCCTGACTTTTCTCCTCCGCAACGACCATCTTCTCGGCCAGCTCCTCAAAAGCAGCTGCCTGAAAGCCGAACAGGACAAGCTCCAGCTCTCTCTCCAGGAGATCCTCTACCTCTATGAGGATATCGTCAAGGCAAGGAAACGGTTTCTCATCCTCACGCTTCTCAGGAAGAAGATCTACCTTGTGGAAGGGAGCCGCGACGTGGAGAAGATGAGCGACGAGTTCCAGAGGGGAGAACTCTTCTGGTTTTCCGAGAATCATAAAGTCCACATGCAGATCGTCCCCGCCGCTATTTTTTTCCTGGACATCCGGGATTTTTCACAACGGTCCAAATTTCTTCATCCCGATGAGACCATCCGACAGCTCCATGTGATCTTCGACCCGATTCCGGAAGTCTTCGGGCAATACAACGGCTATGTGGACAAGATGCTCGGTGACGGGGTGATGGGCGTCTTTAAAGAGGGGACGGACCCCAGGGCCTATGCTCTTGGGGCCATCCGGTCCGGGATCATGATCTTTGAACATTTCCTCTCTGTGAAGCGGGAGACCGATTTTGAGGATATCGGCATCGGTATCCACCTGGGCAACGTCTCCATGGCTCAGCTGGGACAGCTGACGCCCATCGGGGAGACAGTGAATATGGCGTCCAGGCTCTCCAGCTCCCAGAAGAGCACCCCGGAAGCGCTTTCAGGGGGTATGGATGTGGTCCATGGAGCCACCTATACAATCGAAGAAAAGCTGAACAAGCACAGCAGGACAGGGGACGGCCTGGCCAGGCGCGTTCATGTGAGCGATTCCGGGGAGCTTTTCAACCGGGGGATCGCCGTAAGCGGGGAGGTCTTCGACGCCCTGAAAGATTACTGCCCCATGGAGACCATCGCCGTCAAGGGGTCCTATTGCTACCTGGCCTATGACAGTGTCATTCAGCGCAACATCATCTTTCTCATGGCCGGGCGGGCCGAGTTGAAAGGATTCGGAAAACAGCGGGTCTTTGAGGTCCTCTGGGATCCTGAATCCGTAGCCCTGGTGAAAAAAAACGGGCAATCGGACAGGATGGGCTCTCTGCTTCATGAATGGATGGACAAGGGGGGAGATGGATCTCCGGACAGTCACGTATGAGAACGGGGTGCTGAGTGTCCTCGACCAGCGCAGGCTTCCCCGTGAAGAAAAACGGGTGGCCCTCAGAACCGTAAAGGAGGCCGCTGAGGCCATCACCGCCATGACCGTCCGGGGCGCGCCGCTCATCGGGATCGTGGCGGCTTTCGGAGCGGCTCTTTCCATCCGGGACGAAACGGATAATTGGGAAAAGGCGTTCTCTGAGGGGATCGGCCTTCTGTCACGCTCCCGACCCACGGCTGTGAACCTCCGCTGGGCCCTGGACCGGGCTGAGTATGTCTATGAAAAGGCCCGTCCTGCAGGGCGGCAGGCCGTGTTCGAAGCGCTGCTGAGAGAAGCGGAAGCCATCCGTGAAGAGGATGCCCGTCTCTGCAGGAGGATCGGAGAGAACCTTCAGCCCTTTATCAGAGACGGCGGGAAGTACCTCACCCATTGCAATGCCGGTGCCCTGGCCACAGCGGCCTATGGAACGGCCCTCGCGGGTTTTTATGTGGCCCGTGAAGAGGGGAAAGAGATCTTTGTCTGGGTGGATGAGACACGCCCCTGGCTTCAGGGGCTGAGACTCACCGCCTGGGAACTGAGCCGGGGGAAGGTGCCCCACAGGATCATCGCCGATTCGGCTGCGGCTTTTCTCATCTCCCGGGGTGAAGTGGATGCCGTCTTTACAGGAGCCGACCGGATCGCTGCCAACGGAGACACAGCCAACAAGATCGGGACCTATGCCCTCTCACTGGCCTGCAGGGCCCATGGTGTCCCGCTCATCGTGGCGGCTCCGCGTTCCACGCTGGATCCCCGGTGTCGTGCGGGAGGGGAGATCCCCATCGAGGAGAGAAGCGGAGAGGAGATCACCCGTATTGCCGGGATCGATCCCTCTGCCGAAGAGGCCTATAACCCGGCATTCGATGTGACTCCTTATGAGAATATCACGGCCATTGTCACCGAGGAGGGGGTATGGCATCCCTAGCGTGGAACCATCGTCTTTTTTTTCTGGATGAGCTGGGAGCGGCTGCAGAAGAGGTGGAGATCGCCGGTGAAGAGTACCGGCATATCCGTGTCCTCAGGCCCCGTCCCGGCGACAGGGTGGCCCTCACCGACGGAGAAGGGCATCTGGCCCTCTGCCGGCTGGAGCGCATGGGACAAGAGTCTTGCTCGGGGATCATCGAAGAGAAAGAGACGGTTCCTCTCTATCCCGTACAGATCACCCTGGCTTTTGCTTTCACGAAGAGAGACAAATGGGAGTGGCTTGTGGAAAAGGCTACGGAAAACGGGGTCATCTCGTTTGTCCCCCTGATCACCAAAAGAAACCGCGAATATGCGCGGGAGTTTACACGGAAAGCCGACCGTTTCAGCAAGATCATGCGAGAAGCGGTGAAACAGTCAAAACGAGCCTGGCTTCCCCGCATGGCGCCTCCGCTGCATCTGGATAAAGAGATTGATTTTTTTACAAAATTCGATACCATAGCCCTGATGAATCCCGGAGGACGGGATTTCAGCGCCTATTCCTGGACCGGGAATCACACTGTGGCCGTGGCCGTGGGCCCCGAAGGGGGATGGGACGACGAGGAGGTCCGGGCGCTGCGCCTGCAGGGAGCCCGTGAGTGCGCCCTGGGAGACTATATTCTGAAAACCGAGACAGCGGCCTTGAAAGCCGCTTTTCTCATTCAATATCTGTGCGGGGGAGGATGACGACATTTGCTCTTGTGACTTTCGGTTGTAAAGTCAATCAATATGAATCGGAAAAGATCCGTTTCTTTCTGGACCGCAGCGGGTACACCGCTGTGGACGACTGGCATAAGGCAGACGTGATCATTGTCAACTCCTGTGTGGTCACGCAGAAAAGCGAGCAGAAGAACCGGAGGCTGATCCGAAAGATGAAAAGAGAGAATCCCGGGGCGACGGTGATCGCCGCCGGCTGTCTTCCGGAGATGGGGCCCGTGGAAGGCTCCGATGCCGATATCGGCAACCGTGACAAGATCAGCCGTGTTCTGGAGATGCTCCGGGCCAGTGGTGAGGAACCGTTCTCTTTTTTCAGCGACAGGACGCGGGCGTTTATCAAGATCGAAGACGGCTGCAACCAGTTTTGTTCCTATTGCATCATCCCTCTCACCAGGGGGCGGGAAATCTACCTTCCCGTTCCCGGGATCCTGGAGGAGGCCCGGGCTCTGGCTGACAACGGCTATCGTGAGATCGTCCTCACGGGGATCCATCTGGGGCGCCATCCCGAGCTTCTGGATATCATCCGGGCCATCGCCGCTATGGATAAGGTGAGCCGGATCCGCCTTTCGTCCATCGAGATCAATGAAGTGGGTGATGAGCTTCTCCTTCTCATGCGGGATCATCCCAAGGTGATGCCCCATCTCCACATCCCGCTCCAGAGCGGAAGCGGCCATGTCCTCAAAGCCATGAACCGCCCCTATACGGAGGAGGAGATGATCAGGAGGCTGGAGAGGATCCGGCGGTTTCTTCCCCGGGGGGGATTGACCACGGATATCATCGTGGGGTTTCCCCAGGAGACAGAGGAGGAGTTCCGCAAGAGCGAAGAGGTGATCGTACGCTATGCCTTTCACCGTGTCCACCTCTTTCCCTTTTCTCCCCGTCCGGGAACGAAAGCCTTTACCATGGAAGGACGCCCCGGGAGAGAGGCTGTGTCCCGGCGCATGAACCGCATGGAGGATGCTGCCCGTGAGGGGCAGAGGCGGTTCCTGGAGATGATGGCGGGACATCCCACCTCGGTGCTTATCGAGCGGGAAACCGCTCCTGGATCGTTTACAGGCTATACACCTGAATATTTACGTGTTACACTATCAGGTCACTATGAGTTGAACACCGTGGTGCCTGTCACTGTGGATGACGGGTTACAGGCCATGGAAGTCAAAGAGATATAGGGAAGGGAGAGGATTATGGAGACGAAGCAAAACATGGACGGCAGTAATGAGTTTTACTCCACGCGCCTGCGCGCAGGAAGACGGACCTATTTCTTCAACGTGAAGATGACAAAAAAGGGTGAGAAATATATGGTTCTCAACGAGATCCGGAATAAAGATGACGGAAGTTTTGAACGGACCCGTATTATGATCTTTGAAGAGGATATCTACGGCTTTCTCAATAAGTTCAAAGAGACCTTTGACGTGATGACCGGCGGCAAAGGGGAAGGAGACATGAAATGACACTGGAAGAACGGCTGAAGGCTGATCTCACCCGGGCCATGAAAGAGAAGGATGAAGTCAGGACATCGACGCTTCGTATGCTCATCTCGGATATCCGTTATGCACAGATCGAAAAGAGGGCCCCCCTCGCAGACGGGGATATCGAAGCCGTGATCTCCAAGAGTGTGAAGAAACACCAGGATTCCATCGAGATGTACACAAACGGGGGCCGCGACGACCTGGCCCGGAGAGAAGAGGAGGAGACGGCGATCCTTAAGAGCTATCTTCCCCGGCAGCTCTCCCGGAGTGAGATCGCTCACCTTGTGGACGAGGTCATGGCGCAGACCGGAGCCTCCTCACGCAAAGAGATGGGGAAAGTGATGCAGGCTCTCATGCCTCTGGTGAAAGGCAAAGCAGACGGAAAGCTTGTCAGTTCGGTGGTCCAGGAAAAACTTGCAGAATAGGGGGAGCCATGCGCGTCGTTTCAGGAGTCAAACCCAGCGGGAAGATGCATGTGGGAAATTATCTCGGTGCCGTCAAACGCTTTATCGAGTTTCAGAACAGTGCAGAGGAGTCTTTTATCTTCGTGGCCAACTACCATGTCCTCAACACCTACCCTGACCCGGGTCATCTGAGAGAGAGCACCATGGATATCCTTCTGGATTACCTGGCTCTGGGACTCGATCCGGAGAAGACCACCCTCTTTCTCCAGTCTTCTGTCCCCGAAGTGACAGAGTTGACCTTTCTGCTTTCCAACTACACGCCCATGGGGCTTCTGGAGCGTGCCCATGCCTATAAAGACGCCCTCTCCAAGGAGAAGAACATCAACCACGGCATGTTTACCTACCCGGTCCTCATGGCCGCAGATATTCTTGCCTATCATGCCGATGTCGTCCCCGTGGGCAAAGACCAGAAACAGCATATCGAGATCACCCGTGATATCGCCATGCGCTTCAACAACCGTTACGGGGAGGTCCTCACCATCCCCGAACCCTATATCGAGGGGGATATGGCGGTGATCCCCGGGACCGACGGCCGGAAGATGAGCAAGAGCTACGGCAACACCATCGAGATCTTCAACTCCCCGAAAAAAATGAAAAAACAGGTGATGAACATCGTCACCGACTCCACACCCATGGAGGAGCCCCTGGATCCCGGAGCCTGCCATGTCTTCGCTCTCTACCGCTTTTTCGCGACTCCCGACGAGTGCGCGGAGATGAAGGAGAAGTATGCCTCTCCCGTATTCGGCTACGGTCATGCCAAACTCGCTCTCTTCGAAAAAATGGAGGCCTATTTCGCCCCTTTCAGAGAGAAGCGGGAGGAATTGAAGCAGGATGAAGAGAAGATCCGTGAGATCCTGCGCAGGGGAGGGGAGAAGGCCCGCCGGGCGGCTCAGAAGACCGTGTCCGATATCCGGAAGGCTGTGGGGATCATCGAAATCTGAGCTTTTCCCCGTTCAGGGGAGCGGAGGATCCACCCGGGTGCTTTTCAGCATGATATGAGCATAAACCTTGCAATTTTACACAATACGGATATAATAAAAAAAAAGGAGTGCCGTTTTGCATAGTTTGATTTTATTCCCTACGGGAAACAACATCAAGGCTCTGATCTTTGAGAAGGCATTCCAGTATATGAGACAGGTCCTCTCCTTTGAGTACAACGGGGCGGTCTCCGACGGGGTGGCCAAGCTTCTCGATCAGACGATCACCCAGAGTTTTGATGACGTGGTCTTTATCGCGCCGTTCAATGAGACCTTTGTCAAGACACTCACAGTCAACAAAGTGGAGAGAAAATATCTCAAACAGATCATCATCAACGAGTATGAGGATATCCTTCAGCTCAAAGACGATAATTTTATCTGGGATTTTGACGTGGTGGATGATATGGGACCCGACAAGGAGCATATCATCGTCTCCGGGGTCAAGAAAAAGTATTTTGAACGGTGGATCCCCCAGCTGACCATCAACAAGCTGGAGCCCACGGTGATCTTTCCCGAGCAGATCTCTCTTCTCAACGGCCATTTCAACTATGCCGGGTACAGCCCTGTGATCTTTGTGGACCTGGGAAGGAAAAACAGCAACATCATCATCTACGACAAAGAGAAGGACTATTTCCAGATGGATATTCCCGTGGGAGGGAATGACATGATCCGCAATATCAAGGATATCTGCGGCGTGGAGTGGGACGAGGCGGAGCTGATCCTCAAAGGGGAGAAGGACGTCCCCCGGGGCCCCGGGACCTTCAAGATCATCGCCCCCATCCTGGACCAGATCATCTATGAGATCAAGCGCGCCCTGATCTTTTTTGAGAACCGGTACAAAGGCGCTCTTTTTCATCAGATCAATATTTCGGGAGGGGTCTCGGCCATTCCTGATATCGCCTGGTATATGAATTATGAACTGGGGATCCGCGTGGTGAAGAACGATTACTATGCCATGGTCAGAAAGAATATGAGTGAAGAAGAGGCCCGCCGCCTCCATGAGGGGTTCGGAGCCTATGCCTGCATGGTGGGAGGGATGTTCGTCGTATGAACTATTTTTCCATCAACCTTTACCCCCAGGGGGAAAAGAACAAACAGAAGCGTGTCATCATCCGGCAGATGGATATCATCCATCGTGTCCTTCTTATCAGCGCCCTTTTCCTCACAGCCGTCTATCTCTATTTTATCATCAACAGCCTCTCCATCAAGGCGAAGATCAATAATGAGCTTGATTCCCTGAAGGCCAAAGCGGTGGACCACCGCCTCACCACCCAGGAGAAGGACAATATCCTCTTCATGCTGAGCAAAGAGAAGCATGAGGTGGTCATGGGCTCGTTTTTGCGGGTGGTGAACAAGTATCTCATCCGGAATATGTATGTGACAGGGAT
Source organism: uncultured bacterium (assembly GCA_964574875.1). GTDB lineage: Bacteria > Macinerneyibacteriota > Macinerneyibacteria > Macinerneyibacteriales > DSCS01 > DSCS01. The sequence goes on along the minus strand of CAZNOX010000001.1, from coordinate 31,399 downwards.
CCAGTTCAAGCGGCTGCCCTTCGAGCTTCACTTCTCCCTCGAGCTGAAATCATCAGGGGTCTCCCGCTATAAAGTCAATGATATCGAAGCCATGATCGATAATATCATCACTGACAAGGAGTATAAACTGAAGATCACCGATGTGGCCATTCAGGAGATGAATATCCAGAAAGGAAATCTTTTGAATGTCACCATCAACGGGAAAGTGAGGATCTTTGAATAGGACGCTTATCGCTCTGATCATTGCCATGTTTCTGGCCAATATCATGATCCTCTCCAGGATCAGAGACGATATCAACAGTAAAAAAGGCGAATTGAAACAGCTCAAGCAGGAGATCGCCCAGTGGGAGTATGTCAACGGCAACGACGAGCTGCAGAAGATCCTCAACCAGAACAAGATCATTCCCCTCTACTCCTATACAGAAGCCATCAAGGACACCATCTCCCTTTTCCAGCGCCGGGGGATCAGCATGGGGAACGTGGATGTGAAACGCTCCGTGGCCAACTCGGTGGATATCCATATCGAGTTTTCCTGCACCATGTCCTCCTACATCCGGCTCATGGACCTCATCAACAACAACGACAACATCATCGTGGTGGAAGAAGCGGACATGGAGAGCCAGAACGGATATGCCCAGTCCTGGAAATTGAAATTAAAGAGGTACTTTAACTTATGAGAAGCAGGGTCACCGGTTTTATTATTTTTATCGTCTTTCTCATGGTCTTCATGACCGGAGCCCAGATCTCCAAGGATATCCTCTTCACACGGTTCGAAGTCTCCGAGATCAACGATAACGATGTTTTTATCGAAAATGTCAAAGTCCTTCTGGAACAGATCAAGATCATCCGGGCGAAAAGACAGGAGTACACCGAAGCAGCTAAACGCGAGGAGCCTGTGAATATCTCCGTCTTTTACATCATGGTCTCTCCGCGAAAAGAGGCCGGGCTCTTTTACAACGGGGCTGAACGGCTGGTCCATGAAGGGGACATGGTGGGTTCACGGATCCGTATCGAGGAGATCCGCTCAGACGGTCTGATTGTCAAACAGGGAGAACGCTCCTATTTTGTTTCCAAATAAGGGGGGAGATTTATGAAAAAGTTGATTTTAATCCTGATCATAACCATAGGCGCCTTTTCATTGCTCAACGGGCTGGAAGGGGACCCTAAGATCAGCTTTGAAGCGACCAATGCCCCGGTGACCACGGTTCTGCGCAGCATCGTCCAGCAGAACAACCTCAACCTTGTCCTGGGATCGGCTATCATCGATCAGAGGATCTCCATCTCCCTGAAAAACGTGACTCTGGAAGTGGCCCTGGGGATGATCGCCAAGGCGGGGGGGTTTGCCTATGAGCGCATCGGCAACACCATTCTGGTGGACTCTCCGGAACATATCGGGACTCAGTTCACCTCCAAGACACGGGTCTATCCGCTCAACTATATCAAGGCCGAAGATGTGGCCTCCTCTTTTTCCGGGCTGAAAAATGTCGTCATCAATGTGAACCAGTCGGCCAATGCCATCGTGGTCTCGGCCACCCCGGAGATGCACATGGAGGTGGCGGCGCTCATCCAGCAGCTGGATCAGGCTCCCAAACAGATCCTCATCCAGGCCCGGCTCATCGAAGTCTCCCTGGACAAGACCAGGGCCGCTGGCATCAACTGGGACAAACTCACCAGCCAGACTTTTATCTTTGCAGAGAACGGGACGGGGCTCACTTCGGAACCCGGCGTCATTCCCGATGATATGGGTTACATCGGTGTGGAAGAGGTGGGGGATTTTGCCCGCCAGATGAAAGTCTTCCAGGCCACCATCGACATGATCATGAACCGTGGCTATGGAAAGATCCTCTCCAGCACCAAACTGGTGGCCATGAACAACCAGGAAGCCACCATCCATATCGGCGATATCATCCCCTACGTGGTCAAGACGGAAGAGGGGGACAACACCAACTACCAGGTGGAACGCGAAGAGATCGGGATCAAACTCTCCATCCAGCCCCGGATCGCTGAAGAGGGGAGCATCACTGTCCACGTGAAACCTGAAGTAAGCAATATCTACGGATGGAAGGGCGAAAACGCCGACATCCCCTGGGTCAAGACACGAACGGCCGAGACCATGGTCACCGTCAAAGACGGAGAACCTATCATCATCGCCGGACTTCAGAACGAGACAGAGACCATTGAACGGAAAGGGCTCTGGCCGCTTTCGGAGATCCCCCTGGTGAAGCTCTTCTTTTCGTATAAGAAAAAAGTCGTCCAGAAGACGGATCTCATCATCGAGATCACACCGTACATCGTGAACAACCCCGGACGCGATGCAGCTGAGATGAACAAAGCTATGGACGAAGCCATCAGCAACGCCCGATGATCGATTTCAGCAAGCCTCCCGTGACCCGGCTGACCCTTCTTCTTCTTGCTCTGGGCGGCCTGGCGGCGGGATGTCTTCTCTTTACGCCTTTTGCGGGCTTCTGGGTCTCTCTTGTGGCCTATGTCCCCTTTTTCCTTATTCTCATGAGTGAGATGACCAGGGGAAAGTGGTTTTTAAGCCTTGCCGTCTACGGATTCTTCTTCTTTCTTCCCAATATCTACTGGATCTACCGCTTTACCGTCCTGGGGATCTTTCTTGTCATCCTCTATCTGATCCTGGCTGTGGCCCTTCTCCGGCCTGCAGCACGCCTTTTGCGCCGGGTCCCCGGGGGGCTCTTTCTGCTTCCCGGGATCTGGGCCCTCATCGAGTGGGGGAAGGGGACGGGATCCCTGGGTTATCCCTGGAACGAGCCCGGAAACGCCGCAGTGACCTTTCTCCCTGCAGCCTCAGCGGCCCAGTGGGGCGGGGTGCACCTGCTGACCCTGGTGATCCTTCTCATCAATTTTCTTGCAGCCAAAGCTCTCCTGGAACGAAAAAAAGGATATGTCAAAGCGGCGGCGGCTCTTCTTTTTCTCCTCCTGGCGTCTCATTTTGCCGCGTCGGGGCCCGACACCCGGGGGAAACGGGTGAACGTGGCGCTGATCCAACCCTCCATCGATCTCTATGCCAAATGGGATGAAGCTTTTATTATGAACAATATGACGATCTATAAGGAGCTGGCGTCCCGGGTGAGCGGGCATGCCGATCTTGTCATCTGGCCCGAGACCGCCTTCTCATCGGGGATCCTCTGGTACGAGCCTGAAAAAGAGACGCTCGTGGAGATCATCAAGAGTCAGAAGGGGACAAGTGCCCACCTTGTGGGGAGCACCCATTATGACCGGAACGGGGTCTACAACTCCCTTTTTCTCGTGGACCATATGGGACACTACAACCGGTATGATAAGATCCAGCTTCTCCCTGTGGCCGAGTTCCTTCCTTTTCCCAAGCTCACTTCTTTCCTCATGGACCTCTATCCCATCCAGTATACCCTCACCCGGGGAGAGCGGACAGAGCCCTTTGAACTGGGGGACCTCCGGTTCAGCGGAGTGATCTGTTTTGAATCCATCTTCAGCGGGTTTGTCAACACTCTCATGCGGCAGGGGAGTGAGTTTCTCGTGGTGAGCACCAACGACGGCTGGTTCCAGGGGACGCCTGCGCCCCGCCATCACCTTCAGATGACTCGCCTCAGAGCCATCGAACAGCAGACCTGGGTGGCCCAATGCGCTAATTCCGGGATCTCCGCCATCATTGACAACACGGGACGGGTGGTCCGGGAGACGGAGATGGAGCAGCGGACAGTCCTGGAAGGATCGCTTTATCCCAGGAGACAGCCCTCGTTCTACGCACGCCACGGACAACTCCTTTTCCTTCTGCTTCTGGGCCTCTCATTCCTTCCGCCTCTCTATCTCTTTCTGCGCCGAAAAAGAGCTCCGCTGGAATAACCGTTCTCTGAGAGACGGTCCTTTTTGTGTTGCCCCGCAGGGGATTCCCTTGTAAAATGGTTCAAAAAGAGGCGAATATGGATATTGTTTTTCGACATCTGACCATCGTGGGCCCCGATGGGCCGGAGATCAGTGGCGATGTGGCTGTCAAAGGAGGGCGGATCGCCGGGATCTATCCCCGGGGAAAGGCTCCCGGAGGATCTGCAGAGATCGACGCCCGGGGCCTCACGGCCTTTCCGGGAGTCATCGACCTTCATGCCCATCTGCGCGAACCCGGCCACAATCCCGAAAATATTCTCAGCGGGACACGTGCAGCCGCAGCAGGAGGGATCACGACCATCGTGGCCATGGCCAATACCCGTCCGCCCTGTGATTCTCCGGCGGTCTATGAAGCGATCATGGCCGCAGCCGCTGATCACGCCTCCTGTGAAGTGATCCAGGCTTTCGCCGGGACACGGAACCTGGCGGGAAAAGAGATCTCCGCATTCCCCTCGGTCGATGCCCTCACTGCTGTCTCCGATGACGGGATCAGTGTGGATGACTCGGGGCTACTCAGGGATATTTTCCGGGCCTGCCGTGCAAAAGGGCTTGTCTATCTGTCCCACGCAGAAGACCTCTCCCTCCGCAGGGACGGGGTCCTTCACGAAGGGGAGAAGAGCCGGGCTCTGGGTTTGCCGGGCCTGCCCGGAGGTGTTGAAGATATCAGGACTTATCGGGACGGGGCACTGGCTCTTCTCGAGGGGAACAGGCTTCATTTCTGCCATGTCTCCACTGAAGAGAGCCTGGACCTCATCCGGCGGTTCAAAAAAGTTTCAAAAAACGTGACGTGCGAAGTCACGCCTCATCATCTCTTTTTGTGTGATACCGATATCCCCGGAGATGATGCAAACTACAAGATGAGCCCGCCTTTGCGCACGAAAAGGGACCGTGAGGCTCTCATCCGGGGTGTCATGGACGGAACGGTGGACGCCATTGCCACGGATCATGCCCCTCATCCCGCCGAAGAGAAGAAGCAAGGGTTTCTCAAAGCGCCTTTCGGGATCACGGGATTTGAGACACTCATCCCCCTTGTGGTGGAATATCTCCATTACGGGAAAGGTGTGCCGCTGTACCGGATCGCGCAGCTTCTCTCGTCCAATCCCGCCCGGATCCTTGCCCTTCCTGGCCGGGGGCGCATTGAAGCGGGACGCGAAGCCTGGCTCACCATCGTCGATTTAAATGCCGAAAGGAGACTCACAGCCGACTCTCTGCGGACAAAGGGGAAAAACACGCCTTTTACAGGGATTCCGCTCAGGGGCGTACCCCGGTTCACCATGATGAGAGAGAGGGTATACGATATCGAAAAGGATGCGTGGTTATGAAAGTCAAAAAGGTGGAGATCAAAGAGAACATCCGGCTCACAGAGACAGTCTTCCTTCTCAGTGTCTCTGATCCCGAGCTGGCCTCCCTGACCCATCCGGGGCAGTTTTTCAATATTCTTGTCTCGGAGCAGCTGGACCCTCTTCTCAGGCGTCCTGTGAGCATCGGGGATGTGAGAGGGGGGACCCTCTTCTTCTTTTATAAAGTCGTGGGAAAGGGGACAGCCATCCTCTCGGGCAAAAAAAAAGGCGAGAGTGTGAGCCTCATGGGACCCCTGGGACGGGGCTTTTCTCTGGAGAGGGAGTCTCATCTTCTCATCGGCGGCGGGATCGGAGCGGCCCCTCTGGTCTATCTTTTGAGAACGCTTTTGGAGATGAAAAAAAAGGCGGTCCTCCATGCGGGCTTCCCCTGTGAAAAAGAGGATTACCTCACCCCTTATGACCACGGGGGGATCCTGAAGGAAAAGGAGACCCTGGTCCTCTTTACCGAAGACGGAAGCCGGGGCCATAAGGGTTATCCCACCTCTCTTCTGGCGGAGTACCCGGCGAAGACAGCCGTCCATACCTGCGGCCCGCTTCCCCTGATGAAAGCCGCTGAGCGCATCTGCCGTGAGCGCGGCATGGAGAGCTGGCACTCCCTGGAAGAGCGGATGGCCTGCGGGGCAGGGGCCTGTCTGGGCTGCGTGGTGCAGACGGCCTCCGGACATCAGCTTGTCTGCAAGGACGGGCCTGTCTTTTCAGGAGAGGAGCTGCCGTGGCGGGAATGACGCTGACAATCGGGAAAAAAGTCTTTCAAAACCCTGTTTTCACCGCATCGGGGACCTTCGGATACGGTGACGAATATGAGGAGATCTTCGATCCGGCTCTTTTGGGAGGCGTCTGCAGCAAAGGGCTCACCCGCGAGCCCCGTGAAGGCAATGCCCCGCCCCGTCTCATGGAGACTCCCGCCGGACTGCTGAACAGCGTAGGACTGCAGAATATGGGGATCGGACCCTTTATCAGCGAAAAACTTCCTGAACTGGCCCGGAAAAACGTCTGTGTCATCGCAAATATCGCCGGACACAGTGCAGAGGAGTTCGCCGAAATGGCCGGGATGTGCAATGAAGCTCGGGGAATCGCTGCTGTGGAGCTCAATGTCTCCTGCCCCAATGTCAAAGAGGGGGGGATGGCCTTCGGCATCCGGAGCCGGTCTGTGGCCGAGATCACGCGGATGTGCCGGGATGTTCTCCACAAGCCCCTCATCGTCAAACTTTCCCCGAATGTCACCGATATCACCGAAATGGCCGGTGCGGCCCTGGAAAACGGGGCCGATGCTCTCACCGTGGCCAATACCCTCCTGGGGATGGCCATCGATGTGGAAAAAAGAGCTCCGGCGATCCACAATGTCTTTGCGGGCCTCTCCGGGCCTGCTGTGAAACCCGTGGCTCTCCGCATGGTCTACCAGGTGAAAAAGGCTTTTCCCCGGTCCGTGATCCTCGCCTCCGGAGGGATCGTCTCGGCCCGGGACGCCGTTGAGTTTTTCATGGCCGGAGCCTCCGGCGTTCAGATCGGGACCGGGCTTTTCCGGACTCCGGACCTGCCTCTTCGTGTGATCCGGGGGCTGGAGACATTCTGTGATGAAAACGGGTTCGCCTCGGTCAGTGACCTCACAGGAATAGCGATAAAGGAGATGACATGACATTTCTTGAAAAGTATAACAGAGCCGTCCGGGAGAACGATTCCCTCCTCTGTGTGGGATTGGACAGCGACCCGGCACGGATCCCTGATTGTCTGAAAAAAGAGAAAAACCCCATCCTCGCCTTTAACAGGGAGATCATCGAGGCCACAAGGGACCTGGTCTGTGCTTATAAACCCAATGCCGCCTTTTACGAATCGGCAGGCAGAATGGGGCTTGAAGCGTGGGAAGCCCTGGCCGGCATGGCCGGAGAGATCCCCCTCATCGCTGATGTGAAAAGGGGAGATATCGGGAACACAGCGTCACACTACGCCCGGGCCCTCTTCGAAGCCAACTCGTTTGATGCGGCCACCATCAACCCCCTCATGGGCCGGGACACCATCGAACCCTTCATCCGCTATGACGGAGCGTATCTCTTTCTTCTGGGCCTCACCTCCAATGATTCCGCCAGGGATTTTGAATATACCGGAGGCCTCTATAAGAAGATCGCCCGAAAGACAGTCCGGTGGAACGAAGAGTTCGGACACCGCCTGGGACTCGTGGCCGGCGCGACAAAACCCGGAGAGTTGAAGCGCATGAGGAAGATCGCCACAAAAGAAGTCTTCCTGATCCCCGGCATCGGAACCCAGGGCGGTGACTTGAAGAGGACGATTGCCGCAGGTTATAGCGGAAAAGAGGGAAATATGGTCATCAATGTCTCCCGGAGCGTGATCTTTGCCGGGAAAGATGCCGATTTTGGAGAAAAGGCAAGGCGTGAAGCCATGCAATACAAGGATATGATCAATGAAGCAAGGAGGGCGGTATGAAAAAGTGCCGATTTTGTGACACCATGATGCAGGACAGCGAGACCGTGTGTCCTTCCTGCGGTAAAGACCAGGAGGTCTCAGCCGGGACAGCCGGAATGAACAGTTTTGACGATCTTTCCCTCTCCTGGGGAGAGAGGATCGTGGGGACCATCCGGGAGGTCATGACAGCGCCCAACACCTTCTTCTCCACACTGAAAGAATCCGGGGAGATCAAGGGGCCCTTTATCTACTACATGGTTCTGAGCCTCATCAGCGTCATCGCCTACCTTTTCTGGCAGACGGTCCTCTCCAGTTCCATGTCAGCCCTGCTCCCCTCCATGGGGCCCTTCGGGGGAGCCGAGCATAATCCCTTTACACCTGCCATGCTTCCGTTTCTCCTCTTTTTTTCCCTTCTCCTGGGAGCGGTGAGCCCCTTTATTACAGCCGGGCTCTATCACCTCATGCTCCTCCTCTTCGGAGAAGGGCAGAGGGGGTATGTCACCACACTTCGGGTCATCTTCTTCTCCCAGACAGCCGGGATCCTCTATGTGATCCCCTTTATCGGAAGCCTTCTTTCCGGAGTCTGGTCCCTGGCCCTCCAGGCCATGGGCCTCTCCCAGCGTCACCACATCTCCGTGGGGAAGGCTCTCCTTGTGATTTTCGGGACGTTTTTCTTCCTCATCGTCCTGGCCGTCCTTTTTGTGGTCTTTTTCCTCGTTGCCGCCGGGGCTCCTGTCCGATAGGGGCCCCGGCGCCCCCGGGCCGGAAAGATTTCAATATTCAAATTTAGTGTTGAAATATATGAGAGTGTCCTTATAATAAGGAAACTTGAGGAGTTGTGTCATGCTGGATATTAAAAAGAAGTTCACAGAACACGGGATCACGCCCTCCATGCAGCGTCTGCTGATCTACCAGTACATCCTTCGTGAGCGGAATCATCCCAACGTGGATATGATCTATTCGGCCCTGAAAAAAAAGGCTCCCACACTCTCCAGGACCACGGTCTACAACAATGTCACCCTGTTTGTGGAGAAGGGGCTTCTCTTTCCCATGCTCACAGATACGGCCGAGACACGTTATGACCTCACGGAGCATCCTCATTCCCACTTTTTCTGCCTGCGTTGCGGAATCATTTACGATATCCCTCCTGTCGCCTGCAGCGACGGAAAGGTGCCTTCAGGCTTTCAAGTTGATAAGGCCCAGGTCTACCTCCAGGGAATCTGTAAAGCGTGCCGGACAAAATAAAAGTTCATATTTGACATTTTATAACGGCCGTGTTAAACTGTAATCGTTACAATGATGGTAATAATACAAAAGGAGGAACATGGAGCCGGTCAAGCTGAAAGAAGGGGTCTACTGGGTCGGAGGGATCGACTGGAAACTGAGGAACTTTCACGGATATTCCACCGGCCGGGGATCCACTTACAATGCTTATCTGATCATTGATGAGAAGATCACCCTTATTGATACCGTCAAAGAGTACCTTTATGACGAGATGATGGAGCGGATCAGCAAAGTCATCGATCCTGCGAAGATCGACATCGTCATCTCCAACCATGTGGAGATGGACCATTCGGGAAGCCTGCCCAAAGTGATGCAGGCCTGTCCCTCGGCCCGGATCTACGCTTCACCCAACGGCGTCAAGGGGCTGAAAGCCCATTACCGAAAGGCCTGGGACTTCACAGAAGTCAAAGCCGGGGATACCCTCTCTCTGGGAAAACGCTCTCTTGCCTTCCTCCTCACTCCCATGGTCCACTGGCCCGACAATATGGTCACTTACTGCCCCGAAGAGAAGATCCTCTTTTCCAACGACTCCTTCGGACAGCATATCGCTTCGTCGGAACGGTTCGACGACGAGTATCCCGCCGATATCATCTGGGAAGAAGCGGCGAAATATTACGCCAATATCGTCTGGCCCTACAGCGCCCAGGTGAGAAAAGAGCTGGAAGCGGCGTCTGCCCTGGATTTTGAGATGATCGCTCCGAGCCACGGCCTGGTCCTCCGGTCACGTGTCAAGGAGATCGCGGATCTTTATCAGAAGTGGTCGTCTCTGGAGACGTCGAAAAAGGCGGTGGTGGTCTATGACACCATGTGGAAGTCCACGGAGAAGATGGCTTACGCCATCGCCTCGGCTTTCGAAGCCAAAGGGTACACCGTCCGTCTCATGAGCCTTCAGGACAACCACATCTCGGACATCATGACAGAGCTTCTGGACACACGGATCCTCTGTGTGGGTTCGCCCACGCTCAACAACAATATGCTTCCCACAGTGGCGGCCTTTCTCACCTATCTCAAAGGGCTCTCGCCGGGGGGAAGAGAGGCTTTGGCCTTCGGTTCTTACGGATGGGGAGGCCAGAGTGTCGCCCTTGTGGAAAAAGAGCTGGAAGCCGCCGGGATGACACTCATGGATTCTTTCAGGATCAACTATGTCCCTGATGAGACGCAGTTGAAACACATAAAAGAGGATTTGGAAGAACGGATCTAACGAAAAGGAGGTGGCGTGTGAAAAAGTACAGATGTACCATCTGCGGTTATATCTATGACCCGGCCCAGGGAGACCCTGACGGAGGGATCGAACCCGGGACAGCCTTTGAAGCGATTCCCGAGGATTGGGTCTGCCCTGTCTGCGGTGTGAGCAAGGATATGTTTGAAGAGGTCGAAGAATAAACCTGCGGGGGGAGGCCCCCGCTACACTTTTTATGAAAATACCTGAAGTCAAAAATAGTGAAGAATTAGTGCGCTATGCCTCTCTTATCGAAGAGAGCGGGGACCGGATGTACCGGGCCCTGGCAGAGCGGTCTTCTGACAGGGAGCTCAAAAGCCTTTTCCTTTCCCTTGCTGATGAAGAGATGAAACATAAAGAGATGTTTCTCTCTCTGAAGGGAAAAGAGAAGAGCGCTGACGGCCTTTCTGAGTCTCGTGAAGAAGACGAGGCGGGACTTTTCGACCCGGAACGTCTCCTCACGGAGATCAGCCACATCGAGACCGCTGAGGATCTTATCAATTTTGCCATACGCCGGGAGCTGGATACCATCCTCTTCTACAAACGGATGGCCCACACGGGATACGGGGATCCCTCTCTTCTCGAGAAGCTCATCAAGATGGAAGAGACGCACTTTTACAGATTGCACGAAGTCAAGGAAAAGCTTTAACCAAAGGAGGTCAGAATGGCTAAGAAAAGCGAGATCTACAAATGCGAAATCTGCGGGAACATTGTGGAGGTTCTCCACGGCGGAGCAGGGGAACTTGTCTGCTGCGGGCAGCCTATGACCCGGATGGAGGAACAGACCGCTGACTCTTCTACGGAAAAACATGTTCCTGTCATCGAAAAGATGGGAAACGGAAAAGTCAAAGTCACCGTGGGCAGTGTCCCCCATCCCATGGAAGAGAAGCACTTTATTGAATGGATCGAACTGCGTTCAGGCGACAAGAGCTGCCGGGCTTACCTTGCCCCGGGGATGAAACCCGAAGCGGTCTTCGAAATGGACGGAGACGAGTTCACAGCACGGGAATATTGCAACATCCATAAGCTCTGGGCCACGGAAGAGGAGGGGCGATGAAAAAAAAGATCGAAGAGGCTCTGAATGAGCAGATCAACAAAGAACTCTTCTCTGCCTATCTCTATCTGTCCATGAGCGCCTACCTGGAAGGGGAATCCCTTCCCGGGGCGGCCCGGTGGATGCAGGTCCAGGCAAAGGAAGAGACAGAGCATGCCATGAAGCTCTATGCCCATATCCATGAACGCGGAGGGCGTGTCCTGCTGAAATCTCTGGACGGGCCTGAGCAGGAGTGGAAATCTCCCCTGGCAGCGTTCGAAGATGCTCTGAAACATGAGATCTTCATCACCGAGTCCATTCATAACCTGGTCACCATGGCCACGGAAGAGAAGGATTATGCCACACTCAACATGCTCCAGTGGTTTGTCTCGGAGCAGGTGGAAGAGGAGTCCAATGCCCGGGACAATGTGGAGATGTTCAAGCGTGTGGAGAACCATCCCCAGGGCCTCTTTATGGTGGACCGTGCCCTGGCCCAGCGGCAATAGACGTTTCAAAACAACGAATCAAGGAGGACCTATGGGAAAAAGCATTAAGGGAACAAAGACTGAACACAACCTGCTGGCATCCTTTGCCGGAGAATCTCAGGCACGGAGCCGCTACACCATGTTTGCCAAGATCGCAAAGAAAGAAGGGTATGAACAGATCGCCGCCATCTTCTCAGAGACGGCGGAGAATGAGCTGGAGCACGCCAAACGTTTCTTCCGCTTTCTTGAAGGCGGCATGGCCGAGATCACAGCCACCTATCCGGCGGGGATCGAAGGAACCACCATGGAGAACCTCAAGGCCGCCGCTGAGGGGGAAAACGAGGAGCACACCGACCTCTATCCCGAAGCAGCCCGGATCGCCGATGAAGAGGGATTCCCGGAAGTGGCTTTGCTTTTCAGGAATGTGGCCAAGGTGGAGAAACATCATGAAGAGCGCTATCTGGCCCTCCTCAAGGAGCTTAAAGAGGGCACGTTTTTCAAGAAAAAGGAGAAAGTCCTCTGGAAATGCCGGAATTGCGGCTACATCCATGAAGGAACGGAACCGCCGGAGAAGTGTCCTGCGTGTATCCATCCCAAAGCCTATTTCGAGCTTCTCTGCGAGAAGTTCTGAGACGCGTCGGGCCCGGAAGACTTTTCCGGGCCTTTTTTTTAATTTACAGAGGTCTTTATGGTGAAATCAGTGATCTCCTGGTTCACCGTGAGCGTGAGGTCGATGGATTTTTTCTGCCAGGGGGCCAGGTAGTTCAGGACCACCTGTTTTGTCTCCACCACAGTCCCGTAAGCGTTTTGAAACTGGAACGTGATCCCCAGGTTCAAAAACTGATAGCGGCTTTCATTTTTGATGCTGCAGGAGAAGAGAGAGAACTCGTCGAAATGCTTCAGGCTGAAATCGCTCAGGCGGAAAGTATGGATCTTGACCGGTTTTCTGTCTGAAAAACGGGCCACCTGGGAGTCGTCAGATTTTTCGATCACGGAGAGTTTCTCCCGTATTTTTTGGATCAGGCTGTCGCAGACGGCCTTTTCACTCTTATTCATGGGAATATATTCCAGGTTATCGATGGCGCCTGTATAGAAAAAGAGGGTCTTGCTGAAGCCCTTTTCAAACTGGACGGACAAGCCCGTCTCCTCATCGGCACTCTGACGCGTGTAGAGATTGTCGCTGAGAGCGCTGAACCCCTCGCGGACCAGGATCATGTCGATGACTGAGGCCGCCTCCTCGTAATCGTTGGGATAGACCATCTGGTCGATCTGGGGAGAGGCGATGGTGCGCACCCCTCCGCTCATATTGGGCTTGCATTGAAAGAGTAAAATCGTTAAGATGAAAACGATGAAAATACGGCTTTTCATAGCAGCAGTGTATCAAAAAGAGAAGAGAACTTCAAGGAGAACCTTTGATGAATAGGATCAGTGTCGTGGGAGGAGGGATCTGGGGGACAGTCATGGCCCACCGGCTCTCCAAAAAAGGCCTCCCGGTGGTGATCTGGGCCCGTGAAGAGGAGGCGGTGAACGGGATCAACCGCAACCATGAGAACACCCTCTTTGCCGGGGGCCTTTCTCTCCATCCCGGGCTCAGGGCCGTGTCCTCTCCGGACGAGCTCTCTGATTCCGATCTCTATATCAATGCCGTCCCCGTCCAGTTTATCCGTGAGGTCTGGCGCAATATCCCCCTGACTGAAAAGAGTCCTCTGGTGAACCTTTCCAAAGGCATTGAAAACCGGACCGGAGAGTTCCCCGCCGATATCCTCAGGGATCTGGCCGGGCCGGATCACCCTGTCTATACCCTCTCCGGGCCGTCTTTTGCCCGGGAAGTCCACGAGGAGAAGTACACCGCCGTGGTCCTGGCCGGAGAGGACAGCCCTCAGACTGAAGGCCTTCAGGCTCTTCTCAGCGATGAGACGTTCCGTGTCTACAGGAATGACGATCTCATCGGAGTGGAGATCGCCGGAGCCCTGAAGAATGTCATCGCCATAGGAGCGGGGATCATCGACGGGATCAAGGCCGGGATGAACAGCCGCGCAGCGGTGATCACAAGGGGTGTGGCCGAGACCATGCGCCTGGGCCTGGCCATGGGAGCCAAGGAGTCCACCTTTCTGGGGCTTGCGGGATTCGGGGATTTTATCCTCACCTGTACCCATACCATGAGCCGGAACTTCTCCTTCGGACAGCTCCTCGCCCGGACTGGGTCAGTCCCCCGGGCCCTGGAGGACGCCGGAGGCGTTGTGGAAGGCTATTTCACGTTGAAAAGCGCTGTGGAGCTCGGGCGCCGGTACCGCGTGGAGCTGCCCATCATGGACGGCCTCCATGCCATTATCTATGAGGGAAAACGAATCGAAGATGTCATTACCACACTCATGAGCCGGGATCTTAAGCCCGAATGGGGCGGCTATAACGGTCATGAGAAGACGACCACATGAAAAGAGGACGAGATGATGAAAAAACTGATTGAGGAATGGAACCGCGAAGGATGCGTCGTCGGGTTTTGGAAGATGAACCGGGCCTATTCCCTTCTGGAGCTGGACGCAGGGGAGAACGGAGAGGGGTGTTCCCCCATCTACCTGGATACACCCCGGGGCCATGCTTTTTACGAAAAGAGCCTGATCCTTCTCTTCGCTGCTGCTGTGAGGACACTCTATCCCCACGCCGAGATCAATGTGGAGCATACCATTGATACCGGGCTCTACTTCACCCTGTCCGACCGCTCATTCCCCATCCTCAAGATGGAACATGTGGCCCGGATCAAAGAGAAGATGGAAGAGCTTGCAGAAGCGGACCTTCCCTTTACCCTCTATCGGGACCTCCCCCGAAAAGAGATGCTCTCCAAATTGAGAAAAGACGAAGACGAAGACAAGCTTGAGCTCTTTGAACAGCTGGAGTGTCAGTCGCTGGTGACTCTTGACGAGAAAGTCTATGACTACGGGCTCTTCAAGACTGTCCCGTCCACATCGTACCTCAAGGTCTTCGACCTCCTCTACTATCCTCCCGGGCTCATCATCCGGATGCCCCTGATCACCGACCACGCCGCGCTGGCTCCTTTCCAGGAACAGAAGAAACTCTTCAGGATCCATCAGGAGTTCAAACACTGGGCGGAGATCCTCCACATGGAATTCATCACGTCGCTCAACGGGCTTATCGAAGAGGAGAAGTACCGGGAGATGATCCTTGTCTCCGAAGCCATGCAGGAGAAGCACATCATCAGGATCGCCGAAGAGATCATCAAGCTTGACGGGCACAGCCGCCTGATCCTCATCGCGGGGCCCTCCTCTTCGGGGAAGACGACCTTTTCAAAACGACTGGCCACATCCATCAAATCCTGGGGGATCGAACCTGTGGCCATCGGAATGGATGACTATTTTCTCCCCTGGAAAGAGACCCCCCGCAACGAAAAAGGGGAGATGGATTTTGAATGCGTCGAGGCCATTGATATCGCTCTTTTCAATGAGCACCTCCTTCTCCTCATGGAAGGCCACGAAGTCACCCTGCCCAAATATGACTTTTTGACAGGGACACGCCAGGAGGGGGAAAAACTCAAACTGAATTACAATCAGCCCATCATCGTCGAAGGGATCCACGGGCTGAATCCCAAGCTCACCGAAGCCATCCCCGACAACCTGAAGTTCAAGATCTACGTGAGCGCTCTCACACAGCTGAATATGGACTCGTTCAACCGCATCAAGACCACCGATGTCCGTCTTGTCCGGAGGCTGGTGCGTGATGCCCAGTTCCGTGGGCACTCCGCCCTGGATACCCTCAGGATGTGGACAAAGGTGCGCGCCGGGGAGGACCGGTATATCTTCCCGTATCAGGAGACGGCAGACGTGATGTTCAACTCCTCACTTCCCTATGAGCTCTGTGTTTTGAAAAAGTTCGCTGTGAAGCTCCTCAAAGAGGTCCCCCCGCAGGAGCCCGAATTCGCTAAAGCCTCTGAACTCCTCACGCTCCTGAACCTTATCAGCGAGATCGACCCGTACTTTACCCCCAAGACATCCATTATCCGTGAGTTCGTGGGAAACAGCCTCTACGACTATTGATGAAATTGACAGAAGGAAAGTTTTCAGTATAATGGACGGAGAAAAGAGTTTCTGAGAAAGGCCCAGGCAACGTCTCCCGGGAGAGTTGCAGGATGACCCCTTTTCGAGGGCTCATCAAACGACAGGAGAGATTATGTCAGAATTTATTGAAGTCCTGGAAGTGACCGACAGCTCTGAAAACGAGATCGTCAAGCGGATCCCGGAAGAGGGTTCGCTGCCCATCAAGATCGGGGCCCAGCTCATCGTCCGCGACCATCAGCGCGCTGTCTTTTTCCGTGACGGGAAAGCCCTTGATGTCTTCGGGCCCGGGCGCCACACGGTCACCACGGCGAACCTTCCGGTCCTGACAAAAGCTCTTTCTCTTCCCTTCGGATTCAAGTCTCCCTTCAGGGCGGAAGTCGTCTTCGTCAATGCCAAAGTCTTTCTGAATATGAAGTGGGGGACCAAAAACCCCATCGCCCTCAAAGACCGGGACCTGGGCGTGGTCAATCTCCGCGCCTTCGGCATCTACTCCATCCGTATCATCCAGCCCATCGTCTTTGTCAACAACATCGTGGGGGCCAGGGGGCTTTACGAGACCCGTCCCCTGGAGGATTTTTTCCGGGACCTCATCGCTTCACGGATCACTGATCTGTTAGGGGAGAGTGTCACCTCTGTCTTCGATCTGCCCGCGCAGTTCGACGAATTGTCCCGCCAGGCCCGCGAGCGGGTGCTGGAAGATTTCAAACAGTACGGCATCGAGCTCAAGGATTTTGCCATCAGCAGCATCAACCCCCCTGAAGAGGTCCAGCAGATGATCGACGAGCGCTCGGGTATGGGGCTCTTTTCCGATACAAAAGACTATCTTCAGTTCAAAGCGGCCCGTGCCATGGGGGATGCCGCCCTCAAAGGGGAAGGCGGAGCTTCAGAAGGCATGGGGCTGGGCATCGGCGCCGGACTGGGTTTTCTTCTCCCGGGAATGGTGGGAGACGGACGGGTGGCTCCCGGACAGGAAAAGATCCCCTGTCCCTTCTGCGGGGCCATGAACGAGGTGGGCGCGAAGTTCTGCTCCGCCTGCGGAGAAAAGATCATGGCGGTAAACCGCTCCGGGGAGAACTGCCCCTCCTGCGGACAGCCTGTTCCCCTGGGAGCCAAATTCTGCCCCTCCTGCGGGGAAGTCATCCAGAAAAAGACGTGTCCTTCCTGCGGAGCTGCGCTTTCATCCGACAACAAGTTCTGTCCCCAGTGCGGACATGACCTCAAAGGGGAGTAGACATTGGCGGTCAAAGTCACCTATAATGACATCAAAAAACTTGAGCATAAACTCAAGGAACTCGAAGACGAGATCAAAGAGCTCTTCAATGCCCCGTTTCACAGAAAATCCTATCATGTCCGCGTGATCAGGGAGATCCAGAGCATGATCGAACAGCGTATCCAGGAATTCACCTCGAAAGTGGGACAGATGCCCACGAGTGTAAAGTTCCCCTTTGAAAACTTCGTCTACGTCTACAGAGCCAAGGAAGGCTATTTTGAAAATCAGATCAACCAGGCCCTCTACCGCCCCCCGGGCTCCTTTGCCGTGGATGAAGAAAGCGGAAAAGTGGTGAAGACAGGGCAGAGTGTGGCTGAAAAGGTCACATCACGCAGCAAGACAGACCCTCTGGACAGCAAACTCGATTCGGCTCTTTCCCAGATCGTCCGTGACGAGACCAAACGGGCTCTTCTCAAACAATCCGTCCGGGAACAGATCGAGGCGGCGAAACAGAAAGCCGGAAAAGATTACAAGGTGACCGTTCAGGTGGGCAAAAGCGATTCCGGGAAACCGGCGATCAAGGTCAAACTCGTCAAAAAATGAAATCAAAAGCCGTTCTTGTCAGCGCTTGTCTCATGGGACTCCCGTGCCGTTACGACGGGACAGATAAAAACAGGAGAGACCTGGACGATATTGTGGCCTGTGTCCCTCTCTGCCCCGAGCAGATGGCCGGATTTGCCACACCGCGGGAACCCGCCGAACAGGACGGGACGGGGCGTGTCATCCGTCTCTATTCCAAAGAAGATGTGACACACGCGTTTCAACGGGGAGCCCGGGCTGTCCTGGAGTACTGCCTCAAAAGGGGGATCACACACGCTCTTCTCAAAGGGGGAAGCCCGTCATGCGGAGAGGGCGGGGTCACAGCCGAATTGCTGGAAAAAAACGGAATTGACGTTGAATATATCGATTAGGGATAAGAAAAAACGGAGGACAATATGAAAAACATTCTTGTTTTAGGCGCATCGGGACAGATCGGTTCGGAACTGGTGAGTGAGCTGAGGGCGATCTACGGCGATTCCCATGTGGTGGGAGGCGACATCAACCTGAATGTCTCCTGCGAACTCAAAGAGAGCGGCCCTTACGAGTACCTGGATATCCGTGATACGGAAAAGATCGTGGCTGTGATCAAAAAATACAACATCGATACCATCTATAACCTGGTGGCTCTCCTCTCGGCTGTGGGGGAGCAGAAACCCCAGTTTGCCTGGGAGATCAATATCGGGGGACTCATGAATGTCCTGGAGATCGCGCGGGAGCACAAATGCGCCATCTTCACCCCCAGCTCCATCGGCGCCTTCGGCCCGTCCACTCCCCCTGACCATACGCCCCAGGACACGGTCATGCGTCCCACCACCATCTACGGGATCAGCAAAGTCGCCGGAGAGATGCTCAGCGACTACTATTACCTCAAATACGGCGTGGATACCAGGAGCGTCCGTTTCCCGGGGCTCATCTCTTACAAGACCCTCCCCGGAGGGGGGACCACAGACTACGCCGTGGAGATCTTTTATGAAGCCATTAAAGCCAAAAAATATACCTGTCCTCTCCCGGGAGGGACCTTCCTGGATATGATGTATATGCCCGATGCCGTCAAAGCGGCCATCCAGATCATGGAAGCCGACCCCTCGCGATTAGAGCACCGCAACTCCTTTAACGTCACCGCCATGAGTTTCGATCCCGAGATCCTCGCTGCGGAGATCAAAAAACATATTCCGGAGTTCACATTGAGTTATGATATCAACCCCACACTGGTGAAGATCGCCAACTCCTGGCCCAACTCCATGGATGACAGCTGCGCCCGCAGCGAATGGGGATGGAAACCCGGCTACACCCTGGCAGACATGACAGGAGACATGCTGGCCAAACTCAAGGAAAAACTGAAATAGAAAAAGGCCGGGCGTTCCGGAGAACACGGGGCGCCCGCCTCTGAAAGATCCCATGCAATCGAAAAAACCGAACCTTGCTGATGACAACCTGCTGCGCCTTCTGGGGCAGATGTCTCTTCCCGCTATTGTGGCCATGTCGGTCAATGCCCTCTACAACGTGGTGGATGCGGCTTTCGTGGGCCGGGGCGTGGGAACACTGGGGCTGGCGGGAGTCTCCCTTGTCTTTCCCCTTCAGATGGCCTATCTGGCCCTCTCCCAATTTGTGGGTATCGGAGGGGGAGCCCTCATCTCCATCGCCCTGGGGGAGAGAGACCGGGACAAAGCGCGCGGGATCATGGGCAATGTCTGGCTGGCCTTTCTTATCATGGCTCCGCTCCTCACCGGAGCGGGCTTTTTCTTCAAAAGCGAACTCATCTCCCTTTTCGGAGCCACTGGGGACGTGGTCCCCTTTACCGACGACTATCTCTCTGTGATCCTCGGCGGGACAGTCTTCACCGTCTTTTCCATGATCATGAACAATATTCTGCGCGCCCAGGGCTATGCCCGGGAAGCCATGATCTCCATGCTCATCGGCGTGGTCTCCAATATCATTCTGGACCCGGTCTTCATCTTCGGCTTTCGCATGGGAACAGCAGGAGCCGCCTGGGCCACGGTCATCGCCCGGTTCTTCAGCGCTCTCTACATCCTGGCCATCTACTTCAGGCCGCGTTACGGCCTGGTGCGTCCCGAAACCCGTGACCTTCTCCCCCGGGGTGGGATCCTTTTCCGGATCATGAGTGTGGGGCTGTCATCCCTCTTCAGGCAGTCGGCAGCCAGCGTCCTTCTCATCGTGGTGAACAATATCCTGGTGAAGATGGGAAGCGAGACAGACGTGGCCGCCTTTGCCGTGATCAACCGGACCATGATGCTTGTGCTCATGCCCGTCTTCGGCCTGGCCCAGGGGCTTCAGCCCATCATCGGGTTCAACTACGGAGCCGGACGTCTGGACAAGGTCCTCCGGTCCGTGACCCTGGCGATTTTCATCGCCACGGGCGTCACGGCCATGGGGTTTGTCCTGGGCGAGTTTTTCCCGCGGACACTCCTCTCTCTCTTTTCAGCCGACCGGGCCTTTGTCAGGAGCACCGCTGTCACCATGAGGCTCTTTACAGCCATGTTTCCCCTGGTGGGCTTTCAGGTGATCGTCTCCACCCTCTACCAGGCCATGGGCCATGTGCGTCCCGCTGTTTTCATCTCCCTGCTGAGGCAGATCATCATCCTCATCCCTCTTCTCATCGTCCTGTCATCCCTCTGGGGGATCAGCGGAGTCTGGGTCTCTTTCCCCCTGGCTGACATCCTCTCCTTTTCCGTGATCTACGGGATGTTCGCTCTCTTCCGCCGAAAGATCCAAAGCGGGACTTTCCATGGGCAGGGGTAGCGGGCTCTTTCTTCACGGCGGCCCCTCGGGGCGCCACAGCATCACAGCTCTCATGGGCGCCCTGGAGGAGAGGGGGCTTGACACCTGCCCGGAGACAGGCTTTGCTCTAGGCGCTTTTGAGGTCACTCCGGAGCTGCGCCGGTTCATCAGCAGCCACGACCCGTGTGCTGTGGGGATCTCGTTCATGACCCATGAGAAGAGACAAGCGTTCTCTTTCGTCTCACGCCTCCGCCATGAGTTCGGCCCACAACTTTTCATCTTTTGCGGAGGGCCCCATCCCACGGGGGCTCCCCGGGAGACTCTGAACAGGGGCTTTGACATGGCGGTCCGCGGAGACGGAGAGGCTCCCCTCATCCTCGTGGCCCAGGCTCTGCGTGACCGTCAGACTATCGCCGCAATCCCCGGAAGCTGTGTGAGAGAGGGAGACAGAATGACCGCGTTTCCCCCGGCGGTCTCGTCCCTGGATGACTTTGCTCCCTACGCTCCGAACCATCGTCTCTACAACGCCCTGGAGATCACACGGGGCTGTTTCCATCACTGCGCCTACTGCCAGACCCCGTCACTTTTTGAGGGCCCTGTCCGGCACCGAAGCCTGGAGAAGATCATCGAAGCCCTGACCCTCTATATCCGTCAGCGCAACCGTCCCGCCCATGTGCGCTTCATCACGCCCAGCGCCTTCTCCTACGGCGCTCAGACAAGCGGGGAGGTCCGTTTTGATCGGATTGAAGAACTCCTCAGGGAGTCACGCAAAGTCCTCCGCAAGGAAGACCGGCTGGGATTCGGCTTTTTCCCTTCAGAACTCCGCCCGGAACAGGCCACAGAAGAGGCGTTCGACCTCATCCTCGAACTTGCCGACAACAGGCGCCTTGTCATGGGAGCTCAGACAGGGAATGCTCAGCGCCTGGCCTCTTTGCACAGGGGGCACACCCTGGACCATGTCCTCAGAGCTGTCCGCCTGGGTGTCAAAAAGGGGTTCCGCATGGATGTGGACTTCATCCTGGGGTTCCCGCATGAGACAGAGGAGGAGTTCCGGGATACCCTGGCCTTCATGGAAGAGATCGGAGGAGCAGGAGCAGCCATCCATGCCCACTTTTTCCTTCCTCTTCCGGGAACCCCCCTGGGCAAGGAGAGCCCTGTCCCCCTCACAGAGGAGAAGAGAAGCGCGCTGAAAAAGATCATGGCCCGTTTTCCCTTTTACGGCAACTGGGAAAGGCAGGCGGAGATCTCGGAAAGCCTGAAGAGCGCAGAAGGCCATGCCTGTGAAAGACCTTGTGAAATCCCACAGGATACTGTACACTTCCATCACACAGAAGGGGAGTTATGACCATCATCGGCGTCAGAAAGAGAACAGGGGCCTACCGGGCGGGTTTACGTTCCGGAGACAGGATCCTCACCGTCAACGGCTATCCTGCCGTCGATTTTCTTGATTTTCTCTTTTTTGACGGTGAAGAGGTGGCCCTCTCCGTGGAGGGGAAGGGGACCCTCTCCTTTTTTTATGAGAACGGGGACCTGACGTTTGAAGAGTTCCGGATCCGTCCCTGCAATAATGACTGCACCTTCTGCTTTGTCTCCCAGCTTCCCCGGGGGCTTCGCTCTCCGCTCTACCTCAAAGATGACGACTACCGTCTCTCGTTTCTCCACGGCGCCTACATCACCCTCACCAACCTGACAGAAGAGGATTTTCAACGCATGGAGCGGCTCCATCTTTCACCCCTCTATGTCTCTGTCCAGGCGGTGACACCACAGGTGCGCGCACGCCTCATGCGATGCCGCCACGACTTCGACTTCACCCGGGCCTTTGACCGGCTCATCGCCTCGGGGATCAAGATGCATACCCAGATAGTGCTCGTTCCCGGTGTGAACGACGGGGGGGAACTGGAAAAGACCCTGGACTTTCTCACAGAACGCGCTGAAGGGCTTCTCTCCATCACCCTGGTCCCTGTGGGGCTCACCGGGCATCGCGAGGGGCTGGCTCCTCTGAGGCCCTTTACTCGCATCGAAGCCGGGAGCGTCCTCCGGCTTTTGGATGCCAGGGAGAAGAGCCTCGGCCGGAAAGGGGAGATGCCGCTTCTCTGGGCCACAGACGAATTCGCCCTCATCGCCGGAGAACCGTTCAGCCTGCAATACCGCGAGGACCTCCTGGACAACGGCGTGGGGCTCTATGCGCACTTCAAAGAGGAGTTTGAAGCGCTTCTTCCTGGAGTGAAGAGACGCGATAAGGCCAGGACAGCGGTCCTCACCGGTGTGGACGGAGCCCGGATCCTGGAGGATTTCACACGGACCCTGGCCGGTATGGGGATCAGCCGGGACCTGATCCCGGTGGAAAACACCCTGCTTGGGCCCCATGTCACGGTCACCGGACTTCTGAGCGGCGAGGACGTGATGAGAGCCGCCTGCAGGGTGGCCGACGATTACGACAAGATCCTTGTTCCGGATATAATCTTCAATGAAGACGGGCTGACCCTTGACGGATGGCCAAAAAAAGCTATTCTCAAATATAAGAAAAAAATCAAAATCGTTCCTGCCACTGCGAAAGGATTGATCAGAGCATGAAAGACAAGAAGCCGTTATCATACGTGGCCATCGTGGGCCGTCCCAATGTGGGCAAATCCACCCTCTTCAACCGGATCATCCGGGAGAAGAAATCCATCATCGACGATCAGCCGGGAGTCACCCGGGACCGCCTCTATGCCCACGCCAACTGGGAGGAGACCTGGTTCGGGCTCATCGATACCGCGGGGCTGGTGATGCAGGATGAAGATATGTTTGCCCGTCATCTGGCGGAAAACGCCGAGATCGCCATGAACGAGGGGGATCTGATCCTCTTTATGGTGGATGGAAAAGCCGGGCTTCTTCCCGATGATTACGCCATTGCCGATATTCTGCGTAAAAAAAAGAAAAAGGTCATCGTCATCAAAAACAAAAGTGAAAAGAAGGACGACTTCACCTACTTTCACGATCTCTATGAGCTCGGGTTTGAGCATGTCCTTCCCTTGTCAGCGGCCTACGGAGACGGCTTTGCCGATCTCATGGACCTCATCCTGGAGATGCTCCCTGTCAAAGCCGAGACTCTCCAGACCAGGGAGGACGATGTCATCCGCCTGGCCATCGTGGGCCGGCCCAATGTGGGCAAATCCACCATGCTCAATGCGTTTCTCGGTGAAGAGCGCAGCGTGGTGAGCCAGGTGGCGGGGACCACGAGGGATGCCATCGATGCCGAATTCATGCGCAACAAGCAGCCCTACCTCCTCATCGATACGGCGGGGATCCGCCGCAAAAGCAAAGTGGACGAAAAGATGGAGAGCTATATGGTCATGCGCGCTCTGAAGAATATCGACCGGGCGCATGTGATCCTTTTTCTCGTGGACGGGCATGAAGGTTTCACCGAGCAGGACGAGAAGATCTGCGGCTATGCCCACGAGCGGGGTGTGGGAGTCATCCTGGCGGTGAACAAGTGGGACGCCGTGGAAAAGGACGACAAGACCTATCTCAAAGTGGAATCGGAGATCCGTCGCCAGGCGCCTTTCCTCAACTATGCTCCTGTCCTCTTTGTCTCCGCCCTGGAAAAGAAGAACCTCTTCAAACTCATCGACACCGCCACAGAGATCTACCGGAGCTCCATGCAGAAGATCCCCACATCGGAGATCAACAAGTTTCTGCGTGATGCCGTGAATAAAAAGGCCCATCCCATCCGGAAGCGCCGGCGGGTCACGCTCAAATACATGACCCAGGTGGGGCAGAGCCCCTTACGGTTTCTCGTCTTTTCCAATGCCCCTGAACTCGTCCATTTTTCCTATGAACGCTACCTGAAAAACGAGCTGCGCGCCCGGTACGGGTTCCACGGGTCGGACATCAAGATCGAATTCCGCGCAAGCGATTCCAAACGCTAAAGGAGGCCAGGATTTATGGAGATAATCCTCATCGCGATCTCAGCTTACCTCATCGGGTCCCTTCCCTTTGCTTACATTATCGTGAAACTCGTTTCGGGAAAGGATATCCGGCAGCACGGAAGCGGCAACGTGGGGGCCACCAACGCCTACCGTATCGTGGGCCTTCCCCTGGCCGTGGTCACCTTCCTTCTGGATTTTTTCAAAGGCTTTGCCGTGGTCTTCTGGCTGGCTCCGGCTCTCAAAGAGGGGAGCCTTGCCGTGATCACCGGTGCGCTCTTTGTCCTCCTGGGGCATATGTTCACCTGTTTCCTCCGCTTCAAAGGAGGGAAGGGGGCAGCCACCGGGCTGGGCGTGGTGACGGCTCTCTCTCCGCTGGGGGCTCTCGCGGCCATGGTCATCTGGGTGGTCATCGTCAAGGTGAGCCGCATGGTCTCCCTGGGGACCATCATCGCCGCTGTCTCGGCCTCGCTTCTTTCTTTTTTCCTCTACCCGGAGAAGAGGGAGATCAATATTTTCCTGGCGGCCATGGTCCTTCTCGTGATCCTCCGCCACTGGAAAAATATTGTCAGGATCTGTCATGGAACGGAAAATAAAGTATAAGAAAAAGTATTACAAGATCAGCGAAGTGGCGTCGCTTCTGGGCGTGCGGACCTCTGTCCTGCGGTTCTGGGAGTCGGAGTTTCCCCTCTCTCCGGCCAAGACTCCCGGCGGGCAGCGTGTCTACACGGTCAACGACATCAAGACCCTGCTCAAGATCAAGTTTCTTCTCTATGAGGAGAAGTTTACCATTGAAGGAGCCAGGAAACAGCTTGAAGCGAAACAAGGCAAGCTCCCCCTGGAAGAGATGCTCCTGAAAGACACCCTGCATTATGTGAAAAAAGAACTGGAAAGGCTCCTCCATGACTCTGAACCCTCAAGTTGATTCCTTCCTGGAAAAGGAGATCCTCGCTGTCCAGAAACCTTTGCGCTACCTGGGCGGAGAGCATCTCTCTGCGAATAAACCTTTTTTTGAGTCCCCGGATGAGGGGATCAACGTGGCCCTGGCCTTTCCCGATACTTATGAAGTGGGGATGAGCCACCTGGGACTCAAGATCCTCTATGCCCTGCTCAACGAGCGGGAGGGGTTCATGTGCGACCGCGTCTTCGCTCCCTATCCCGATATGAAAACCCTCATGGAAGAGAAGGGGATCGCCCTGTTTGCCCTGGAGAGCCGAAGGTTTCTCCGTGATTTCCACGTGGTGGGTTTTTCCCTGCAGTATGAGCTCAGTTTCACCACGCTTCTGGCCATGCTGAAGATGAGTCATATCACCGTGAGAAGCGCTCTGCGGGGAGAGGAGGAGCCTATCATCGCTGCAGGAGGCCCCGTGGCCTCCAATCCCGAGCCCCTGGCCGAATTCATCGACCTCTTTTTCATCGGCGATGCCGAAGAATCTTTCCCCGAAGCTCTGGAGATCATCCGGAAAGGGCGGCGGGAAAAACGAAGCCGCATGGAGATCATCAGAGAGGTGGCCTCCACGGTTGGGGGAGCCTATGCTCCGCTGCTCTATAAGAGAACAGGGGAAGAGGGACGGTTTTACACACTGAAGCCTCTGGAGAGCACCATCCCGGCTATGGTCACCCGCCGTATTGCCGACCTGGATGCGTTTCCCGTCCCGGAGAGTGTCCCTGTCCCCCATACGGAGATCGTCCATCACCGGATCAGCCTCGAGGTCATGAGAGGGTGTTCGCGCGGCTGCCGGTTCTGTCATGCCGGATTTTTCTATCGTCCCAAGCGGGAGCGTCAGGCCGCCGGGCTCTGTGAGGCAGCTGTCTCCCTCCTCACCTCTACGGGATTTTCAGCCATCTCCCTGGCTTCTCTCTCCACTTCGGATTACTCGGAGATCCTTCCCCTGGCCCGCTCTCTCCGGGACTATACCCAGCCCCGCCATATCGCAACGGAGATCCCCTCATCTCGGCTGGACTCCCTGGATGAAGCCCTTCTCAGAGAGATCAGCTCTGTCAAGAGAGGGGGGCTCACCCTGGCCCCTGAAGCGGGGACCCAGCGCCTGCGGGATGTCATCAACAAAAATATCACCGAAGAGGATATCCGCTCTTCCCTGGCCAAGGCCCGGTCCCTGGGCTGGAGGTCGGTCAAACTCTATTTTATGATGGGCCTGCCCACAGAGACCGACGAGGACCTGGACGGGATCGTGGAGCTGGTCAACAGGCTTGTGCGTGAGAAGTGGGCTGTGCGTGTCTCACTTTCTGTCTTTGTCCCCAAACCCCACACGCCATTCCAGTGGGAAAAGCCCCTCTGCGGGGAAGAGCTTTCCCGCCGGACCTCATACGTCTACAACCGCATCGACCGCAAAGCCAGGGTGAGCTGGCGAAGCCCTCTCACAGCCCTTCTGGAAGGGCTCTTTTCCCGGGGCGGGCGCCACCTGGCTCCGCTCCTGGACGCGGCTCTGGAGGAGGGGGCCTATCTCGACGGATGGGATGAGTATTTTCAAAAGGAGACATGGAAAAGCCTCGTGGAGCGTTTTGTCCGGGTGGATGAGGAGATGGCGGAACTCTCCCCGGAAGCTCCGCTTCCCTGGGATGTCATCGATATCGGTGTGAAAAAGGCTTATCTTGCAGAAGAGCGCCGAAAAGCATACAGACAGGAGACCACATCCCCCTGTACAGAAGAGTGCCGCAAGTGCGGTGTCTGTGACGGAGAGATCCGTGTGCGCGAGGCCGGGCCTCTCTCTGAAGAGCCGGTGAGGAGCTCTCCCCCGGTGCCTGAAGAGATGAGCGAAGCGCGCCTGAAATACCGTTTTTGGTTCAAAAGGCAGGGGAACTTGCGGTTTCTCTCTCAGAAGGACCTCATCCATGTGATCCAGGCCTCACTCATGAGGGCTCAGCTTCCCATGCTCTTTTCCGAAGGGTTTTCTCCCCGTCCCCGTCTTTCTTTCTGTCAGCCGGCGCCGCTGGGGATCGCCGTGGAGAACGACTTTTTCGAAGCAGAACTTGTTTCTCCGCTCGGCCTGGACGCCGGAACCCTCTCGCCATTCTTCCCCGAAGGGATGGAGATCACCCGGGTGGAGGAGACGTCCGGGGGAACGAAAGCAAGCGATTTTGTCCTGGAAACAGTGTCCGTCTGTGCCACAGAGCGCCGGATCGAGCGTTTTTCGGCACAGGAATGGGTTTATTTTGATGAAAAAAAAGAAAAATATGTTACAATCAAAGGGTTAAGAGAAAAAGTCAGGGATGAGGGCCGCCTCATTGTCACCTATGACAACAGGGAAGCCTCCCTGAAGAAAGTGATCACCTATTTGCTGGAAGGAGAGGAGAAACCCTATCCTTTGAACGACATCATAAGAATCGGTTTTCATAAAGGAGAGACCTATGAAGAAATCAATCGTCATTAACGTGGAGCGGGGGCAGGAACGCATCGCCCTCCTTGAAGACGAGAAACTCGTCGAATTTTTTGTGAACATCAATGTGGACAAGAGCCTGGTGGGGGATATCTATCTGGGGTATGTCCAGAACATCCTGCCCGGGATCCAGTCGGCTTTTGTGAATATCGGCCGTCCCAAGAACGCCTTTCTCAATATCAACGACATCGAAAATATCGATATTGACGCAGACGAAGTGGACAGCTTCAACACCGAAGCCCAGATCGGCAAAGTCACCCGCCACCGGATCGAAGACATCCTCAAACCCAACCAGAAGATCATGATCCAGGTCCTGAAAGAGGAGATCGGGACCAAGGGCCCCAAAGTCACCACCAATGTCTCCATCCCGGGGAATTTTGCCGTGCTCATGCCCCAGTCACCCAGTATCGGGGTCTCCCGGAAGATCAGGAACAAGGATAAACGGAAAGTCCTCTACGAACTGGCCAAAAAGAACGTTCCCGAGGGCATGGGGCTCATCCTGAGGACCTCGTGTGAAGACTGGCCGGAAAAGGTCATCGTCAATGAGATCCGCATGCTGGTCAATATCTGGAAAGAGATCCAGTCCAAGTATCAAAAAGGAAACAAGCCGGCCATGATCTACCGCGACCTGGAGCCTTCGGAGAAGATCATCAGGGACACCCTGGCTGAAGGCATCGAGACCATCGTGGTGGATGACAACAAGCGCTACACGGATATCAAAAAGATCTTCAAAAACATCAAGAATATCAAGACAAAGATCATCCATTACAGGGAAGAGATCCCCGTCTTTGAATCCTACGGCATCGAAGAGGCCCTGGAAAAGGGGATCAGCAAAGTGGTCCACCTGGACGGCGGAGGGACACTGGTCTTCGACGAGGCCGAAGCCCTGGTGGCCATCGACATCAACACGGGACATTTCGTGGGCAGGAAAAGCCAGGAGGAGACGGTCTTTCAGACCAACATGAAGGCGGCCGAAGAGATCCCCCGACAGCTGCGTCTGCGCGACATCGGGGGGATCATCATCATCGACTTTATCGATATGGAGCGCGAAGACCACCGCAACAAGGTCTTTGAGACTCTCAAGGCCAATTTGAAACGGGACAAAGCCCAGACCAACATCTATCCCATCTCCAACCTGGGGCTGGTGGAGATGAGCCGGAAACGCGTCCGGCGCAGCCTGAAAAACCAGCTCACTCAGTCATGCCCCTACTGCGGCGGCACAGGGATCATCTACTCCACCTCCACACTGGCCTTCAACCTGCTCAGGACACTGAAAAAAGCGTTCTGGCTCACCAACGAGACGGAGTTTCTCGTGATCCTCAATCAGGAGATCTTCTACTCCATGATCAGCGAATACCGTGATGCCCTTGAAGACCTGCAGAAAAAGTTCAAAAGGAAGGTCTATCTCAGCTACAATGCCGAGTTCCACCATCACGACATCAAGATCATGTCTCTCCAGACAAAGGCGGAGATCATATCCACGCTGAATACCTATGATGATGAGAATGAAGTCCTCTTTTAAGCCTCTTCTCCTCTTTCTCCTCCTGGGGGCCCTGGGCGTCTCCTGCTCAGTCCTTCCCCGGAAAGGAGCCCTTGGTGCAGAAGAGAGGCCCGGCGGGGGAGTGTGGCGCGTGGAGAGCATCCTCGCCCTCGAGGGAAGTGTGGCTCCCGGCCCGGCCGAGACCCTGGCCCTCCTCAAGGGAGACGAGATCACCGTCTACAGGGGAGAGGAGCCGGTCAAGCGGATGACGGGAGCCCCGAAGGGGCGGCTTCAGTGGGGGCCCCTGGGAGAAAATCTCTATTTTATCGAATATGACAACTTTATCGCTCCACACCATTGGATGAACGCCGGGACGCTCAAGCGCTTTTCTCTTGCCGATGACACGGTGACATCTCTGAGCGCGGACAATAACGTGACCTTCTTCACCCTGGGAGAAGGGGAGCTCTACTACATCAGTCTGGGGTCCCTCTACCGCGGTGTCCCTGAGGAGGGCTCTTTCCGCTTTGAGAAGATCATCAACGGTTTTTGTGTCTCGGCCTTTCCCGCAGGCAATCACATCGCCGTCTACCGACGGATGGACCGGGAGATGCTGGAAGTGGTGGATAAGAAGGGGGAACGCATCGCTCTTCTGGAAAAAGAGCCTGTCAAAAACAGGCTGCTTCCCGCGTATATCCTCACGGTCTCCGATGGCCTCATCTCTCTCGACGGGCGGGGAGAACGTCTCACCTACCGCCTGGACGGGAAGACTCTTGTCCCCACGGCATCAGCTGCCCCCGGAGAGCCCCTTGCAGAAAAAGAGATCAGTCTGGGAGAGACGGCGTTCCGATGGGAGCTTGAGGGAAAGCGGCTGACACTTTTCCAGGCGGACCGGGACGGGTCCCGCTATCTCACTCATGTGGACGGGGGACGCCCCCTTGAATTTTCATATACCGGAGAAAGGCTCATCCTGAGATGGAGCGGCGGAGCGTTGGTCATCCGAGTGGCCCGGGCCCAATAAAAGAGATCTGGGACCTTCAGAAGGTCCCCGTGCGTTTTCTCAAGGGCGTGGGCCCGAAAAACGCCGAAAAACTCCTTCGGTTGGGAATCGAAGATGCCGGAAGCCTTCTTTTCCACCGCCCGGTGGCGTATCAGGACCGCCGGACTGTTTCGCCCCTGGCTGAAATCGATCCTGAGAAGGCTCAATCGTTCATCGTCCGCCTGGGCGCCATACGCGAGATGCGCTCACGAGCCGGCCGCAGGATCGTCCGCGCCGAGGCTTATGATGACACAGGACAGATCGACCTTGTCTGGTTCACCTTTCCCCGCTATCTGCGCACGCTGCTCAAGCCTCACCAGGAGTACCTGGTCTTCGGCAAAGCCGAATATTTCCGTGGAATACCCCAACTCACCCATCCGGATATCACGCCCTGGGACGAGTCAAGCGCTCTCCCCGGCCATCTCCTGCCTCTCTACCCCCTCACAGCAGGGATCACCCACGCCACCCTGAGAAAGATCATCGCCGGAGTCCTTGAGGAGTATGAGGCCGCTTTCACGGAGACCTTTCCTCATGAACTGGAAGAGGCGCTTCCCTATCCCGGATTGAAAAAAGCCTTCCGGGATCTTCATTTTCCCGCTGAAGAGGCGGATGCTGTCAACGCGCGCCGGCGTCTGGCCTTCGACGAACTCTTCTTTTTCAACCTCATCATGCAAAAACGCAAAGAGGAGAAATCCCTTGTGGAAAAGACGCCTTACCGGATCAGCGCCGAAATGCGCGAGCGCTTTCTTCGCTCCCTTCCCTTTACCCTCACCGGCTCCCAGATAAAGGTGATGGGTGAGATCGAAGGGGATGTGACAGGCTCCCGCCTCATGTACCGTCTGCTCCAGGGCGACGTCGGGTGCGGAAAGACGGTTTTGGCCGCTTACGCCCTGTATTGCGCCGTCTCCAACGGACACCAGGGGGCCTTCATGGCTCCCACAGGGGTTTTGGCGCGTCAGCATTATGACAACCTCACCGCCTACCTTGCCCCCCTGGGGATCGAGACCGTGCTCATCACCGGAGGGATGACCAAAAGCGATAAGGAGACGGCTCTGGCCAGATGCGCTTCGGGCGAGGGGCAGGTAATCATCGGCACCCATGCCCTCCTTTACGATGCCGTGGAGTTTTCCGCCCTGGATATGGTGGTCATCGACGAACAGCACAAGTTCGGTGTCGCCCAGAGGAAAAGCCTCCAGCTCAAGGGGACTCTTCCCCACTATCTTCTCATGACAGCCACACCCATTCCCCGCACCACCCTCATGGTCTGGTTCGG